>NZ_CP054691.1:2498022-3122527 GCF_013348785.1 Gordonia sp. X0973
GGCAGCCAATTCCACGGCGTCTGCACCTGCCCCGTCGCCAACCACAGCAGCAACCCGTTGCCCACCAGCGCGATGAGGATGCCGACGGGTGCGGCGGTCGTCCCGATATAGGGCGTCAAGAACACCACCGACAGGATTCCGACGATGATGCCGTCGAGGAAGAGGAAGACGCGCAGCACCGCCTCGGCGAACGGATCACTCATGGCATGACTCCCTCGAACAGGTCGGTCTCGCGGCGCGCCGGGTCGACGCCGGGATCGACGCGGCGGAAGTGCTCCACCGCCCCGATGGGCGCCAGGATGTTGTTGGAGAGCGCGTATTCGCGGCCCGACTCCGACACCGACACCTGGGTGGCGTGTGCGGCGAGCGCGGCCACCTTGCGGTCGAACACCGCACTCACGTCGACCGCCGCGGTGATCTCGTCGTCGGGATAGCTCGGCAGTTCACCCGGTTGCGGCATCCGCCACCCGGCGGGCACGCGGTCGGCGGCCGCGGCGAGTCCCTCGGCCAGCGCCGACGCCTGCGTCACCGATTCGTAGACCTTGACCGCGCGCCCGGTCTCGGCCGTGTGGCGCGCCACCGCCGCCGCGCACGCCTCATGCACCCGACGGTGATCGGGGTGGCCGTAGGTGCCGGCCTCGTCGTAGGTGACGACGACCTGCGGATCGAAAGTCCGTAGCTCGTCCAGCAGCGCCTCGACCACGTCGTCCAGCGGTGCCCGCACCAGCGCCCGCGGGTGCCGCGCCGCCGCCGAGCCGGCCATCCCCGAGTCGCGCCACCGCCCGGCACCGCCGAGGAAGCGGGGTGCCACCGGCTCGGCGCCGGGTGGGCTGAGCGCGGCCAGGGCCGCGGTGAGCTCGCCGATCCGGAACCCGCCGAGCTGATCGGCACCGCCGTCGGCGACGAGTCCGGCCCACCGCTGCCCGATGACCTCGCCCTCCTCCCCCAGCGTGAAGGTCACGACCACGACCTGCACCCCGTCGGCCAGGTAGCGCGCGATGGTGCCGCCGGTCATCAGCGACTCGTCGTCGGGGTGCGCGTGGACCAGCAGCAGACGCCTGCCGTCGCGCGCGGCGGCCGTCACGACTGCGTCCACTTGTCGGCACCGGCGAAGATCGACGTCTGCACCGGACCGGCGAGAGGGACCCCGAGCACCTCGTTGGTGACCACGACGAGTGCCGAATCCTGGTAGATGGGCAGGTAGATCGACGCGTCGGCCAGCTCGCCCTCGGCCTGGTAGAGCAGGTCGGAGGGATCGGGCGAGGCCAGCGCCCGCCGGGCCAGGTCGATGAGCGCGGCGTCGCACAGGCCGGAGGTGTTGCTGGTGTAGCTCTGCGCGGCGGGATCGTCGCCGCGACCGGGCTTCACCGACTCGGTGACCTTCTTCGGCTGGTCGCAGTCGACCAATGAGGCCAAGGCCGTCGCCGGCGCGACCGCGCCGTCATTCCACCCGACGACGAGGTCGACGCGCCCCGAGGAGAGCGCCGAGCCGTACAGGTCGGTGTTGGACAGTCTCGCCACCGTCACGCTCACCCCGAAGGAGCGCAGTTGGTCGGCGACCGCCGAGGCCGCGGCGACGGTGCGCGGATCGGCCGCGACCGCCCCGATGGTCACCTGCAGCGGCTCCTCGCCCTTCATGATCGGGGCGACTCCCGGCGGAATCCGCTCGTCCGGCTCGTGGCTCCGACTCGGCTTGGGTGCCGCCGACGGGGCCGACGTGGACGGCACGGGCGTACTCGGCGCGGCGCCGCCGTGCGGCGGCTTGGGCGCGGGATGCGGCCGCTGCGGCGGGGTGCCGCGCCGGAAGCCGGCCAAGGCCAGCAGGTCCATCACCGTCGCGGCCGACGGGTGCGGCCGGCCCGGGTCGAAGTAGTTCGGGTCCGACGGCACGTAGACGGTGTTGGCGAAGGGGGCGACGTCGTCGTCCCCGGCCGCGGCGTAGCGCACCAGGTCGGCATTGACCATGCCCAAGATCCCGGTGCGCACCGCGGGGGTGCGCATCGCCGCCGTGCGGGTGTTCACATGGATCCCCAGGACGCGGGCCTGCAGGTTGCGACGGCCGACGGTGCCGGGCAGCGAGGACAGTAGCCGCTCCTGGGCGGGTCCGGCACTGACCACGCCCAGCGCGGAGTCACCGCTGCGCAGCGACTCGACGGTCTGCGACTGGGTGCCGGGACGGCGGAACACGATCTGGTCGAGCTTGGCCGGCTCCTTCCAGAACCGGTCGTTGCGCACGATGCGCACCTCGTCGCGGGCGAGGTCGATGCCGACGATCGAGAACGGGCCGCCCGACACCGGCTTGCCCGCGTCCATGCCGGTCTGGAATCCGTTGGGCATGGCCCGCAGCACGTGGCTGGGCAGCAGCGCGCTGAACAGCTCCTGCCAGCGCGGATAGGGCGAGGCGAAGGTGACGACGACGGATTTTCCGCCGGCCCCGGTCTGCACCGAGTCGATGAGCCGGTACCCGGCGGGCGAGACCGCGTTGGGCTGCCGCGACATCTGCTGCCACAGGTAGATGAAGTCGTCCCCGGTGATCGGCAGGCCGTCGGACCACTGGGCGTCGGTCTGGATGCGGTAGGTGACGGTGAACGGGGCCGTCGAGGTGACGGTGGCCGAGGTGAGCAGCGACGGCGACAGCTCCCAGCGCAGGTCGCCGTCGGGGCCGGGCACCGGGTCGAAGGCGCTGGGCAGCGTCAACGTCCCGAGGGCCGTGGTGACCGGCGACTGGTCGGCCGCCAGGTGCGGGTTGAACCCGGCGCCGATCGCGTCGGTGGCGACGTAGATGGTCTTCTCGGTCGGGTACTCGGCCTGGACCGGTGCCGGTGCACTCGGTTGCACGGGTGGCGGCGGACTGGCCATACAGCCCGATGCGACCAGGGCCGCGGCGGCTACCGCCACCGCACCGACCAGTCCCGACTTGCGCACCAACCGTCTCCCCTCCACCGGTCCGTCACCGCCTCCTGCGGCGCGGTGAACCTACACGTTCGCGTCGCGCGCCTTGGCCCGCGAGCGCTCGCGGGCGCGCGTCGTCGCGTCCAGGTGAACCTTACGCACCCGGACGACCTCGGGGGTGACCTCGACGCACTCGTCGGCGGCACAGAACTCCATCGCGCCCTCGAGGTCGAGCTGCATCGGCTTGGCCAGGGTCTCCATCACGTCCGCCGACGACTGACGCATGTTGGTCAGCTTCTTCTCGCGGGTGACGTTGATGTCGAGATCCTCCTGGCGCGGGTTGATCCCGACGACGTGGCCCTCGTAGGTGTCGTCACCGGGGTCGACGAAGAAGGTGCCGCGGTCGGCGAGCTGGATCATCGCGTACGGGGTCACGGTGCCCTGGCGGTCGCTGACCAGCGAACCGCTGTGGCGGGCGCGGATCTCGCCGGCCCACGGCGCATAACCGTCGAACACGGCGTTGGCGATACCGGTGCCGCGCGTCTCGGTGAGGAAGTCGGTGCGGAAGCCGATCAGGCCGCGCGAGGGGACGACGAACTCCATCCGCACCCACCCGTGGGCGTTGGTGGCCATGTGGTCCATACGGCCCTTGCGCGCCGCGAGCAGCTGCGTGACGGCGCCCAGGTACTCCTCGGGCACGTCGATGGTCAGGTGCTCGAAGGGCTCGTGCAGCTTGCCGTCGACCTGGCGGGTGACCACCTGCGGCTTGCCGACGGTGAGCTCGAAGCCCTCGCGGCGCATCTGCTCGACGAGGATGGCCAGCGCCAGCTCGCCGCGGCCCTGCACCTCCCAGGCGTCCGGGCGGCCGATGTCGAGGACGCGCAGCGAGACGTTGCCGACCAGTTCGGAGTCCAGGCGAGACTTGACCATGCGGGCGGTCAGCTTGTGACCGGAGACCCGCCCGGCCATCGGCGAGGAGTTGGTGCCGATGGTGACCGAGATGGCCGGCTCGTCGACGGTGATGCGCGGCAGCGGCTGCGGGTTCTCCGGGTCGGCGAGGGTGTCGCCGATCATGATCTCCGGCATACCCGCGACGGCGACGATGTCACCGGCGACGGCCGACTCGGCGGGCTCGCGCTCGACGCCGACGGTGGCGAGGAGTTCGGTGATCTTGGCCTTCTCGACGACCGGTTCGCCGTCGACCTCGCGGCACCAGGACACCTGCTGGCCCTTGCGCAGCGTCCCGTTGTGGATGCGGACCAGCGCGAGGCGGCCGAGGAAGGCCGAGGCGTCGAGGTTGGTGACGTGGGCCTGCAGCGGCGCCTCCGGGTCGCCCTTGGGCGCCGGCACGTGCTCCATCAGCACGTCGAAGAAGGGGTCGAGGTTGTCGCCGTCGGGCACCGAGCCGTCGGCCGGCTTGGTCATCGAGGCCACACCGGCGCGACCCGACGCGTAGAGCACCGGGAGCTCCAGGGCGAGTTCGGCGGCCTGGCTGGCCTCCTCGTCCTCCAGGTCGGAGGCGAGGTCGAGCAGCAGGTCCTGCGCCTCGTGGACGACCTCGTCGATACGGGCGTCGGGACGGTCGGTCTTGTTGACGACCAGGATCACCGGCAGTGCCGCGGCCAGCGCCTTGCGCATGACGAAGCGGGTCTGCGGCAGCGGGCCCTCCGACGCGTCGACCAGGAGCACGACGCCGTCGACCATCGACAGGCCGCGCTCGACCTCGCCGCCGAAGTCGGCGTGGCCGGGGGTGTCGATCACGTTGATGATCACCTCGGTGCCGTCCGGCTGGCGCCGGTGGACCGCGGTGTTCTTCGCGAGGATGGTGATGCCCTTCTCGCGCTCGAGGTCGCCGGAGTCCATGACGCGGTCGACGACCTCGGCACGCTCGGCGAAGGCGCCGGACTGGCGGAGCATCGCATCGACGAGGGTGGTCTTCCCGTGGTCGACGTGCGCGACGATCGCGACGTTGCGGAAGTTTTGAGCAGCGCTCACAAGCGTGACTTTCTGATCATGGGGCCAAGGGCGATGTGCGACGGCGGGCCGCCCGGACACCGGGTCGACGGGGATGGCGCCGTCGCCAACCTTCCAATCCTAGCCGCGTAACGGGCTCCGACCAGAATCGAAGCGGCGTGGTGAGACCTCCCTCACTCCGTCAGCCACTCGTCCTCTTAGGTATCCCTATGCTAATTTGGAGGATGTGGGTAGCAAGAAGAAAGCGGTGCGGGTCCGCGACCTCAAGCCGAAGAAGAAGTGCTGCCGCAAAGACCTGCGCTGCATGCGCTGCCCCGTCGTCGTCCATCGCCTGCGCAAGCTCGACGTCGACGAGATGAACCGCAAGCAGATCCAGAAGGCGATCAAGAAGGCCCGGGCGGCCTGAGCAGTTCCGTCAGCTCGGGAACCCAGCCGGCATCGGCGGGCACGAGTTCGCCCCCGTCGGCCATCGCCGCCAGCTCCCCCGCCGTGACCCATCGCACCGCGCTGTGTTCGGCCGTCACCGGCTCGCCCGCCGACCACCGCGCCCGGTAGGCCCGCAGCACCAACCCCTCGCGCAACACGACGTCGGCGCCGATGCGCCCGCCGACCTCGACCTCGATCGCCAATTCCTCGGCCAGCTCCCGAACCAGGGCCGACGCGTCGTCCTCGTCGGCCTCGACCTTGCCGCCGGGCAACTCCCAGCGTCCCGCCAGTCGCGGCGGATAGGACCGTTGCGCCAGCAACAGCCTCCCGTCGCGGATGACCGCGCCGGCCACGACGACCCCCGGTGCCGCCGGGGCGGCGACGATCCCGGTCCGCGCGCCGACGAGGGTGACGGCCATCGGATCACCCGGCGCCGGCGCACCCGCGCCCCCGTCCTCCAGGAGTGCCCCGAGTTCGGCGATCGGCGCGGCGAGCCCGGAACCGTCCAGGACCACCTGGGTGCGCCCGGGCAGCTCGCGGACCCGCAGCACCGGCAGCACGGGCGGTTCCGCCCGGTCGCCGCTGCTCGCGGGCCGGGCGCGCAGCGACTCGGCGCGGATGGCCACCGCCGATGCGCGGCGTCCCGGTTCGAGGCCGGCGTCGGCCGCGCGGACGACGCCGAGTTCGGTGCGCAGGTCACCATCGCCGCCGGAGACCGGCAACAGGTGCTCCCAACCGAGGAATCGCGCGGTCCACTCGTCGCGCGGATAGCGCCACACCCGGCTCGCCGTGTCGGCGGCGACGATCGCGCCGTCGCGCATCACGACGACCTGCTCGCCCATGGTCGCCGCCTCGTCGTGGTCGTGGGTGACCACGATGGTGGGCGTGGCGGTGGCCGCGACGATGTCGACGATGTCGTCAGCCAGCTCGCCGCGCAGATTGGCGTCGAGCGCGGCCAGCGGCTCGTCGAGGAGTAGCAGCCGCGGCCCGGGGGCCAGGGCGCGCGCGAGCGCCACCCGCTGGGCCTGCCCGCCGGACAGGTCCTCGACGCGCCGGTCGGCCAGCCCGGGCAGCCGGACGAGGTCGAGCATCGCCTCCACGCGGGCGGCGATCGCCGCCCGCGACCAGCGGCGGGCGCGCAACCCGTAGGCGACGTTGTCGGCCACCGAGCGCCCGCCGAACAGTTGCGCCTCCTGGAACACCATCCCGAAGTCGCGGCGGTGTACCGGAATCCCCGCGAGGTCCTCCCCGTCGAACAGGATCGTCCCCGCCGCGAGCGGCTGCAGGCCGGCGATGGCCCGCAGCAGTGTCGATTTCCCGCAGCCGGACGGCCCGAGGATCGCCGTGACCGGCCCCGATCCCTGGGCCGCGACGGTGGCGCTGACGTCGCGCACCACCCGCGTCCGGTCGTAGTCGACGCAGACTCCCCGCAATTCCAGGCTCACAGCAGACTCCCCGCACCGGGCCGGACCATTTCCACGACCGCGACGGCGAGGGCGGTGGCGAGGACGAGCACGACCGAACATGCCATGGCCGTCGCGAGGTTCGCCTCCCCCGGCCGGTTGAGCGCGGTTCCGATCATCACCGGCAGCGTCGTCGTGTCGGGCCGGACCAGGAAGCTGGTCGCCCCGAATTCGCCCAGGCTCAGGATGAAGGCGAAACCGCCCGCGGCGGCCAGCGAGCGCCCGGCGATCGGCAGCGTCACGGTCGAGAAGACCCGCAGCGGGGAGGCCCCCAGCGTGCGCGCCGCGCCGGTCAGCCCGGCGGGTACGCGCTCGAAGGCGGGGACGGCGATGCGGATGACCAGCGGCATGACGACGAGGGCCTGCACCGCGGCGATCACCAGCCACGACGAGGACAACCAGGCCGGCCAGTGCGCGAGCGCCAAGGTGTAGCCGAAGCCCAGGGTCACCGCGCTCACCCCCAACGGGACGGTGGAGATCACCTCCGCGGCGGCCCGCATCGGGCCGCGCAGCCCGGTGATGACGACCGCGGTGACGACTCCGACGAGAAATGCCAGGGTCGCGGCGACCACCGCGGTGGCCAGCGACAGCAGCGCCGAGGCGAGCGGGGAGATCCCGTTCACCTGCGCCGCCAGGGATCGGTATCCGGCGAGGGTCCAGCTGCCCGGGCCGGCCGGGCGCACCGACCAGAGCGCGAGGACGGCCAGCGGGACGACCAGCCACAGCGCCGTCCACACCAGCGTCGCCGCCATCGCGACGCGCGCGCCCCCGCGCGGCGGCGGGGCCGGTGCGTCGGCGGGCCGATCACCCATCGCGCGCCGCGACAGCAGCCGGGCGACGACGAGGGTGAGGGCGACGACGCCGATCTGCAGCACCGACAACGCCGCGGCCTCCGGCAGCCGGAAATTCGACACCCCCTCGGTGTAGATCGCCGTCTCGACGGTCCGCAGTTGGCCGTTGCCGAGCACCATGATCACGCCGTAGCTGGTGGTGCAGAACAGGAAGACCAGCGCTGTCGCGGCGGCGATCGCGGGTCGCAGGCGGGGCAGCGTCACGGTCGCGAAGGCCCGCAGCGGGGAGGCCCCGGCGACGCGCGCGACGTCGACCAGCCGCGGGTCCAGTCCGGCCCAGGTCGCCCCGACGAGCCGCACCACGACGGCGGTGTTGAGGAATACATGGGCGCACAACACCGGCACGAGCGCCGGGCCCGCCTCGTCGAGGGCGCCGCCCAGACTCGACGGGAGAAAGGAGAGGGGTCCGGTGAACAACGCGCGGAACGCGATGCCGACGACGACGCTGGGCAGCACGAACGGCAGGGTGACCACCACGAGGAAGAGGCGCGAACCGGTGAAGCGCAGCCGCGCGGCCAGCCAGGTGATGGGGGCGGCGACGACCAGGGTGAGCACGGTGGAGGCGGCGGCCTGCGCGAGCGTGAACGCCAGCAGCGGGCCGGCGCCCGCCCGACGCCACAACTCGAACAGGCCCACCGGATCGCCGTCGGCGAAGGCACGCGTGAACAGGGCCGCCAGCGGCCAACCGAAGAGGAGGAGCAGGAACGACAGCGGGACGGCGGCCAGCGCGAGCAGGCCCGCCCGCCCGCCGGTCACCTGCCGACGGCGTCGCGCCACTGCTGCAGCCACGTCTCCCGGTTCTGCGCGATGTAGTCCGGCGGCATGTTGACCGTCCACTCCGGGGCCGGGGCGCGCGTGGCCCAGCCGTCGGGCAGCGGGATGTCGCGGGTCACCGGATAAACGAACATCGCGGTGGGCAGCGCCTTTTGCACCGCCGGGCTGAGCAGGAAGTCGATGGCCTTACGGGCACCCGCGACGTTGGCGGCACCCTTCAGCACCCCGGCGTACTCGACCTGGCGGAAGCAGGTCTCCAGTAGTGCGGCGGTACCGGGCGTCGCGGCGGGCGACGAGGCGTAGGACACGACGATCGGCTTGGTGCCGTGACCGGCTCCGGCGCTGAACAGCTGGTTGTAGGCGATGGCCCACCCGGAGACGATGGTCGCGTCGTTGGCCACCAGCTTGCGCCAATAGTCCTCCCACCCGGCGCGCTTCTGGCCGATGGTGGTCAGCAGGAAGGAGATACCCGGCGACGACGTGCCGGGGTCCAGGAGCGCGGCCTGCCCACGGTATTCGGGCTTCACCAGGTCGTCGAGGCTCGACGGCGGGGTCAGGTTGCGGCTGTCGTACCAGGACGAGTCGACGTTGAGGCAGACGTCGCCCCGGTTGATCGCGGTCAGCAGGCCGGGCGAGCCGGGCAGCGCGTACTGGTCGGCGCCGTTGGCCGCCGCGGGTGAGTGATAGGGCTCCAGCGCCCCGGCCTGTACCGGCCGCGACGCGAAGGTGTTGTCGATGCCGTAGACGAGGTCGCCCTTCGGCGACCCGGGGGTCAGCGAGATCTGCGAGGCCAGCTTGCCCGCGTCGCCGGACTTCGCCACCTTCAACGTCATGCCGGTGGTGGCCTTGAACTGGTCGACCAGCGACGAGGGGAGGTCGAAGGAGTCGTGCGTCAGCATCGTGACCGTCCCACCGTCGTCGGAGCGGCCGCATCCGACGGCGACCCCCGCGGCCAGGACGGTGACGAGCAATGTCCCGGCCAGCCGACCGAGGAAGGGACGGGTCCCGCTGTCTGCGCGCATGCCTGAATCTAACCACCAGATGACTCCGCACGACCGTCGGGAGCGCAGTCCGCCGCCCCCGATCTGACGTCACATGCAACTCATTAGTAACAATTGCATCACCAGAATCGCTGGTCACAGCCACCTGGGGTTATGGTGCTCGCTACACGCGCATTCGATATCAGCCGCGCTCGCCAATAGACTGACGCGCGATCGACATCCGCCGACCGTAAGGATTCTCCCCGTGCGACTGAACCTCCCGTTCGCCGCGGCCGCCGTCGCCCTCACCGCCGTTGTCGCCGTATCCGGGACCGCCGCCGCGGCTCCGGCCCCCGTTGAGCACGACAGCCTGGGTGCCGCGCTGGCGTCCACCCCGCCGAAGGTGAACCAGGAGGTCCTCGACGCCATGGGCGCCCTGGCACCGGCGATCATCGGCTCGATGGCGACGCCGGGCCCCGACGGCCGGGTCAACCCCGCACTCTTCTCCGACGCGCAGGCCGTCGCCGCCGACCCGAAGCTCTCGCCGCAGGTGCGCGACGTGTGGCGCCAGATCGTCGACTTCCTCGGCGAGCCGGGCAAACGCACCCTCGCCGCGCAGAACCGCGGCATCCGCGTCGCCGAGCGCAAGACCAAGCCCGGCGACCCGGAGATCCCGCGCGGCAAGGGCGCTCCGCGCATCCAGGAGTTCCTCTACCCGACCCTCGGCATCGGCTGCATGCCCGAGTCGGCCACCGGATCACTCGGCTCGCTGGGCGGCGGCAACTCGCTGGGCCGCGCCCTGGTCACCGCCGGTCCGCAGAAGGCGCCGGCGCCCGGCCCCAAGCGCGGGCAGGTCGGCTACGTCTACACCAGCCTGGGCACCGGCCCGGCCGTCAACAACAACGCGCACCCGCTGGTGGCCCAGTGGCTCAACCTCGACAACGGGCGCACCGGCGCGATCAACCTGCGGCGGAACCCGAAGATCAACGCCACCGACGGGCCCGGCACGTTCACCGCGATCGCGACCACCGGCCGCGGACGCGTGTTGACGATCATCTCCGGCAACGTCACGACGAAGAAGAAGCACAAGCGCGCCGTCTCCTGCGGGATCGTCCCGGTCATCGGCCTCGCCTACGTGTAGTCGTATCTAGTCCCGATTGCGACCGGGTCACAGCTCGGCGTCATCAATTGCACCACTAGTCACATACGTGTTGTCCTATCCCAGTAGTAACACTGGCAACACGTATGGAGTAACACGATGCCCGGCAAGTTCTCGCGCGCTGCGTCGACGGTGGTGGTCGGTATGGCCGCCACCGCACTGGTCGCCGGCTCGACCGCCGCTTTCGCCGCCCCGCCGCGTCCCGCCCCGGCACCACCGGCGGCCGTCCCGCAGCTCCCGAAGCCCAATCCGGGCGGCACCAGCACGCTGCCGATCCAGGTCCCCTTCGACAGCCAGCTGGCCGCGGCGCTGAAGTTCGCCAAGCAACTCGGCGGCGACAAGCTCCTCGTCGAGGTCATCCAGGCGATGATGGGGGTGGCCGGACAACTCTCCCCCGTGCCCGTCCCCGGCACCAAGACCACCGCCGCCCCCGAGCCAGGCGTCAAATTCGTCGACGCGGCCACCGATCCGCTGTCACTGCTGCGCTCGGCCGGCGTCCAGCCGCTCTCCCCCGCCGTCTCCCCGATGTGTACCGCGCCGACCCCGGAGAACCCGCTGGGCCTCGTCACCGCGGGAGCCGCCGCCATTCCCGGGCCGTGGCCGCTCCGCAGCGGCCATCCCCTGCTGGCACCGTTGGCCAACCTCCCCTTCCCCCTGCCCGGCATCCAGGTGCCCGACCCGAACATCGTCAAGGACGAGCAGACCGCCTTCGCGTTCATCCCGCCCGACACCGAGGTGGGCGGCAAGAAGGGCACCATGCGGGTGGCCTGGCTCAACACCTCCTCGTTGAAGGGTGGGATCACCGAACTCGCGCCGCTGGCCGACACCAATCCCGTCCTCAAGGCGCTGCCCGGCCTGTCCGGCGTGCGCCTGACCCCCGTCGACACCGGGAAGGGCACCGTCCTCGCCGCCGTCTACGGCACCGCCGGCGTCGGCGGCCGCGAATGCTTCTTCCTGCCCGCGGTCGGAGTGATCAATTCCTGAGGCGGGCCGTTTCCGCGCGCTTTCGGCGGCCACGGCCGCGGCGGCCGTCGCGGCGACTGCCGCCGGAGCGGCCGGGAACCGACGCGCGGCCGCGCTGACCAAACCGCTTCCGATGGCCCTGCTCGCGGCCCGGGTGCTCGCGGACCGCCGGGGCGACCGGATCGACCGCGCTCTGACGCTCGGGGCCGTCGGCCTCTCGATGGCCGGGGACTACTGGATGTTCCGCGAGGAGTTCGAGCCGCGCACATCCGCGGCCAAGGACGGCTACCTGCGACGCGGTGCGGCCTTCTTCGCCGGTGCCCAGCTCTGCTATCAGGCCGCCTTCACCCGACGCGGGGCCCGCCTGCACGCCCGCGCCTTCCTCCCCCGGATGGCGGTGATGGGCGAGCCCGCCGCGATCCTCGCCGCCAAGGCCCCGGCGGTGCTTCCGGTGTTGGGGCCCTACGGTGCGCTCCTGGCCGGGATGTCGACCCTGGCCGCCGACGACGGCCAGCGCGCCGCGGTCGGCGGGTTGTTGTTCCAGGCGTCGGACATCGCGATCATCAACCGACGCCACCTCGTGCAACGCCCCGCACCGCGGGCGGCACTGGAGGCATGGGTGTTGGGCAGCTACTTCGCGGCGCAATACCTACTGGTCGGCGCCTTACAGGCCGACCGCTAGACCGACTGGGCGGAGCCGCGGCACACGGCGTTCTGCGGATTCACCCCGGGGACGACGAACATCGCCTCCACGGACTGGCGGATCTCGAACTTCACCCGGCCCACACCGGGGTGGATGACCGCCTGCCAGGTGTTGGTCGTCGCACGCGTGCGCACCTTGACCACGCCGTGGCGCCCGTTGTCCACGTTGCGCCACAGCACCCGGGTCCACATCGTGTACTCGGTGAGCGGCGTCATGGTCAGCTGCCACCGATCAGTGGTGGCGATGAGAGCAATCGCCGGTGCGGGCAGGCCGTCGGACGGGTGGGCGATCTTGTTCCACACGTCGACGCGCGTGCGCATCTCGGCGCCCGGCCACGGGTCCCGCACCGGGCACTGGATCGTCGTCACATAGTTACGGCCGCTCGCATACGGGTCGTCGCCCGGGGCGGCATGTGTCGGCCCGACAGCCGAACCGGTGATCATCAGCCCCCCGGCCGCCGCGCCGAGGACGGCCTTCCATCCGCTACGCATGCGGACACCCTATCGGTCGATAGACTTCCACCATGGCCAACTCGCCGAATTCCGTCCAGCTGACCATCGCCCAAGAGCCCGAGGCCGATGAGTTGCTCTCCACCGACCCGTTCGCGCTCCTCACCGGAATGCTGCTCGACCAGCAATAGGGTACACTCTGGAATATGCTTAGATGCCTGGTAGGAGCACGTGTCTCGGTCCTCACCGGACCGCAGAAGGTGTCGCAGCTCGCGCAGATCGAAACCGGCGCGAGGTGGGTAGCGCAGAACGACGGCGAGATCGTAGCCACCTTCGAGGATCTCGGTGTGTCGGCGTCGGTCCCTCCGCCGGACCGCCCAGACCTCGGGCCGTGGCTACGAGATCCCGAGAAGATCAACGAGTACGACGCGATCGTCTTCTCGAAGATGGACCGCGCCTTCCGCTCTACCCAGCACTGCGTCGACCTCGCTCGGTGGGCTGAGGAGAACCGCAAAATGCTGGTGTTCGCCGAAGACGGGCTGAAGCTCGACTACCGCGAGGACCGCCCCGAAACCGTCGACTCGATGCTCGCCGAGTTGTTCGTCTACCTCGGCTCGTTCTTCGCGCAGCTCGAACTCAACCGCTTCCGAACGAGGGCTCTCGACTCCCACCGCCAGATCCGGCAGACGACGCGGTGGGCGTCGGGTAAGCCGCCGTTCGGGTATCGGATCTGCGAGCACCCGTCGGGGAAGGGGAAGGGCCTCGAGCACGATCCCGAGCAGCAGGAGATCCTCCACCAGATGGGAGCCGACCTCATCGCCGGCTCGTCGTTCACCTCGCTCGCGGTGAAGTACGGCTGGAAGACGACTACGAACGTCGTCGAAGCGCTCACCCTCCCGAAGACGCAGGGGTGGAAGACGACGAAGAAAGGTCGGGAGATCGTCGTCGACTCCGAAGGCGAGCCGATCCGCCTCGCTCCCCCGACGTTCGACTCCGACACGTGGATGCAGATCCAAGAGGCGGCAGCTCGCCGCCGGATCACCCGCCGGCGGAGCGCGACGTCGAACCCGATGCTCGGTGTCGGATTCTGCGGACGATGCGGAGCCGGGTTGGCTCAGCAGTTCCACCGCTACACCCTCGCCGACGGCACGCCGCGGGAGAAGCGGTACTACCGCTGCGCGAGGACTCCCCACAACTGCCCCGGAACGATTTCGGCCGACACCCTCGACGCGTTGCTCGAGGAGCAGTTCCTCGACGAGTTCGGCGACGAAGACGTATCCGTCCGCGAGTGGCAGCCGGGGTCGGATACCGCCGAAGAGCTTCAGCGGGTGGAGGACCAGATCCGCCGACTCCGCTCCGAGCAGGATGCCGGGCTGGTTGTATCCGACGACGACCACCTCGAGTACATCGCCCGCATGAAGCGGCTCGTCGACCGACGGGGTCTGCTGCAAGAATCTGAGCCCCGAAAAGCGGGGTGGGTACACCGGAGTACCGGAGAGACGTTTCGGTCCGTCTGGCTGAAACTACCGGAGCAAAACGGGGCGGCTGACGCGGTAGGCGATCGACGTCGAATGCTTGAGGAGTCAGGCGTAAGGCTGGAATTGATGTCAACCAACCCCCTCGAGTGGCGGTTACGCATCGAACGAGAAGCGTAGGGAAAAACCCTACGAGACGCATAGAAGAACCCCCGGATAGCCACGCTTTTAGCGGTTGGGCCGTCCGGGGGTTCGTCTGTATTCAGTTGTCAGCTCCGAGTCCGCCAGACTCGGGCAACCCGCTGGCGGCGGGGGTCTAGATGTCGTAGTAGGCGGCGCGCTTCCGGCGGTCCTCGAGGTTGTAGTCGATGATTTCCTCAGCCTTCAGGTTGATCCGAGTCGCCTCGTTCGTCGACTTCACCAGCTCGTCCAGCCGCTCGACGGCCGCGAAGAGGAGCTGCGTCTGCGCGAGCATCAGCGACTCGATGCGGCTGTGGTAGTCCGGTTGCTCGTAGGAGTCGTCGAAATACGAGTCGTAGTTCATCTCCGCCGATTCGATCTTCGGGACGGGGGACTCATCCCCGATCGGCAACTTCACCCGAGGCTCAGGGATCGGCGCGGCCTTGAAGAAGTCGTCGGGGAGAGTGAACTTCTGATACGGCTTCTCGTAGTCGGTGGCGGGGACGATGCGGTAGTCACCGCCGAAGAACTCGTCCACCGTCTGCCCACCCTCTCGCCGGTTGCTGCTGTCCTCTGCGTATCCGATCACTTCATCAGCCCTACGTTGGTGTTCTTGCGGATCTCGTACGCGACTTCGTTCAGCGCCCCGGCGAACGCGGTAGATATAGCGGTCGCGAACGCGGCCCACGCGGAATCTCGGTCGCCGAATGCTCCCCAGGTAACCGCTTGTTCGTGGATGTCGGCGGCAGCTCGCAGCTGCTCAATCACGAGGTCTTCTTCCTTCACAGTCCCTCCTCTTCCGGGATGATCCACATATCCAGCTCTTTCCCGACAGGGAGGACGAGCTGACACGACGAGGTGTCGGTAGTGAGAGCAAGAACGATCGACGTCGGCGTATCCGGCCCGGTGTAGAGGTCGGTGTACCACGCTTCCCCGGTGTAGAACGCCTCACCCCACTCGTCGATCCACCGGATGCGGATCGTCTTTCCGAGCAGCTTCTTCGCTGCGGGGAGCGACACCGTAAACGGTGTGCGGTTGTCCATACGGAAGTCCATCAGACTCCAATCTGTCGTAGTCGGGTTCCGAGCGCGTAGAGGTCACTCGGAACGATGAGCCGAACCGCCCACCGAAGCGGGGGTCGGCGGAGGATGTGGGATGCCGCCCACCACGCGATGTCAGGGACCAAGCGGATACCAGCAATCCCACCGGCGAGCGTCGCCCCAGTAGACGATCCGAACGCCGGCAGCTTGGATGACGAGCTGGCACATATCGCACGGCTCGCGGGTGAGGTAGAGCGTCGCTCCGCGTGTGTCGGAGCGGCCTCTCGAGTAGAGAAGGCAGTTCATCTCCGCGTGGAGCGCGTTGCACCGCGTCTCCGGGTGGTGGTAGTCGGCTCCGGGCTCGCAACCGCTGAGCCTGCGGGGACACGACTCGCACCCCGGCTTACCCGCGGGTGCGCCGTTGTAGCCGGTACTTAGGATGCGGTTGTCTTGATCGACGAGGACCGCACCGACCCGCGATCGCTCGCAGTCGGAGCGGGCGGCTACCGCTTCGGCGATCCCGAGGAAGTAGTCCTTCCAATCGGGTCTGTGCATCAGAGTTCGTCGCTCGCGTAGACGAGATCCTCGAGTTGGTACACAAACCGCACTAGGTCAGCGTTGACGCACTCTCCGCAGTAGTGGCTTTCGAACTTCTCGATAAGCTCGCGGATCGGCCTCAACGCCTCGCGGGCTATTCCGACATAAGCGCCGCCTGTGTCTGCTCCAAGCGCCCGCTTCACCGCTTCGACGGCGGGGTCACTCATCGTCTACGTCCTTCAACAGTCCGGCCTCATCAAGAGCGCGGGCATCAATCCGATATTCGTCAAGTTCGCGGTACTGATTAGAAGCCGCCCAAAGATGCTTGGCAGCATTCTCGATGCGACGTTCACGATGGGCAACCTCGGCGGACTTCAACTGGTCGGCGAGCGCCAGCATTTCGTCTCTCTCAGGGCAACGCACGTACCCGTAGTCGAAGCAAATCCTCTCCGCTTTCCGCAAGATCTCCCACGGCTTAAGCTCACTCATCGGTGACCTCCCCAGATTCCAGCGCTTCGAACGCGATGATTGCGGCGGTCATGTAGCTGATTCCGTCTCCGATTAGGTCATCCAGTAGTTCGTCGTACGTCGTCATTCTTCACTTCCTGGTTGGCACCACAGCCCGCGACTTCCTACGACGAGCCCGCGGGTCTGCGGTGGTTTGCACCGACCTCGAAGTCGGTGTCGATCGAAGTTCGCCGGCGTGATGAACGTCTCGTGGCACGCTCCGCAGTGGGCGGTCCGAAGACCTCCCCACCGCGCTACGCAGCCGACGCAGCTGTGCTCGTAAGCTCCTCCGGCCACCGGCTGTCTCCCTCCGTTTGGTTAAGTCCGAGGACGTACCGCTGTCTGAACGATCCGAAGAGGATGTCGTCCACCCCGAGTTCGTCGAGAGCGAGATCCGCCTGCTGCGGTACGACTCCGTTCCCGCAGATTTTCAGCTTCGCTCCGTACGGGATCGGAGCGTCGTCGACCCAACCGGCGGGCCAACCCATATGCCACTCGTCAAACGCAGCTGTTAGCCGCGGTCGTCCGTTGCTGTTCGGCTCGGTGGGATCAGGAGCCGGTCTCCCCCACGTGATCTCCGCTCGGCGGATGGCGGGTTCGTATTCGCCCCATTCGACGGAGTCGTTGTGTGTGCAGTCGATAGCGATGTTGTGAAGGTTGTTTTTGACCGCGCCCTCCCGTGTGTCGATGTTCCTATCCGGACCGCGCTGAGTAGTGGTAGGAGTTGGTAGTAGTTTCACGTCACCTTCTTCCGTTGGGAAGTACAGCGCTACCGCTGTTATGTTCGGACTCTTCCGGCGGTATAGAGCCGGCGATCCCGGATTCTTAGCGTCGTTAGCTGTTGGAGTCGGAAGCAGTTTCATCGCAACCATCTGTGCTAGACCTGGTGACTTTCTCGTCCCCCCGGAAGCCGGGAGTCGGACGCTTTCGGTGTAGGTAGGAACTTCACGAGAACTCCAGCGCGTAGTCGATGAGTTGTCGGGAGTGCCCCCGCCGCTTACTCACCGGCTGCGCTCCCCCGGTTGCGTCGCTCGCGTTGGGCGTCGGCAACAGCCGCGGCGGCAGTCCGGAGGTCGAGCCCTCCGTCACCGTGTCGCCCCCCCCCGTTCGGATCAGAGGTGCGACTCGTCGGCAGCAGGAACAACGGCGAAGTAGAGTCTCTCGCGGCGATGAGCCGCTCCGACGTCGGAAGCTCGTACAGACGTCCAGCGCACATCATGCCCGTCTTCGGCACAGTCCCGGAGAACTGAGTCGAAGCCTTTGCTTCGGTGTCCGGCCACGTTTTCAAACAGGCAGACTCGGGGTCGTAGTACGCGAATTGCTTCGCGGATGTAGGGCCAGAGGTGGCGGGGGTCATCGGTTCCTTTCCGGAGTCCGGCGGTGGAGAACGGCTGGCACGGGTAGCCGGCGGTGAGGATTTCGATGGGGGGCAAATCCTCCCACCGGATCTTCTTCAGATCCCCGAGGTTGGGTACGCCGGGGTATCGGAGTGAGAGCAGGGTGGACGGGTGCTTTTCGATCTCGGAGTACCACCGGAGTTTGGAGCCGGGGTACCGCTGCATCACCGCGTGGTCGAGCATCCCCGACCCGGTGCAGAGACTTCCGATCTTCATCGAATCCTCTCGTCGGACATCCGATGGATGTCTTCCACCGCAGCGGCGGCTTCGTCGTAGTCGTCGTAGAGGAAGGTCATCGTTACCGGCTCGTCTCCCCAGTCTCGGTCGAGCTGCGCGTTGACGTTGACCTCCCACCGGCCACACCGCTTCCGCCACCACAGGTCGATCACTCGGTAGCGATCGGTGTAGGTGTGTAGCGGATTCACTGGTAGTACAACTCCTTATCGAGGATGTTGTAGAGATCCCGGAGGTCTTTCTCGTCGAGGCAGACCGACGTCGTTCCGGTGAGGTTCTGCGAGATGACAGTCGCGGACTTCGTGCCGTCGACCTGCTCGTAGATGTCGACGGTCATCACGTCGTCGGCCCAGTCGATGAACTCGTGGACGGTGTTCTCTTGGTAGGTCACTTAGGTCTCCAAACTTCGGTTGTCCATCGCTGGACGTTGTGTCGGTGTCGGTACTTCACTTCGCTGACTTGGAGGTCGAAATCCCAGCAGCGGCGGAAGGTCCAGGACTCCCCGCAGTTGCACAAGATCCGCCCGAACGTTCCGGTCTCGGTCACCAGTCGTCTCCCATCCAGAAGCGACCGCACGAGTCGCAACTGCTGAGGTTGCATTCCTCGTCGACCGGGTCGTGGTACTCCTCGTGGCATCCGCAGTACTCCCCGTCGATTCCGGTGGGATCGTCGCAGAACCTCACCGCGCATATCGGCCTCATTGTGGCAACCTCCCCGGCTGAACCTGATCCCACTCCTGCTCGATGCGATCCGCGTTCAGCGCGAGCTGTCGTGCGGATTGCTGAGCGCGCTGGAGAGTCGGGTGGTATTCGGTGTATACCGACTCACCGCCGTGGAACCTGACGCGGGCTTCTAGCCGCCACATCGCGAGGATGCGATTAACCGACACGTTGCCGAGTAGGGTGATGAACCCCTCGGGCCCCGCCTTCCGCCGGTGATACGGCGTGTGGAGGTGCTCACCGAGCGCCGGCTGACTCGTCGCGTACTCGACCCCGTCTTGCCCTCTCGTCGTCGGCTCGATCCAGCTAGGCACACAGCACCGCCTTCTTCTGCGGCAGGTAGCAGTCACCGGGAGCTGTCTCGTACGCGTAATCGGCGGTCGCCCTCTCGGAGTAGACGCCCCACACATCGCCGCCGGATCGGTTGATGATGTAGACGTAGTCCGACCTATTCGCGGAGAACAACTCCTCGTGTTGCCGGAGCTTCCCCTCCCAGTAGTCAGCTAGTCGTTTGTTCGACTCGGCCTGCTCGCGGTAGTACGTCGTCATAAAGTCTTCGTTCACGTCACTCCTCTAGGTTTGCCTCGAGGTAGTTGATAAGCATCTGGATCTCTGCTCGAGGGATAGAGATGAATGCGACTTCGCCGGGTTCAGCGACGGAGAACTGGATTCGCCCTCCGTCGGTCGTGACCGTCATCCAACCCTCGAGCGTGTAGAACGTGATCGAACCGTCGATTACCCAGTCACTCATCGAGCCTCCGACGTCAGAAACTCGCGGATGATCGAGTCGCGCTCGTTCTCGAGTTCGTCGCGTTCGCGGTACGCCTCGTCGAGCAGAAACAGCAGCCGCGGGAGGTTTTGGTGGATCAACGCGAACCACACCGCGAGGTCTTCATCCTCGAAGACCGCGGTCAAGAACTTCTCGCCGGTCGAGTGCTCCTCCATCACGTACTTCCCGGTGAGGGGGTTGAGGTTGACGGTGAGGTTCGCCGAGCGAACCGCGTCGTAGGTCTCCTTCACGAGACCGATGAACTCGTCGTCTTGCATCAGATGAACTCCTTCGCAGTTCGGGCGAGCTGGTCGATGCCGGCCCAGTAGTCGGTGTGCGCGCAACGACCGAGTCGCTGAGGGTTGATCGGATCTCGACCGAGGTAGCCGCACGCGTCTCGGTACGCCCGCTCGTAGCGGCGGTAGTCTCCGAAGATCCACCGCCACAACGTGCCGCGCCGGAGGTCTTTCAGCAGGTCGTCGGTCCACATCTTCGGGTCGCCGAGCGAGAACCCCTCGGAGGTCTCGGCGATCGCGCGGAGTGGTGAGTCCGGAGGACAACAGCAGATGACGTCGTCGGGGTTGGAGACCCACCGCACGTTTCCGCGCAGCGGCATCGCGACGTGAACCAGGTTCCAGCGGTCGCCGTACCCGCGGATACCGAAGTCGCCCGCCAAGTTCGGCGGAGCGGACGGGTCAGCGACCAACCCGACGAACCGCAGATTCGGGTGGTCGTGGAAGCGGTTCGCGACGTTGCCTGCGACCTCCGCTCCCCCGGAGTAGCCGACGACGATGCAGGGTTCCTTCCGGATCTCGTCGATCAGCAGCGCTTCCCCGCGCTCGACGGCGGAGGAGAACGATTCTCCGAGGACGTTCCCACCGACCGGGCCGTACACCGCGCTCCACGGGAGGTCGTATCGCTCCACGCCGGGGAAATGCTGGCAGAACCGATCGAGCATGTTCGGATGCGGGCTCAGTGATTCGCCGATACCGCGGACGGTGATGATTCTCATCTACGCCTCCACCCCAAGCTGGAAGTCGATAACGCGGTCGCGGCCCCGAAGCTGGCGCTCGATGAAGCTGACGCGACCGTCCCCGCTCCCGAACCACCGCTCCCCCATCAGCTTCGCGGCAGCCTGCTCTTTCGTGAACGGGCCGTCGAATTGGTCGGGGGTGTGGAATTCCCACGGCCAGGGGCACGAACACCCCGAATCGGACGAAGTCCAGAACTCCCCGGTGTCCGGGTCGTAGAACACCCCGAAGATGCTGAAAGACCACGGCTCGTCGTCGAGGTTCAGCTCTTCGACCGTCACCAGCCCGAGCCGGTCCGAGATCGACCACCCGTTTTCGTTGATTAGCTTCATGTCGAACTCCTCGCGTCGTACGATGTCAAGTATTGGTCAAAAGGGAATGAAGGTGGTCTCGTAGGCTTCCCGCTCGGAGTCGGGTACGTACCCAGCCCCCCACGAGTCCCCGAGGATCTCGGCGTCGGTGTCGATGTCGACGCCGCGGAAGTCCATCCGCAGCGCTTCGCGGATCATCTTCGCCCCACGCTCCGCTTGATCCGCCGGCACCGAAGCGAGCACCTCGTCGTGGATCGGCAGCCGCAGGTACGGGCCGAACCCGTCGTCGTACAGCCGAAGCAGTCCGGCGCAGGTGACGTCTCGCGACGTCGACTGAACGAGGTAGTTCGTCGATGCGTAGATCCGGCTTTCGTCGACCGGCAGCACCCGCCCGGTGGGGGTGGTGACATACCCAAGCTGGCGAGCCTCTTCTTCTGCGGCTCGAGCGAACTGCGCTACACCGGGGTATGTCGAGCGGAACGCGTCGATGACCCGCTTCGCGTCGGGGAACGAGATCCCCGCACCCTCCGCCAGCTTCGCCGGCCCTCCGCCGTACACCTGAAGGAAGTTAGCCATCTTCCCGACTTTGCGGTCAACACCCGCGGCGTCAGCGGTGATCTGGTGGAGATCCGCGTCGTGCTGGAACGCTCGGCGCATCACGGTGTCGCCGCTCAGCGCCGCAAGAACACGGAGTTCCTGTGCTTTGTAGTCGACCGACACCAGCGATTCCCCAGGATCGGGTATGAAGCATCTCCGAATCATCCAGTCGGAAGATGGGAGCGTCTGCGCCGGAATCCCGGTGATCGACATCCGAGCAGTGCGGGCACGAAGCGGGTTGATCGAAGGGTGGACTCGGTTGTTTGTGTCCATCCCCGCCAAGAACCCATCTACCCACGTCGTCCTCCACTTCCGAGTTCGCTTCGCCTCGATGACGAGACGCGCCAGCTCCCCTTCCGGTGCGTCCAGCTCGGAGAGGTCGTCGAGCAGCTTTTTGTCGACCTTCCGCCGTCCGGTCGGAGTACGACCTCGCACCTTCACACCTAGCTCTTCGAGAGCGTCGGCTACCTGCTCGGTGGAGTTCGGCGACTCAACGCCGAACGTCTCGAACAGCCGATCGCCTGCGGCGTCCTCCTCGCGCCGAAGTCGGTTCGACAGCTTCCGCGAGTAGGTGGTGTCGACGAGGAAGCCGTTTCGCTCCATCACCGCGCACACCTCGGCCAGCCGGTGCTCGTACGCGACCAGCCCGCGGGCAGACGCCGGAACGAGCGGCTCGAGCTTCTCCCGCAGCCGGTACGCGAGGATCGGGTCCATCCCGGCGTAGAGCAGGTAGTCGGGGTTGTCGATGTCGACGACCGACCACACCTGCGACTGCGTCGTCTTCATCTCCTTCGCGAGGAGCTTGACCAACACCTTCACCTCGTCGGCTACCGCGGGGTCGATCAGTGCTCGGGTGAGCGCCTCCAGCGAGTGGCCGATCCCACCTTCCTCTTGACCACGGGGGTCGATGAGGTGGGCGAGGATGCGGGTGTCGACGACCTTCCCGAAGGTCTCCTCCAGCGGGATGCTGAAGCAGCGGTCGATGACCTGCAAGTCGTACATCGCGTTGTGGAAGATGAAATGACGTCCCGACGTCAACACCTCGCAAGCGGCCTTGGTGAACTCCCAGCCCTTCTCAACCGGGAGAACCCACCCGGTCGTAGCGTTCCCGAACTGGACCGTCCGAACCCGGAAGTCGTCGGAGAAGATGTCGAGGCCGGTCGTCTCGGTGTCAGCACCGAGTACCGACTTCTGTTCGATCCAATCGAAGAACGCTCCGAGATCCTCCGGACGCTCGACGACGTGGATGTCCACCGACTCGCCGGCGACGCTAGTCATCGTCGTCTTCATAGACTCTCCTTCGATGCTTGGGGTCTCGGTGCTTCTTCGGGGTGTGGGGGCGGGCGCGGCTTCCGCGCCGGAGTTCGTCCCGCCTCCGCCACCCGGTCAACCCGCTCGAGTCGGGTTGACGCATCAGGTTGCCGGAGGTCCGACGAACCACTCGAAGACGATCGACAACGCGAGCCCAACGACGACGCCGGCTGCGAAGATCATTCGTCGTCCTCCGAGATGACCTGCACCGCGACGAACGTCGCGATCGTGTCGAGGTTGTGGCCGAGGGTGGACTGCCCGAACTCGAGGCTGGACCCTTCGAGTTCGAACCCCCCGTCGTCGGGGTGGAGCGCGATCGTCAGGAACTTCCCGGTGACGACGTAGTCCAACACGATGTACGTCAGCCGCTCGCCGTCCATCATCGTGAGCTGGAGAAACGTCTTCGGGCAGTCGAAGAGGTCTTCGGCGGTGGGCGCGGGTGCAGTCACGGTTCTCCTAAGTTGTGTGAAAGAGGGCCACCGGGGAGGCGGGAATCTCCCATCCGCTCTCCCCGATGACCCTATTCTAACATCGCCGTTCGGGCGATGTCAAGTCATCGACCTACAGATCGAAGAACACGAACTTGCCTCCCTGCCCCGGAGGAGCCCACGCGTGCCACGTCCGACCGTTTTTGGTGCCGGTCTTGTACGACCAATCCGGGCCGGGCGCTTCCGGAGCGCCGGCAGGCGGTTCCTGGCGAGCCGGTCGACCACCACCGGAGTTGCCTCCCGAAGGTGCGGCGGAGCGCTGCCCGCCGCCTCCGCCGAAGCCGAGCGACTGGAACTTCTTCGCGGCACCTGCGGTCTTCTCCATCAGCGTGACGATCTCGGCGTCGAGCTGGGAGGTCGCGTCGGCGACCGAATCGGCGTGGATGACAATCCACGGAGCCTCGGATCCGCTACCTCCCTTCAGGGTGACGACGACCTTCCCGCCGGAGTCCGTCAGAACCGGCTTGACCGAGACGGCGGTGGTGCCGACAGGCGCGGCGGGTTCGGGAGCCTGTTCAGGCTCGGGGGTGTCGACGGCGAACGGGTCGTATGCAGTCATTTTCTCTCCTTCGAGTTCCCCACCTGGTGGTAGGGGTCAATTTGATGTGGCAGCAGGTTCAGCAGGTGCAGAACCGTCACCGCGGTTACGGCTCGGACGAGCCACGGGTGCTTCTCCAGCCAGCGGTCGAACGCGTGGCTGAGAAGCTGGTCTTTCTCGGCGAGCAGCTCGTGAGCCAGCCCGAGTAGGACTAACACCGCGACTCCCTGCTCGCCGCTAAGCGGGTACTTCACCGCGGCCAAACGGCGTAGTCGACGACCTCCGGTTCCAGCAGGAACTCCGGTCGGTCGTTGATGTCGGCCGCTATCGCCCACAGCAGCTCGGTGGCGGCTTCGTAGTTCTCGACGTCGGCGACCGTCTCGACTTCCATCTTGAGTAGGAACTTCATCGGATCGGACATCCTCCGGTACCGCACTCCTCGTCTACGCCGTCAGCGACTTCCGACGTCGCGTACGCCTCGTACTCCTCGCGGGTGAGCCGCTCGTACGGCGACAACTCCATCGACGCTTCCGGGAAGACGGTCGCGCCCTTCAGCAGCCCTCCGCGGTCGAGAAGCGAACGGCGGATCTCCGACGACGAGTACTGCGACGGGTTGAAGTTCGCGGTGTATGAGACCGCGTTGTCAGCCCACCCGCGCTGATACATCTCTTGGAAGGAGAGCATCTGATCGAGCGTCAGCTCGTCGGCACCCTCGACGACGTCGGAGGAATCCAAGCCGATGTTCTCCACCGCTTCGACGAGGGAGTCCTTCGTCGGGATCTCGACGACCGCGGTGTTGTCCGCGTAGATGTCGTCGACCACCCGGAAGCCTCGCCGGCGGTAGTCCTCGACCTGCGCGACCTGATCCGGGTCGACCGTCGAGAACCGAATCCGCCGAAGGAAGTACTTCGAGAAGATCGGGTGGACCCCCTCGGAGACTCCCGGCATCTTCGCGATCGTCCCGGTCGGCGCTACCGTCCGCTTCTTGACGGGCACCGGGATGCGCAGCTGGTGGCTGTAATCCACCGCCGCTTCATCGACGTACTTCGCTAGCGACCTAAGCTCCCAATCGAACGAGGTGTTCGGCGCATCGGAGTACCGCTGGCCGATCATCGCGAGGTACGACGCAACACCGAGGTGTCCGACGCCGATCCGGCGGTTGCGGTCGAGCACCTCCCGCGAGAGCGGGTC
Source organism: Gordonia sp. X0973 (assembly GCF_013348785.1). NCBI lineage: Bacteria > Bacillati > Actinomycetota > Actinomycetes > Mycobacteriales > Gordoniaceae > Gordonia > Gordonia sp. X0973. The sequence continues at coordinate 2,522,982 of NZ_CP054691.1, forward strand.
GGTAACCGGCGCGAACGTCGCTCGGATCAAAAACCGCGTCATCAGCGTGTGTGCTCGAAGCAACTCGGACCACGCGACCGTCCCCGTCTTCGGATCGACGAACGCAGCGAGGTTGACGTGACCGAGGTTGCACGGCTCCCAGTCCTCAAGCACAATTTCTGCGCAGGGGTTAGTTGCATGTACAACATTTGGCTCGCCGACATTCGACAGCGACGAGTCCCAAAAGCCAGGCTCGCCGTTCAGCCGCATACCCTCGGCGATGAGTTGGAAAACTTCGCGAGCGAGGGCTGACCGCAGGCCGGCGTCGAGAGCCGGACCGCGGACTCGCTCCCAGAACTCCGCGTCGACCTCCACCGAGATGTTCGTCGACCAATGCGAGATCCCCGACTGCTTGCACTTGATGAAATCGATGATGTCTGGGTCGTCCCACCGCATAATCGACATCCGCGCCGACCGCCGAACACCGCCGGAGACGACGCACTCAGCGAGAGCGTGGTCGATCTCCATCGCGGCGAGGCCGGTCAACCAATCGTGTGTGTTCATCGTGCCAGCGATCGACCGCAGCGCCTTCGCGAGCGGAGCCGGGCCAGATGCCGTCCCCCCAAACGTTTTGAGCCGAGAGCCGGCTGCGCGGACGTTCGAGACGTCGTAGACGCGGTTCGAGTTCTTGACGTCCTCGCGGTAGTACGTCGAGATCAGATCGACGACCGCAGCCGCCCACCCTTCTCGGCTGTCCTCGACTTCGAACGCGCCGTCCCAGTCCGACGAGTACTCCTCCGAGAGGAGACCCGCGTCGACCATCGCGTCGTAGTCCGGATGTCCGGGGTCGCAAACGACGTGGACGCTGAGGAACTGCTGGAAGTTGCTGTAGTCGGGGATGCGCGAGTAGTTCGCTCCGACTCCGCCGCCTTCCATCAGCCGCATAAACGTGAACTCGAAATGCTTAGCGGGGTCATCGTCGAGCCACCCGCTCACCCAGCAGTTGAAGAGGTGGGTTGCTCCCTTCACGCCCGACGCCCACAAATGCCGGCCCGCGGGGATGATCTGGAAGTCGGTCATCATCCGGATCAGCTCGTCGCGCTCGCCGGGGATGAGGCGGGCGTCCTCGACGAGAGCGATGTTCCCGTCGACCACCCGCTCGACCGTCTCCGGCCACGTCTCCTTCGAGCCGTCAGGCTTCGGACGCGAGTACGTCCGTTCGTAGACCGTTCTCCCGGTCTCAGAAAAATGCATCTAGTTCCTTCAGTGTCTCGTTTAGTAGTTCGACGCTCTCCGCGCTGACGAAGTGCTCGAGGTCGCCGATCAGCATCGCGTCGGCGAGCACAGCTGCCTTTCGAGCAGCGCTGCCGCACTCCTCCCACGCGAACCGAGTACCGATCACCCCGACGACGTCGAGCCACCTGTCGACGCAGAAGTCGATGACGAGTTGGCGCTCGTCGCCGGCGCTTGGTACGACGAGGACGACCGGCTGCCCCTCCGGCGGGAATGCACCTTCGTAGAGGGGGAACGCGGTAACGCCGCTCAGCCTGTTAACAAACGGGGAGTCAGCCGGTTCGATGAACGCGAGGTTCAACTCGGCTCGTCGTTCTTCGCGATGACGGCGTAGCGGTACTCACCGCGGCTGCGCTGGTCGATCCGGTGGACGCGCAGGACGTCGTCGTATTCCCGCTGCGCGGCGGCGAGGGCCTCCTGCTCGTAGAGCGCGGGATCACCGCGGAGAGCCCACAGGATCTTCACCCCGAGGACGACCTCGCGGTAGCCGCGGATGATCTCGTCGACCGAGATCACCTTCCACGACCGCTCTTCCTTCGTCTTCACCGCTTCGCGGACGTGATCGCGGAGAGCCGCCGACGACGGGTCTACCCCCTTCACGACGCGTGGCGCGAGGAGCTGGTCGGTCGCCAGCTGTTCAGCGAGGCTATGCATACGTCGCCTGCTCCCACTCGTCCCAGTTCTCGAAAAGAGGCTGCGGCGCTTGGTCGTGGTTGGGGTACAGCTCGGGGATCGTCCACGCCCTGTACATCTCGATTCCGCCGGCCCCGTTGAAGATCGAGTCGTAGATCGACAACGACGTTTCGTACTTCGATGGTGCGTCGATCACGCCGCGTCTCCCATCTCTCGGTAGCCAACCGCGGTGAACACCCGCACGCCGTCGCCGTGTTTGTGGATGTCCTTCGGGGTGGGCTTCACCTCGGCGAAGTCGGTGAGGAACTTCGCGCCGAGTTTGAGCATCTCCTGCACGCCTTTGTGCGCGATATCGACTTCTGTCATGCCGCGCTTCGGCAGCACAAACGACCGCACACCGTGCTTAATCAGCGTCATACTTCCTCCGTTCGTAGTAGCCCCGAGAGGGCTCCGGCTCTTGCTGTTCGACCTCCATCGGGGGAGGTTGGGGATTCGGTCGGCCCAACCCGTCTCCGAGCGTCTTTCCGGGTTCGTCCGACCACTCCTCCCTCCGCTCGCGAGATGCGTTGTTCATCTCGTCAGTAAGCGCGATGTGGGCGTTGTAGAGGAGGTTCTGACTCTTTTTCGACCCCATCCGTTCGTCGTTCTCGTACCGACGACGGAGGATGTCCCAGTAATCCCAGTGCCTATCGTGAAGTCTGCCCATCCCATCGAGGAAGTCATCGACCGCCTTAGGCCCGTGCACTTCCCGTTTCAACACCTGTTTGACAACGTCGATTGAGTAGTCGTAATCGGCTCGAAACTTGCGGTCATCCTGGATGTCTTTGCCACAGATGCGCCGGGCGGTGACCTTCAGGTAGGTGTACACGTTCGGCCACTTCTCCCACCCGGCCAGCTTCCGTCGGGCGGTGTCGTTCTCGAAGTACCAGACATACAACTCCTGGATGATCTCCTCGACGTCTAGTCGAGTCCACCCCTCGTTCTTCACAGACCAAGCGGCCTTTTCAAAGAGCGTTTGGATCTCGACAAGGGGCGCTTCGACGACTTCGTTTAGATTCGCCACGTCTCGCCCCCGGCGATGAAGGCTCCCTTCGTGATCGGGATGATCTCCGGCTTCACGACGTTCCCGTCGATGTGGAGCATTCCGAATCCCTGCTTCCAGTTGGCCGACCCGCCTTTGAGGTACTGCGCCTTCTTCATGTCCATCAGGTTCCCGACCTCCATCCCGGAGACGTCAACCACCGATCGGCCGGCGTACCCCGACGAGAAGTGCGAGAGCCCGAGTCGGTGGGTATGCCCGCAGACGACTGACTTCCCGAACTTCTTCGCGGCGTTCAGCGCGGTGGAACCCGAGATCTGCGAGAGCCGGATACCGCCGCGGTGGCCGTGCGTCGACAGCCACCCCGGAGCGATGTCGTAGAACTCCGGGAGGAGTTCCACGCCGAACCCGTCGAAGTCGAGCAGTACGTCCATATCGAACGCGTTCGACTCCGCGAGCGCGGGTGCGTACTTCTCGAGGTAGACCCGAGCACGCTCGTCGTGGTTGCCTTCGTGCGCCCCGACCGGACCGTCGTAGACCTTCCGGAGAGGATCAAGAAACTGACGCTTCGTTTGCTCCGCGTCCTTCTGCACCGACCCCTCGAACTCGCCGCGTGTTCCTTTCGTCCACCGCGACGGCTGAGGGAGATCCAGCAGGTCTCCGATCTGGACAACCTCGTCGGGCTGCGAGGCACCGATGAAGTCGATCACCCGCTGAGTCGCACGCCGATCGTGGAACGGCAGCTGGACGTCGGGGATGATGACGACCGTCTTAACGCCGGGGGTCGACGATCGGCTCGGCACAGCGCGAGCTTTGCCTTTCGACGCCGACGCGTTGCTAGGCTCAGCCATCCAGAACCTCGGTGTAGGGGGCGTATTCCTCGGTCAGTTCTTCGATCCCGGACGCTGGAAAACTGTCCTTCGCCCACACCGCGCCAAACTCGACGCGGAGGTACTCGTCACCGTCGTTGTCGGTGAACCTCGTCCCTGCCGGGAACTCCCGCCAATCATCCAGCGATAGCGGTTCTGAGAACCCGCCGTTGGCTGATGTCAAGTCATCGCCGCCGAGACGACCAATTTCGCGGTCGACGAACCACCTCGCTTTCCGGAGGTCTTCGAGCGGATTACCTTTCACGACGCCGTCGACTCGACACGACCGCGCGATGTACTGCACCGCTTGGCCGGCGTTCGCCGTCAGCTGCTCGGAGATTTGGATCGTCTCGACGTCGCCGAACTGGTAGTAGCTCGGGTTCAAGCTAGACACCATCCACCTCCAACTCGATCAGCGACCGCTCAAGTGCGCTGTAGATCATGTTGTTGTACTCGTTGGTGAATACGTCGTCGGACGGGGTGACTCCGGTCAGCCGGAACTCAGCCTCGCCGGTGGTAACGTCGGTAACGCGCATCTGGCACTTCAATTGAGAATCCCTTCGATTCGGTCGGGCCTATAACCCGTCCACATGTCGTACGCGGTCATCACGACCGGAGCCTCTTTAGCTCCGTATGAATCGGTGAGGACTCGCAGTTCTTCGTCTGAGAGGTCTTCGAGTCGGAACTCCTCGTACGGGATCTCCAGCTCTTCGAACTTCTTTTTCGTCATCCGGCACGGTTGACAGCTGTCCCGCGTGTAGATGATTGCCTCGGTCAACCGACCATCTCCTCTAGGGCCTCTACGCCCTCTCGTTGCACAAACGACGCGACGTCGTCGCCGTCGCTGAATTTCACTAAGCTGACGTTGTCAAGTTTTCCAGCCAACGAGCGTCCGAACTTCCATCCGGGCTCGTCTCCGTCGGCGAAGACGACGATCCGCTGATACCCCTCGAACAGCCGATCCCACGAGGGCCTCCACGAAGTGACTCCTGGAACACCGACCGTCGGAATGACCCGAGATCCGGCGATAGCGTCCAGCTCCCCTTCGGCGATCCCGACGACGTCTCCCCCGAGCGCGGCGGTGTTGTACAGCCACGGTCGATCGCCGGCGACGGTGTTGTACTTCCCGTGTCCTTGGTGGTCGTGGTCTTCGAGGCACCTAAACCGGATCGAACAGCAGTCACCAGGCCGCAGGTAGGGGATGGCAAGGGTGCCCCGAAGATGGCTATGCTCAGGAAGCGGTTCATCCACGTACCCGAGCGCGTACCGCTCGATCCCGTCGACCAGCAGCCCGCGGGTTCGCAGATACTCCTCGGCGGGACTTCCCGGCATCGACGCGATGTACCTCGACGTCGCTTCCCGGAGCGATCTCCTGGAGTCGGCGCTGAGCTTCTTCAAACGAGATTCCCTCCTCGTGCCGGATGATCGAAATCGAGTCGCCGCGGACGTCGCAGACGAAGCAGTTCCACCCGTCGATCGACTCGTTCAACGATCCCGATTCGTGTTCGTCGTTGTGGAACGGGCAGAGCGCCGGCGTCCACCCCCACCTGTTGATCGGCGGAATCCAACCGGGGTAGTAGTGCTTGATCGTCGAGATCACGAGAAGGTGACTTGCTTGTACTTCCCGGTGGTGTATTTGTCCGGGTTCCAATCGCCGCCGACGCAGAAATACCCGACACCATCTCCGAAGAGGAACCCGCCATTCTGCCGGATGTAGAATTCAAAAACCCCGTCAAGGTTCTTCGCGCGAACGAGTTGGTTGAACGGGACGTTCTCCCACCCGGTGTATTTCGTCTTTTTGCTCACGCTGCCTCCTTCAGATGGACGGGAGCTACGCGCTTCCCGATTACGCCGAATGCCGGCGGTTGTTGTAGATAGCTGATTGCTCGCTCGAAGAACTCGACGTCGTCTCGAGCGTGTCCAAGCACCCCGCGGTTACACGACTTACACAGCAGGCCGCGGACGTATCCGGTTTGGTGGTCGTGGTCGACCGCCAACTTCCGGACTTTCCCGTTAGCGCGTCGGCAGATGTAGCAGAGCCCGCCTTGCGCTTCGTAGATCGCGTCGTACTCGTCGACCGAGAGCCCGTACCGCTCCATCCACCGCTTCTCGCGGGTGGCGGCTGCTCTTTCGTCTCGTCTTGCTCGGAAGTGTTCACCACACCGATTTCCCGGTGCCGGCTTACCGTTCCGCTGGATGTAGACCTTCCGGCGGTTGGGGTTGCCCTCCGCTGCGCAGTCGATGCACTGCCCCACTCTCCCTCACCCCCTCATTATAACATCGTTGTTCGTATGATGTCAAGTCACCGGCACACGAAACGTCGCAGATTACCAACTACTACTTGCAGACGACCGAAGCGACCTCGCGGTTGAACGACACCACACGCCCATCAACCGAGATCCGACACCACAGCTCCGATTTGGTATCTCCGCTGACCGCGTAGATCGACGGGTTGTCGGAGTTGGTAGTTCGCTGACGGAGATGCCCGCGGAACGAAACCGGCTTCGGCTCCGGACCGATGAACCACCCGTTGTCGACCTCGCCGCCGGCCTCGTAGAGCGTCGGCTTCATCTTCGGCTGAACGACGAACTCGTTCACCACGCCGATCCCTACCGCGATCGCGACCGCACCAACCACCGACGCCGCTGCTACGGCGATGTCCTTCTTCGAGGTCATACGAGATCCTTCAGCTGCATTCGGTCTCCGTCGAGTTCTAGTTCGGCTGTCATCCTACCCGTCGGGTCCGACTTCGATCCGCGGTTCTTCACGAGAGACACCACCAGCATGTCCGGCGAGAACTCCCCTACCGCCTGCCGTTTGTGGACCGTCAACACCATCTGCGGAACTCGACCGACCTGCCCCTTCAGACCGCTAAGCGGGATCGCCGTCACGCCGTCGTTGTGGGGTCCGGTTACGTGGTGGGTCGCGATGACGCACGCGCCGGTCCGTCGAGCGAGACCGTTGAGGTGGTCGAGCAACGCCTCCAGCCCGCCGAACGGATCTTCCTCGTTGCCGGCGAAGCCGCTGAGCACGTTCGTCAGGTTGTCGATGACGACTACCTCCGGCTCCCACAAATACGCCTCGTAGAGCGCGTCGATCTCTTCGTCGATGTCGTCGAGCGTCGGCTGAGCGTTGAAACTCCAGTAGATCGGAGCCCGCTGCACCTCGTCGCGGATCTCGCCAGCGATGAACTCCGCCTTCGTATCAGCGAGCGGAGCACCCGTCAGGATCGACGACGCCCGACCGATCTGCTCGGTCGCGTCGGAGTCGGCGGAGAAGTACATCGTCCGTACTCCAGCTTGCAGCGCGTACGACAGCGCGAGCGCGGACTTCCCAACGCCAGGAGCAGCGGCGATCATAGCGAGCTGACCGCGGAGGAACCGAGCACCGATTCGGTCGAAGGACTCCCACACCGTCGGCAGCGGTTCGCCTGCGTGGCCGCGGACGTTCCGACTCTGCCGGACGCTAACCACCACCGTCGCTTACCTCCTCCGTTGTTATCTTGTCGAACTGCTTTACGCCTTTGACGACCGTGTCGATTCCGATCTGGTGGGCATCTTCAAGATGAAGACTCTCGACAAAGACCACCGCCTGCCCATTCTTGAACTCCAGTTCAACCCTGAACTTCCGAGGTCGTCTAGTCACCACCTCAGTAAGCCTCCGCTTCCTCTTTGGTGATGAAGAAGTGGATGCCCGGAGCGCACTCGTCCCATCGGTCCTCTCCCCATCCGTTGTCGGGGGTGACCGTCTTCCCCACGTTGTAGATGAAATCGGTGTCGTGGACGCTGCGCGCTGAGGTGACGGGTTTGCCGTCGGCGTCGTAGATACCGAGCACGACAGCGCGGTCGGCGCGGCACTTCCGCCCAGTCGAATGCGATCGGCGGGCATCGGCGGGAATCTCCAGCTTGACCAGAACCGACCGATGCGGGTACTCGGCGGAACAAGCCTTCTTCCACCCGACCAGCGTCCCCTCCGGAAGGTGCGAGAGCTGGGCGAGCGGCAGCGGATCGAGGTCCGCGCCGTAGAGGTCCGCGCCGCGGAGGTTCGCGCCGCAGAGGTCCGCGCCGTAGAGGTTCGCGCCGCGGAGGTCCGCGCCGCGGAGGTCCGCGCCGCAGAGGTCCGCGCCGCGGAGGTTCGCGCCGCGGAGGTCCGCGCCGTAGAGGTCCGCGCCGTAGAGGTCCGCGCCGCGGAGGTTCGCGCCGCGGAGGTTCGCGCCGCAGAGGTCCGCGCCGTAGAGGTCCGCGCCGTAGAGGTCCGCGCCGTAGAGGTCCGCGCCGTAGAGGTCCGCGCCGCGGAGGTTCGCGCCGCGGAGGTTCGCGCCGCGGCTGGCTGCTTCAACGACCGCCGTACGGACGTCGTTTGCGTTCGACGCGGTGTAGATCGTCACTCCGCTGACGGTTTTGATCTCGATCATGTCTTCCTCTATTTCTCCCTTTGTATGATGTCAAGCATTAGGCCGCACGAAAATCGCAGGAGGATGCGACGTCGCAGAATCGGCACTTGGAGGGGTCAGGCTTCGGATCAAACCTCTCGTTTTGGATGTTGTCCTCCAGCTCTTCGAACTCCTCCGCCACCCGCGCCGGCGTCCACTCCGAGATGTCGTACTCCAGCGTCGGTTTGCCGGTCTTCGTCATGAAGTAGTCGCCCCGCGTCGGCTGCTCGACGTCGTACTCCTGCGCGATCGCCGCGGCGTACACCCCGAGCTGGAAGTCGTCCCCCGGCGTGTTGCCGGTCTTGACGTCGCGGACGACCAAACCTTCTTCACCCTCGACGACGAGGTCGATGAAACCTCGAACTGGAACGCTGCCGAACGTGGTGTTGAATCCCAGCTCCGACGCAACCTTCCCCGGAGACTCGTGGCCGTTGTGGTCGACGGTCTCATCACACCACCCCGGCGGGGTCTCCCACATCCTCTCGTTGGGGTGCTTCTCCGCCCAGTCGATGTAGCGGTTGATGTGCTCACGAGCGAGATCAAACCTTCTTGGGAGGTCGTCGGTAGCTCGGTACGGACCGCTCGACTGCCACCAATCGAAGTTCGGTGTCTCCGCGGTGTACTTCGACACCTCGCGGTCGTACGACGTCGCAACCACCGCCTCCGCTTCCTCGCGGCTCATCGTGCGGCCCGACTTCTCCCACCGCTCCACCCCTTCATGGACAGCCGACCCCATCGGGAGCCACGCCGCCGGCTTCTGCCAAACCTTCTTGATCCGAGCGAGGTAGTAGGACTGCGGACAGCGGTCGTACTGGTTCCGCTGCGAAACCGACCTGTACGCGGGCGGTTTCGCTTCAACCTCGACGCTCACGCCCACAGCTCCGCGATCGACGACTCCCCGACGAACGGGGTCCTCTCGACCTCGTGGTGATCAACGAACGTCGTGTGGATGTGACGCTGACATCCGCGCTTGCAGACGAGCCCCACCGCCTCGACGTACGCTGCGTCGTTGGTGCTGACCAACGTGGATCGAGCAATGACGAACCCGCCACCGTCGGGCAACTCGTCGACCGCGATCAAGCCTTCAACCTCGTAGTGGCGGATCACCCCGACGAGGTCTGCGTCCTCGACGTCGTCAATCCCCGGCGTGTCGGTCGCGGCGGGCGCACTCAGCATGTGTTCTCCTTGTTCAGTACGTTGCGGAAGTTGGTGGCAACTTCCATATCTTGTTCCGACCCTCGTCGGTAAGCCGGATGTCGTCGTTCACTCGCAACATCAGGTCTCCGTCTTCGGGTAGCCGGTCAGCGTATCGGTACCCCCCGACACTCGAGTCGCGGTTCGGTGGGATGGACGGGTCGAACTCAACCACCAGGTTGAAGTCCCGCAGCCTGCGGTGGAAGCTCTTCAGCCGCGATAGCGCGTCGTCGCTCATACCTCTACCGCCGGTGACGACCCACTCCGCGTGGTGGCGGAGACATTTGTCGATCGCCGACCGCTGGAAGTCGGTTGACACCTTCCACGGGAAGTGATCGCGCTGAACCTGCGCACGCGGCGTCAACTTCCCGCCGTAGGTGTGGACGATGTACGAGATGTAAGCTCGTGTAACACCGAACTCGCGGGCGATTTCGGATTGATTCATCCCCTTCGCCTTTAGGTCTTCGACGTCCTGTATCGTGATAATCGGCTGTCCGGCCATGCCTTCTCCTATACTTCGAGTTGCTAACCTTTCGTGTCTGATTATACTTGACTTCGGCCGAACGATCAACTGTAGTGTATGTCAGCGACCCCGGATCAGGTGCGTAATTTCGCATATCACCCAAACCGGGGTCCACGCGCCGCAGCTGAGCACGATGAACACCAGATGCGCCGTCCGAGCGGGTGGCCGCGACCGCGGCGACTCGACGAAGTACACCGACTGGAGTCGGTGTTGATCGAGCGGGTCCACCGGGCTCAGGTGGTGGTACATACCTTCTCCCCTCATGCCTTCATTGTAACATCATCCCATGGCCGATGTCAAGTATCGGACTACAGCATACCTTCTTGGGTTGGTAGTTTCGCTGTGAGGCCGCAGAACTGCGTTGGTGCGCGCGAGGGTGTATCGCGGTCGAGAGCCGTAGAGAGGTTGGCGGTCGGCGGCGAGGTTCCCGCGGTAGCGTTTCATATTCATACCTTTCATTCGGTTGTCTAGTTTCCAACCCTCGCCCCTTGCGCGGTGTCAAGGGACCGGGCAAGCGGCTAGTCGACGATCTCGAAAACTCCTACTTGGTCGACCGTTACGAATCGACCTTCGATCTCGAGGTCGCGGGAAAACGCTTTGTAATCGAAGTAGTTTTCGACGGTCTTTCTCATATCTTCTCGGATCTCCGGGAGTATGAACTCAGCTACGTGTTCGTACGTGACATCTTCCAGCGAGCCCCACGGACCGATCACGTTGTCGGGGTCGAAGGTGTCGAGGTCAATCGAACCGTTGTAGTCGAGGTACGCGCATAGCTTGTTGAGGTCGTCGTCATCGAACGATGCAACGCGGGTCAACTTCTCGGAGTCGGGGTACTCCCCCAACCAGTCCGCGATTGTCTTCGGCAGATCGTCGTAATCGGTAACAAACCATTCCTCATGATTGGTCTCGCACGTTTGGATAGCGCCGTGCTCAAGCACTCGCTCGATAGCTTCGTCGACATCTTCGGTGTCGGGGTCAACCCACGCGCCTACCAACGACCCCGAGTTATAAGCGGCCAGGTCTGTGATGAAAGCTTTCATGTCTTTGTCCCTACTCTTCGTCAAGTTCTTCGATAGCGAGACGTAGCTTTTGTACGGCTCCCTGAATACTGCCCGCCGCGTGTTGTTCCGCTCTGCTCAGTTCGTCCCACTCCATATCCAGGTGATCCACCTTTTCGCTGAGCCGGTCGCGGATAGCGGCTAGTTCCGCCGCTAGTTCGTCGGCTAGGTCTGCGCGGGTGACTTCCATGTTCATTACTCCGTTCTCAATTCCAACTCGGACCGCGAGCGAACTTCGTTCGCGAGCCAAGCAAGAATCAAGCTTTGAATATCAGCAACCCGACCCGGCGGATGTCGGCGAGTTGATACCTACCGCGCGGCCACCAGACCTCGACAACCTCGATAGGCGTACCGACGTACTCGATACCGAACAACTCGCAGTAGATCGCCGCGTCCGTACCTCGCGTTTGCGTCTTCACACCTCACCGCCGATACGCTTGCCACAGCGTCGGAGAGCGCACGGCGTATCCGGGTCAGTCTCGGTTGCGCCCATCGTGATCACCCGATAGCTAGGCGGTAGCGCGTTGCGGATGTCGCCGAGACACTCGGCGTGCGCTACCCAACTCTCTGACGACGGTTCGGAGAGCGGACCTTCTGCGATCTGGAATGTGACGCCGTATAGCCTCATACCTCAGACTCCCCGCAAATTCGGTTCCCCATCGTCCGGCAATTCCAGCCCGACTCATCTTCGTCAATCACGCCGTCGCCGTTGTCGTCTCCGCTACGCGTCGACAACTGATCGTCTCCGCGCGCTGCGACCGCAGACAGCTGCGAGTTGTGGTCGCGGACTTCGGCGTCGATAACGCCGGCACCCACGCCGACCGCGAAAGCGGTAGCGAGAGCCGCGAAACACCCAAGCATTTTCATCGTTGTTCCCTTCGTTGGTAGTTGTGTCCAACTCCGTCCCCCGAGCGATGTCAAGGGATGAAGCAAGCTACAAGTACTCGGAGATGAGGCGGTCGTAAGCCTGACGCTCAAGCTCGGCGCGCTCGATTTCGTTCCACTCATCCCACTCGGCGGGGTCGAATATATCCGCGATCATCGCTGACCACCTCGCACGCCGATGATCCACACCACGTTAGGGCGGCGATTAGCGGTAGCGCGGTGGCGACCCGACTCACGCGGGAACTGGTGCTCCCAACCGAGACGGTCTCGCAGTTCGTTGATTCCCATCTGAGATTCTCCGTTCGTTTCGTTCTGACCCCTTGAGTAAACACCGGTAGCCGGGTGATGTCAAGTCGTATTTCGAAATTAGTCAGCGGAAACAGCGGTATTCGCAGGTCAGCGACAGGAAATTGCAGCCGGCACTACGCCGCGTCGGGCCGCTTAGCGGGGGGTGCCGGCAACGGGGGGCGTACCTACCGGGGGTGTGAGCACGTCGGGTCGGGGTGAGCGGCGGGGGGGGTGTATAGCCGGGGCAGGGTGTGTGTGGGGTGGGGTATAGCAGGGGGTGGGGTGGGCCCCCTACTACGGGGTGGGGTATGGGGCGGGGTGAGGGGTGGCACACCCCGCGGGGCAGGGGCAGGCAGGGGCAGGGACCTAGGCACGCTCCCGCGTCGGGGTCTGGGTGCAGCGGGCAGACCAGGGTGGGCAGGCGCGGCGCGCTCCCCCCGGACCCCCACCCGGGTTACCCCCGCGCACCCGCCGGGCCGCTACGTAATACGGATGCCCGACTGCGTACGGGTCACAACTTACGGTACCGTAGGTTAGCGCCGCTTCGCGCTCTCGAGGCGCTCCGCGGGCTCCCACCAGCACCCCCACCCGTCTGAGGAAGACGCCGCCTTCGCCGGCTCAGCCCCACCCCCACCCAAAAATTGGTTTCAGAATCACCGCAGGTCAGCGCGTTGCGTCAAAATCTCTTTATAACGGTTTGGTAACGGTAGGGGACAGAGACCCTCATACTAGCCACCTATGAATGTAGGGAGGTAAGAGATATAAAGGAAACAACACCGCCAACAACACCGCCCGGTGGCTGATGCCCCCGGTCGGTCGGGCCAGCCCTAAAAGGCTGGCACCACGATCGGTTGGTCGCCGCTGAGGGCGGCTCCCCAAAAGAGCCGACCGATCTTCCAAGAAAACCTCGCTCGCTTCGCTCGCTCGGCAAAAGAAGGTTTCGTTCTCCGTCGATTCGAGTTTCACCGCCGGTGTCGGACTTGTTGGTCCTCCTCCGAAGTCTTGAGGACTTCGGGCGGGAACTATCGTTCCCCCACCGCGAGCACGCGCCCGCGTGCGCACACAACGGGAGAAACGTGAGCTGGTCTACCTCCCACCGCAAAGACCGCCTTCCTGACGGTTGGTCTTCGCTGAGACTGGACATCCTCCGCAGAGACGGGTGGAAGTGCCAACTCCGCTACCGCGGCTGCGTCAGCGCAGCCACCGAAGTAGATCACCGCAACCGCGGTGATGACCACCGACCCGAGAACCTCCAAGCCGCGTGCGCTAGATGCCACGCGACGAAGTCGAGCCGGGAAGGTGCCGAACAACGAGCGCGGATGCGCGCTCTACGCAGGCGACCCCGCGGTCGCCATCCAGGCCGTCTAGACGACGGCTAGCGACGAAGGTACCGACTCTGCGCTATCGCCCACGGTCAGTCCTGCCTCGGTGAGTCTACGGAGCACCGGGGCCGTCGCCTGACGCCCAGGAGGCGAAGTTGCCAGGCATGGGTCCACCCCCCAAACGATCCGAAGAGCGAGTCCGGCGGAACAAGCCGGAAGTACCGATTGAGAAGGTCGAGACCGTCGGAGAGGTCCGAGTCCCCGCGTTGGGGATCACCAAACCGCACAAAATCGTCCGCTCGCTCTACACGTCGATGCAGAAGTCCGGTCAGGCTAAGTACTTCGAGCCGTCGGATTGGGAGTTCGCTCGCCTCACGCTCGAGCTGCTCGATCGCCAGCTCAAAGCGCCGCGTCCGAACTCGCAGGTGCTCGCCACGATTATGTCCAACTTCACCGATCTACTGGTATCAGAGGGTGCTCGCCGCCGAATGCGGATCGAGATCGAACGCGTCGAGTCCGCCGGCGCTGAAGATCAGGATCTCGCTTCGTTGATGCTCGAGCGACAGGCACAAGGCTAGGTTCTGCCCACACCTCCGGCAGACCGCGACTAGCTGCGCCGACTCCCAGTAGCCGCGGTTGAGCTGCCTCTCCCCAGCTCCCGCACCCCCGCCGCGTTCTCACGCGCGGCGGGGTCAGCCTCGCCCCCGGCGACCCGATTAACCGCCTCTGTCGGGCGTCGGGGGCAGCTCCACCACGAAAGGGCCTGATGGCTACCACCTTCCCCGTCGAGTGGGGTCACCGGCCCGAGTACATGCCGCTGGTTCTCGTCCGCTCGCAGGACTTCTACCAGCAGATGATGATCGACCCCGAAGACGCGCTGCCGGTCGGGACCACCGCGCGCATCGACGTCGTGCGATCCAACCGATCGCGCGAGCTGGTCGCAACGTGGGACGGCATCTGCTCCGAAGAGCTGATCGAGTTCGCCGTCGAAAGCGAACTCATCGACGAGCTGCCTCGAACCGGCCTCGACTACTACCTCTACGTCGTATTCCCCGACACCCCCGACCTCGACTTCTGCGTCACCTACGGCGTCGTCGAGCACCTCTAGCGGACAGAACGAAGGACATACAGAACTATGGCTGTGCAAATCGCCGGAACCCGTCAGACGATGGCCGATTCCTACAAGAATATCGCAGGCAGCGGCGCGCCGTACGTCGCGCTCTACACCGGAAACCCCGGAGCTAGCGGCAACTCGAACGAGGTCACCGGAGGCACCCCCGCTTATGCGCGGAAGCAGACGACGTGGACCTCCGGCTCCGGCGGCGCGCTCAGCGGTACGTCGGTCACCATCGACGTCCCCGCCGGCACCTACACCTACGCCGGCATCTGGACCGCCGCCTCCGGCGGCTCGTGCATCGACTGGGTTGCGATCACCTCGACGACCCTCGGCGCGCAGGGCCAGATCGTCGTTACCCCGTCGTTCACCCAGACCTAAGACTTGACATCCGTCAAGCACCGATAACAAGGGAGAGATAGTTGGCAACCAAAAAGACAACTCCGGAAGTTGAGACGACCCCGGAAGTCGCTTACGTCGAGGCCGATTTCACCGGCGTGGCCGTCGCACAGAACGACCCCCAGCCGCCCGCGGCTGAGCAGATCGTCCAGTCGTTCGCCACCGACCTCGTCGAGTACATCGCCGCACAGCAGCGCCGGATCAACGAGCTGGAGTACGAACTCTCGCGTAAGTAAGGAGCAGCGGTGTTCACCCCGATTCCTCGCCGACCTCGAGGGCCACTACCCCTCCCGGTGAGGAAGAAGGGGCTCCCGCTCCCCCACATCCCGCTCGCCCAGCTCCGGCCGCAGGACATCCCAGCTCCGCGTTGGCATACGTTCTTCACCGGGATTGCTGACCTCGCAGCGAAGGTAGTCGCCAAGCTCTACGACCCCGACTACGACGCCGACGGCCAGCTCGACGCGCCGTCGAAGGCGAAGCTCCACGATCCGAACTTCTCCGCCGCAGGTTCGCTGTCTGCGTACCCGCAGCCCAAAGACCCGGCCCGCTTCGCAGGTAGCGGAGCGCTGTTCGCGCACCCGACGGCGAAAGACCCAGCGCGGTTCAACGCCGAAGGCGATCTAGCGGCAGCGCTTCAGATCATCGACCTCGCGAAGCTCGCTGGCACCGGCACCCTCGCGACGTCAACAGCGGCCAAGGGCCGGATGGAGCCCGCCGCTTCGGGTCAGCTCGCGGCGCAGCCGCAGCCTAAAGACCCCGCGGTCTACTCCGCGGCGGGGTCTATCTCGGCGGTTGTGCAGCCGCGCAACCCGGCAGAGTTCGCAGGACTCGGGAGCTTGGCCGCTGTGCCGGTCAGCCGGCTCGAGGCGAAGTTCTCGTCGATCGCGCAGTTCTACTCCGGCGCATACGAAGTCGAGATCGTTCTCGGTCCCAACTTCTCCGCCGCGGGTCTGCTCTCACCGCACGAGCAGGCTAAAGATCCCGCCGCAGGCGGTGGGTCGGGCATGCTCTCGACCACCGCCACCGCGAAGAACCCCGCGGTCTACGCGGGCGCAGCAGCTCTCGCAGCTGCGACGCAGCCGAAGGCGACCGCTACCTTCTCCGCCGACGGAGCGCTAGACATCTTCGTCGCTGCGCGATCCGTCCCCGCCGAGCACAACGCAGAAGGCTCGTTGGCCGCTTCGGTGTTTCAACGACGCTTCATCCCAGCCGATCACAACGGCGAGGGAAGCCTCGCTGCGGCGGTATACCAGCGCCGCTTTCAGAACGCTCAAACATCGGGACAAGGCACCCTCTCGATCGCTCGCACCGACTTCTCGATTGTTCCGTACAACGTCCAAGTTACGTCATCCCAAACTGTCCCGGTTCCCGCCGGAGCGAAGTACATCGACGTCATCGTCTTAGGTGGCGGTGCAGCAGGCGTTCGCTCCGCTGGATTCTTCTCGTGGGGACGCGGCGGCAACCCCGGAGCCTACGGAACTCAGCGTTGGAGCACGGCGGGTCAGTCGTGGGACGGCGTGAAGGTGACGATCGGGGCTGGTGGTACAGGCAACAACGGCGGCGGTGGAAGCACCTCCGCAGAGCCCTCAATCGGAGGCACGCCCGCAGCGGGTGGCCCAGTCGTTGGAGCCGGTGGAAGTGGTTACAGCCAGTCGAACAGCCGCGACGCCCACGGACCCGGCAACACGACATTCCAAGGGGCGACGATGACCGGCGGCAGCGGTAACGGCTCCACCCCCGGATCGGGCGGCAGGGGTGGCGCAGACACGTTTGGGGCGTCAGACGGAGATCCCGGAGCGCGCGGCGAAGCGCTGATTCGATTCAGTTAGGTAGATGTGACAGACGTAACCAAAGTCCTCCCGTTCGACCGCTCCCAGATAGGGCAGGAGACCGGGTACTGGTGTGGACCAGCGACGACGCAATCCGCGCTGAAGATCCGCGGCATCAACGTCGCCGAACGCGAGATCGCGCGCCAGACCGAAGAGCTTGAGGGCAACATCGGCTGGGACGACCAAGACGGCACCGACTACATCGGCCAGCTCGCGGTCGTTCTGAACCGCTACCTCGGCGAGGGCACCTACGTCGTCCGCGACCTCCCGAAGATGCCGAACCAGACGTGGAAGAAGCAGATTTGGGACGAGATCGTCTTGACGATCGACTCCGGATTCGGCGTCCCGACGAACTGGCAAGCCCCGCCGAGCAACTACCCGGTCGGCCAACTTGGATCACGATCCCCCAACTACGGCGGCGGAACGGTATTCCACTACGTGTTGGTAGACGGATACGCGGTGATCGACGGAATCCTCTACATCCACATCGCCGACTCCGGGTTCCAGCCCGACGGGTACTGGATCACCTTCGAGCAGTACGTCTCGCTGATCGTCCCGAAGAGCTACCTCGTACTCGGGGCGGAGCCGCAGATCGACGCCGCGGCGGTGAACGACTTCATCCGCATCTTCGTCGGCCCCATCGCGTCCGACGTCCGAGACGCCCGAGCCCAACTCATCACCCGGTGGCCTCATCTCGGCAACCGCGATCTGAAGACGGCGGTGGGTGATCTCGTTGGACGCTGAGTCACTCTCCCGCGTGATGGGCGGATCGCTGTCGATCGAGCGGTACCGCGACCTCGCACCCGCGTTCAACGAAGCGCTGATCCGCGCCGAATGCACCACCGCGGACCGCGCCGCGATGTTCTGCGCGCAGATCGGCCACGAGTCGGTCGGCCTGAAGTACATGGAGGAGATCGCCAGCGGAGCGGCGTACGAGGGCCGGCAGGATCTCGGAAACACACAGCCCGGCGACGGCGTCCGCTTCAAAGGCCGCGGCCCTATCCAGATCACCGGACGAGCTAACTACCTACAGCTCTCGAGGTGGGCGTACTCCCGCGGCTACTGCCCGACGTCGACCTACTTCGTCGACAACCCGACCAAACTCTCCGACGTCGACTACGGCTTCCTCGGCGCGGTTTGGTACTGGACCGCCGCGCGTCCGATGAACACCTACGCCGACAACCGCGACATCGTCGGAGCCACCCGCGCCGTAAACGGCGGGCTGAACGGCATCGACGACCGCAAGAACCGCTACTACCTCGCGCTCTCGATGGGCGCGTCCCTACTTCCTGGAGACGACCTCGTGGCAGCCAAAGACGACATCATCAACTTCATCAAGACCTACGTCGGACCGATCGGTTCCGACGTCAAAGACATCCGCGAGCAGCTCGTCGGAGGCCGCGACCTCGTTCGCCGGCCCGACGGGTCGGTCGACCTCCTGAAGTCGTTCCCCGGTTGGGCGCTGCTCGGAAAGCGCGCCGACGGATCGAACCGAACGCTCGTAGACGCCGTCGGCGTCCTAGTCACCAACCAGGCAGACCTCATCAAGCGAGTAGCGGAGCTGGAGAAGCGCACCAAGTAGAACACCGGGAGACAACGTGGCTGAGCTAGTCCCCGCCCCCAGCAACGTCATCGGCCCCACCTGGCAGCGGACAACCGAGGGAGGCTTCTACCTCCCGGAGCGCACCCTCGGGCTCGGTGTCGTCAACTGGCTCTACGAGTACGTCCTATGCCCCGGCGGGAAGTTCGCCGGCGAGCCGTTCGTCCCAACCAACGAGCAGTTCCGCTTCATTCTGTGGTGGTACGCGGTCGACGAGAACGGCGACTGGCTCTACAACGACGGCACACTCCGCCGACTGAAGGGGTGGGGCAAAGACCCGCTAGCCGCCGCGCTCTCGCTCGCCGAGATGTGCGGCCCGGTGCGGTTCTCCCACTTCGACGAAAACGGCAACCCCGTCGGCAAACCGTGCCACGGCGCGTGGATTCAGGTCGCCGCGGTCTCACAAGACCAGACGAAGAACACGTTCGCGCTGTTCCCGGTGATGGTCTCGAAGAAGCTCAAAGAGACCTACGGCCTCGACGTCAACAAGTTCGTCATCCACGCTGACGGCGGTCGGCGGATCGAGTCCGTCACCGCATCCCCCGCGGCGATGGAGGGCAACCGCCCGACGTTCGTCATCAAAAACGAAGTTCAGTGGTGGGGCGCAGGCCCCGACGGGAAGGTCAACGAAGGCATCGCGATGAGCGACGTCATCGACGGCAACCTCACCAAAACTGAGCACGCCCGCGCCCTCGCGATCTGCAACGCGCACATCCCCGGCAACGACACCGTCGGCGAGCGCGACTACGACTTGTGGGCTGACGTGCAAGCGGGGAAGGTCATCGACCCCGGTCAGCTCTACGACGCGCTCGAAGCGCCAGCAGACACGCCGATCTCCGAGATCCCCCTCGAGCGAGACGACCCCGAAGGCTTCGCCGCCGGCGTCGAGAAGCTCCGCCGCGGCGTCGAGATCGCCCGCGGCGACGCGACGTGGATGCGAGTCGACCAAATCGCGGCGTCGATCCTCGATGCCCGCCGCGACATCATCGAATCCCGCCGGAAGTTTCTCAACCAAGTCAACGCGGCTGAGGACTCGTGGATCGCTCCGTACGAGTGGGACGCCTGCCAGCCCGACCCGACGAAGGGTGAGGAGCCGGTCGCACCGCTGAAGCGGAAGGACCGAATCACCCTCGGTTTCGACGGCTCGAAGTCCGACGACTGGACCGCACTCGTCGCGTGCCGCGTCGATGACGGATCGCTGCATCTCATCCACGCGTGGAACCCGGTGAAATACCCCGCCGGCGAAGTCCCCCGCGAGGAGGTCGACTCCGTCGTGCGCTCGACGTTCGAGAAGTACGACGTCGTCGGGTTCCGTGCCGACGTCTTCCAGTTCGAGGCGTACGTCGATCAGTGGTCGACGTCGTTCCGGAACAAAGTGAAGGTCAACGCGACTCCCGGCAACCCGATCGCGTTCGACATGCGCGGCCAGACGAAGCAGTTCTCGCTCGATTGCGAGCGGTTCGTAGACGCGGTCCTCGAGCGGGAGATCCGCCACAACGGCGACAAACAGATGCGCCAGCACATCCTCAACGCCAAACGGCACCCCACCACCTAC
This sequence comes from Gordonia sp. X0973, assembly GCF_013348785.1. Taxonomy (NCBI): domain Bacteria; kingdom Bacillati; phylum Actinomycetota; class Actinomycetes; order Mycobacteriales; family Gordoniaceae; genus Gordonia; species Gordonia sp. X0973. The sequence goes on from NZ_CP054691.1 coordinate 2,542,994, forward strand.
GACACGATCTCGATCCGGAAGGCGTCGAAAGACTCCTCGCGGAAGATCGACATCGCTGTCTGCTGCGTCCTCGCATTCGGTGCCAGACAGGACTTCTTGATGTCGAAGAACAACCGCTCTAGCCAGGTTCAGGTTCTCGGGTGGTAGCAACGACCGCTACGGTCGATCCGCTCACCCTCCGGCAACAGCTCACCGACAAACTCGAAGAGAAGAACTCCGAGTTCGCGGAGAACACGCTCTACTACGAGTCGTCTCGCCGGCCCGACGCGATCGGCCTCGCCGCCCCGCCCGAGCTTCAGAAGCTATTCCCCCACATCGGCTACCCCCGGCTGTACGTCAACGCGCTCGCAGAGCGGATTACGCCGGAAGGCTTCAACCTCCCCGGCTCCTCTGATACCGATTCCGATCTGTGGCGTTGGTGGACGACCAACCAGCTCGATGTCGAGTTCAACCTCGGTTGCGTCGAAGCGCTCGTCCACGGTCGCGCATACGTGACGATCTCGGCACCGCCGACCAACACCGACCCCGAGAATCCCTACTTCGGCCCGCCTGATGTACCGATCATCCGGGTTGAATCGCCGGTCAACCTGTTCGCGGACGTCGATCCGTGGACCCGTCGAGTCACGTCCGCGATCCGGACGTACAAGAACGAGGACAACGACGACATCCGGGCGACGATCTACACCCCGGATGCCACCTACTACCTCGTCAAAGAGCAGGACTGGACCGTCTCGGAAACCGTCAACCACGGTCTCGGGATCGTCCCGATCGTCCCGCTTCTGAACCGGACGAAGCTGTCAGATACCCACGGTACGTCGGAGATCACCCCCGAACTCCGGTCGTTCACCGACGCAGCCGGTCGCCTGCTCACCAACATGCAAGCGGCGGCTGAGCTGATGGGTATCCCGCAGCGGGTCATCTTCGGCATTACGAATGACGATCTCAAGCGGAAAGACGGCTCCGACGTCTCGACGTTCGAGGCGTATATGGCTCGAATCCTGACGGTCGCCGACCCGTCGGGCAAGGTCGACCAGTTCCAGGCGGCGCAGCTTCAGAACTTCGCCGACGGCATCCGCGAGATCCGCAACGAAGTCGCGGCCTACACCGGGCTCCCCCCGCAGTACCTCTCCAACGCGCAGGACAACCCCGCGTCGGCGGATGCGATTCGATCCGCTGAGCGCCGGCTGGTTCTCAGCGCGGAGCGGAAGACCGTCGTTTTTGGCGGAGACCTCGAAGAGGCGATGCGCGTCGCGTGGCGGGTGATGAACCCCGGTTCGGACCTCCCCGACGAGTACTACCGGCTGCGAGCGATCTTCCGCAACCCGGCGACGCCCACCTTCGAGTCGAAGGCCGACGCGACGTCGAAGCTCTACGCGAACGGGCAGGGCGTGATCCCGAAGGAGCGCGCTCGAGTCGACCTCGGTTACACCACCGAGGAGCGCGAAGAGATGCGCGGATGGGACGCCGAGCAGGAAGCACACCAAGCGGAGCTAGTCCGCATGTACGGCAACCCCGCCGGCGACCCGGAGAAGGCACCTACGGATGAGTCTGGAGACGTATCAGGCAGCCCAGGCGGCAGCCGTTCTAGCAGCTCTAAGCCAGATCCAGAAGCTAAGTAGCTACTTCTCCGGCCTCGGAACTCTGAAGTCGTGGACGGACTTTCTGTCGACGATCTACCCGATAGTTCGGGAAGCTCGACGGGAGTCCGCCCGCAACGCATACGAGTTCTTCCACCAAGAGCACGAGCTGATGTTCGGGTTCCGAGACGACTTCGTCTTCTCCGACGACGACTACCAATACGACTGGCTCGTAGAGGATCTCGACCGGAATCGACGTCGGTTCATCGACCCGAACGCCGATCGCGAGAAGGCGCAGACCCGCACGCTGATGGGCGTCGCCCGCGCCGTCGAAAACGGCGGTCGCGACGCGATGATCCACGCGGTCGAGCGGTACGGGGAAGAGGGCGACGACCCCGACTTCCTCCTCGAGATCCCCGACGACGCTGGTGATCTCGAAGAGCGCAAGCTCAAAGACGAGGTAAAACAACTCCTCGAAGATAACCCACCCCCAAAATCTGCGAAGAAGCAGAAACGCGGCGGAGTCAAGTCGATCAAGGGCTGGGCTCGGGTGCCGACCGGCGCGGAGACGTGCGGCTGGTGCCTGATGCTCTGCTCCCGCGGGCCTGTCTACAAAGAGGCGCGCACCGCGGGTCTCGACCTCGCTGACCGCCACGCGCTGGCCGACTACGACGCCGGCCAGGAAGTCACCTCCGACGACATGGAGGAGTGGCACGAAGGGTGCGACTGCAAAGTCGTTCCCGTCTTCGACACCCGATCTTGGCCTGGAAAAGAGCAGGCCGACGACGCGCTCGAGCTGTGGAAAGAGGCTACCCGCCTCGCCGACGAAGAGCTGGAGCGCAACCCCAACAAGAAGTCGTTCGTCGGGGGCCGGTGGGTCAAAACCACCCGCAACCGCGAAGCGATCAACCAGATGCGCCGCCTCGTTGGCGGATAGCACCCCCAGACCACGCCCGGAGCGTGCGAACCGCCCAGGAGGCGAAATTGCCCGACACCACCCCCACCCCGAACGACGCAGCCGCAGCGACTCCCGCAGCCCCCGCTATGACGAAGGTCGAAGACCTCCCGGATTGGGCGCAGAAGGAGATCACCGACACCCGCGCTGAAGCCGCGAAGTACCGGGTCGAGAAGAACGAGGCCGTCGACACCGCCGTCGCCGCCGCGCAGGTCAAGTTCCAGGAGCAGCTCGACGCCGCTTCGAACGCGAAGACCGAAGTCGAGTCGAAGCTCGCCGGCGCGATCCTCGAGACCTCGAAGCTGAAGGCCGCTCTCGGAGCCGGTATCCCAGCCGACAAAGTCGTCGAGTTCTCGGACCTTCTGAAGGGTGACACCGACGAAGAGCTGAAGTCGCACGCCACCGAGCTGAAGAAGCTCTTCAACGTCGACCCCGGCAAGCCATCGACGGTTCCCGCCGTCGACCCATCTCAGGGCTCGGGCAACGAATCACTGCCGCTCAACGGCGACCCACTCGTACGCGCGGTCGAAGCGATCGTCCGCCGATAACCAAAGGAATCACACAGAATGGCTAACTACGCAGCCACTTCCGACGCTATGTTCGCGGGCGAACTCGAGCCCGAGAAGGCGAAGGACTACTTCGAAGAAGCGGAGAAGAACTCGATCGTCCAGGCGGTCGCGCAGAAGATCCCGATGGGACCGACAGGTGTGTCGATCCCCCACTGGAACGGCAACGTCACCGCCGACTGGGTGGATGAGGGCGCTCAGAAGCCGATCACCAAGGGCGACTTCACCAAGCAGAGCATCACCCCCGCCAAGATCGCGACGATCTTCGTCGCGTCGGCTGAGGTCGTTCGTGCGAACCCGCACAACTACATCGAGACGATGCGCAAGAAGGTCGCCGAGGCGATCGCGCTCCGCTTCGACGAGGCTGTCCTCTTCGGCACCGCGACCCCGTTCGGTAACTACGTCAACGAGACGACCAAAGAGATCGGCCTCGACGGCGACGCCTACGGCAACCTGAACACCGGCCTGAAGCTGCTCTCGCAGGACGGTCGCAAGTGGCGCTCGGTGCTGTTCGACGAGACCGCCGAGCCGATCCTCAACGATGCTCGCGACGACGCCGGGCGACCGCTGTTCATCGACAGCCCGCTCGAGCTGACCGAGACGAACGCCCCGTTCCGCCGCGGTCGCGTCATCGGTCGCAACACGATCCTGTCGGATCACCTCACCAACGAGGGCAGCCCGATCGGCTTTATGGGCGACTTCAACCAGGTGCTGTGGGGCCAGGTTGGTGGGCTCACCTACGACGTCAGCGACTCCGCTTCGCTGGACATCTCGAGCGCGCAGAACGGTTCGCAGATCGTCTCGCTGTGGCAGAACAACCTCGTCGCTGTCCGCGTCGAGACCGAGTTTGCCGCGCTGGTCCACGACCCCGAGGACTTCGTCCGCATCACCGAGGACGCTCTCGTCCAGACGTGGAAGATCGACACCAAGGGCGCTACCGGCGGCACGTTCAACTTCCGCGCTGCTGGCAAGAAGATCAGCGCTGTGGCGTACAACGTGTCGGACGCGAACCTCAGGACCGCGATCGTCAACGCGACCGGCCTCGACGCCGGCAAGGTGACGGTCACCTCGGCGACCGGCGTCTACACCGTCGTGGTCCCCGCCTCGCTCGGCGGGTTCGAGAACGCCCTGACGGGTGGCACGTCGGCTACCGCCGCGATTTCTCGCGCCTGATGACTTAACATCTCCCGAGGGCGTGGGTTTAGTCCTGCGCCCTCGGGGGGTGGAGTTCTAGGAGGACTCCGATGCCCTACGCAACCGCCGACGACGTCCGAGTCCTGATCCCGAAGGCTTCGCTGGAGCCCGAAGAGACCGAGCTGATCGAAGCGCGGATCGGCCAAACCGAGCGGATAATCCTCCGCCGGATTCCCGATCTCGCTGATCGGATCACCGCCGGCGACCTCTCCGACGACGACGTCCGAGACGTAGTCACCGCCGCGGTGCTTCGGGTTGTGCGCAACCCCGAGGGGTTCATCCAAGAGTCGGACGGCACCTACACCTACATGCTCGATCGTTCGACGATCTCGTCGGACATCGAGATTACCGACGACGAGTGGGAGATCCTCGGTGACGACGACGCAGCTTCCGGGATCGGCTGGCTGGTCCCGGTGATTCGAGCGCCGGCGTGAGTCTCATCTCGCGGTCCGGGCGCGAAGAAGTCGTCGTCTACCCCGAGATCAAAACGACCGACCGCGACGGCAACCCCCACACCCGACCCGACTCAGTCGGGATCACCACCTCCGCCACCGTCCATCCGATGGGGTTCAGCGGCACCGCCGCTCGGCGCGCGGAGATGGACAACGAGGGACACCTCTCCGAGCAGGTCTGCGTCATCTACTTCCCCCGCGAAGACGACTCAATCTCCCACCCACTCGGACCGCAGTCCGCGGTGGTGTGGAAAGGCGAGAAGTGGCAGCTATTCGGCCACGGTAAGCAGTTCAACGGCTCTCGTCGGACTCGCCACATCAGCTACCAGATGAAGCGGTCGTAGTGGCTCGGGTGCAGATGAACGGCCAAAAGGTCGTCAACCACATCGTGTCCCACGTCGAAGGCGTGAAACGAGCGGTCCACCACGAAGCCGAAGACGTCGCCGATCTCGCCGACGCTATCGCAGACACCTACCGCGATCCGACCGACGGGAAAGAGACCCGCATCTCGGTCACGAAAGGCGACGTCGACTCGTTCGTAAACCTCGAGCACCCCGCGGTCATCCCCCGCGAGTTCGGGTGGGAATACGTCAACCCCAACACCGGAGAACGGAAGTGGGTTGAGGGGAAATACACCCTTCAGCGAGCAGCGATGACGAGAGGCGGATATGGCTGACCAGCTAGACCACTTTTCGATCGTCAAACCGCTAATCGAGGCTAAGCGCCCCGACGTGATGGTCACATCGTGGATTCCGTCGGTCAGCTACCGCGAGTTTCCGCTGGTGAACCTCCGCTCTCTCGGTGGTTCGCGGAACCGCAAGTACCCGAATCTTCTCCGCATTCCGATCGTCGAGATAACCGCCTACTCCGACACCGAATACCGAGATGCAGACGAGTTGTACGACGACGTGCTCGACGCACTCTACGACGCGCAGCTCTACCAAACGATGACCCCCGGCGGGTACATCCACTCGATCAAAGAAACGATGGGGAAAACGTCTTTCGACTCCCCGTTCGATGCAACTTGGCGCGTGCAAGGGCTTGTGAAGCTCGGCATCCGCCCACCTAACGGAGGATAGAAAATGGCTCTGAAGGACAAAAACGTCCTTACCGCGAGCACCGGCTTTATCTACACCGGATCTCCCGGCCTCGCGAACCCCACCCCCGCCGAGATCACCGCGTTCAACCCCGCGACGTTCGGCTGCATCCAGTACGAACTCGAGGTGACCGCCTCCAGCGGCAACTACAAGCTGAAGGTCGGTGCCCCCGGCACCGACACCGCGGACATCCCGTTCGACGCCACCGAGGGTGCGATCCAGACCACGCTTGAGGCTCACGTCGGCGTCGGTGAGGGGAACGTCCTCGTCGAGGCGGGCGATGACGACGGCGAGTTCGTCGTGACGTTCGTCGGCAGCCTCCAGGGGGTCAACCCGACTCTCTCGGTCTCCGGCGCAGGTGCGACCGTCACCCTCAAGACCGCTCTCAACGGGTGGACGATGGTCGGCCACACCAGCCGCGAAGACCTCCCGGAGTTCGGCAACGACGGCGGCGACACCGAGGTGAAGGGCACCTGGCAGAACGCTTCGCTGAAGGAAGTTCAGACCGAAGCGCTCTCCGAGTACCTAACGATGAAGATCAACCAGATCGACCGCACCTCGCTGACGCTCTACCACGGTGAGTCTTCGACCCCGTCGGTTCCCGGCGTGTTCGGAGTCTCGGGCATCCCGTCGTACGTCGACAAGTCGCTGTTGATCGTCGTGGTCGACGGTGATCTCAACCTCGGCTTCAGCGCCCCGAAGTGCTCGTTCCGACGTGAGGACTCGATCGAACTCGCCACCGACGAGTTCACCGGCATCCCCGTTCGCGCCACCTTCCTGAAGCTCGGCGTGCGGGATCTATACCGCTGGATCTCCGAAGACCTCTTCGACTGATCCAGCCCTCGGGGGGCACCCGGTTCTTAGCGGACCTGCCGGGTGTCCCCCTCCTCTTTCTTCAGCGTTTCTACGACGCAGGGTCCGCGTTTCTACGAAAGGTCTGCTATGAGCTACTACCAAACCGCCCAAGCTCCCGCCGGATACACCGCGGCGGTCGAGCCCCCGAAGTCGGCTATCACGCTGGACTACCTCCGCGAGAAGACCGACGAGGAGTACGCGCCGTACCACGTCGATATGGGCGACGGCATCCTCACCCTCCGAAACCCGCTTCAGCTCAATCGCGATAAGCGCCAGATCGTGCAGCAGCTCATCGCGCGGCTCACCGAAATCCAAGACGAGCTGAAGGAACTCGGTGAGGACGACGATCAGCCCGAAGGCGTCGAAGACGAGATGCACAACATCATGCTGGGCGTGATCGAAGCATCCGCGGACAACTCCGCTCTCGCGGCGCGTCTGTGTGAAGAGCTGGCGCAGAACCTCGGTATGACGCAGGTCGTCTTCTACGACTGGTTCGGGGTGGAAGAGGCGGGGGAAGCCTCCGACTCGCCGAGCTGATTGACGAGCACGGTGAGTCGATAATCCCCGACCTCCTCGAGACCTACGGGATCTCGATTCGGTCGGTACTCCGCAGGGAGATCACCCCACGAGAAGCGCTCGTCTACATCTACCGCCTCCGCGAGGATTCCCGCTTCGCCGCGGCAGAAGCGGGCGGACCCGAGTTCCTCGGGTGGACCTACGACCGCTACATGCAGGCGCAGCAATACAACCTCCTGCAATCCATTTTGTACGTCCTCATTCGAGCCAACTCGAAGTCGTCGATTCAGAAGCCTAAGCCGATCGCCGTTCCCCAACCGAAGAAGAAGCGGGAACAGCAAGACGGCGGTTTCACCGCGATGGCCGAAAAGGCGCGCGCTAACCGCGAGAAGCGGATAACCAAGGAGTAAGAGTGGCAGCATCACCCGGCGGTAAGGAAGTCGGGCGGGTATCCGTCCGGGTGGTGCCTGACACATCTCGATTCCGCCGCCAGGTCGAGAAGGATCTCAACAGGGATCTCAAGGGTCTGAAGGCGAAGGTCCGCGTCGACCCCGATATGGCGGGCTTCCGCAAGAAGGTGAAGTCCTCCACCGAGGGGATGCGGGCGAAGGTCCGCGTCGATGTAGACGACAAACAGCTTCAGAACGTGATGCGCTCGAAGAAGAGCGTGAAGGTGAAGGCCGACGTCGTCGTCGACCACCGCCAGCTCGACTACTTCCAGCGCAGCCTCGAGGGTCCGGGCCGGCACCGGAAGATCGACATCGACGTAGACGTCGATAAAGCGAAGCGGGGTCTGCACTCGCTCGAGCAAGACGTAGGTCGGGCGTTCCAGAAGATGGAGCGCGCCGCTAAGGGTCTTCAGCTCGGGAAGATGTTCATCCCGAACAAGTCGCTCGCGAAGATGACCGAGAAGGATCTCGACGACCTCGCGAAGAAGACCGGCAACCACCGATTCGTGATCGACGTCGTCCTCCGCGACGCGATCGCGAAAGCGAAGCTCGCCGAGCTGTCCCGCCCGCGGAAGACCGAGCTGAAGGTCGACGTCGACAAATCGAGTACTCAGCGGATCTTCTCGCTGATCTCGTCGATCGGTAAAAGGGTCTCCGACGCTTTCAACCCCAACACCGGGATGCTCGCCAAGATGGGCGGCGGGGGCGACATCTCCCAGCTGCTTCTCATCCTCGCCGTCATCCTGCTGATCGCGCCGGCGATCTCGTTGGTCGCTACGCTGCTGGCCGGCATCCCCGCGTTGGTGATGGGCGCAGCCGCGGCGTTCGGCGTTTTGTGGCTCGGCGCTGAGGGTTTCACCAAAGCGTTTAAGGCCATCCAGCCCGAGTTCCAAAAGCTGAAGTCGACGGTCTCGGCAGTCATCGAGCGCGACTTCACCCCCGTCCTGAAAGAGATGATGGGGGTCGCCAACCAGCTGACCCCGCAGATCACCGCGATAGCCGCCGGTTTCGGCGGGATGGCTAAGGAGCTGTCGGGCTTTCTGGCGAGCGCTCCGGTGATGGAGATGCTCCAGAAGTTGACCGGCAACTTCGTCGATCTGCTTCGGCAGCTGTCCCCGATCCTCACCAACGCGGTGGGCGGCTTCATCAAGCTCGCGACGATGGGCTCGCAGCAGTTCGGAACGCTGGCTGCGTCTATCGGCGACTTCGTGAACATGTTCAACGCGATGGTCGACGGGTGGGCGAAAGACAACGTCCTGAAGGGCGCGTTCGAGGGCCTCCGCACATCGCTCCAGGGCCTCGACAAGCTGTTCTTCGACCTGTTCGACGTCGGTGTCCGCGGTATGGCCGAGATGGGTCCGATCGTCGGGCAATTCCTCGGCTCGCTCGGCGGGATCTTCCGGGCGCTGTTTCCGTACTTCTCGTCGATCTTCCAGTGGTTCGGTCGGATCGCTTCGGCGTTTATGGACACCCTCGTCCCGGTTCTAAACAACCTCGCTCCGGTGTTCTCCCGCGTGATGTCCGGTTTCGCGACGTTCGGCGAAGCGCTCTTCAAAGCGATCGGCCCGATCCTATCGAGTATGTCTAACGCACTCGCGACCGGGCTTCTGACGGTGCTTGAGTCGTTGCAGCCGGTGCTACCCGTCATCTCGAAGGCGTTGGATGAGTTCGGCGTAAAGCTCGGTGCGGCGTTCGAAAAGGCACGACCCGAAATGATGGCCGCGTTCCAACAGCTCGGTGACTCGCTGGCGAAGATGGCCCCGCAGCTCGCTCTGATGATTCCGAGCCTGATGCAGATCGCTATCGAGGCGTTCCCGAAGCTACTCGAAGCAGCACCTCAGATAGCTACGGCGTTTATCAACCTGGTGAACTCCGGCGTTCTTCAGCAATTCGCTCAGCTACTCGTAGACATCGGCCCTAAGATACCCGCGATTGCTTCGGGTATGGCTTCGGTGGCCGGTGCTCTCGCGGGGCTCGCCGGCAAGATCTCGATGGTCATTGTCGCGTTCAGCTGGTTGTGGAACAACTCGTTCGGTCGGGCGCAGGCGTGGGTGTCGAACATGCTCACCATCCCCGGCAAGATCATCCAGGGCTTCATCTCCGCATTCACCAACGGTGGCGGGTTGATCTCCAACGTGCTGCAAGGCATCTGGAACGGGATCATCGCGTCGGTTAAGGGGATCTTCGGGATTCACTCGCCGTCGACCGTGTTCAACCAGATCGGTGTCGACCTCATCCAGGGTCTCATCAACGGCATCAAGTCGATGGCCGGCGCGGTGCTCAGCGCTATCTCCGGAATCGCTTCGAGCATCACCTCGAAGGTGAAGTCCGTCCTCGGTATCCACTCTCCGTCGAGGGTCTTTATCGACATCGGCGGCGACATCAACGCCGGTCTGGCGAAGGGCCTGCGGGACACCGAGTACCAATCGGTCGAGCAAGCTCGGAAGGGCGCTCAAAACGCTATCGACGCCTACAAGCGCGAGTGGCAGAAAGAGCACCGAAAGAAGGGCGAGAAGCTCCCCGACTACGCCGGTCCCGAACTTCGGGTTCAGATCAAGCCGAAGTCGATGGACGCCAAACAGCGCGACGAGATGAAGCGGACGTTCGAGAAGGATCTGAAGAAGATCCCGCACGATCTTGCTACCTCCTTCACCGACTCGTTCCTCTCCGATCTCGGTATCGGGAAGGACGGCGCTATCGGAAACCTCGTCGATCAGCTGTTCGATCCGAAGGTCAAGATCGAAGACCAAAAGGACGTCTACATCGTGAAGGACGTCGCCGAAGCGGAGCGGCACTCCAACGCCAAAAAGGCTAAGAAGGCGCTCCGCTACACCGGGGCGGGAATAGGTGGCTGATGGACATCAAGCCGACTACCGTCATCGAATACGAATCTCCTGACGGCGACGTATTCTGCCTGGCCGGACCCCGCGCGGGAAACCGCGGGGTCTGGCTCGGTAAGGGCGACATCTCAGGCTTCTTCGACGCCCCTACGAAGACGCACATCCAAGAGGTAGGCACCGCTCCGGGCGCTCAGCTCGGCGGCACGAAGTACCTCCACCGAGAGATCACCTTCAACGTCGACATCCTCAACGAGAAGGGTGCGAACGACTGGTTGACCCGCGAGTCGCGGTGGCGGAAGGCGTGGAGCTTCACAAAGCCGGGAATCCTCCGGGTCATCACGCTGGAGTCCGGCATCCGCGAGCTTGCGGCGTACCTGTTCGAGCAGCCGGAGATCGACTTCTCCACCGACCCGAACATGAAGGGGATCAACACCTCGACGATGCACGTCGTCGCGTACGACCCGTTTTGGTACGAGGAATCGATCGAGTTCGACCTCACGACGCAGACCGACACCACCGCGTCAGGCTCCGAAGACCTCGTGTTCGACATCCACCCGCTCGACGGGAAGTCCGGCGGGCTGAACCCCACCGACCGCCCGATCGACCTGACGTGGGTTCTCGAAGGCACCGGGAAGTACACCATCCCGGACTACTCGTTCGAGAAGCCCGCGCTCGCCAACCGCCGGATCGTCCTCCCCGAGATCGTCCTCGCCGACGGAGACGTCGTCGCGACGTCGTCGAAGCGGAACGGCCCTCAGTTCTCCGCGACCGGAGGGACTCCGTACGTCTACCGGATGAACGGCGTCCGGCTCCTCAACAAGGTGCCGGAGTACACCGACGCCCGCGAGTTCACCGTCACAGCAACGAAGACCCCGCCGGGTCGGAAGGTGTCGCTCTTCCTCGAGCGACCGTGGTCTCGCCCGTGGGGGCTTGAGTAAGCACCGTTAGGAATCCTCGTGGATAGTCGCGCTGTACTAGAGCTGATCGACCAGCGCAACCGCGACTGGCGAGACGAGCGGCTAGCCGACTCTGAGCTAGACCTGTTCGACGGCGATATGCGCTACGTCGGGGCTCTCTACAACCACATCGACGAAGAGTTCGAGTGGGTCGAGAACGACACCGGCTCGGCGTCGGTGTCGCTCCCCCGCGATCACTACCTCGTCCGGTGGGTCACCAACCACCAAGGCCGCGAGAAGCGCGACATCCACATCCGCTTCCGCAAACAGGGTGCGCAGTGGGACGGACGGCTGGAGACCTACAAACTCCGCCGCGACCGCGACGGCGAGATCACCCTCGAGCTGATCTTCAAGCACTGCTTCGAAGAGCTGAAGCACATCCTCGTGTGGTGTAACCCCTTCACCCCAGCCGCTTTGCAGTTCCCGCGGATTTTCGCGATCTTCGGGAAGCTCGACTGGTGTATGGCGGTCACGCTGTGGCTGAACGTCGCCCGCCTCGAGGCGGGGCTCTTTATGATCCCCGGCGATCCGTTCGACCCGGATCAGTGGCCCGAGTTCGATATGACCGAGTGGTCTATCTGCGTCGTCCCCGTCGACTTCGCGAGTTCCGCCGCTCCACTCGGCTACCTGTGGAGCCGGTTTGGGACGTACTTCGACACCGTCGAGAAAGCGCTGAAGCGGTCGCAACTGTCGATCGACTGTCGACGGTGGTACGAAGGTGACCCCGTCCCCGAAGGACTCGGATTCACCCCGCGCCACGGCGCGCTGATCGTCCGGTTCGTCGACAACTCCGGTTGGCTGACGCAGACGTCGTTCTTCGGGTCGGTGCTGACCGGCCTCGAGCGGGCGGTCGTCGAGATCGCAGACGACGGCGCTACCGAGAACATCTCGGTGGTGTCGGGCGATCCGACGTTCCCCGACGAGTACTACGAGCCGGGTTGGTTCGGCAGCCGACCGCAGGCTCCGGCGATCGTCCTCGAAGACGACGGCGAGAGCGGCATCATCGAGTCAGAGTTCGAGTACTTCCCCGCCTCCGACTTCCAACACGTCGCCGGCGGGCAGTCGTTCCCCGGCATCGACGAAGGCATCTCCGCCGCGGTCGTGACGACCGGCAACTTCGCCGGGAGTTTCGTCCAGCTGCCCGGCTACGGCGTCGGTCTAAGCGGCCTCGGAGCTGCTGTCGACGCGGTCGCCAAACCGCTCTACGCCGGAACGGTCGGCGCGTGGATGAACGTCCCCGCGTTCGAGCGGGAGACCGACTTCGGTCGCTTCGGATACAAAGAGCGCCGCGCCGGCGGAGACATCCGCGCCGGAACGCTCGGTGCGTTCGCGGCGGTCTACTCGTCGATCATCACCACCCGCGAGCGGACCGGCCACCGCGTGAAGTTCTCCGACAGCCTGTGTTGGCGGATCGGCCCTCCGGGGTTCGGCGATATGTGGATCGGCACCCGCGTCGCCGTCCGACCCTCCGGTGTCCCCGACGAGTACGCGCTGTACTGCGAGCAGGTTCGCCGAATCAACTACCAACGAGACCGCGACGGGAAGGTCTCGTGGGAGTCCGACATCGGCTGGAAAGAGCCCGACGACCCGTTCCTCGCTCTCTACGGGGCGGTGCGGGACTTCGGCGCGATGGTCGGCGCAGCAGGGCTTTAGGCGACAGCGATAAACCGCACTAACTCTTGTAAAGGTCCGCTGTGAAGACACGAGATAGATCCAACCTAGACAACCCCCGCGAGCACCTCGCGTGGATGTTTATGTGCGCTCCCGCCGTGATGGGGCAGCCGACGATCGGTCATCAGTCGATGTTCGAGGAGTACTCCGAGCATCTCGTTAAGGCCGGCGCTTACGACGTCGAGTACCTCATCGAGAAGTACGGACGCCCCGACGGGACGATCTCGATCGACGACCTCCCCCGCCGGAAGATCCGGTTCGACCCGCCCCGCCGCGGCGACAACTCGCCGCTGAATATGGGCGGCTCGTGGGTCCGAGTCGACGCACCCCCGCCGGAACCATTCAAAATCCCCGACCTGAACGATATGACCCCCGACGAGATCGGCGGGATTCTCGAGCAGGCTAAGCAGCTCGGCTACATCACCGAGCGTGCTCCGAAGTTCGATGTAGCGAAGGTAGAACATGGCACAACTAGCAATCCCTGACATCGAGCAGGAGGTGCGCGACGCGCTGGCCGAGGCGATCAACCTCGGCATCGACGAAGTCGTCCAGAAGGCGGTCTCGCAGCAGCGGTGGTACCGGAAGTACGCAAACACGATTTCGACAGCCGTAGGGCTTTCCTCAACGGTAGCAATGACCGTTCTGTCGATGGGTCTCGACCTCCCGCAGGGTGTGTCGGTCGCTCTCGTCGTCGTCGGCTCGCTCGCGACCATCCTCGGCGTCTCGCAGACGAAGAACGGGGTGCAGCCCCACACCGCGGTCCAGCTTCAGGAAGCAGCTCGCCGGTGAGCAGCGGAGCGTGGATCGAGCTTCTCGGCACCGGCGCGGTTTCCGCCGTCGCCGGCGCTGGGATCTCGGCGGTGTTCGGTCGACGGAAGATCGCCGCCGAAGTCCGCCAAACCGACGCATCAACCGCCGACGTCATCGCGCAGACCGCGGTGACCCTCCTCGAGCCGATGCGGCAGCAGATCAACGAGCTGACCGCCCGCGTCGCCGCCCTCGAGGCGGAGAACCACCAGCTGCGGGACCACATCAAAAAGCTCGAAGGAGAGTAGATGTACGAGATCGGCTCAGGGTGGGACGACAACTCCGATCCGATCGCGTTGCAGCGCCAGGTTCTCGATTCGTCGATGGACGCGTTCGGCGTCGGGATGATCGCAGACTTCGTCAACGACCTACCCGGCTTCTCCGACTTCTTCAACGGCCTCCGCGACGCCGACGGCGTCGAGGGTGTAGGCGAAGTCGTCGAGCAGATCGCCACCTTCCTCCGCGGCATCGCTAGCATCTTCGAGCAGCTTCGGGATGCGATCACGCAGAACGTCATCCCCGCGGCCGGCACCGCGCTCCGCGAGATCTACGACTTCATGAAGGACTCCGTCACCGGAGGTATCAACAACCTCCAGGCGACCCTCAACCAGATCCGAGACCTCTTCAACGGTCTCGTCGTGACGCCGATCAACAACGTCGTATCCGGCGTGAAGGACTGGCTCTACGACCTCCTTAACTGGAAGACCACCACCACCACCAACCACGACGCTATCCGCGACGGCATCATCAAAGGCTGGGAAGGCACCGCTTCGGTCTCCGCAGACGACGACGTCTGGGGAACGATGGATGCCATCCGCTCGCGGGTGGGTAACGAGGGGTACACCCGAGTAGGGATCACCTCGACTCAGCTGTGGACCAAGCCCTCCGGTACGACAGAGATCGTTCTCGTCGGTATAGCCGCGGGGAAGGACGGTGAGCCGGGAGGCAACGACGGCGGGCTCGGCGGGCTCGGCGGAGGTCACAAAGTTCAAGCGATCGACCCCGCGTCGGTGTCGGCTGTCCACGTCACCGTCGGCACAAACGGGCAAGCTACGCAGTTCCGCGCAGACAGCTCGGGAGGCGCTCTCCTGATGGAGGCTCTCTCCGGAAGCCCCGGCGGGTTGGGAACGCTGTTCGGCTACTCCAGCTCCAACTCGTCCGCGGGCTCCGGCGGAGCCGGAGGAGCAGGCTTTCGATCCAACGCAAACGGAATCGGTACCGACACATACGCGGGTTCCAACGGGGCTGACGGATCTATGTCTGCCGCAGCTGTCGGAGGAGATAGAGGAGCGTACAGAGCAGGCGATCACGGCCTACCAGGTGGCTCCGGCGAGTCGGTGGCATCTGCGTCTGTCATCCCATGCGGCGGCGGCGGAGGGGGCGGCGGCGGCGGAGCCGGAAAGCACCCTACCGCGATGGCAAACGGCGGAACCGGAGGAGACGGCGGATTCCCCGGAGGCGGTGGCGGAGGCGGCGGTGGCCGGCAACGAGCACAAGCGTTCGGCGTAGACGTAACCGTCGGTGCGCAAGGTCCGGGAGGATTAGGAGGGCAGGGTCTTGGACTCATCTTCTACCGCTGAGTTGGTATCGGCGGATCTTACGCGGTTCGCCTCGGTAACCAACCTCTACAAGTTGCCATGCGGGAAGTTCGTGTTGATTACGGTCCCGGACTACCTCCCCCCGCTGGGGGCGATCGACATCGGCGGCGTCCGCGTAGCAGCAGACGCACCTACACCAACCGACGTCTTCCTCGCCGACGAGTACGGCCAGCCGATCGACGCCGACGGCGACCCGACGAACGGCCTAACCGCGCTGCTCCGCCTCGCCGGCGGGACCGGCTTCGACGTCGCCTGCCAGAAGGCGGAAGAACTTCTCGGTTAGACTCCGAGTATGCAGAACCCCCCGAGCCTCACTCCGAGGTCCGGGGGGTCTTCTTTGTTCCAAACCGTGCAGAGTTGCCAGCAGTTCCCGATGGAGCGCGCCTTCGCCGGGCCGCTCAAGGTCGCCCAGCGCTTCGGCACCCTCGACCCGGCCGCCATCGCCGCCGCCGACCCGGAGAGCTTCGCCGAGCTCTGCGCCACCCCGCCGGCGGTACACCGCTACGGCCGCTCGATGGCCGGGCGGATCCAGGCCCTGGCGCAGGTGGTCGTCGACGACTACGACGGCGACACCGCCTCCATCTGGACCGGCGCGGCCAGCGGGGCCGACCTGCTCGCCCGGCTGCGGGCGCTGCCCGGATTCGGCGAGCAGAAGGCGAAGATCTTCCTCGCCCTGTTGGCCAAGCAGCTCGGGGTCGCACCGCAGGGCTGGACCACGGCCGCCGGCGACTACGCCAAGAAGGGGTACCGCTCGGTCGCCGACGTCGTCGACGCCGATTCGCTGCAGCAGGTCCGCGACTTCAAGAAGGCGGCAAAGGCGGCCGCGAAGGCGAAGGGGTGACCCCGGAGCCGGGACCCGACCCGGGCCTGATCGACGACCTGCAGCAGGAACTCACCGAGTTCTGGCGACGGGGGCGGGTGCGCGCCCGAAACAATTCGGCGCTGATCCACGCGAAGCTCGATCCGTCCTGCTATCCGCTGCTGATGGCGGTGGCCCGCCTGCGCTCGGTTCCGATGTCGGAGTTGGTCCACCGCCTCGCGCTGGACAAGTCGACCGTCACCCGCCAGGTCGACGCCCTGGAACGGCTCGGTCTGGTGACGCGCCGCCCCGACCCGGACGACGCCCGCGCGCGGGTCGTCGAGCTGACCCCCGACGGGCGTTCGCGGGTCGACGCGGCGATGGCGACCTCGGCGTCGAATTGGCGCGACCAGCTGGCCAAGTGGGACCCCGACGACATCCGGTCGCTGATCACCCTGATGCGCCGTCTGGATTCGCTGATGGACCAGAAGGGCTGAGACCTGCATCACCCGTCGACTACTTAGTTGCTAGGTGCAACAAATTCTCGTTACAGTGTTGGCTCATGAGCACCGCCGACGCCGCGCAGTCCGATGACTTGACCCCGATGACGCACACCCAGAAGATCGAGGCCCTCGTCGGCCTGCTGCTGGGCATGTTCGTCGCCTTCCTCTCGTCGACGGTCGTCTCGATCGCCCTGCCGCAGATCATCAAGAACCTGCACGGGACCACCGACCAGTACACCTGGGTCGTGACGGCGACCCTGCTCGCGTCGACCGCGACCACCCCGATCTGGGGCAAATTCGCCGACCTGATGAGCAAGAAGCTGCTGGTCCAGATCGCGCTCGTCGTGTTCACCCTCGGGTCGGCCCTCGCGGGAATGTCGCACACGGCGTCGATGCTCATCGCCTGTCGTGCCGTCCAGGGCATCGGCCTCGGCGGTCTGCAGGCGCTGGTCATCATCGTCATCGCGTCGATGTTCAGCCCGCGCGAGCGCGGCCGCTACCAGGGCCCGATCGCCGCGGTCATGTCGGTGGCGACCGTCGGCGGCCCGCTACTGGGCGGTGTCATCACCGACACCAGCTGGCTCGGCTGGCGCTGGACCTTCTACGTCTGCGTCCCCCTCGCCATCATCGCGCTGGTGGTGATCCAGCGGACCCTCAACGTCCCGACCATCCGCAAGCCGAACGTGAGCATCGACTACCTCGGCGCCGCTCTCATCGCCGGCGGCGTCATCGTCCTGCTGATCTGGGTGACCCTGGCCGGCAAGTCCTTCGCCTGGACCTCGGGCACCTCCTACCTGCTCGCGATCATCGGCGCACTGCTGCTGGTCCTGGCCGTCCTCGCCGAGGGCAAGCTGCTCAACCGCTTCCTGCCCTCCTTCCTGAAGGTGCGCGACCCGATCATCCCGCTGCACCTGTTCCGCGACCGCACGACGTCGCTGGCCACCGTCGCCAGCATCGCGGTCGGCGTCGCACTGTTCGGTTCGGCGGTGTTCCTCGGCCAATACTTCCAGTTGGGCCGCGGCTACTCCCCGACCGTCTCGGGTCTGCTCACGCTGCCGATGGTCGGCGGCTCGCTGATCTTCGCGACCATCTCCGGTCAGCTGATCACCAAGTTCGGCCGGTGGAAGATCTTCCTCGTCTCCGGCGGCATCCTGATGACCGCGGGGTTCGGGCTGTTGTCCACCATCAACGGCCACACCAACATGTGGCTGGTCGGCCTCTTCCTCTTCGTGCTCGGCACCGGGATGGGCATGACGATGCAGAACCTGGTGCTGCCGGTCCAGAACGCCGTTCCCGCCGAGAACCTCGGCGTCGCGACGTCGACGGTCACGTTCTTCCGCTCCCTCGGCGGTGCCGCCGGTGTATCGGTGCTCGGCGCGGTGCTGTCCACGCATGTGAAGGACCTGACCATGTCCGGGTTGCGGGCCCTGGGCCAGGTTCAGGGGATGGCCTGCGGCAAGCTGCTGAAGGCGGGGATCGCCGGCAATCTGACGCCCGAGTGCGAGCACGTGCAGCGCACCGCCTTCGGTGACGGGGTGCCCACGATCTTCTTCTACGCCGCGATCATGGGGGCACTGGCCCTCGTCGCGATCCTGGCGATCAAGGAGGTCCGCCTCAAGACGATGACGCCGCTCGAAGAGCAGCAGCAGGCCGCCGCCGAGGCGATGGCCGGACTGGCCCCCGACGAGTCGGCCGAGGTCGTCGCCGCCGAGCGCAGCGCCGACGCGGCCGCCGCCCGAAACAGGGGCTAGCGGCTGGCCTGTGTCCTAGGCTGGGGCACATGGCCAACTCCCCCAGTCTCGACGCGAAGTCGATCATCGGTCTGCCGATTCGGATCGGTTTCGGGATCGCCGGTGTGACCATGAGCGCAATCGAGTCGGCCGTGGGCGTCGCCCGCGTGACCGCGGAGGGCGTGCAGAGCGAGGTCAACCACGTTCTCGGCACGGACTCGAATGCGCTCGCCGACTCCCGGTCGCCCCTGGAGATCCTCAGCCACGTCGCCGAGCTCCTCGGACCCGACCGCCCGATCGGGCGCGCCCTGGCCCCGGGCGGCCCGGTGGACCGCCTGCTGCGCCGCGGCGGGGTCGTCGACCGGCTCACCGCCTCCG
Organism: Gordonia sp. X0973; assembly: GCF_013348785.1. Classification (NCBI taxonomy): domain Bacteria; kingdom Bacillati; phylum Actinomycetota; class Actinomycetes; order Mycobacteriales; family Gordoniaceae; genus Gordonia; species Gordonia sp. X0973. The sequence continues at coordinate 2,561,937 of NZ_CP054691.1, forward strand.
ACGGGCTACTCGAGCAGCTCACCGCGCCGGGCGGTCTGCTGGACACGCTCACCGACACCGGCGGGATCCTCGAGCGGCTGAGCGCGGAGGGCAGCGTCGTCGACAAACTCACCGCCCCCGGCGGCGTGCTCGACAAGGTCGCCGAGCCCGGTGGGATCATCGACCGCCTCGCCGACGACGACGGTCTGCTGGACCAATTACTCGGCGCCGACGGCGCCATCGAGCGCGCGATCGCCCCGGGCGGGCCGCTCGACCGCGTGGCCGAGCTCACCGAGAACATGAACGAGTTGACGCCCAGCCTCAACGCCATGAAGGAGGCGGTCAGCGAGTTGCGCGCGACCGTCGAACTGCTGAACGCATCGGTGGCCCCCCTCGGCGGCCTGGCCGACCGGCTGCCCAAGCGTCTCACCCGAGGGCGTCCGATCAACGTCCTCGAGCAGTAGCCCGCGCTGATCGTGCCGTTGACCCGCGCGATCGCGTCCGTCTCGCGGTCCCTCCTCGTCGCCGTCGCCCTCCTGCTCCTCGTCGGACTCCTGACCGCCCTGAGCATGGGGGTCGGACTCAAGAACACGGCGATGCTCTGTGCCATTCTCTCCGTCCTCATGCTGGTCACGGGGTCGCACGCGATCGCCGCGCTCGACGTGCGGATGACGCTGCTGACCGGCTCCGCGGTCATCCTCGCGTGCCTGCCCGCCCTCCTGCTCAACAGGTGGCTGATCATCCCGGTCGGCGGCGCCGTCGTATTCCTTTCCACGTTGATGGGGGTCATCGGCCCGCGTTTCGGCGCCTGGGGCATGTCGACGGCGATGGCGGTCGTGTACACGGCGGGCACCGCCGCCATTCACCGCGACGGTTCCGGGGTGCTGCTGTGGGGAAAGACCGAGCTGGTGGTCACCGTCATCCTCGCCACCCTCGTCGCCTCGGCACTCGGCTGGGCGATGGTCTTCCGCAAGGATGACGGCGTCCTCGACAAGGCCGCGCAGGATCCGCCCGATCTGGAGCTGCTACTGCTGAACGGACTCGTCGTCGGGACCGCACCGGCCCGGATCGTCGACCCGGCCGCGGCCGCTGGAACGCTGGTGCGGATCCCCGGGGCGGTGCGCAGACGGGTCGCCCTGGCGATCGCCTCCAGCCTGACGAGCCGGCAGTCGGCCGAGTTGCACCAGGGTTTGCGGATGTTCGTCGCGCTGACCGTGGCGTGGGTCGTGATCCTGCTCAACCCGGGGATGCCGTTGACCCTGGTGATGCTGATGACGACCCTGGCGATGCTCACCCCCGAGACCCACGCCACCTGGTCGCAGGTCTCGGCGCGCCTGCTCAGCTCGGCGGTCGGCGCCGGCCTGGCGATCGGGATGACCTGGCTGCTCAGCGGCCAGCCCCACGGTCGGACGATCGCCATGTCCATCGGCGTGCTCGCCCTGTTGGTCCAGGTCGCCTACCTCGCCCGCCCGATCGTGAGCGCCGGCGCATCCGTCCTGGCGACGTCGGCGATACCGCTGCTCGGCTGGAGCGGCAGCCCCGTGCGGTATGCCCTGGTCTACCTCGCGGTGATGGTCGTCCTCGCCCTGCTCGCCGTCGCCCTGGACCGTTTCGGGCCGGTCCGCGAGATCGGCGACGAGGAGGCACTGGGGGCGATGCGCCTGCTCATCGAGACGCCGCCGCGAACGCGGGAGTGGCGACGGCTGTGGGCGCGCGCGGCCACCGTCGAATCGACGACGCGCTACGGCGCGGTGCTCGAACCCGAGCTGGCCGACGCCATGCGCACCATCCGGCTGGCCACGGCCTTCTCCGTCGCCGACGGGGATCGGTGGAACCGCATCGCCCTGCAGGCCTACGACCGGGCCGTCGAATTCGCCTCGCGCAGATAGGCGACATACGCGTCGACGTCCACGACGTCGGGATCGGCGAGTACCGAGATGGTCACCGTCGGGCCGATCCCGTGTACCCCGTGGGTGAGTGCGTGGGTGGTCGAGAGCGCGGGGAACCCGGCGGTCATCCGCACGGCCCCGCCGGCGAGGCGCAGGTCCGCCGCCCCGCGGTTCACCGACGAGACGACGGTGTAACCGGTCACCGCCTCCGGTGCTCCCCCCGATCCGAATCCGGTGACCGCCCAATGCATGAGCGCGGCGGGGGTGGCGGCCTCGGCCCGTCGCCCGGCGACCCGGGCCGGAGCGGCGTCCCGGGCGCGTGCGGCATCGATGGCCGCCTCGATGGCCGCGGCGCGGGTCGGCACGCCGGCCATGAAGAAGTTATTCGCCTGATGCGGTTGCCCGGGGTCGGGATCGCGGGCCAGCGTCAGTTCGACGACGGGCTCGCCCTCCACGAGTCCCGCCGCCGACAGTGCCGCGCCGATCGCCGCGATCGCGCCGACGGTGACCCGCGGGCCGAGTGTCGTCCTCGCGATGGTGAGCGTCCGCAACTCCCGTCGACGGCCGGCGGGCGAGTTGACCGCGGCCGGTGCCACCGTTCCCGGACCCACATCCGTCTCGTCGCGGCGCGCGGACCGATAGGCGCGCACCCCGTCGACGACGAGTCGCAGCGCCTGGCCCGGAATCCGCAGCGCGCCGCGCGTCGCGGCCACCCATCCGGGCGACGCCCCCTCGGGTGTCGCCGCCGTCGGCCCCGCGTCGCCGAGGAGGGCGCGGGCGATCGCCGAGGCACCCCTGCCGTCGGCGAGTGCGTGTGAGATCTGCAGGACGACGACCCGCAGACGTCCGGGCACCTCCGACGGCCCGTCGACCGCGTCGAAGAGGTGCAGGCGCCACGGTCTGCGGCGCGGCTCGACCTGGTCGGCGATCAGTGTGCCGACGGCGGTGAGCAGCCCGGACCAGGTGGCGTCGGCGAGAGGATGGACGACGACGTCCTCGGCCGACACCGGCCGCGGCACCCAACTCGGGTAGTCGAGATGGCCGGGGACCTCGGCGAGTACGACGTTGCACTGCCAGATCCGCGACGCGGCGCCCACCAGGCCGGCCGCGACGTCGTCGCAGCGGGTCTCGGTCCGGTCGAAGGCGTACAGGAGGAACAGGTCGCTGCGCGCATCCGGAGCCGACCACAGCATCCGGGCGTCGACCGGGGACAACCGCATGTTACGAAAATAGGTACCATCGCAGGATGATTCAACGCTGGACGGCCTCGGTCGTGGCCGCCATCGCCCTCATCTCCGGAGTGTTCCTCGGCAGTGCGCCCGCCACGGCGGCGCCCGGCTGCGCCGACATCGAGGTCCTATGGGCCAGGGGAACCGCGGAACCGGGCGCGCCGATCGGGTACACCGGCCTGGCATTCGTCCAGGCGTTGCGCGGCCAGACACCCGGGCGGTCGCTGAACGCCCGCGGCGTCTCCTATGCCGCGAGCGACGACTTCAACAATCGCGTGAAGTTCGTCGAGTCGGTGAACGCCGGGGTCAAGTCGGCCCAGAACGTGATCAAGGGGATCGCGGCGAGGTGCCCGCGCAGCCGCATCGTCTTCGGCGGCTACTCGCAGGGCGCCGTGGTGGCCGGATACGCGCTGGTGGACAAGCTCCAGATCCCCCGCAAATACCTCGCCTACCAGCGGTATGCCCCGCCGCCGCTGCCCGCCTCGGTCACCAGCCACCTGGCCGCGGTCGTGTTCTTCGGCGAACCCTCTGCGCGTTTCATCCGCGATCTGGGCGCACCGCCGATCATCGTCGGCGGCCGTTTCCGCCCCAAGCTGGTGCGCTTCTGCGCCCCCGGCGACACCATCTGCAACGGCGCACCGGTCGGGGCGCCGTCGGTGCAGCACGGCCTGTACCCGTTCAACGGGATGACGGTCGCCGCCGCGGCCTTCGCCGTCCGGCGTCTGTAGAAACTATTCCGCGCGGAGCGCCTTGAGTGCCCGGTCGGCGTGGACATCCATGTTGACCTCCGAGGCGATCACCTCGGCGATCGTACCATCGGTGCGGATGGCGAAAGTGGTGCGCTTCGTGGGCATCCCGACCTTGGCGAGCAGACCGCGCCGGACCCCGTAGGCTTCCGCGACCTCGCCGTCGACGTCGGCGAGCAACGGGTAGTCGAGGTTGTGCTCACCGGTCCACCGTTGCTGCTTCTCCACCGCGTCGCGGCTGATCCCGATGCGCTGCACACCGGCGGCGGCGAACTCGGCGGCGAGGTCGCGGAAATGGCACGCCTCCTTGGTGCAGCCGGGGGTGAACGCCGCCGGGTAGAAGAACAATGCGACGGGACCGCCGGCGAGCAGGTCGTCGAGCGTGCGGACGTCGCCGTTCTGGTCGGGTAGCGCGAATACTGGGGCCTTGTCTCCGGGCTTCATGCCACCAGTCTGCCGCGCCCGGCCACCGGTGTCACGACAGGTCTCGCTTGAGGCCGATGTGGTTGGCGCTGTAGCCGTTGCGCGCGTAGAAGGAGCGGGCCCGTTCGCGCACCTCGTCGGTGGTGAGCTGTGCCAGCGTCGCCCCGTGGGAACGACCGTGCTGGTGTGCCCACGACAGCATCGCGGCGCCCAGGCCGCGCGACCGCTGCGCCGCCGCCACCCGCACGCCTTCGATCTGCAGCCGGGTCGTGCCGGCACGGGTCAGCCCAGGCAGCACCGTCAGCTGCATCGTGCCGACGACGTCATCGGCGGCCGACCGCACCACGGCCAGGTAATGCGACCGGTCGCGGGTCAACTCGTCGTAGGCGGCCTCGTAGCGTGCTAGTTCATCGGTCTCCCGAGTGCGGCCCACCTCGTCGTCGTGCAGCAGCGCGACGATGGCGGGTACGTCGGCCCTGGTTGCGCGCTGGATTCGGAACTCCTCTCCGTCCCGGTTGCGCACGACCCCGCCGACCGACGAACGCGCCCCAGCCTGCATCTTCGCGACGAGCAGATCCAGCCAACCACCGACGCTGACCCGCGCCTCCGGGGTGTCCGGGTAGCGGCACCGCAGGTGCAATCCGGAGCCGTCGAGGATGAACCACAGCATCACGCCGTCGGTGCGGATCGTCGCCCCGACGTACTGGGCGTCGAGCCCGGCGGTGTCGACGCGGACCGGGAGCCGGCGCAGGTCCAACCAGGAGATCGCGAACATCCCGGGCGCCTCCGGCATCCCGCCCCACGGCACCAGGATGTCCGCGAGCGGCCACGATCCGAGGCGCACCGCCTCGCGGACCGCGTCGGCGCAGGCGGCGGGCGCCGGGTCGGCCGACTCGATCACCGAATTGGTGATGAACCACCCGACCGAATCGTGCCAGGTCTCGTCGTAGCGGCTGTGCACCGGGAACACCGCGCGCAGCGGCGCGCCGGCCATCTCGCGGGTCACCGCCGTCATCGCCGAGACGGCCAACGCCAACGTCGAGACGCCGTCCTCCCGGGCCTGGGCCGAGAAGGCGGCCGAATCGTCGACGTCGAATACGTCGCGGACCTCGACGCGCTCGGCATGCGGCAGCGCCGTCCCCAGCGGCAGCGGGAACAGCGGCATGACGTCGCCGCAGTCCGCGAGGATCGCCGCCCACCGCGACCGCACGTCCTCCGGCGCGGTGGGCCGGTCGATCAGCGCGCGGGTGTGCTCGACGAATGCGGGCACCTCGTCGAGCTCCGGCGACGCCCCGGATTCGATCCGCCCCAGCGCGGTCAGGAAGTCGCGCAGGATCACCAGCATCGACCACATGTCGACATGCGAGTGGTCGGCGGCGACGACGATCGTCGGTCCGGCCGCCGTCTCGAGCACGCACAGTCGGTGCGCGGGTCGCGAGTACGACGAGCAGGCCTCGTCCAGCACGTCACGCAGGGCGTCGTTGACGGCCTCGCCCGCGGCAATCGGGTGTTCCACCCAGCCACCCGGGCTGATCCGCACCTGTGAGAGTTCCGGCTGGCCGTCGTCGCCCGGGGTGAACACCGTTCGCAACGTGCCGTGTCGGGCGATCACCGCCAGCCACGCCGCGGCGAGAGATTCACGCGGGACCGGATCGGTCAGCCGGAACGACAACGCCATCCACGATCCGGCCCGATCCCCCGCGGCGACGTGCCGTCCCTGGTCGAACGACACGGGGAGCGCCGCGCCGGGTTCAGAGACGGTGACGTCGTAGCCCATCAACCGACCGAACGGGAGCCGCAGGTGGGCGACGTTGGTGAGCCGCATGGCGGTACCTTAGCCCGCCCGCGCGGCCCGCGCTTCGTACGATGGCTGCCTGACGAGAGGAACCCCATGACGGTCTTCGAGGTCCCCGGCGCCGCGCTGTCCACCGAACTCAGCGACGAGGGCGGCCAGGCGGTGGTCCAGTTGCACGGCCTGACGTCGAGCCGGGCGCGGGACCGGGTCCTGGACCTGGACTTGGGGCGCGGACTGTCGGGCACGCGACTGTTGCGCTACGACGCCCGCGGCCACGGCCGGTCCACCGGCCGTGCCGTCGCCGAGGACTACCTGTGGCCGAACCTGGCCGACGACCTGTTGCGCCTGCTCGACCACCGGTTCGGGGGCGAGCGCGTCTACGGGGTGGGCACCTCGATGGGGTCGGGGACGTTGATGCATGCCGCCGTCCGCGAACCGGGGCGATTCGCCGGTCTCACCCTCCTGCTCCCCCCGACCGCGTGGGCGACCCGCGTCGCCCAGGCCCGGCAGTACCGGCTCAATGCGGCCCTCATCGAGACCGAGGGTGAGGGCGCCTTCCTCGCAGCCGGCCGCGACCAGCCCGAGCCTCCCGCGGCGGTCGGACATCCCGAGACCCTCCCCGAAGTCGCCGAGGCCAACCTCCCCTCGGTTTTCCGGGGAGCGGCTGGCAGCGATCTCCCGGACCCGACCGACCTGGCGCGCATCGACGTGCCGGTGCGACTCCTCGCGTGGGTCGACGACCCGTCGCATCCGCTGTCGACGGCACATACGTTGGCGGACGTCTTCCGACGCAGCACGCTGACCGTCGCCGAGACCCCCGAAGACGTCGCCGGGTGGCCGGCATTGCTCCACGAGGACGTGCTGCGCGTCGCGGGCGGCCGTTCCTAGATCTGGGTGCCTGGCATTTCGTTGTGAAGTTCTCAAAGGACGTGTGCGGGCCCATCGAAGCGGCGGGTCGCTAATGGGTGGTCGTGCCTGCCTAGCGGGTGGTCGAGTGGATCCGAGCCGCTGGGCGAGGAACCATATCGAGACCACGGCTAGGCGGCGAGGGTGAGTGTGTGGCTGCGTCGTTGGTGGCAGGGCATCCATTCCCTTCTCGTCGAGTCATGTTGGGGTGGGCGGAACCAGGGGTGACCGTCGGCGCCGATGGTGACTTCCCAGCCCTGGGCGTGGATGGAGGTGTGGTGATGCCGCGAACACAGCAACACCAGGTTCGCCAGCACTGTTGGGCCGCCATCGGCCCAGTGCTGGATGTGGTGGGCTTGGGTCCACGCCGCGGGTGTGCCGCAGCCAGGGAACTGACAGCCACGATCACGGGCGATCAGCGCTTTGCGCAGGGCACCGGTGGCGAAGCGGGCAGTCGGTTTCACATCGATCGGTATCCCATCGGCCATCACGATCGCGGTCAACTCGGGGTTGCCGCAACACAGTTCACGAGCCTGCGCGGTCGACACCGCCCCGGTGAACCCGAGGTGGGCGATCGTGGTGTGGGGGTCTCGATACGACTTCTCGGCTAGCGCCTCGAAGCCACTCGACCACCGTGGCTCGACCACCTGCGATGCTCGATCATCGTCGCAGCCCTGGGCCGCCGTCTTCCGCCCGTCGGGTGCGGCCGCGGTGGAGGCATCGACCACCATCACAGTCGGGCGTCTTGTGGCTGGTCGAGTGCCGGGTGAGGCGCTAGCCGAGCACGGTGTATCGAGACCCCCACCCGACGGTGCCGCTGACGACTGCGACGGATCACGACCGGATGGTAGGAGGGTGGGTAGGGGCACGGTGAGGGTGATGTGGGGCACCACCCCACCGGTCGTGGGCCGGTCCGGGTTGGCCAGATAGGTGTCGAGGACCTCGACCAGGGCATCAGCCAATCGTTGACCCCGGCTGCGGGGATCACCGTCGGGCAAATCCTTGTTCGGTGCCGACAACGCATCCAGGGCGGTGATCAGTTTCTCCCCGGACAGTTGGTCCAGATCCGCCTCCACCATCACCCGACCCTCACCGGTACGGGCAATCGTGGCGGTGTTGAGGAGCGGGTTGTCTGCCGGCGCGATCACGGGTGGATGAGCGGGAGCCAACTCGTGGGCGATCGTGCGGGCCTTGTCTGCTACTTGGGCGGGGGTGCCCCAGCGGGCTTCCTGCAGCAAGGCGGAACTGATCTGGTTCTTGTTCTCCGCGAAACCGTTCACATCCAGCCGTGAGGCGATGTGGCCGAGGCCTCGGATGACCGCGTCGGCATGCTCGAGGGAGAGGTCGCCGTCGCGGACTTCGCGGGCCAGATTCGGTAACGCGGCAAGGTTGTCGGCCAACCGGCCCAACCGGGCCACCGCACAGGGTGCCAGCGGGAGTTGGCCCAGCAGGTCGCGGCCGGTCTTGAGTTTCTGGCGGGCCGGGACCCCGATGGTGTGGGCCCGATCAGCAGCGGCGGCCATCAGATAGTTCCCGATCGCCACCATGCGGAATCCGGCGGTCATGATCGCCGTCAACTTGTCGTCATCGACGACCGCCTCGGCTGAGGCCAACACGTACCCCACCCCGGCCCCGGTTTCGGCCGCCGTGGGTGTCAGGTCATCGGCCAGCATCGACACGAACCGGTCGAGTTCTGTGGTGTCCATCCGATCCCCCGATCAACGTGTTGTGGTCCATTTGTCGTATGTGTGTACGTACTAATTCGGGTGTGTTGATTGATCTGGTTTCACCCTACGCCCGGGGTCTGACATGCCGGAATATGGTTTTGGCCTACGTGATCACGCATTGTGACCTGTTGGCGAGGTCGTCTCACCGGGTCTCGATACGGTTCCTCGGCTAGCGCCTCGGATCCACTCGACCACCCGCGCGGCCCACCCGACCACCCACTGGGCCCACTCGACCACCCACCGGCGTCGACCGCCCGGAACTATCGCGCGTAGTGGCGCAGGACGTCTACCGCCGACCTGCCATACCCGCCGCCGAAGAGGATGGCGTGGACCAGCAGTGGCGGGAGTTGGTACCAGCGGAGCCTCTCCCGCCATCCATCGGCGAGGGGAAACTCCTCGTCGTATGCGGTGAAACACTTGCGACCGAAACCGCCGAAGAGCGTCATCATCGCCAGGTCGATCTCTCGGCTCGCCCAGTGCGCCGCCGGGTCGATGAGCCAACTGCGCCCGCCCACCCCGACCATCCGATTGCCGGCCCACAAATCACCGTGGACCAACGACGGTGGCTCGGGCGGACCGCACAGCTCGTCGGCGCGGGGCGCCAACCGCTCGATCAGCCCACGTGCCTCACCTGAAACGACGCCGAGCGCTATTCCACGCTCGATCAACGGAATCACCCGACGGTGCACGAAGAACTCGGCCCAGTCGTCGGTCGGCTTCAGGTCCACCTCCACCGATCCGAGGTATCCGGCCAGCGCACCGTCGAGAGAACCGAAGCGGTCGCCCACGGTCCGGTGCAACCGCGCGAGGCCGATCCCGAAATCGCTCTCCGTCGACGGCGACGGGGCACCGCTCTCGATCCATTCGAGCACCAGCCCGACACCCGTCTCCCGCAGCACCTCCGGCACGCCCAAATCGCCACGATGCGCGTATAGCGCCCGCAGTCCCGCCGCTTCTCGTGCAAACAGGTCGGGCGTGCTCTCGGGCCGCCACTTGAGGAACAGCGGACCGTCGGCGGTCTCGAGTCGATACGCCCGCGCGATGTCACCGCCGGACACCGGATACGCGGCGCGGACTCCGAAGCCCTCGATCAACTCGTGGGGCAGGTCGTCGGCGCTCACCTCGACGCCTCCCCCGAGGCTCCCCGCACGGCCCGAACGCGGTCGCGCACCGACGGCAGCCGATCCATCTCGTCGGAGGTGGCGAGACTGTCCCCGACAGTCACCAGGGCGAGGAGTCGAACCCGACCACCGGTCCGTGCCGCGGCCTCCAACTTGTGATGCCCGTCGAGCAGAAAGTGCGTCAACCCCCAATGTGCGTAGCAATCAGTGTCCTCACCCGTCGTCGCGGGCATGCAGATGTCCAAGGTCGACAACGCGACAGCGGTCGGCGTCGCACCACCGTCGATCAGCTCCTCGTAGTGCCGCACCCGGTCGCGGTCGTTCCAGGCCGGCGGCACCATCGGCACGACGAACTCGTAGAGGTGCGCCTCGTCGTCGACGGCGGTCTCGAACGTCCGGTAGTAGAAGCTGCGCGGGTTCTCCGGCAGCCCCCAGAACCTGTCGACACCCCACGTCTGGACTTGCTCATGCGTGAAGTAGTCCCGATCATCGTGCGGCGCAACGAGTTCGGGAGTCACCTCGAGCAGCAGCGGTAGGTAGTCACCGGCCGGCAACAGCGGTGCGAAGGTCTCCAGAACAGCATCGTCGACGCCGTGCAGCGCACCTTCCAATCGGGTCAGCGGCTCACGATCACCGCCGGGCTTCTCGTTGGCCCCGGGTTGCCGTTCGAACAGGAATGGACAGCTGGTGCACCAGAGCGACAGGTCGAATGCGGGTGCGTCCGAGAGGAACAGACAGCGGCGGTAAGAATCCGCGCCCGGTGAACCGAAGTGGAGACGGGCCTGCTCCACCGGAACGCCGAGTCGGCGTCGAGGATGAGCGGAGACGAGCACTCGTCGATCCTAGATCCGCTGCGGCGACCCTATGCGGTTCCGACGTCGGCCTGGATCTCCCGGATGGCCTCCGCCAGTACGCCGGAAGTCAACAGTCCGGGTCCCAGCGGGCCGGAAGAATCCTCGCCGAGCGCCGGCAGTCTGCCCAGCGCGGCACGCGCATGATCGTCGAGATGCCTTAGCTGCCAACGGATCTCGTCGGACATCGCCCCGGGCCGCGCACCGGCGGCCAGTGACGCGGCATTGGCCGCATAGGCGGCGGCGCCCAGCGCGTGGGCTCCCATGTGCGCCACTCCGGAGGCCTGTCCCGCGGCGCGCGCGGCGGCCGCTCCGGCCTTGGTCGTCGCCGCTTTCGCAGCTCTGCCGACGACGAATCGCAGCTTGATCTGCTCGCCCGCGGTCGTCTGTCCGTCTGCATACGCCCTGGTCCGCGCGATGCCGTCGCGCACCACCTCGCGCGCGGCCCCATCGCCGTCGAAAAGCGCGAGCACGTGCTCGGCGCAGTCCGCCGCCCAGCGCGCGACGGCACGCCGATCGTCGTCGCTCATCGTCTGCGCCGAAACCACCACCCGATCCTGCCACGCCCCGTGCCGAATCCTTCAAGACCGCCGATGGACGTCATGCTCGAATGGAGATCATGGGTATCCAACGCATCGCGCCGATCCTGACGGTCGACGACCTGCCCACCGCCATCGCCGAGCACTCGGCCGTCTTGGGCCTGCACACGGTGATGGACATCGGCTGGGTCGCGTTCCTCGCCGACGACGACGGCAGGCAGATCGGACTGATGACCGTCGACCAGACCGCGCCGGTCAACCCGGACGTCTCCGTGTTCGTCGACGACGTGACGGCTGCGCGTCGGGCCGCCGTCGCGGCCGGGCTGGAGATCGTGCACCCGCTATCCGACGAGGAGTGGGGCGTGCGGCGCTTCTTCTACCGCGACTCGTCGGGACGGGTCGTCAACGTCGGAACCCACCGCTGAGACGACCGCTCACTCAGCAGCACGACAACACGGCGCGCAACGCTTCGAGATTCACCGACTCGGCGCGATAGACGATGTTGACGCCGCGCCGCTCGGAACTGACCAACCCGGCGTTGCGCAGCTGATTGAGGTGATGAGACACCGTCCCCGCGGAGACCCCGACCTTCGCAGCCAAGTCGCTGGCGCACATCTCACCGTCGGCAGCGCTGACGAGTAGCGCGACCAGTTGGATCCGCACCGGGTCGGCCAAGGCTTTGAGGCGCAGGGCAAGTTCGACGGCATCGCCATCACTCACCGGTCCGGCCGCGATCGGCGCGCAGCAGATCGGCGCGCGGACGTCGACGATGGGCAGCGGCTTGGGCATGGCTCCACCATACAAGATTCCTTTGACATTCATCAAAATATGCGATAGAACTCGACCGCCGACATATTTCGACAAATATCAAAGTCAATGGAGGTTTCCATGGTCACCAACCAACCCGTCGAGGATCGGTCCAACACCTGTTGCTGCTCGGACGCCGGACAAGCAACGGTTGTCGACGGCGCATCCTCGACGCGGATCGTCGTCGAGGGACCCGCGACGATCGAGATCACACCGGCGTCTGGCTCGTCGTGCTGCTCGACGAACACGACCGCCCCCGTCGCCCAAGCCTGCTGCTGATCCCACCCGCGGAGCCGGCCACCCGACCTCGGCGAACCGGCTCCGCGGTGGCAGACTTCCGATATGCCCGCGACGCCGACCCTGCTGGTCAAGTACGCCGAAGCCGGTGACTGCTACCTGACTTGGCGATGGATCGGTCCCGACGGCCCGGATGATTTCGCCGGCGTCGCCCGGATCGACCGGGCGGAGATGTCAGCGGTCCGTACCGCCCTGGCCGAGGCGGTACCGGATCAGTTGCCCGGCGAATCGATCGCCGACGGCATCGACCGCGCCCTGCTGCGCGGACCGTTCTCGCATCCCGAGGCCACCGAGGAATTCCTGCGGCGTCTGCGCACCACCTTGATCCCCGACGATCTGCGGGCACTCCTGCGCGACGGCCCCACCCGACCGGTGCTGCGCATCCAGCCGAGCGAGTCGCTGACCCGGGTGCCGTGGGAGATCCTGCTCGACGACCTCGCCGACGTGGTCGGGTCCGCCCCGGCCAGCGCGGGGACCGCCCACGTCGAGATCCCCGCCCTGTCGGACGGCCCACTGCTCGCGGTCATCGATCCGCGCATCCCCGGACAGTCGGCCTCCTCGGCGCTCGGCTCGGTCCTCGGCCGCCCGACGTCGCGCTCGCCGTTGGCCCGCCTGCTCGACGACGAGCCCGACTTGCGCCCCGCCGCGTCGACCTACGCCGACCTCGCCAGGCGCACCGATCTCGACCGCGCCTGGCTGCACCAGAACCTGCCCGGCACGTCGCGCTTCCTCTACGTCGGACACGTCACCGCCGCCTCGTCCGACGACGAGAGCGTCGACGCGGCGCTCCATCTCTGCGACGTCGACGACGACGGTGCGCATCGTGGGCTGCGCGCCGTCGACCTGCTCACCGGCGGCTTCCGGTTTCCGCCGCGGACGGCCGTGATCGGCTGCAACTCCGGGGCCGACCTCGCCCATCCCGACGGCATGGGCCTGTCGGTCGCCGCGTTGGCATCGGGCGCGCAGCTCGTCACCGCCACCCGGTGGGCGGTGCCGACCGATCACGCCCTCGCCCGCGCCGGGGACCTCGCGGATCGTCATCCGCTGGAGGACCTCGTGCTCGCGGTCGCCGCCGCGCATCGCGACGCCGATCCCCTGCGCTCGCTGGCGAAATGGCGGCGCGAGTGCCGGGCGCGATGGAATGCCGACGCGCATCCGGCCGACAATCCGCTGCTCTGGGCGGCGATCACCAGCACCGCTTGAATGCTCAACAAAACCGTGCGGCCCACGGGCACCGTGCGTTTCCCATTTGTGATCGGTAGAGGCGACCGCACCCTACCTTTGGTCCAGCGGCCCAACCGGGCAGCTCGCAACGACCAAGATCACCTCAGGAGCCAGCCATGCGCAAGAACCAGATCCTCATCGCCAGTACCGCGGCACTCGCCCTCATCGGGGGCCTCGGAGCCTGTTCGTCCAGCACGTCCACCAACGGCGTCAAATCCGGCGGGGAGGCGTCGGTCACCCTCGACGGCAAGCCGATGGACCTCGGATCGAAGACCGTCGCCTGCACGGAGACCAACGGCAAGACCGTCATCGCGATCGGCGACACCACCGCCGCCGGCGGCACCGCCGGTGTGGGTGCGACGCTAAGCGGTGGCGACAACCCGCAGGTCGAGACCGTGGGGCTCGGTGCGACCAACGGCCAGGCACTCGGTTGGGCCCGGGGCGTCCCGGGCGGCGACGCCAACGTCACCAAGGACGGCAAGAAGTACACGATCTCCGGGACCGTGACCGGCATCGACACCGCCAACCCGATGTCGCCGTCGAAGAAGTCCTTCGAGATCAAGGTCACCTGCCCCTGATCGGGCCGCCGGTCACCTACCAGGTGGTGACCGGCTCCCGGCCGTCGGCCAATCCGTACCGCTGCTCGGCGACGTCGAAGGCGTCGCCGAGCACGGTCGTATCCGCCGTCAGCAACAACGGCGGCGGCGCGCTGGCCAGCAGCGCTCCCCCGTCGCCCTCCGCCGACGGTGCCGCACCGCTGTCCGCATGGCCGGCATCGCCCGCCAACAACTCGACCAGACCGTCCGACCACGAATCGGCGCGAGCATCGACGACCGCGACTCCGGCACCGACCCCACCCGCCGTCGACGCGAAGGACGCCGATGCGCACCGCAACTCGACGAGCTGGGCGACGACGTCGGTAGCACCCAAGTCGAAGGCCAACGCGAGAGCCAACGACATCGCATCGGCACCCCGTTCCGCGGCGAATCGACGCCGTTCCGAATGCCGAGAGGAGGCGAAGGCGGCGTGATGCAGAAAGACCGCAGCGGCGAGAATCTCCGCCAATGCCGCGCGCAACCGCGGCTCGTCGGCGACGCCGGCCCGACGATGGAATTGGTCGACATACCTGGCGTGGGTCAGGTCGCACACCGCCGCCATCGACGGGCGGTTCTGAGCCAGCGCCACCTGCGCGGCCTCGCCCACCAGCTCGGCCGCCTGCCGGTGCAATCCACCCGCGACATCGGGATCGGCCTGGGCCAGCGCACAATCCTGTGCCGCACCGGAGGCCTGCACCAGCGCCGCGACCAACGTCATCGGCGACGCGTCGTTCCGTGCCTCCTCGACGACGCGCAGGTAGTGCTCGTGCGCGGCGGCCAAGTCGCGCGCGGCGAGTTCGAATCCCGCCGCCTTGGCCCCCTCCGATCGATGATGTGATTCCAGGAATCCCTCATGCGCCCGCACCGTCTCCGCGTACTCGCCGAACAGTTCGGCCGCGCGCTCGACGTCCTTGCGGCCCATCGCGATGTAGCCGCGCAGATGCGCGAGGGCCGCCTCGGTCTGGACGTCGCCGATGACGCCCTCCGCCCGGTCGGCGACCCGCTGCGCCTCGTCGTAATCCCCGACGCGCGCATGGGATTGGGCGAGATTGAGCAGCGCGACGCCGAGCACCTCCGGACAGTGTTTCGCACATTCGTCGACGGCCTCGCGCGCGACATCCAATGCGCGCGCCCACTGCTCGCGCTCGACGGCGATCGCCGCCACCGAGCACAGCGTCATCGCCCGGTTGCGCCCGGCGTCGGCGGTATTCGACGCCAGCTCCAGCGCGAAGATCACGTCCGCGTCGGCTGCGTCGATGTCGTCCATCGCCTGCAGGACCTGACAGCGGTTGAGGCGCACTCCCCATTCCTGCTCGTCGAGCCTGCGCTGGTCGGCCTCCCCCTCGTCGATCTCGCGCGCGGCCGCGATCAGCTCCACACAGCGGTCGAGATGGGCCAGGGCCTGCGCCGCATCGCCGGAGTTCAGGCTCACCACGTGATCGATGTTGGCGACGCGCATCTGGGCGTCGATCCGCGACCGCGAGTCGGCCACGACATCGGCCACCGCGCGCGCCCTTTCCAACGTCGTCGCGAACGCCGGGTCGCCGGCCTGCAGTTGGCCCGCCAACTCCTCGATGAGCCGGCGCACCTCCAACGCGTCATCGTCGAGTTGAACCATCCGTACACGGTAAGTTCTCTGCGACGGTCCTGCACAGGCCCCGGAAGGAGCACGAACACCGTGACCGCTCCCCGTCCTCGAACCGCGGTGATCGACGCGGCGTGGCGAAGCGCCGTCGCCGAGGCGATCCGCGAGGGCGACGACGCGCTCACGGTGATGTGCGGACGCGACGGCGGGCCGCTGGCGCGCACGGTCAAGTGCCTGATCGACCCGTTGGTCCTGCGCCTGCGCGCCAACCCGGAGCTGGGCCAACCGCTGCTCGACGAGGAGACCGCCGGTCGCGTCGCCGAACTCGTCACGCGGGCCGTGCCGACCATCGCCGACGCGGCGCGCTGGTTCCTCGAGCTCAAGGCCCGACGACGCGCGGCCGGGATCACCGACGGCAACATCCAGGAGCAGTACTTCCCCCGCGCCTACGAGCTGGCGGTCGCGCACGGCCGACCCGGCGGCGATGCCGCGGCCGTTGCCGCCGACACCCTCGCACAGATCCACGGACCGAGCAGCGGAAGGTCGGTCGACGACCTCGACGCCTTCCTCGACGAGCATCTGGCCGAACTCGACGCGGCCCTGCACGAGGTGTGGGCCGACGCGCCGCGTGCCGGCGAGATCGACGCGGGCGCGATCGCCGAGGCGCTGGCCGGGCTGCTGGGCAACACCACCGCAGACGCGGACCGCCGGTGGGCGTTCATCGCGGGTCCGTCGGCGGCCCCAACCATCGGCCTCGCCCTCTTCGAACCCGGAACCCCGATTGCCGACCTCCTCGCCGCCTGCGGCGTGATCCTCGACGACGATCAGTCACCGCCCACACTCTCAGCGTCGGCCCCCGCCGCACGGCCGGCTATGCGCGGCCGGGACGGCGACGCTCCGCTCGACCGACCGATCTCCGGTCGCGTCACGGCGACACTGCGCCGCACCCGCGATCGGGAAGGCCTGCCCGACCTCGCCGATCTGGTCGACGACGAGATCGTCCGGTCGCGACTGCCCTGGGCGCTGCACGGGTCGGTGTGGCAGGCCGCCATGCTCGTCGGCGTCGTCGTCGCGGCGCAGTTGTACCCGCTGGCCCCGCGCCCCGTCCCGCATGCGTTCGCCCAAGCACTGTCGGGGCGACTCGCCGCACAGGCCCACATCCTCTACCACCGGCGCTTCCTGCTGGCCGGCGATTCCTCCGGCGATCTGCTCGTCGCGGATCTGCGGGAGTTCTGGCGACCCTATGTCGGGCGTCTCTGGGTTCGGCTCCACGGCCGCTCCGTTGCCGAACCCTTCACGCCGACAACGGCTTTCGACGCCGCGGCCCTGCTCGACCTGCTCACCGGGATCGGCCGGTCGGTCAGCTACGACCAGCGCTCGCGTATCCGCGCGGCCATCGAGAAGGCGGGCCGATGAGGATTTCGCGCACACCTCCGAACTCGGCCTGGCCACCGGCGGACTCGCCACCCTGGACGTCGTCGGTTCTCGAGGTGTCGGGCGGCGCGCTGCGCTGGGAGCTACTCGAGCCGTCGGCGCCGCCGCGTCTACTCCTGTGGGCACCGGAGGAGGCCGGATGGCTGTGGCGCATCGTCGGCGAAACCGGGCACGTCGAGGTCGCGACGACGGAGACCGCCGAGGTCACGATCACCGCCCCCGCCGAACTGGATCTCCTCCGACGACTCGCCTGGGGGCATTGGCTGCGGCGCTGGTGGCCGGCGAGCAGCATCGACGCGATCGACGAATTGCCGTCGACCGTGCTGGACGTCGAGGTCGCGCTGCTCACCGTCGACGCCGAAGGCTACTTCGACGACGACGGTTTCGACGGTGATCCGCACGCGGTGCTGGCGGCACACGACGAGGCGACGATCGACGCGCTGGCGACGCACGCTGATCCTCGGGTGCGGGAGTTGCGCCAACGCTGGTTCGAGCTGCGGGCCAGCGAGGCGACAGACGACCTGGGCGTCCCGTCCGGCTCGGTCGACGACTATGCACTCGCCGCCGGGGCCGCTGCGTCCGGCGACACCACCTCGGGCATCGCCCACGGCCGCGGCTCGTTGCCGTGGGAGGCCGCGCCCGCCCACGTCTTCGACGCGGCGGAGGACACCGTCCGGTGGACGATCGACGCAGCGCCCAATGCCGTCGCCGAGATCGAGGTGGCCCTGCTGCCGGGACGCACGGCGACTCCCCTGCGCGTCGGGCTCTCCCTACCGGATCCGCCTCTCTCGGTCCACGCCGAACTCACTCCGGACGGTCGCGCGCAGATCCCCCTACCGCTCACCGCGGCACAGGCGTGGGCGGCGGACTGGTCGTCGTTGACGTGCACGGTCGGCGGTGTCGACGGGCGCACCGCGCGCGGACTTCGCGAACAGGTGCGCGGCATCGTCCGCCAGCGGATCAGCGGTGCCGACGGCGGGATTCCCCTGTTCGTCGCCGAACAACTGCTCGCCGACGCGGACTACTAGGCTCCGCTGGAATCACGTTCCGCCTTGAGCCCCACGCGGTATCCGTCGGGATCGGCGACGACGGCGAATCGCTGCCCCCACGGCATGTCGGCCGGCGGCTTGATGACCACGCCCCCGTCGGCGGCGATGGCGGCGACGAGCGCGTCGAGGCGTTCGGGGGAATCCACCTGGAGATCCATCTGGGCTCCGCCGGCGACCGGCTGCGGTGCCGACTCGTCCCACCAGTGCGCGAATCCGGTCGAGTGCAGCACGACGGTGATCCCGGTACCCACCGACACCCATGCCTCCGCGGGACCCGCGCCCATTCGGTTGCGGGGGATGAATTCGACGCCGAGCCGCTGGTAGAAGCGGTGGCTGCGGTCGAGGTCGGCGACGATCAGATTGAGCTGGACGACGACCGGGGTCACCGCAGCACGCCGACGATCAACAGAATCGTGGCGACGATCATGGCGGGCGCCAACGCCGCGAGCAGGACGTCGACGATGCGCTCCCGACCGCTGGACGCCACGTGATCGCCGGCCGCCCCTGGGGCGAACCGTCGGCCGGCACCCCATACCGCGGCGAGCTGCGTGGCCAGCCAATTCGCATAGGTGCCAAAGGCGAGGAGCACCACCGTGACCAGTTGCCACAGGTGGCTGAGGTGGATGTGGGGCCAGAGCAGTCCGACCACGATGAGGAAGGGGCCGTTGGTCATGCCCTGCAGGTGGCTGGCGACGCCCATCCGCGGGTTCTTGACGGCGGGGTTCGCCAGCCCGGTCAGAAGACCGAGTAGGAAGAGAACCAACCCTGCGACGAACAGGAACGTCTGCACCGGCTGATCCTACCGCCGCGACCGTGCGTCTCTCGGCGACTTCGCATATCCGCCGAGTGCCCGAGACTAGGGCGACCCGTCTGACGACCCGGCGGCACGCTCGTCCGCGGCGACGACTTCGATGGCGGCCCCGAAGACCAGGCGGGCGTGGAGTTCGAACAGCGCGACGAAGTCGACGGCATCACCGCCGATTTCGCGAGCGATGAACAATCCGTCTGCCCCGGCGATCGCGTACGTGGTGACGAGGTTGACACCTCGTTCGCTCAGCGTCGGATCGGCGTCGCGGATCAGCGCGGCGAATCTCTCGAACTCGAACTCCCGCGAATGCATGTAGATCTCGTGGCCCGAGGGACGCTGATCGGCGCCGAGTAGGGCCAGCTTCAGCCCGAGTCGTAGGAAGTCCGGGCTGCGGGTGAGCGCACTGGCCACGTGGCGGCCAATCTCCAAGGCGCGGTCCCGCGCCCGCGACTCGGGGAGGTCGATAGTGGCCGCCCAGCGCTCGTAACTCCGTCCGATCACGGCGGCGAGGAGTTCGTCCTTGTCGGCGAACTGCCAGTAGATCGACGTCGCCGAGACTCCGGCGCGCTTGCTGACGCGCGCGATGGTGGTGCCGTCGTATCCACACTCCGTGGCCACCTCGGTGGCGGCGTCGAGGATGCGATCACGGGGACTCTGGTCGGATCCACGGCGTCGCCGCGGGCGGCCTCCCGTCGGCGCAGGGGTGGACATCGGAGAATCGACCTCGCCTTTCGCGGTTGCTGAGACCTCATCAGCCTACTGGCCGCACGGTCGGCCAACCGGCGGGGATCAGCGGCCAGCCTCTTGTGCATTCCGTCCAGTCACTGTATGAATCACTACAGAAACTATATGTTTCACTACAGCCAGCTGAGAGGGCAACCACCATGAGCGACTCCGCAAACGACCCGAACCCCGTATTCCCCTCTGTGTCGCGACGGGGTTTTCTCGCGATGGCCGGCGTGGGTGCGGGCGCGTTGGCCGCAGGCGGCGCCCTGGCCGCGTGCGACACGAGCGCGGACAACGACAGCGCGGCGCACACGGGCACCCGACCGCGGTCGATGCCGCCGGCGTCGGACCGGCACAACATCGTGTTCGTCTTCACCGACCAAGAGCGCTACTTCGACAAATGGCCGTCGGGGATGTCGCTGCCCGGCCGCGAACGGTTGACCGACGAGGGCATCACCTTCCACAAGCACTACGGCCCGGCCGTCATGTGTACGAGTTCGCGCTCGGTCATGCTGACCGGCCTCCAAACCCCTGACACGAAGATGTTCGACAACGTCGACATGACCTACGTCGCGCCCATGAGCTACGACATCCCGACCGTCGGCGACATGTTGCGCAAGGGCGGCTACTACACGGCGTACAAGGGGAAGTGGCACCTCAACGCCGCCTTCGACGTCGAGAATCCCGAGCGGCTGTTCACCAAGGAGATGGACGCCTACGGGTTCTCCGATTTCGTCTGGCCCGGTGACGTCGTCGGACACACCCTCGGCGGCTACCGATACGACAACGTCATCGGCGGAACCGCGGTCTCGTGGCTGCGGAACAAGGGCCGGCCCCTGGCCGACGAGAAGAAGCCCTGGGCGCTGTTCGTCTCGCTGGTGAACCCGCATGACATCATGTACTTCAACACCGACGCTCCAGGCGAACACATCCAGGACAACGGGCGG
Source organism: Gordonia sp. X0973 (assembly GCF_013348785.1). Classification (NCBI taxonomy): domain Bacteria; kingdom Bacillati; phylum Actinomycetota; class Actinomycetes; order Mycobacteriales; family Gordoniaceae; genus Gordonia; species Gordonia sp. X0973. The sequence goes on from NZ_CP054691.1 coordinate 2,582,615, forward strand.
CTGCTGATGAAGGCGGCTCCGGCGCCGGAGAACTCGATCTACGACAAGACGTGGGGCGCCCCCCTGCCCAGCAACCTGACCCAGCCCTTCGACGAGCCGGGTCGCCCGGCCGCCCACGGGGAGTTCGACCGGGCGTGGGGATACACCCTCGGGCGCATCCCGCCCGACGAGGCCCGGTGGCAGCGGTTCTCGGATTTCTACCTCAACAGCATCCGCACGGTGGACGCGCAGCTCGAGACCATCCAGAACGAGTTGGACAACCTGGGGCTCGCCGACAACACGATCGTCGTCTTCACCTCCGATCACGGAGAGATGGGTGGCGCCCACGGCCTGCGCGGCAAAGGGCCCTTCGCCTACGAGGAGTGCATCCACCTCCCCATGCACGTCCGCCATCCCGACATCAAGGGCGGACAGGACTACCGCGCCCTCACCAGCCACATCGACCTGGTGCCGTCGATCCTCTCGATGGCGGGCATCTCGTCGACCCACGCCGCCGAGTACGCGGGACGCGAGCTGCCCGGTCGCGACTTCACGCCGTCGATGCAGCAGCCCCGGAAAGCCGAGCTGCACAGCGTCCGGGACACGATTCTCTACACCTACAGCGGAATCGCCACGAACGACGCGGAGACGATTTCGGTCGTCTCCGACGCGAAAGCCGCGGGCAAGAACCCGAAGGAGGTGATCGCCGCGACCGGGTTCAAACCTGACCTCGCCAAGCGCGGGAGCCTGCGCACCGTGTTCGACGGCCGCTACAAGTTCACCCGGTACTTCGCGCCGACCCAGCGCAACCGGCCGCAGAACATCGACGACCTGTACCGCCACAACGACGTCGAGCTCTACGACTTGGAGAAGGACCCGCGCGAGATGACCAACCTCGGCGGACACAAGGGGCAAAACGATGCCCTGGTGATGGCGTCGAGTGCGAAGCTCGAGGCAGCCATCAAGCACGAGATCGGCGTCGACGACGGTCGGGAGATGCCGCACTTCGAGTCGATCGATTGGAACCTCGACCAGGTGGACCTCTGAGTATGTCGACCCGCCGAATAGGGTGGGGCGCATGCGCTCGACGTTCTCGGCCCCGGTGGACGATGTCCTGATCGTCTCGGCCACGGCGGCCGAAGCGGCACACGTGCCCGACGGCACCGCGCTACTGGTCACCGGACTCGGCAAGGTACGGTCGGCGACCGCACTGACCAGGCATCTCGCCGCCCACCCTGGACGCTATCGACGCGTGGTGAACATCGGCACCGCCGGTGCACTACACCTCCAGCACGCGGGTCTCTACGTCCCGTCGCGGGTCGTCGAGCACGATCTCTCGGCCGCCGAGCTCACCGCGCTCGGCTATCCGGTCCGGGACTCGTGGGAGATCCCCGACGGCGACGGCACTGTCCTGGCCACCGGCGACACCTTCGTCAACGACGAGGCCCAGCGGGAGCGGTTGTCGCAGCGGGCCGACCTCGTCGACATGGAGGGCGCTGCCCTGGTGCACGTCTGCGCCGAGTTCGGGCTACCCATCCGCCTGGTCAAGGTGGTCAGCGACTACGCCGACGATTCCGCGATGGACTGGCCCAGCGCGATCGACGCGGCCGCCCGCGATCTCGGAGACTGGCTCACCGCGACGAGATTCGGCGCGTAGCCGCCTCAGATACCGAGTGCGGCACGGCCCGCGGCGGTCATGCGGCCCGCCTCTTCGAGTTCGGCGGCGATGCGCCGGTTGCGTTCGGACGCCGTCCCGCGTGTTCGTCGGGGCGTGAAGCGTTGGAGGTAGGACTGCTCATCACACGCGTGGCGCGTGCTCTCGCTCCATCCGTAGGCAATGCCCTCGACGAGGAGATCGCGGAAGGTCACGCTCGGCCGCGTCGACGTCGCGCGCTGCAACCGGACCCAGACGCCGGGATGTGTGGCACCCACTTCGTTGAGCCATGCCCGTAGTCGGTCCACGTCCTCGAATGAAACGACCTCCAGACCCTGATGCACTTCACTCATGGGTCAATCATCCCGAAGTCGACCCCGGTGCGACGGTACTCATGCCGCGGGCCAGGCGTGCCCGTTCCAGTTGGCGAGGCGCTCGGTCGGGCCGGCACCCTCGCGCGGTTCCACGACAGGGCCGAACGGCACCCCCTCCATGCCGCGGATCTCCGCGGGAAGAGCGGCATGCACTGCGGCAAGGGCGCCCTCCACGATCGCGGGTTCGGTGAACTCGGCCGGTTGTCCGGTGGCGACCGCGAGATCCCAGCCGTGCACCAGGGTCTCGTTGACATACATGCCGAGCGCGGCGAAGCCTGGGACGACACCCCACGGCACGGTGACCTGGCGGTCGAGCGGCGCCTGGGCCCACGCGGCGAGGGCGCGCTCGCGCGTATCGCCGTAGGCGGCGGCGCTGAAGTCGTCGACGAGGAAGGGCTGCCCCTCGACGGTGGCGACCTCGGCGAGCGCGACGGCCCGCACGCCGACGGCGCCCAGGTGTTGCGCGAGGGCGCGCACGTCGAACTCGTCACACGGGGTGGGGAGGCTCAACTGCTCCTCGGTGATGTTTGCCAGGAGGGACTGAGCCCAGGCGGAAGCGGCGGCGTAGGCGGGACGGGGATCAATGGCTGTTTCGGTCATGGAAGTGATTCAACCGGCCAAAGATGACACCTTCTGTCATCTTTTTCTGGGAGTCTGGATTCATGCGCGCCGACCGACTCCTCTCCGTCCTCATGCTGCTGCGACACCGTGGCACGATGACGGCCGCGCAGCTCGCCACGGAGCTCGAAGTCTCGCCGCGCACCGTGCTCCGCGACGTCGAGTCGCTGTCCACCGCGGGCGTACCCGTGTACACCGACCGTGGGCGCGGTGGCGGCATCAGCCTGCTGCCGGGCTACCGTACGGACCTGACGGGACTCACCCTCGACGAGACCAAGGCGCTCCTGGCCGGTGCCCCCGACTCGCCGGCCTTCGCCAGCGCCATGCGCAAGGTCGTGGCGGCGGTGCCGGACGCGCACCGTCTCGAAGCGGCCGCCGCCGCCCAGCGGATCCACGTGCGCCCCGACGGGTTCGCCAGGGCCGCCGTCCCCGAACCCTTCCTGGGCGAGTTGCAGCGGGCGGTGATCGACGGGCTGCGGGTGCGGGCGGTGTACTCCGCGCGCGGCGCCGGACCCGCGGAACGACTGCTGGACCCGGTGGGGCTCGTGCACGCCGGGCAGGCGTGGTACCTCATGGCGCTGCGCGACGGCGAGCGACGTACCTACCGGACGTCGCGATTCGCGTCCGTCACCGTGCTTTCCGAACCTGCGCAGCGCCCCGTTGACGTGGACCTGGCGGCCGAGTTCGACGCCTCCCGCGAATCCTTCCGGGACACCCTCCCGACGATCGAGGTGCGCGTGCGCGCAGCACCCCGGGTCTGGGAGAAACTCGCGATGTTCGGCAGGGTGCTCGCACCTCCGGGACCCGACGGTGCCGGCACCATCAGCTTTGCGGATCGCGAGCACGCGGTCTGGGCGCTGTGGGCGGCACTCCCCAACGTGGAGGTCATCGATTCGCCGTCGATCCGAGATGCCTTGCGGGCCAGGATGCTCGCCGCGGTCGCCGCACTCGACATGGACGTTGAATCGGAACCCCACGGCATTCCGTAGCCGATCAACGTGTGATCATCCCACCGTCCGAATCGCGTAGGCGCGTTCGATCCCGACGGTCACCCGCCCCCAGTCGCTCTCGGCAACGCGGCGTTGGTGCGCGTCAAACGCAGTCTCGTCGGCGAAGCGTTCGTCGACCTGCCAAACCAGCGGATCGTCGGTCTGGAGCACCGAGAACTCAAGGCACCCGGGTTCGGCACGAGTCAGTTCGATATGGCGTGGCAGCTGTTCCTGAACCACGGCCACCTGCTCGTCGTCGGCGCAGATGCGCACACCGCTCAGCACGATCTCCGTCACGGGGTAACGATCGGAGCGATCGCGGACATATGATCTTGGAGGGCTCGACGCTGGACCCGCAATTCGTAGTGCGACTGCAAGTTCATCCAGAACTCATCCGAGGTTCCGAAGTACCGCGCGAGACGGATCGCGGGTGTCGGCCGTGATACCGCGCTTGCCGTGCACAATCTCGTTGATCCGACGCGGCGGCACGCCGATAGACACGGCCAGCTTGTTCTGGGTGATCCCGAAGCCCTTGATGAAGTCCTCCATCAGGATCTCCCCCGGATGGATCGGCTCGATCCGATCGTTCTCAGTGATAGTCGACGAGTTCGCCGTTGACGTGCGCGCCAACGATCGCCGTCGCGGCAGTCACGGTCTGTTTGTCAGGACTCTTCACCCGCGCACCGAAGGTCCTACTCGTGTTCTTCGGAACACAACCAAGCAGAGTGATCTCCCTAAGCTCTGCTACACCGTGCATGACCTCCCAGGTACGGGTTCGTTCGTGAACCTCGGTCCATCCTGACGAGCCCGTCGTTACCATACGTTCTTCGAAGGTGCCGATCAGCGATAGCGATAGCCTCCTTTGGCGTCGTATCGGAGGACTCCCGGGACCTTCTCGGCGGGCTCATCCGGCAACCACCACAGACCAGCCGATTCACCGGCTTCATCGAGGCTCAACGGGTCAGTTGTAGCCATGTCGGCGCTCCTCGGTCCAGGTCTCACACAAGGGTCCGGATCCTCCTGCCGCGCCCGACGACCTTCCTAACGATCGTGATCCGCCCAGCGGACTCGAGGCGCTTGAACAGCGTCTCGTTCGAGGAGCCCGCGGGGAGGTCGAACTCAACCTCTGGCCCCGCCGCCAGCTTGTCGTACGGCTGACCGAGGGACGCGAGGACGTCCGAGAGGTCGCCCGCGGGAATGTCCTTGGCGTGGGTCAGCTGGCGCAAGACCACCTCCGGATCTCGCGTCACACGAGCAATTCGGCGGACCACGTCGAAGGGCAGCCAGATCTGGTTGTCGAGCGCGAACCGACCGGCGGCGCGGAGCGCGCGCCGGTCGTCACCAGGCACGTACTCGTCGAGGTGCTCCAGGACGCGCCGCCGCAACGCGACGGGAGTCCGTCGGCTCTCCAGGAACTCGCCCACGAACCCTGTCACGAGCGCGGGGGCCATGAACTCCGAGATCCTCGCCGACACCGCGAACGCCTCGGCGACCGACTTCCAGCCGCCCGCCACGAAATGGGAAAAGGTCTCCGCCGTGTCCGGCAACAGCTTGGCCTCCAGCGCCCAGGCGAGAAGGCCATCTGAGCTCGGCGTCACGTCGGTCACCTCGATCTCGGAGTCGAGACGCAGTTGCTCGACGAGCCGGACCCGGGCATCCGGCTTGAGGTGAGCCGAAGCGTTGAGCAGCCGGACAGCAAGAGCGTTCCTATCCGCTTCCTCGGTCATGTCGACCTCCTGCAGCTCCAGCGGGTCGCCCCCATCGCCGGCAAGCAGGCCGGACAGCCCTTCGTCGATCCCGTGGGCCTCGACGTAGGCGAAGATGTTCGCCACGGTCGGGACCATGAGGCACGCATCGACGACGGCTGGCCAGGTCGACCGCGGAACGTCCCCGACGTTCTCGATCGCGGACGTGTCTGCGCTTCGATCGAGAACCTCCCGGATAGTCTCCTCCGTCCACACATCGTGCTGCTCGTTGAGGATCCCGATCAGCGCACCCTCCGTGAGGACGATCGGCTGATCCGGCAGGGCCGCGTCCATGGTGGAGACGTAGTCCGAGATGCGCGTTCGACAGAACTCCCACACGCTGCCGTTCGTGCGCACCGCATCGAGAGTCGGCTCGGTTTCGATCCCGAGCGCCACTCGCAGGTTCTTCACGTTGACTGCGTACATCCGTGCACCTACGACCCGATCCCGCAGCAGGGCGTTGAGAGTGCTCAGCTCTTCAACGACGAGTCCTACTGCCTCAAGGAACTCGAAGACCCGAACCGTCCGCTCGGGGTCATGGTCCTCTCTAACCGCGGTCAGAAGCGGATAGCTGGACCCGATCAGGGGTCGCGCCGCTTCCCCGATCTCGTAGGAATCGACGTGCCGTGCGCTCAGCAGCGCGGTGTCGAACAGCCTGATGCGCGTCGCGTGGTCAGAGATCCCGGGGTGACTCGCAAGGTACTCGAAAGTTTCTCGCCACGGATGCCGAGCCAACTGTCGGACGAGGGCCTCCCGCGGAGCGTCCGGAGCATTAAGGAAGGCGTCGATGAATGTCCGAACATTCGCGTCGTCGTGCGTGACCATGTAGGCCACGAGCTTCTCCGCCTCGTCCGGTCGCTCGTCGAGCAGGTAGGAGGCGACGCGGATGTTCAGAGCGCTCACGCTGCTCGTGAAGTCTGCCGGGACCTGCTCGAGGAGATTGCTCATCGCGTTCTCGGAGGTGAACTCGTAGTCGAGGTACATCTCGTTCGGCTGGACCGCGTGATTGTAGAAGAACGCGACGTCGACCCCGACGAAGCTCCCGTAGAAGATCGCCGAGTACTCCGCGTAGTTGCGCGTGATGAAGCCCCGCCGGACGAGATCGCGCGCCAGCTCCGACTCGAGCACCTCGTCAATCCGCTCGTCGAACCGGATGCGCCCCTTTGGCACGCGCTCGTAGCGGGCCAACCCGTCGAAGTCGGCTCCGCGCAAGGTCGAGATGTCGCTGTCGTACTGGCGGGTCAGCCTCGCGAGCTCGGCAGGATCGGGGGGAAGCCACTCCGCGGCGTTCGTGATCTCGGGGAAGACCCGCCCGAGACGTTCCTGGTCGAGCACCAGAGGGCTCGAGTTGTGCCTCTGGGTGATGGCAAAGGACTTCTCCTTGGCGACCAGTTCCCAGAACTCCACGGTGTCGACCGCGTCAAAGGCGAAGCTCTGTCCGTCCACCGTGACCGAGACGTAGGGCCACCCGTTCGCGGGCGGGAACATGTCCTTGACGTCTCGGAGCCGGCGTCCCAGCTCGGGGGCAGTGCGTTCCCGGCGCTCGCGCTGCTCCTCGGTCCGTTGCCTCTCGCGCCGCTGGTCCTGCAGACCTGAGATGAGGGCCCGGACCTCGTCGCGGTGGAGGCGCTCGAACTCGTCGAGCGTGCTCGTGCGCTGCGAGATGGCCTCGAAGTCGGCGAGGTGAAAGTTCTTGTAGGCCACGAGGGCGAAGAGGTGATCGGGAGTCATGCCGGGCGCGGGGTTCTCCGCCCACAGCAGGTGCTCCGCGAACACCGCGAACTCGTTGCAGATGTTGATCATGAGCCGCATGTCGGTCGTGTGCCGTGCGATCAGGTCGAGGAGCGGCCGCGACACGAGGCCATCCTCGAAGCCGAGCGACACGAGCGCCCCGGCAAGGTGGTCGCGCGCGTTGCGGTGCGAGATGAAAGGGACGATCGGGATGACCATCTCGAAGAACTTGGTCCGGTTGGCCCGCTGGACCGCTGCGGCCGCGACGTCGAGCCGGGGCGTTGCGCCGGCCGCGTCGGGCTCGGGGTCCGCTCCGAGCTGCTCGAACAGGCTGTCCTTGATCGCGTAGATGAACCGCAGAGGCTGCGTCTTGTCCCGCCAGCCCACCGATGCGTTAACAAGCGTGTTGAGCTCGCGGAGGGAGTCGAAAATCTGAGGGTCGTCGAACCTGTCGAGGTCCTCGAAGATCACGAACGCAGGCTCCACCGCGTCGAAGAACGCGACGATCTCGTCGAGGAAGCTGTCGAAGTAAGTGGTCGGTCCCTCACCGAGCGCGATCTTCGTACCTGCCGTCGTGACCTCGGAGACGATCCTGTCCCCGATGATCCAGCGGACGGCCCATGCCGCGAGCAGAACCAGACCAAAGAACAGTGCCGCCAGTCCGACGCGGGCGGTGGCGTCCGCGCCAGCGCCGGGCCAGTCCGCCATCGGGCGCACGCCGAGTAGCCACAGGATGCCCAAGCCGACGGCGCTCGCCCCTAGCGCCTGGACGAACGCCCTGGTCTTCGTCAGCGGCTTCGGACGAGCGAACCTCGAGCGGCGGATCTTGCCGGGCTCAAGCCGATAGACGAGTTGCTTGACGAGTTCCTTCTGGATCCGGTTCGTCAGATCCTCGTCATCTTCGTCAGGACCGAGCGTGTTGATACTGATCCGGACGGTCGACTTCGGGTGCTTCTTCTCGAAGGCGTCGAGGACGCTGGACTTGCCGGCCCCGTAGCGGCCCGTGAGGGCGATGTTGCGGGTCTTCTTCTCTAGCACGGCCTCTTCGAGGTGCCGTAGATAGACACCGTGCTGTGCCTCGTCGAACTCGGGCCCGAGCGAGCGGAGCGTGACATGGCGCTCCTCGTTCTCCAGCTGCCCTGGATCCTCATCGACCACGGCATCCCCTTCTCGAAAGCCTCTGGCAACTCCGCGATCGCTATGGATGGTGAGCGCCCTTCACGTGACCGCGAGGGGCGCGTAGAACGTGCCTACTTCTTACCGCTCCCAGACGTTCCTCCGTGCCGGAACTCGACCACGTCCCCATCCTTCATGACGTAGTCCTTCCCCTCCATGCGGACCTTGCCGGCGGCTTTGGCGTCGGCCATGGAGCCGGCCGAATCGAGGTCCTCGAAGGAGACGACCTCGGCCTTGATGAAGCCCTTCTCGAAGTCGGTGTGGATCACGCCGGCCGCCTTGGGCGCGGTGTCGCCCTGGTGGATCGTCCAGGCGCGCGACTCCTTGGGGCCGGCCGTCAGATACGTCTGCAAGCCCAGGGTGTGGAAGCCGGCCCGCGCCAACGACCGCAGGCCCGGCTCGTCCTGCCCGATGGAATCGAGCAGTTCCTGGGCGTCTTCCTCGTCGAGCTCGAGCAGCTCGCTCTCCACCTTGGCGTCGAGGAACACCGCGTCGGCGGGGGCGATCGCGGCCAGCAACTCGGCACGACGGGCCTCGTCGGTCAGGACGCCCTCGTCGGCGTTGAACACGTACAGGAACGGCTTGGCCGTCATCAGGTGCAGCTCGCGCACCGAGGCCAGGTCGAAGGAGTCCTTCGCCGCGAACAGCGTCTTGCCGTCGTTGAGGATCTCCTGCGCCTGCTGCGCGGCGGCCAGCGTCTCGGCCAGGTCCTTGTTCTTGCGCGCGTCCTTCTCCAAGCGCGGGATCGCCTTCTCCAGCGTCTGCAAATCGGCGAGGATCAGCTCGGTTTCGATCACCCCGATGTCGGCCAGCGGGTCGACGCGACCGTCGACGTGCACCACGTCGTCGTCGGCGAAGACGCGCACCACCTGGCAGATCGCGTCGGCCTCACGGATATTGGCGAGGAACTGGTTGCCCATCCCCTCGCCCTCCGACGCGCCCTTGACGATGCCGGCGATGTCGACGAAGGACACCGTGGCGGGCAGGATGCGCTCGGAGCCGAAGATCTCGGCGAGGCGTTGCAGACGCGGATCGGGCAGTTCCACCACCCCGATATTCGGCTCGATCGTGGCGAACGGGTAGTTCGCGGCGAGCACGTCGTTGCGCGTCAGCGCGTTGAACAGGGTGGACTTGCCGACGTTGGGCAGCCCGACGATTCCGAGGGTGAGACTCACGGGACGTCAGTCTATCCGGCGCCGTTTCGGAACAATCCGGGCGGATCGCGCGTTTACTGGGCAAATACCTATCGGGCAACGCGCCCTTCACCCCAGGAGACCGACATGGCTTACAACGAGGGCCCCTTCGGCATGGACCCGGACGACTTCGATCGCTTCACCCGCGAGGCCGGCGACAGCCTCAAGGGCTTGTTCTCCAAGTTCCTCGAGAACCAGGGATCGTCCTTCTCGTCGGCCTTCAGCACCGCGACGCGCAGCCCGCGACGCGAACCGGAGACCGCCGGCGAGGCCGGCAACGGCGTGTGGGCGATCATCGCGCGCGACGGCGAGTCCGCTCGCGTCGAGCAGGTCTTCCCCACCGAGATCGAGGCGCTGCGCGCGAACCAGCACAACACCGACGACCACCGTCGGGTCCGGTTCCTGCCGTACGGCATCGCGATCAGCGCGCTCGACGACTAGCGGCCCAGCACGTCCGCACCGCCGATCGGCCCGACGAACGGCAGCACGGTGGTGCAGTCCGCCGGTCGCGCCGTCGACGGATCGAGTGAGTTCAACACCTCGCGCACCGCGATCGGGTCCGCCGGCAGTTCGTAGTGTTCGGTGTAGTCGGTGGCGCATCGGTCCTGCAGGACGACCCGACGCACGTTGGGCCCGTACAGCAGGCCGGTCTGGAAGGGCGTGGCGATCTCGTCATACCTGCTGACGATGGTCGTGAACCTGATGTCCGGCGCGATGGCCGGGTCCGGGTTCAGTTCGCGTAGGAACGGCGCCCCAGGGTTGAACTGGCACGGTCCGCCGCACTGCTGCGCGAACCCCGGAACGTTCATCAGACCGGCGAGCGCGGTGGCCACCCCGCTGAGCGTCGACCCGTGGAACGGCGCGGCCAGGGCGACGTAGTGGTCGACCTTGGGCAGTCCGCCCAGGTGACCGAGGTAGTAGAACGGAATCGCCCCGCCCATCGAGTGACCGACCAGGTCGACCTTGCCCGCCCCCGTCGCGGCCCGCACCCGGTCGATGAAGCGCGCGATCTGGTGCGCGCTCACCTGAGCGGTGGTCACCGCCCCCACCGGCCCCATTCCGCCACGACCGTAGGTCGTGCTGAACACGCAGTACCCGGCGCGCGAGAGCACCGGCGACATGGTGTTCCAGGTGATGGTGTCGTTGCTCAGCCCGTGCAGGAGGACGACGGGGTTCCGATGTTTCGCCGTGGGCCGACAGTGCCAGTCGTTGGCTCCGGGCGGTGCCGTGTCCGGCCCGCCGAGCTGAGCCGCGAGCCCGGACAGATAGCTGTAGCTCGGCGTCGCCGCCGCCTTTCCCGGCGCGGCCGCGCCGACGGCGCCCGTCACCATTGCCGCGACCGCCATCGCCACACCGAATCCGCGTACAAGTCTCATCGTCTGCCTCCCGATCTCGTTAACCGACCACCCGGTCGGTTAACGACCGTAGCATGGCTCCCGGCGGGATACCATTGGTCGAATCCGAAGGAGGCCGACGATGGCACGCCCCGCCGAACCCGGTCGCAACGCACTCCTCGACGCCGGCGTCGCCGTCGCCGCGGACCGAGGGCTCACCGGCCTGTCGGTGAACGCCGTCGTCGAGACGGCCGGGATGGCCAAAGGCGCCTTCTACCACCACTTCCCCACCCGCCGCGACTACCTCGTCGCCCTCCACCGCGCCTATCACGAGGCCCTGAACACCGAGGTCTGGGCCGCCATCGACGGACTCGATCCCGGGGCCGAGCGGTTGCGCGTCGGCATCGAGGCATTCCTCGACGCATGCCGTCGCACCAAGGCGACCAAGGCGCTGCTCGCACAGTCCCGCACCGAGGCCGATCTGCTTCCCGAGGTGGTGTCGCGCAACGCCGACGCCGCGGCACTGATCGCCGCGGACACCGCGGCGATCGGCTGGGCCGCACCCGAGGCGGTCGCGACGATGGCCGTCGCCATGGTGGCCGAGACCGCACTCGTCGAGCTTTACGACGACGCGCCCCGACCCGATCTGCGCGGAGCCATCTACTCGATGCTGATAGCGGGACCAGACGCGAAGAAAGGCACGACGAACTAGGCCGACCGCAGGCGCGCGGCGAGGTCGACGGACGCCTCGATCTCCCGACGCCGGTTGGAGACGCTCTCGACGTTGAATCCCGACGGGGTGCCCAGCCGACGGGCGAAGTCGGAAAGGTTCTCGGCGGTCGCCAGGCACTGGTCGAAGGAGACCGTCAGCGGATCGTCGGCATGCGAGAGGTCGTTGTGCAGCCAGCGCGGCACGTCGACGCCGAGCCATTCGAGGAACTCGACGGTCTTCATCGAGCCGCACACCGAGAGCGTGAAGATCACCGGCACCGGCTCGATCCCCGTCTCGGCGCAGCCGTAGAAGTAGTCCGAGAGCATCGACTTGGCGGCCGACACGTCGTAGACCACCTGCGTGACGAAGAACGACACCCCGGCCTGCTGCTTGGCGATCATGCGCTGGTGCTCGGCACCGGTGCGCGAATGGCGCTCCGGGATCGCGACACCGCCCAGCTGGAGTTTCGGATTCACCTCGGCGCGCAGCTTCTGGGCGGTCGGCAATTCCAGCGCGCGGTCCTTCTCGCTCGACGATGCGCCGACGAAGACGCTCAGCACGTTGCCCGGGTCCTGCCGCGCGAGCCAGCGCTCCATCTCCTGCTCGTCGTATTTGCCGACGCAGCGGTAGACGACGGCCGGCCGGTCCCACTGCCCGAGATACTCGTCGAGGAAGACCGCGGGATCCATCGTGGGAAGGTACGGGAAGGGCCGCTGCGCCGGGTTGCGGTCGCTCTCGTCATCGATGTCGTAGAGCACGAGTCCGTCGATGTCGAGATTCTTCAGCCGCCCCAGCGTGACGTCGGCGATCCGACGCGCCTCGTCGGGGATCGTCGACGACCGCGGCGGGGTGAGGCTGAACAGCAGCACCCCGTCGTCGCGCGCAGCGATCTGCTCGGCCAGACCCACCCGATCCCCTCTCGTGAACAGCACAGATACCCCGGCCATCGTATAGAACCGCCCTCCACCCGAGGACGTCGGCGTCGGCAATGGTTTACAAATAGATGTCAATGTATAGACATTCGACATATGCGCTGTTAATGTCTAGTGGCAGCAGTCACAGTCCGACTCGATTCAAGGAGGTCATCATGACCGCAGCCCCCATCCGACGGGACGTCACGCACGGCGGTGACGCGACCGGAGCGGTCGACCCGCTCCAGTGGCGCGACAAGAAGCGCTATCTCTGGCTCCTGGGCCTCATCGCCCCGACGGCACTCTTCGTCGGCATCGGAATCATCACGTTCTCCAACTGGTTGGGTAGCCGCTTCGACAACCCGGTCACCCATCTGATCGCCACCGTCTCCCCGATGTGGTGGTGGATCGGGCCTCTGCTGGTCTACGTCCTCCTTCCGATCCTCGACGTCTTCTTCGGCCCCGACGGCTCCAATCCGCCCGACGAGCTGATCGAGAAGCTGGAGAACGACAAGTACTACCGCTACTGCACCTACGCCTACGTCCCGTTCCAGATCGCGAGCCTGTTCACCGCTGGCTACCTGTGGTCGGCTCACAGCGTCAGTTGGATGGGCATCGACGGCGGGCTGAGTCTCGCGTCGAAGATCGGTCTCGCCCTCTCCATCGGCGCGATGGGTGGCATCGGCATCAACACCGCCCACGAACTCGGCCACAAGAAGGACAGCCTGGAACGCTGGCTGTCCAAGATCACGCTGGCCCAGACCTTCTACGGGCACTTCTACATCGAGCACAACCGCGGCCACCACGTGCGGGTCGCCACCCCCGAGGACCCGGCGAGCTCACGACTGGGCGAAACGTTCTGGCGCTTCCTGCCGCGCAGCGTCTGGGGCAGCCTGCGCTCGTCGATCAAGCTGGAGCGCAACCGCCTCAAGCGTGCCGACAAGTCCTTCTGGCACCCGAGCAACGACGTGCTCAACGCCTGGGCCTTCTCCATCGTCCTGTGGGGCGCCCTGCTGGCCATCTTCGGCATCGGCATCCTGCCGTTCCTGATCATCCAGGCCGTCTACGGCTTCTCCCTGCTGGAGACCGTGAACTACCTGGAGCACTACGGCCTGCTGCGGCAGAAGACGAAGACCGGTCGCTACGAGCGCTGCACCCCGCAGCACAGCTGGAACTCCGACCACATCTGCACCAACATCTTCCTCTACCACCTGCAGCGCCACAGCGACCACCACGCCAACCCCACGCGGCGCTACCAGGTGCTGCGGAGCTTCGACGAGGCGCCGAACCTGCCCAGCGGATACGCCAGCATGATCACGCTGGCCTACTTCCCGCCCGTCTGGCGCAAGGTGATGGACCACCGCGTCATCGAGCACTACGACGGCGACGTCGCCAAGGCGAACCTCCAGCCCAACAAGCGGGAGAAGATCCTCGCCAAGCACGGAGCCGCCGCATGAGCGCCTACCGCTGTCCGGTGTGCGAATACGTCTACGACGAGGCCGCCGGCGACCCGCGCGAGGGATTCCCCGCCGGAACCGCCTGGACCGACGTGCCCGACGACTGGGCCTGCCCCGACTGCGGGGTTCGAGAAAAGATTGATTTCGAAGGAGTATGACCATGGACTTCAAGCTGTACCGCTGTGAACAGTGCGGGTTCGAGTACGACGAGGAGTTGGGCTGGCCCGAGGACGGCATCGAGCCGGGCACCCGCTGGGACGACATCCCCGACGACTGGAGCTGCCCGGACTGCGGCGCCGCCAAGGCCGACTTCGAAATGGTCGAGGTGGCCCGGTCGTGAACGCCCCCGCGGCATCGGCCGGTCCGGCTCGGCGCGTGGTGATCGTCGGCGGCGGTATCGCCGGCATCACCGCCGCCGAGTCGCTGCGGGCCGCCGGCTTCGACGGCCCCGTCACCCTGATCGGCGACGAGCCGCACCTGCCCTACCGCCGCACCGCGCTCAGCAAAGACCTGCTCGCCGCCGACCTCTCGCCGGAGAAGGTCACGCTGCGCAAGCCGGAGTTCTGGGCCGAGCGCGACATCGAGATCGTCACCGGGACCGAGGTCGCCGAAATCGACGCAGCCGATCGAGGGGTCGTCTGCGCCGATGGCCGGCGGTTTGCGTATGACGCGCTGGTGCTGGCCACCGGCGGGCGCCCACGCCGGGTCGACGCGATCGAACCGGCCGTCCCCGCGCTGCGCAACCACGACGACGCGCTGGCCTTGCGGGAAAGCCTCGCGGACGGTCCCGCGGTCATCGTCGGCGGTGGCCTCATCGGCCTGGAGATCGCGGCCTCCGCGGCGTCGGCCGGTCACCCCGTGACGGTCCTCGAGTCCGCTCCGGCCGTGCTGACCCGAGTCCTGCCCCGCGAGGTCGCCGTCGCGCTCGCCGAACTGCATCGCGGCAACGGCGTCGACATCCACACCGGTGTCGAGATCACCTCGGCCACACCGGCATCCGTCGTCACCGCGGACGGCACCGCACACGGCGGTACCGTCGTCGCCGCCATCGGCATGGTCCCGGAGACCGGCCTGGCCCGGTCGGCGGGTGCGACGACCTCACCGGCCGGCGTCGTCGTCGACGAGGATCTGCGCACCGACGTCGCCAACATCTACGCGGCCGGCGACGTCGCGGCACGACCGCATCCGCTCACCGGCGAGCCGTCGCGTGCCGAACAGTGGATGACGGCGACCGAGCACGGCAAGGTCGTCGCCGCGACGATCCTGGCCGACCTCGGTCTCGAGGCCCCCGACACGTCGACGATCTCGCGCATCCCGCTGGCCTGGACGGTCCACTACGGTACGAATATGCAACTCGTGGGATGGCCAGGTGCGGCCGATCGGATCGACGTCGACGGTGACATCGACTCGTTCGACGCCACCGTGCGGTGCTATCGGGGGGACGACCTGATCGGCGCGGTGTGCCTCGGACGCCCGGCGGCCGGTCGGGCGATGCGCACGGAGATCGGCGAGGCGCTGACCGAGCGGGTCGGCGTATGACCCGCTCCTACGCGCAGGAGAGCCGCTCGCTGCTGCGGAACTCGCTGCTCGACGGTCTGCGCGGCCTTCTCGTCGAACGGGATTGGTCGCAGATCCGGATGTCCGACGTGGCCACCGCGGCCGGGGTGAGCCGGCAGACCGTCTACAACGAGTTCGGCAGCCGCTACGGCTTGGCGCAGTCCTATGCGCGGCGGCTCGCCGTCCAGTTGGCGTCGATCGTGGGCGACGCCCTCTCCAGCCATCCCGACGACGTGCACGGCGCACTCCAGGACGGATTCGCCGAGTACTTCGCCGGTGTCGCCACCGATCCGATGGTCGCTTCGCTGCTCGCCGGGGAGGCGAAGCCCGACCTGCTGAAACTCATCACCACCGATGCGGCCCCGCTCATCACCACGGCCTCCGAGGTCCTCCAACGGGCGTTTCACGACTCGACGTGGCTGACCATGTCCGCCGACGACGAGTTGCGCGTCGCACGCGCGGTCACCCGCATGGCGCTGAGCTACGTCGCCATGCCGCCGGAGGGCGACCGCGACGTGGCCGCCGACCTGGCCTCCATCATCGGCCCGGCCATCGAGGCCGCGCGCAGCTAGGCGGCTCAGACCTCGACGGGACCGGTGTCCGGCGGCGGCGCCTCACCGGCCTTGCGCGCCAACTGCTCGTTGGTATAGCGGAAGACCACCGCGATCGTCGCCGCCACGGGCACGGCCAGGAATGCGCCGGTGATCCCCCACATCGAGCCGCCCAGCAACACCGCCAGCAGCACGACCGCGGCGTGCAGTTCCATGACCTTCGCCTGCAGCCACGGCTGCAACACGTTGCCCTCGATCTGCTGCACGACGAGGATCACCACGAGCATGATCGCCGCGGCGATCCACGACTTGCCCACCAGCGCGATGAGAACGGCCAGCGCACCGGCGACCACGGCACCGACGATCGGCACGAAGCCGGCGATGAACGTGATGATGGTCAGCACCCCGGCCAGCGGCACCTTCAAGACGAACAGCGCGGCACCGATGAACAGCGCGTCGATGAAGCTGACGATCGCCTGGGTGCGGATGAACCCGGACAGTGTCGCCCAGATCCGGCCGAGGAGATCGGCGAGGTGGCCGCTGGCCCGGTCGCCGGTCGTCCGCCGCAGCCACGGCAGGAATTTGGATCCGTCTTTGAGGAAGAAGAACACCAGGATCAGGACGGTGAACACCATCATGAGCGTCGACGTCGCGGTGCTCACGCCGCTGACCGCGGTGTGCGCGATGGCCCCGGAACTCTCCTTGACCTTGTCCTGCAGCGTGTCCAGCAGCTTGCTGATCTGGTCGTCGCCGATGTTGAACGGCGGGCCCTGCAGCCAGGATTTCGCCTTGGTGATCCCCTCGGCCGCCTTGTGCCCGATGTCGTCGGCCTGACTGACCACCGACGGCACGATGCCGGCCACCACGCCCACGACGACGAGGATCCCCGTCACCGTCATCAACGCGGCCGCCGCGGAGTCGCCGACGCCGTGGCGGCGCAACCACGCCACCGCCGGCCACAGCACGGTCGCGAACAGCAGGGCCAGCGCCACCGGCATGACCCCGGCCCACAATTTGCCCAGGATGTAGCCGACGAGCGCCAACAGCAGGCAGACGGCGATGATCTGCAGCGATACCCGTGACGCACTGGTCAGCCAGTCTTTGGCCACGTCGAGGCGGTCGCGCGCGGGGGTCTCCGGCTGCGCGGTGGTCGGGGTCGTGTCATCTGTCGTCACCGCCGCATTGTCACATACGCGCAACGGAGGAACCGGACGAAACCACCCACTTGCTGCGATGTCGTATTTCCGCTAGCGACGGCCTCGTCGTCAGTGCCAGAGTGGAGACATGACGCAGCTGGCCGACCTCGACTTCGACCGCTGCTATCGGGCGCTCGAATCCCGCGACGAGCGATTCGACGGCCAATTCTTCGCCGCCGTCACCAGCACCGGGATCTACTGCCGCCCGTCCTGTCCGGCGCGCACGCCGCGGCGCGCCAACGTCGAGTTCGTGTCGACGGCGGCCGCCGCACAGCGCCGCGGCTTCCGCGCCTGTCGCCGCTGCGTCCCCGACGCCGTGCCCGGTTCACCGCGGTGGGACCACAGCGCCGACGTGGCGGCCCGGGCCATGCGCCTCATCGCCGACGGCGTCGTGGACCGCGACGGCGTGCCGGGACTGGCGTCGACGCTCGGATACTCGTCGCGCCAGCTCGAACGCATCCTGGTCGCCGAATTCGGCGCGGGACCGCTGGCACTGAGCCGCGCCCAACGCGCCACCAACGCGCGCATCCTGCTCACCCGCACCGACCTGTCCATGACCGACATCGCCTATGCGGCGGGCTTCTCCAGCGTGCGCCAATTCAACGACACGATCCGCGCGGTGTTCGCCGCCTCGCCGTCGCAATTGCGCGGCACGTCGGCACCGCGCCCCGCAGGCGACCACCTGCTGACCCTGCGCCTGCCCTTCCGCAAGCCGCTGCACCGACGGTGGCTCGAACTCCACCTGGGCAACCACGCCATCCCCGGGCACTCCACGCCCGCCCAGCGGATCCTGTCCCTGCCGCACGGTCCCGCGCTGGCGGACATCGGCCTGCACGACGATCACGTGCGGCTGGGTTTGCGCCACCTGGATCTGCGCGATCTGGGCACGGCGGTGGCGCGGATCCGACGGCTACTCGACCTCGACGCCGACATCACGGCGGTGCAGGCGGCACTCTCGCGCGGGCACCTGGCACCGCTGGTGCGCGCCGCCCCCGGTGTACGTGTGCCGGGCAGTTGCGACCCCTTCGCCTCGCTCGTCTCGACGATGGTCGGCCAGCAGATCAGCGTCGCCGCGGCGCGCACCCATCTGGGCCGCCTGGTCGCCGAACTCGGCGAGAAAGTGCCGTGGACCAGCGACGACGGCCCCGATCACCTGTTTCCGACACCGGCCGCGATCGCCGAGCACGGCGGTGACGTGCTGCGCGGTCCGCGACGACGCGTCGACGCGATCGTCGGGATCGCGCGCGCCGTCGCCGACGGCGAGGTGGAACTGCACGCGGGGGTCGATGCGTCAGAGTTACGTGTCGCCTTGTTGGCGCGCCCCGGAATCGGCGCCTGGACCGCGGACTACCTGAGCATGACGGTGGCCGGCGATCCCGACGTCGCATTGGACACCGACCTGGTGGTCGCCAAAGCCGCCGCCGATCTGTCCATCGACTTCGCGGATCTCGCGAGTGTCGCACCGTGGCGCTCCTACGCGTCGATGCACCTGTGGCGGCACGCACTGCTCCCCACACCCGACCGTACCGACGACCAAGGAGACATCCCATGACCGAGAACGCCCACACCGCAAGCACCTTCACCACCGAGACCCCGGACGGACCGTTCACCGTCATCCACGACGGCGGGACCCTCCTCGCCTCGGGGTGGACCGCCGACGCCGACTACCTGCGCGCGCTGATCAACCCGCGGCTGCGACCGACGGAGACCACCGCGGACGACGGCGGCGAGGGCAAGCACATCCGCGACGCCGTCACCGCCTACTACGACGGGGAGACGGCCCGGATCGACGAGATCGCCGTGGTGCAGGCCGGCGGACCGTTCATCGAGCAGGCGTGGAAGGTGCTGCGGACGGTGCCCGCGGGACAGGTCCGCACCTACACCGAGTTCGCCGAGATGGCGGGCAACCCGACGGCGGTCCGCGCCGCGGCGATGGCCTGCGCGAGCAACGCCGCGGCGCTGTTCGTCCCGTGCCACCGGGTCCAGCGCTCGGACGGGACGCTGGGCGGCTTCCGCTACGGCCTCGAGATCAAGCGCCGGCTGCTCGACCGCGAAGCGCAGGGCTGATCCCCGCCTGATTGTCAGACCCCTCTGCGACGATCCCCGCATGGCCATTTCCTCGGTGATCGCACTCGTGTGCTGCGCCCTGCTAGCCGGCTTCGTCGTCGGGTGGAGCGTGCACGCCTCCCGGGTCGCGCCGGCCCTCGCCGCGGCGCGGGCCGAGGCGGCCGCGGTTCGGGAATCCTCGGAGCTGGCCTCGCGCGCGCTCGCGGCCGCCAGCGAGGACGCCGCACGACGACAATCCGCCGCGATCGGGGCATCGGTGCATCACGTCGTGGGCCCGCTGCACGAGTCGCTGCACCGGTTGGCCGAACAGGTCCACCGCACCGAGCGCGAGCGGATCGGCGCCTACGCCGGGCTGACCGAGCAGGTCCGCGACATGCAGCAGGCGTCGCACCGGTTGGGTACGGCCGCGCAGACCCTGACCAATGCCCTGCACACCCCGAACCTGCGCGGCCGCTGGGGCGAGATGCAGTTGGAGCGCGTCGTCGAGCTCGCCGGGATGAGCAAGCACTGCGACTTCTCCACCCAGGTCAGCGTCAAGGCGGGTGAGGACCGGGTCCGCCCGGACCTCGTCGTCCACCTCGCCGGGGATCGGCACCTCGTCGTCGACGCCAAGGTCCCGTTGCAGGCCTATCTGGACGCCCTGGCCGCCACCGATCCCCGGCAACAGGAGCGGCTGCTCGCCGACCACGCCCGCGCGGTGCGCGCCCATATCGGAGCGCTGAGCTCCAAGTCCTACTGGGCCGCCTTCCAGCCGGGGCCGGAGATGGTCGTGATGTTCCTACCCGGCGACCCGATCCTCGAGGCCGCGGCCCGGGCTGCCGACGACCTCTTCGAGTACGCCTACGCGCGCGACGTCGTGCTGGCGACGCCGTCGTCGCTCATCGCCCTGCTGCGCACCGCCGCCCTGGGCTGGCAGCAGCAATCGGTCACCGACGAGGCGCAGACCATCCATGCCCTCGGCAAGGAGCTGGCGAGCCGTCTCGGCGGGGTCTTCACCCAACTCGACCGGCTCGGCGCCAGCCTGGGCAAGGCCGTCGACTCGTACAACTCGACGATCGGAACGGTGGAGAGCCGCCTGGGGGTCACCGCGCGCAAACTCAGCGAACTCGACGCCCTTGGACCCGACCGGGCACCGGAGCCGCCGCGACCGGTAACGGCAGAAATCCGGCAATCCTCGGGTCATGCCCCGTTCCGGTCGTGAGTCTCGACACCCGCGCGAGGGTTCGGTTACCGGCAAACAGGGGTCCACCCGGTACCGTTGACGTGTGCGATTTCTGCAATCCGAGCCCGACGTTCCCCTCGCCGAGCAGTCCGTCAGCGCCCAGCGCCGCGGTGTCCCGTGGTGGGGCGCGGTGCTCATCGCGTTTGGATTCGCGTTGCTCGGGATTGCGATCGACTCCGCCGCATCCCGCATGTTCTCCATCGCCGACGGTGTCTACGCGCGCCCGATCGGCTTCGCCGTCGGCTGCCTGCTGGCCGCTCTCGCGGTGCGCAACCGCGCGCTGTTCACCGCCGCCGTCCAGCCGCCCCTGATCGCCGTCGGCCTGGTCGTGGCCCGCGTCATCGGCGTGCAAGTCAAAGGCCTCGTCACCAGCGCCCACGTTCCCGAACTCAATTCGCTGCTGATCAAGCAGGTTTTCGCGTTCTCCAAGGACTTCCCGGTCATCCTCTTCACCTTCCTCGCCGTGCTGACCGTCGTGCTGGTGCGGTATTGGCGCTATCGCAGCGCGCGTCGGGCCCAACAGGCGGAGCGGGCGTCGAAACGGGCCGCCGCGAAGAGCGCGAGTGCCACCGGCGCTATCCGTAAATCCGCCACCGCGGTGCGGCCCGCCGACCCCGCGACCGCCGTCGTGCGGCCCGAGTCCGCGGCCGTCCGCGCGAGCCGCGCGGCCGCCCAGGCCCACGTCACCGCGCGGGAGGCCCGTCCGACGCGACCCCCCGCCCCGAGCAGCCGTTCCGGGCCGCGCCCTCCGTCGTCCCCGGGAACGGTCTCGCGCGCCGCCCGAGCGGTGCGACGCATCCGCCGCGGCCCCCGCGGTCGAGCGGACCGGCGGCCGTTCGGCCCTCCCAGCAGGCGGCGCCGACACAGCGCCAGGACCGCCGTCGTGCCGCCCCGCCGCCGCTCGACGACGAAGGATTTTGATCCGGTACCGCGCAGTCCCGATCCGCTAGACCACAGAACCACCGGCTTACTCATCAGTAGCCAGTTGTCTTTGTCACGTTGTGGGGGGTTACGTGACAGTAGCCATGGTCTTTGAACCGGCTACCCCTACGATGAGAGCACCGTTCGGGGTCATTCCCGAACTGCTTCGCGTGCCCGAATCCGATCAGCCTGCCCTCAGGGCGGCCCGACGCAGAGAGACCGAATGTTTCGCCGCATCGCCATAGTCAACCGAGGTGAGGCCGCCATGCGGCTCATCAACGCCGTACGGGATCTCAACGCCGAAACCGGAAACGACATCCAAACCGTCGCGCTCTACTCCGACGTCGATCGCACGGCCACCTTCGTGCGCGAGGCCGACCTCGCCTACGACCTCGGCCCCGCGGCACAGCGGCCGTACCTGAACCTGGAACTGCTGGAGACGGCACTGCGCGAGACCGGCGCCGACGCGGCCTGGGTCGGCTGGGGCTTCGTGGCCGAAGACCCGGCCTTCGCCGAACTGTGCGACCGCATCGGCGTCACCTTCATCGGCCCGTCCGCCGAGGCGATGCGCCAGCTCGGCGACAAGATCGGCGCCAAGCTGATCGCCGAGGAGGTCGGCGTCCCCGTCGCGCCGTGGAGCCGCGGCGAGGTCTCGACGCAGGAGGAGGCCGTCGAGGCGGCCGCGAACATCGGCTACCCGTTGATGCTGAAGGCCACCGCGGGCGGCGGCGGTCGCGGCATCCGCCGGGTCGACGACGAGGCCGATCTCGTCGACGCCTACCAGCGCACCCGCGACGAGGCCGAGCGCGCCTTCGGCAGCGGCATCGTGTTCCTGGAGCGCCTGGTCACCGGCGCCCGCCACGTCGAGGTCCAGGTGATCTCCGACGGGGAGACCGCCTGGGCCCTGGGCGTGCGCGACTGTTCGGTGCAGCGACGCAACCAGAAGGTCATCGAGGAATCGGCCTCGCCGGTGCTCTCGCCCGAGCAGGTCGACGAGGTCAAGGCAGCCGCCGAGCGCCTCGCCGTGCGCGTCGGCTACCGCGGTGCGGCCACCGTCGAATTCCTCTACCACCCCGGGGAGCAGCTGTTCGCCTTCCTGGAGGTCAACACCCGACTGCAGGTCGAGCACCCGATCACCGAGGTGACCAACAGCTTCGACCTGGTCCGCGCCCAGATCCACGTCGCCTCCGGCGGCAAACTGGACGGCGAGAAGCCCGCCGAACGCGGTCACGCCGTCGAGGCCCGCCTCAACGCCGAAGACCCGGACCGCGATTTCGCCCCCTCGCCCGGCCATATCGTGCGGCTCAACCTGCCCACCGGGCCGGGGATCCGCGTCGACACCGGCGTCAGCGAGGGCGACACCATCCCGGCCGACTTCGATTCGATGATCGCCAAGATCATCGCCTACGGCAGCACCCGGGAGGAGGCGCTGGGACGCCTGCGCCGCGCCATGTCGCGCACCGGTGTGGTGATCGAGGGCGGGGCCACCAACAGCAGCTTCATCATCGACCTGCTGAACCAGCCGGAGGTCATCGACGGCAGTGCCGACACCGGCTGGATCGACCGCGTGCGCGGCGAGGGCCGCCTGGTGTCGCACGAGCACTCCTCGATCGCGCTCGCCGTCGCCGCGATCGCCGCCTACGAGGAGGCCGAGAACGCCGAACTCAACCGCCTGCTGGTCACCGCGAACGGCGGCCGGCCACAGGTCCACCACGAGAGCGGCCGGCCGGTGGACTTCAAGCTGCGCGGGGTGTCCTACCGCGTCCGCGTCGCCCGGATCGGCGGCCACCGCTTCCGCATCGTCATCGAGGCCGGCGGCGACGTCCGCACCGCCGACGTCGACCTCGAGCGCTTCGACCAATACTCGGCGCAGCTCACCGTCAACGGCAAGCGCTACCGCCTGCTGACCGACACGCACGGCCCGATCTCCCTCGTCGACGTGGAGGGGGTCACCCACCGCGTCAGCCGCGACGAGGGTGGCGTCATGCGCGCCCCGGCGCCGGCGCTCGTCATCGCGACCCCGCTGCAGGTCGGCGACGAGGTCGAGCCCGGCGACCCGGTCATCGTGCTGGAGAGCATGAAGATGGAGACCGTGCTGCGCGCCCCGTTCAAGGCGCGACTGCGGGAGTGCGAGGTCATCGTCGGCGCCCAGGTGGAGGCCGGCGCACCTATGCTGCGCCTCGAGCCCCTGGAGGACGAGGCCGAAGAGGCGAGCACCGAGACCGAGGCCGTCGTCCTCGACCTCCCGGAGGCCCCCGCCGACGTCGATCCCGTGGAGCGCGCCGACCGCGACCGCGAGGAGCTGCGCAGCCTGCTGCTCGGCTTCGACGTCAACCCGGACGAGAACCGCCGCCTGCTCGACGAGTACCTGGAGGCCCGGAGCACCGTCGCCGCGCAGGACGGCCCGCCGCTGGCGCAGGAGGCCGAGCTCATCGACGTCTTCGCCGACCTGGCCGAGCTGGCCCGGATCCGCCCGAAGGACGACGAGCACGTCGACGAGCGGGTGCACAGCGCGCGCGAACACTTCCACACCTATCTGCAAAGTCTCGACGTGGACGTCGCTGGCATCCCGGATTCGTTCCAGACGCGGCTGCGATACGCGCTGGGCCACTACGGGATCACCAAGCTCGAGCGCAACACCGACCTCGAGGGTGCGGTGTTCCGCTCCTTCCTGGCGTTGCAGCGCCAGGACGAGACCGCCCAGGTGATCGCGGCACTGCTGCGCCTGTGGCTCTCGGAGCCGACACCGGCGCCGGAACTGCGCGATCCGGTGGGCTCGTCGTTGGAACGGTTGGCCTCGGCCACCCAGGTCCGCTTCCCCGCGCTGGCCGACCTGGCCCGCGGCGTCCTGCACGCCTGGTTCGGGCGCCCGCGCCTGCACGAGACGCGTGAGGCCGTCTTCTCCGATGCGCGCAAACACCTCGACCACCTCGACGCGAACCCCGACGCCGCCGACCGCTCGCAGCGCATCGCCGCGATGGTCGGCAGCACCGAGCCGCTCGTCGGGTTGCTCGGACAGCGCTTGGCCGAGGGCCTGGACAACGGCGTCATGCTCGAAGTCCTGACCCGTCGCTACTACGGCAACAAGGGGCTCTCGGCCGTCGAGGCGCGCACGGCCGGCGGCTGTGCGTTCGTCACCGCGCAGCGGGACGGATCGATGCTCGTCTCCGCTGCCACCGACTTCGCCGGACTCCCCTCCGCGATGACCGGGCTCGCCGAACTCGGCGACGGATCGGCGTCGATCGACGCCGACATCTACGTCAGCTGGCCCGACCAGCCGAAGAACCCCGACGAGATGGCCGCGGCGCTGCACGACGTCGTCAGTGCCCAGGCACTACCGAGTCAGATCCACCGCGTCACCATCACGGTGGCCGCCGCCGACGCCGGTTCGATGCACGACCACTACACGTTCCGCCCCTCGGCGACCGGGTTGACCGAGGACCGCCTGATCCGCGGCCTGCACCCCTACATCGCACAGCGGATGCAGATGGAGCGGTGGCGCAAATTCGACCTGACCCGCCTCCCGTCGTCGGATGAAGAGGTATACCTCTACCGCTGTGTCGCCAAGACCAATCCGGCCGACGAGCGGCTGGTCGCGTTCACCCAGCTGCGCGACCTGACCGCCGTCGAGGAGGACGGCCGACTGCTGACGCTGCCGACCGCGGAGACCAACTTCGCGACCTGCGTCGACTCCATCCGTCGCGCGCAGTCGCAGCGCCCGCGCAACCGGCGGTTCAACACCAACCGGATCGTCATGTACATCTGGCCGCCGATCGACGTCTCCAGCGAACAGTTCCGCTTCGTCGTGGAGCACACGTTGGGCAATTCGGTGTCCACCGAAGGTGCCGGGATCGAGGAGATCCTGCTCATCGGGCGCCAGCGCGACAAGGAGACCGGTGAACTGCGCAAGATCGCCGCGCACATCACGACCGACGCGGCCGGCGACACCCAGATCACCGTCGGCGACCCCGACGACGACGCGGTGGAGCCGCTCGACGAGTACCGGCAGAAGGTGCTGCGCGCCAGCAGCCGCGGCACCGCCTACCCGTACGAGGTGACCGGTTTCCTCGGCGAGTTCGCGGAGTACGACCTCGACGAGTCCGACGAGCTGGTCCCGGTGAACCGCGCCAAGGGCGGCAACACGGCCGCCGTGGTCGTCGGCACCATCACCACGCCGTCGACGAAATACCCCGAGGGCATCACCCGCGTGATCGTGCTCAGCGATCCGACGAAGTCGCTCGGCTCCCTGGCCGAACCGGAATGCCGTCGGATCATCGCCGCCCTCGACCTGGCCGAGCGCCTGGCTGTGCCGGTCGAGTGGTACGCCCTCTCGTCGGGGGCCGCGGTCGAGATGGACTCGGGCACCGAGAACCTGGACTGGGTGGCTGCGGCGCTCAAGCGCATCGTCGAGTTCACCCAGGACGGCCACGAGATCAACATCGTCGTCACCGGGATCAACGTCGGCGGCCAGGCGTACTGGAATGCCGAGGCCACGATGCTCATGCACACCAAGGGCATCCTGGTGATGACCCCGGATTCGGCGATGGTGCTCACCGGCAAGCAGGCGCTGGACTTCTCCGGCGGCGTCTCCGCCGAGGACAACTTCGGCATCGGCGGCTACGACCGGGTGATGGGCCCCAACGGCGAGGGCCAGTACTGGGCCTCGGACCTGCCTGCGGCCCGCGACGTCCTCATGTACCACTACGAGCACAGCTACGTGGTGCCCGGGGAACAGCGTCCGCGTGACGCCGAGTCGAGCGACCCGGTCGACCGGGACATCTCCGATTTCCCGCATACCGTCGACGGCAGCGAGTTCGCGACGGTCGGCGAGATCTTCTCCGCCGAGAAGAACCCGGATCGTAAGAAGCCCTTCGACATCCGTGCCGTGATGCGCGCGGTCGCCGACCAGGACCACCCGACGATCGAGCGCTGGGCGGGCATGGCGGACGCGGAGAACACCGTCGTCACCGATGCGCACCTGGGCGGCACGCCGGTGTGTCTGATCGGGATCGAGTCCAAGCCGGTCCCCCGCCGCGGCTTCGTGCCGACCGACGGGCCGGACACGTTCACGGCGGGCACGTTGTTCCCGTTGTCGTCGAAAAAGGCTGCGCGCGCGATCAATTCGGCCAGCGGCAACCGGCCGTTGGTGGTCCTGGCGAACCTGTCGGGCTTCGACGGCTCACCGGAGTCGATGCGCAAGCTGCAGCTCGAGTACGGCGCCGAGATCGGCCGGGCCATCGTCAACTTCGACGGCCCGATCGTGTTCTGCGTGATCTCGCGCTACCACGGCGGCGCGTTCGTCGTCTTCTCCAAGGCGCTGAACCCGAATATGACCGTGCTCGCCCTCGAGGGCTCGTTCGCCTCCGTGCTCGGCGGCGCACCCGCCGCCGCCGTCGTCTTCGCCGGCGACGTGCGGTCGCGCACCGGTGCCGATCCGCGCGTGGAGGAACTCGAGACGCGGCTGGCCGCGGCGACCGGCACCGACCGGGCCACCCTGGCGGCCGAACTCGACGACCTGCGGGCCGCGGTGCGGGCGGAGAAGATCTCCGAGATCGCCGCCGAGTTCGACGCGGTCCACAACATCGAGCGCGCCGTCGAGGTCGGTTCCGCCGACGCAGTGATCACGGCCTCCGACCTGCGGCCGCGGATCATCCAGACGATCCGCGGCGCGCGGTAGTCGGCGCCCCCTGCTGGACCGCCTTCTTCGGCGGCGCCTTGCGCGCCAGGCGGTCGAATTGGTCGTTGGCGACGCGCATCGCGACCTCGTAGGGGAAGGCGAACTTCCGCGACCACCAGTAGCCGAAGCGGATATCGAAGGACGTGTACACGATGTACCGGTTCTTCTTGATGCCCTTGATGATCGCGGCGGCGGCTTTCTCCGGTGAGGCGGCCATCTTGTGGAAGCCGCCGATGGCCGCGGCGACCTCTTCGTTCTCCCGGTCGATCCCGACGATATCGACGGTGTTGACCAGCGGGGTCGCGACGGCGCCCGGGCAGACGAGGCTGACGCCGATGCGGTGGCGGCGCAGGTCGAAGCGCAGGACCTCGGAGACGCCGCGCAGGCCGAACTTGCTGGCGCTGTAGGCGGCATGCCACGGCAGGGCGAGCAGACCCGCCGCCGACGACACGTTGACGAGCTGGCCGCCCTTCCCGCGGGCCACCATCTGCGGCACAAAGCTCTCGATGATGTGGATGGGGCCCATGAGGTTCACGTCCACCATCGATTTCCAGTGCTTGTGCTCGAGGTTCTCGACGGTCCCCCACGCCGAGATACCGGCGATGTTCATCACCACGTCCATCACGCCGACCTCGGCGTCGACGTTCTTGGCGAACTTGACGACCCACTCGTAGTCCGAGACGTCACCGGCCTTGTGGTAGAGCACGCTGCCACCGGCGGCGGCGATCTCGGCGGCCACCTCGTCGAGGGGCTCGGGATGCAGGTCGGTGATGACGAGCTCGGCGCCCTCGGCGGCGCAGGCCAGGGCGGTGGCGCGGCCGATTCCGCTGGCGGCACCGGTTATCAGGACCTTCTTCCCGCGCAACGACGGCACGGGCGGGGCCATGTAGAACCAATCTTTGACAGTCATGCCCCCAAGCCTAGGACGACTGTGCTCAGATGGGGAGCTTGCCGCCGAACAAGCCGTAGACGACGGCGAGCATCGCCTTGAGGATCTCCGAGCCCGAGTCGGCGACCGGACCGACCATGAACTGGGTGATCCCGCCCAGATCGCCGGAGCGCATCATCTGCTGGATCGCCGGCAGGAGACCGCCCAGACCGGGTGCACCGGCGCGGTTGTCCCCACCGTCGAGCAGACCCGACCCGGCCGAGGAGCCGGTGAGGTAGTTCAGGGCGCCGTCGGTGATGGCCGTCGCGTACTTGAGCTGACCGTCGTGGGCGGCGAGCGCAGCCGCCTCGGTCGGGTTGGCCATGTTGCCCATCTCCACGAACACCAGCGGCACGTGCGTGGTGTTGGGACCGGCGACGTCGGAGCGCTCCTGGATGCCGTCGACCGCGCCCACGTAGTTGGACGGGGTGAAACCGGCCTTCTTGAAGTTGTCGCGCATCAGGTTCGACGCCTTGCGGCCCTCGCCGCGCTGGACGGCGTCGGCCTTCTTGTCCGGCAGCGGGAGCTTCGGGACGATGAGGTGGAAGCCGCTCTTACCCGGATCGGAACCCTTGCCGGAGGAGTCGGCGTGGATGCTGATCGCCAGGCTGGCGCCCGAGGCGTTGGCGGCCGCGGTGCGCTCGTTGATGCATCCGCCCCACCCGGTGTCGTTGGGACGGCTGAGCACGACGCGCGCGCCCTGGCTCTCCAGCGCCCCCTTGACGAGCTGGGCGACCTGCCAGTTGACGGTGTGCTCGGTGGCGCCGTTGACCCCGGTGGCGCCGGTGGTCTGGCAGTCCTTCATCCCGCCCCGCCCGTCGGGCACCTGCTTGGTCAGCGAATGTCCGGCCGCCGACGCCTGGTGGCCGGGGTCGAGGAAGACGGTCTTGCCCGAAAGCTGCTTGGCCGGTGCCGGAGCCGGTGCTGCGGGAGCCGGTGCTGCGGGTGCGGATCGCGGGGCCGCGCTGACGCTCGGCGCCAGGGCGATCGACGCCGAGACGGCCGCGAACATCGCGACGGCGGAAAGGGACTTGCGCATGATTCGGTCAACCTCCGGTGAAAACACCACTAGTCACATCAGTAACATCTGTACCAAGTGAAACATTGCTCGAACCTCGATCTCCAGCCCGGGCGGCACTTGTTAGCAGGATGTGACCTGCAAATCGGACATCACCGGCCCGCGGCGGACTCCGCGTCGTAGCGCAGCAGGCTCAGGACGCCGAACTCGTCATTCTGGTCGACTTTTCCCAGTGCCGCACCGGCCGCGGCGGCCCGCGCCTCGTCCATCCCCGCTCCGATCATCACGACCACCGTCGCCGCGGTGCCCGCCCGCGTCGGCCCGCGCGTCGCGCGCACCCGTCCGCCCACCGCGGAGAAGTCGAGGGTCCCGGTGTAAACGTCGGAGACCACGCGGGTCCACCCTTTCAGCCGGTAGCAACCCGCCGGAGGGCGTTCCAACAATCGCGCCAGGGCGCGCGGGTTCACCGGCTCGTCGCTCTCCCAGGTGACCTGCTGGTAGTGCTCGTGCTCGTGCTCGTGCGCGTGGTCGTCGTCGGCCGCGCGCAGCAACTCGTCGAGCGTCAGTTGCCTGGCCCCGACGTCGACCGGCCGATGACGGGCGTCGACCAACAGCGCCGGATCGATCACCGCCTCGCGCGTGACGATCCGCGGTGCCGAGTCGTTGACGGCGTCGAGCGCCCCGTGCACGGCGGCGAGAGCCGCCTCGTCGACGAGGTCGGCCTTGTTCACCACGATCAGATCGGCCACCGCGGCCTGGCGCAGCACCGTGGCGGGCAACGCGCCATCGGCATGGGACGCGGCGTCCAGCACGTAGACGAGGCCGCCGTAGGCCGCCCGCGGATCGGTCATCGCGGCGACCCGCGATAGCAGGGCCCGCGGATCGGCGATACCCGAGGCCTCGACGAGAACGGCGTCGAGATCGGCGGCGACCAGCCGCGACACCGCGTCTTCGAATCCGTCCGAATCCGTGGTGCAACAGAGGCAGCCGTTGCCGAATCCGACCACCCCGTCGACCTGACCCGCGACCAGCAGCGCGTCGACGTTCACCGCGCCGAAATCATTGACGATCACACCGAATCGGGCCTGATCCGCATGCCGCAGGACATGGTTGAGCAAGGTCGTCTTCCCCGCACCGAGGAAGCCGGCGAGAATGATGACCGGGATGGGCGTGGCGGCGTCGGCCCGAATCACGGCACCCGACTCCCTGAACAGCTGCCGCACACGACCATCAATTCCCGACCGTCGCGGTCGGGATAGTTCGCCACATTCTTCGTGGGCTCGCCGCATTGCGCGCATTGACCGATGACCGCGGTGTGATCGGAGTAATCGACACTCATCCGCCCGTCGAACACGTACACCGATCCCTCCCACAGTCCATCGTCGCCGAACTCTTCGGCATATCGGACTATTCCGCCATCGATCTGGTATACCTCGGTGAATCCGCGCTCGACCAGAAGCGAACTGAGCACCTCGCAGCGCACACCACCGGTGCAATAGGTGATGACCGGCCGGTTCACGAATTCGTCGAACTCCCCGTCGTCGACGAGCCGGAGCAGATCGCGGGTCGTCTTCGCCCGCGGGACGACCGCATTGCGGAAGCGACCGATCTGCGCCTCGATCTCGTTTCGACCGTCGAGAAAGACGACCTCCTCCGCACGGTTCTCGACCATCGCGTTCACCTGGACCGGACTCAGGTGTACCCCGCCGCCGACCACACCGTCCGCGTCGACGCGCACCCGCCCGGCATCGCCGAAGGTCACCATCTCCGGACGCACCTTGACCGAGAGCTTGGGGAAATCGGCGCCGGTACCATCGGACCACTTCACATCGGCATTCTTGAAAGCGGGATACTGGCGGGTGGCGCGCACATAACGTTTCACGTCGGGCAGATCCCCGCCGACGGTGACGTTGATACCGTGGGGCGAGACGACGATCCGCCCGCGCAGATTCGACGCCGACGCGATGCCGAGCTGCCACAGGCGGATCGCCTCGGGATCGGCCAGCGGCGCGAACACGTAGAACAACACAATCTTGGGAGTCGCCACAACATGCCAGGGTACGGACGCTCAGGAGCCGACAAGCGCAGGGTGCGCTTTGCGGCGATCGCGGCCGCCCTACTCGCCGCCACGACCGCGGCGGTGGCCGTGAGCAGCTGTTCGATCGTGTCCGACCTGGCCACCCCCGATAAATCGCGGACCATCGTCGTACCGGGCACCGACCCGCTGACCACCGAATCCGCGGTCCCCTCCTCGTCGGTCGGGGTCTCCGAGGCGATGGAATCCGACAGTGCTTCCGGCCAGTGGGACGACTGGTCCTACGGCCACCTGATCGGCGTCGCCCCGCGCGTCGACATCGACCGCTTCCACCGGGCGGCCAAAACGCCGACGTCACCGCTGGTGACGACGACCGGATTCCACTTCAGCACCCCGGACCGCGGTGTCCAGTGCTCGACGGGCGCCAACGGCACCGGGACTCTGTCCTGCGTGTCCAAACGGGTGAACGGTCCGCCCGCCCCACCCGGCGGCACACCGTCGAGCTGTGCGTGGAATCCCTCGATGGCGACGCTCGGGCCGGCCGGCGCGTCGGCCGGGGCCTGCGCGAACCTGTACCCGGTGATGACCCGCTCGTCCATTCTGCCGTCGCGCCAGACGCTTTCGGTCGGGCGCTTCAAATGCCTCGATTCCACCGAGGGCCTGTACTGCCTCCAATCAACCGGGACCGGATTCGCACTCTCCAAGAACGGTTTCGCCGAGATCCGCGCGGAGCAGCGCGCACCCCGGTCGATGCGCGACGCCGCACCGGACGAATCCAATAGCGAGAGCACGCCGACCACCAAACCGACGCGATAATCACGACCCGTTCCACCAATTGTCGCGCGGCGGATGTTATTGTCGGGCCACTGTCAATATCTTTCACACATATTGGTGCGGAAGAGCATGAAGGGACCAGCCATGGCACGGAAAGCCGTAATTCAGATCTTCGACGACCTTGATGGCGCGCAATTGGACACTCACGAGACGGTTCGATTCAGCGTCGACGGGCGTTCCTACGAATTCGACACCTCACCGGCAAACGCGGCGGCCTTCCGCGATTCGCTGGCCCGCTACATCGGTGTCGCTCGCCCGGTCCGTTCGGGTGGCCGCCGGAGCAGCGGTCGCGGCAAGCTGGACACGCAGAAGATCCGCGATTGGGCCAATAGCAACGGTTACACCGTCAGCGACCGCGGCCGTATTCCCGGTCATATCGTCGAGGCCTACGACGCCGCGCACTGAGGCATCGCCTGACATATCGTCGCAAGGACAACGGCTAACGCACCGGGAATACCTCCCGGTGCGTTAGCTTTTCTCGCAGCCTTCTCGACCGTCGAGGATCTCCCGCAGCTCGCGCAGCACACCGAGGTCGGCGTTGCCCGCGACGAGGTTGCGGGCCCGTGCCGCGACGGTGGGATGGGCATTGGCGACCGCGTACGAATGGTCGGCCGCGGCCAGCATCTCCACGTCGTTGAGGTAATCGCCG
Organism: Gordonia sp. X0973; assembly: GCF_013348785.1. Classification (NCBI taxonomy): domain Bacteria; kingdom Bacillati; phylum Actinomycetota; class Actinomycetes; order Mycobacteriales; family Gordoniaceae; genus Gordonia; species Gordonia sp. X0973. The sequence continues at coordinate 2,615,143 of NZ_CP054691.1, forward strand.
AAAGCCGCAGTCTGCGCGGGGGTCACACCGAGTCGCCGCTGCAGCATCCGCACGCCGTGCCCCTTGTTGGCGTCGGCGGCCATGACGTCGATCCAGTGCTTCCCCGAGACGACGACCTGCCCGTCGAGTCCGTCGAAGTAGCGTCGCGCGGCCCGAGCCGCGTCGTCGAAGTCGAAGATCGCGAGCTTGAGGACGTCGCGGCAGTGGGGCGTCAAATCGTCGACCTGCGCCAGCTCCACGTAGTACTTCGCGCACTCGGCGACGAATTCCCCATCGGTCCGCTCGATCACGGCACCGTCGGGCCGACAGACGACGACGCCCAGATTCGCGCCGTCGTCGACCGCCGCGCGCACCGCGTCGACGACTCCGCGGGCGAATCCGTCGGGCACGGTCGTCGTCGACACCACCTCCGCTCCCAGGGTGACCAGCGTGCCGTTCTCGGCGATGTAGGAAAGGTGCTCTCCCCCGGGCTCGCCCGCGAAGAGTCCGCGCAGCGTCGCCAGTTGGCGGCCCGAGGCGGGAACGAAGGCGATCCCCCGCTCCGTCAGCTCCGCGAGCAGCGGCCAGAACTCCGGCGGCACCCGGCCGTCGGGCAGCAGGGTGCCGTCCATGTCGGAGACGACGAGTCGGATGTCCACGCCCGCCACCCTAGCGGCGCGCTAGCGTGAGTCATGTTCAAGACAGACACCGACCACATCGACCAGCGCGTCTCCACCGGTGCGCTCCCCGACCTCGATGAGACCCTCGGCCTGCTCCGCGAGGTCCACGAGCGGTATCGCGGTCTCGACGACGGCGCGGTCGCGGACTACATCCCTGCCCTGGCGAAGGTCGATCCGTCGTTGTTCGGGATCTCCGCCTGCTCGGTCGACGGCCACGTCGCCGACGTGGGCGACGCCCGGCACGAGTTCGCGATCGAATCGGCGTCGAAGGCATTCGTCTTCGCCCTGGTGACCGATGCGCTCGGGCACGACGCCATCAAGAAGCGGATCGGCGTCAACAACACCGGGTTACCGTTCAACTCGGTGATGGCGATCGAACTCAACCACGGCAGCGCGATGAACCCGCTGGTCAATGCCGGTGCCATCTCGGCGACCGCCCTGATGCCTGGTAAGACCCCCGACGAGCAGTGGCACCACCTGCTGGCCGGGCTGTCGGCCTTCGCCGGCCGGGAGCTCACCCTGGACACCGAGGTGTACGAGTCCGAGATGGCGACCAACCAGCGCAACCTCGCCCTGGCCCGCCTGCTGCAGAGCTACGGGAACTTCGAGAACGACCCGACGGAGATGGTCGACGTCTACACCCGCCAGTGCTCGCTGCGGGTGACGGCCCACGATCTCGCGGTCATGGGTGCGACCCTCGCCGACGGCGGCGTGAATCCCGTGACCGGCGCACACGTCGTCTCCCCTCGGGTCTGCCGGGACACGCTGGCCGTCATCGCCACCTCCGGGATGTACGAGCGCTCCGGCGAGTGGATGTTCGAGATCGGCATCCCGGCGAAGTCCGGCGTCGGCGGTGGCATCGTCGCGGTGGCGCCGGGCAAGGGAGCGGTCGGGACGTTCTCGCCGCCGCTCGACGTCGCCGGGAACAGCGTGCGCGGGCAGTACGCGATCGGCCATCTGTCGCGCTCGCTGGGCCTCAACGTCTTCGCCTCGGCCGCCCGGGAGGGGATGGCGTAGCGACTGCGGCGAGTGTCGCCAGCGTCGCGTCGACGGGCGCATCCCCGACGGCGGCGCGCCAGCGGCCCACCTCTCGTCGGAAGAGTTCGCCCGACCGAGTGAGCATCTCGATGCCCCTCTCGGTCGGCACGAGCAGCCGTTCCCGGCGATCCGTCGCGTTGCGCTCCCGCGTAATCAGCCCCATCGACTCCAGCGAGTCGGCGGTCTTCGCCGCGGCCTGTTTCGATACGCCGAGCCGCGTGCCCAACTCCACGCCGGTACACCCCGGACCGATGGCCTGCATGGCGAATCCGTGCGTGTCCCGGATGCCGGGGAATCCGACTTCGGCGAGTGCCGCGTTCACGGCGTCGACCAGGTCGCGGAAGGCGACCATCAGCAGGAACGGCGTCGACGCGTCGTCGACCTGACCTCGGCCTTGATCCATGCCGTCCACCCTACCCCTTGTGGTCAATAAGGTTGACGATGTATGGTCAATCTAGTTGACCACTATCGAAAGGACCCCGTTGTGTACCACCTGACCAGCACCTCCGCCCCCACCTACGACCTCCACGGCGTCACCTTCAGCTCTTACGCGGCGAGCCGATCCGGCGCGTCGAGCCTCGCCGCCTGGCGGGCGGACTTCCCGCCGCACACCCCCGGCGCCGCCCACTCGATGACCGCCGAGGAGGTCGTCGCGGTTCTCGACGGGCAGCTCGACGTCGAGGTCGACGACGACCGCTTCACCGCCGCCGCCGGTGACGCCGTCCTCGTTCCCGCCGGGACCCGATTCCGGATCAGCAACAATTCGCCGGCGTCGGCGCGGGCGTGGGTCACCACCACGCTCGGGATGAATGCGGTGATGGGCGACGACCAGCGGATCGCCCCGCCGTGGGCGCAGTAGCGATCATGAATCGGTGAGCGTCAGCGCACCCAGGCCGGCGACGAGCCCGACGACGACGGCGAGCAGGGCGAAGGTGAGCCGCTCCCCGTGGAAGAACGAGGCGACGAGTTCGCTGCTCCACACCCCCGACGGAAGGGTCGCCGTCACCAGCGCGGCGATCATCGTGCCGACGACGGCGGTGCCGACGCTCGAGCCGACTTCCTGCGCCGTGTCGTTGAGGGCCGCGCCGAGCGATGTCCGGTTCTCCGGCATCGCGCTCACCAGCGCGACGGCACAGATCGTCATCACGGTCCGCAGGCCGATCGTGAACGTCACCATGAACAGGGCGATCAGCGGATAGCCGTGCTCGACGCCCCAGGCGAGTCCGGCCAGCGAACCGGCGAGGAGGACGGCGCCGACCAGGCAGGCGATCCGGTGCCCGAACTGCTTGCCGAGCCATTCGGAGAGCGGGGTGGCGACGATCATCGTGATGATCAGCGGCAGGTTGGCCAGACCGGCGCGCATCGGGCTCCACCCCCACGCGTATTGGAAGTGCAGGATCAGGCTGAACATGATCCCGGCCATCGCGATGGAGGTGCCGACCTGCGCGACAGTCGCGCCGCGGATCGTCGGATTGGTGAAGACGTGGAGGTCGAGCATCGGCTCGCGCGCACGACGTTCATGCCAGACGAAGCCACCGGCCGCCAGCACGGCACCGATGATCGACGCCCAGGTGATCAGCGAAGTCCAGCCGTTGTCGACGCCGGAGGTGAGGGTGAAGCAGCCGAGGCCGATGGCGACGATGCTGAGCACCGCGCCGGGAAGGTCGAGCGAATCGTCGGTCAGCCCCGCTGCGTCGTCGGCCGGGACGCCCAGGCGCACCCCGATCCACGCGATCAGCGCGATCGGGGCGTTGACCAGCAGCAACCACTCCCACCGGACGTGGGCGAGCGCGGTCCCGCCGAGAATCGGGCCGAGGATGAAGCCGCTCATGCCGACGACGATCATCAACGTCATCGCCCGCATCCGCAGCGCTTCGTCGTCGAAGAGCCGGAAGACCAGAGAGTTCGTTATCGGGGCCATCATCGCGGCGGCGACTCCCAGTGCCGCGCGCAGCGCGATCAACTCCCCCGACGAGTCGACGGCCATCACTCCGAGGCTGATCAGCCCGAAGGCCACCAGGCCGATCTGGAGGACGCGTCGCCGCCCGAAGCGGTCGGCGAGCGAGCCGGCGGTGAGCAGCAGCCCGCCGAAGGTGAGCGAATAGGCGCCGGTCACCCACTGCAGGGCGGTGGTGCCGGAGCCGAGATCGCGGCCGATCGTCGGGAGCGCGATGGTCAGCAGGGTGTTGTCCACCATCTCCACGAAGAACGCCAGACACAGGGCGGCGAGCGGAATCCAGGCCGCGCGCAACGACGGGTAGGCGCGGGTTGACGGGGTCTCTGACGTTGTGGTCATGAGGCACCTCCTCATTATCGAACAACGTTCGGTTATCGAACGACGTTTGATACGATAGAACAGCGTTCGATTCAGCGCAAGGGAGGATGATGACGGTATGACGACTCGACGGCGGGCATCGCACTCGATGGAGACGGTGGTCTCCGAGGCGGTCGCCCTTCTCGACGAGGCGGGCGAATCCGCGCTGACCTTCCGGGCACTGGCCGCGCGACTCGGCGGTGGTGTCGCGAGCATCTACTGGTACGTCGACAGCAAGGACGAGCTGCTCGACCGCGCCACCGACCACGTGCTGGCCGGGGTCGTCGCCGACACCGCGGGGTTCACCGACGGCGACGACCCGATCGACAACCTGCGCCACATCGCCGTCGCATTGTTCGACGCCGTGGAGGCACGGCCGTGGCTCGGCGCCTATCTCATGCGGGACACGGGAGCCCAACCCAACGGCATGGTGCTCTACGAACGCCTCGGCCAGCAGGTCATGCGCCTGAACCTCCCGCCGCGCGAATCCTTCCACGCCGTTTCCGCAGTGATGGGCTTCGTCATCGGTACCGCCGCCGACCTCGGCCAAGCCATTCCCGCCGAGGTTCTCGACGGGAGTGTGTCACGCGACGAGCACATCGCCGCCCACGCGAACGAGTGGCGTTCCCTCGACGCCGAGCAGTTTCCATTCGTCCACTACATCGTCGACGAATTCGTCACGCACGACGATGCCGAACAGTTCCGGGCCGGCCTCGACCTGCTGCTCGACGGTCTGCGAGCAAGCGCGCAGTCGCAGTAGTCAGAACGGCGGGTCTCCGTCAGCGGGAGGTGGGTTGATCTTCTCCTCGGCGAGGCGCCTGTCACGGTTGGCGGCGCGTTCACGTCGGCGCCGGGCATGCTCGGCTTTCAACCGATTCCGACCTCGGGGCGGAGCGGTCGTATCAACATCAACCGGTGGCGGGTCGGGATCGCGCCAGGTGATCGTCGTCAACGATTCGAAGAGGTCTTGATTCGTTTCGGCCGGCCCGGGAAACCTGATCCCTTCCGGTGAAACCACCTCAGAAACGAGGCGGCCGCCTGGGTCGCGGAATTGGTCATCGATCCAGCCGTGACCGAAGGTCTTCAACAGATGGTGCATCCGACATTTGACGGCCAGCCCGTCGGGATCGGTCCGGCCACCCTGGGCCGGGGCATCGTGGTCGTACTCGGTCACGTGGTCGATGTCGCAGGCCCAGGCCGGATAGTCACAGCCGGGCACCGTGCAATACCCGTCACGGATCCGCACGAAAGCGTCCAAGGCGGTCGAGGGCCGATACGGATCCGACGGCAGAAACGTCGGCAACCACAGACCCTCGGTCTCCGCGTTGTTCTCGATGACAGTCGTCGGCTTGTTGAGCGGGCGGATGCGCACGTCGTCGCGGTCGAGGATGTCGCGCAGGTGAGCAGCAGAAATCACGCCGTGCCCATCCATGAACCCCGGATTGTCGTTCTTTCCGTCGACGGTGGCCCATTCGGCGACTACATGAACCACCACCGCACCCTTTGTCACCGCCGTGCGCTGCTGCTCGGCCAGCCATGCGTTCAAGGCGTCGGGTTCGGGAATCGACGCCCGGCAATCATCGCGACAGCAGTCGCAGTCGAATCGGGTGCCCGACAACAGGGCGAACACCGCATCGCTACGCCGCGCCTCCGGCGACCGTCGATCATGCTCACAAGCGAGAGCCGCCAGACGGGTGACGGCGTCATAGGCGATCGCCGCATCCTCGGCGGTCATCGTCGCTCCAATGCTGGCCATCCCGTCGGCGCCCGGAAGTAACCAGGCACAGCGATCACTCTTGGCCTTCTCCCTGCGGCGGCGCACCGAATCCGGATCGTGGCGGAAGACGATCCGATCCACCATGTCCCGCAATCTGCGATTCGACCAGACACCCCGACCGTTGCCCAAAGCGCAGAAAATGCCGTGATCAATCGCGCCAGCCCACTGTTGCCCGTCGATCAACTCGGTACGGGCGACGATCAACCGGAACTGTCGTGGCGAAATCATCCCGTCCCGCAGGCGCAGACCCACCAACGGCAGTCGATCCCGCATCGCGATCGCCTCGGCCAACCAGGTCTCCGCCGCATCCTGGCCGATCCCGCGCGACATCGCGATCCGTGCCGCGCATTGGCCCTCGACATCCAGGATCCGTGCTCCCCGCGGTGACGGCTCCGGCTTACCGAACGTCGCGAGTTGGCGATGCATCGCACCGATCTCGCGATACTCACACCACGCGATCATCGACGACGCCTTGCCGCAGCCGGCCAAGGTTTCCAGCGTCCACGCCGGCTCACCCACCGTCACATCCATCGCCGCGGCGACAGCCTGCGCCCGGCCCATCCACAACGAGCCGTCCGACTCACCCAAATGGTCCTCACCGCAATCCGGGCCGGCGCAATCGGCGTCGGCCCCGGGAATCGGCAACGGCCCCGCAGCCTCGTCGCACAACAATGCCCACTCCCCGTCCGCCGGATCGACCGGCGCGAACTCCGGGATATCGACCTCATCGGAAACCGCAGCACTCATTGCCTCGAGCGCGGTGTCCAAGATGAGTCCCATGCCTCAACATTAATCGAACATATGTTCGTAGTCAACACACAGTTGTGCAGCTCAGGATGTCTCCAGCATGCGTCGCATCCAGCGCAGCACGCTGGGCATCGCATACCCGGCGGCGATCATGTGCTCACCGGGGACAGCGCGGTATTCGACATCCGCCCCCTTCGCACGCCACCGCTCGACGAGTTCGGTAACGCCCTGCTCGGGGATGAACTGGTCGCCCAGCAACCTGCTCCTCGAACCGTGGTAGAGCAGGACCGGCATCGTCGGAGCGGTCTCACCGGGCCGGTTGGCGGCGATGACCGACTGCGCGATCTCCGAATCAAACGCATCGGGCACCGTGGCCAGTGCGTCGAGGTCGATACGCGCGATACCGGAAGCCGCGAGCGGAGGCTGCGGGAAGTCCTTGATCCGCGTCGCGACGTAGAGGGCGAAGTCGCCGAATAGCTCGACCATCTGCGGGTATTCACGCGCCTGGCCGATGGTGGCCGCGGCGAACAGACCCGACCCCAACGCGCCATTCATGCTGCGGTACAGCAACGAATAGTCGGTCGGTGTCCCGCCCGCGACCGCGCCGTTGAATCGCAGCTCCGGCGCATAGGACGGCTGTTCCTGCGCGGCCCAGGCGGTGGCGATCGCGCCGCCGCTGTAGCCGTCCATTGCCATCGGCGCCTCGGCGAGGTCCGGCTCCACCCGATGCATCCCACGCACCGAATCCAACACCGCGTGTGCAGCCATCAGGCCGGCCGAATACGCCATGCGCGGCCCTTCGTGATCGGGCAGCAGGACCGCGTAGTTGCGGGCCAACAAGAACGGGAGGAATGGCGGGACGTCGACGTAGGTGCCGCGCTTGATCTGGTAGGACGGCGCCGATTTGAGCCCGAGCGAGTTGATGGGCTGATTGCGCACCACGACCGGCCGAGGCCCCGTGCCCCGCCACGACCGTCGCGGCACGATCAACGTTGCCGTCACCGGGACCGGTCTTCCCTCGGTGTCGGTGGATCGGACCATGAACCGCCGAACCTCCATGCCCGGCAACGGGATTCGCGGTGTCACGCGCTCGACGCGGATCACCTCGCCGTTGGCATGCGACGCGAGGTCGCCCGGATCGGTGTAGAAACCCGTCAGCGGGGTCGGCAGAATGGCGGCGTACCGGTCGGCTCGCTGCTCCGGGGTGAGTCGTCGCGCGGCCCACTCGTTGAGATGCCGGATCACCGTCGGGTTCCGCAACGCGGCCGCGGATCCGACCACCCCTGGGCGCTTCATCACGACAGTCCCAACTCCCGAACTCCGATCACTAGACGGCGGACCAACTTGAACTGAACCGCATTCATGATGGTCACCCTAGTGCGACCGTATCGATCGTCAACCCGACACCGCATCGCCCCATCTTTGTGCATTTGAACAGGTAGTCCGGAGAGCTTGGGCGATCATTGACATGTCGTACATCACATTTGCTCAATACTGTCGTCTTCACCATATCTATAGATGTGGTGAGCCGGATCCAGCCTCCAGGCGCAACGCCGACCGCCATCGGTTCCTTGCCCGTGCGCGCTTGATGGCGACACTGTCCGCAGCGACGGTCGTGGTTGAGGCCGGCGCGCGGTCGCGATCGATGAAGGCGCGCAGGACGCACGTCAGCTCGGCCGCGATGTCGGTGCGGTTCCGTGACCCGTCTCCAGCGCAACGAGCGTCGGTCCGCACCGACTCCTTGCAGAGGGCCACGCACGGCTCGTGACCGGCTCGAGCGATCTTCTCTAGCCTGACAAGCAGAACCTACGTAGCACGACCCAACAGATTCTCCAGCGAGAAGCCATTGAGGGCACGAAGTCAAAATCCGCAACGCCCCTACAGCGCTAGAGACTCACGAGCCGTCCTCGGAGTCATAGAGCAGTTTTCCGTCGAATGCCGGGCGTGACTGGTGTTGGAGGAGCAGTGACAGAAGTCCCCGTGCCGTCGTATCTGAAACCCGTGCGAAGCGCTCTACGCCGAACTCGATTTTCGCTGCTGCCGCGTCTATCTTTGCGGTAAGTCCATCGCTGTGTTTGGTGGCCGTACCGAGTAGTGCAGCAGTGACGTGCCGTCGCGCTAGACGGACTAGACGGACGTCGGCTTCCTTTCCCTGAACGGTGTCGAGGACCGACTCCATGCCCTGGAACTTGGACGCGAGCCCTCGGACCTCGGCTTGCATCTTCTCGTGGCGACGCATCCATGATCCCGGCAGGGACGTGGGTGCCACGTCAGCGCCGCCGACCACACCGTGACCGTTTCCGCTAGTGACGCACGCGTCGAGCGCCAGGACGGGAACCCAAATCTGACTCGCGAACTGAACGCGCCACAGGTCACCGGCAGAGCCCAGAAGTGGGCCGAGATCGGCTTGGTTGGACTTCAGCGGACGATAGGTTTCTTCGTCGCCCTTGGCGGCTGGCTTCAACTCTGTGAGAAGAACCCTCGTCAGAGCGTTACTCCTCCGGCCGCTCGCCCTGACGCTCAGGTCGCACGCCTGCGTAAGGAGAATGTAGTAGCGGGGTCTGCCTTGGCTACGTCCCTTGCCGAAAAGATCATGGAACTTGAAAATGTCACCGACGTCGAGGGGGCTTGCCAGTGATGCGAGGGACTCTCCAGTCTCGAACTGTTCGTCCCACTGAACTTGGTCGTACTGGGCTGGCCGAGAGACACCATCAAGATACAGCTTGACCGCTCCGGCGTTGCGTAGCTTGTTGAGCACCTTGTCGACGAACACGGCGTCTCGTAACGAGGCTGCGAGCGATTTGCGTGCGAATGTCGCAGCGATCCGCATCGCATAGTCCGTCTCGTATAGGCCCTCTTCGCGAGCCGCTTCGAATGCTGCGAGGAGCAAGTACCGATCGACACCTCTCAATGCCTCGATGGCCTTGAGGTTCGCTTGCTCAAGGCTCTTAACCGCATGCGATCGGAAGGCCTCGATCTCCGATGCGAACAAGACAAGGCGCAGTGCCTGGGGGAACTGCTGATCCTGGAGGCGGCGTTTGGCGACCACGATGACCGGCCGGCTGGTGGCCAATCCATCGGTGATCTCGGCTGCGATATCGTTCTCGCGACCCTCGTCGGCAGCCGTGTGGGTTAGCAGCCCCACGTGAACGTGGTCGCGGTCGTCGCGCGCAAGCACGCCCCGCACCAGGTCATCACCCGCGGTAGCCGAGCCTCCCTCTCGCTCGAAGCTGCGATCAAACAGGAGCAAAGTTGGCACTTGGTCATCAAGTAGGGCCTCGCCCGCAGCCCGCCAGTCCGCAAGTCTCATCCGCCGGAAGTCGGCGACACCTTCGAGGAGCTCTGGAAGCGCAAGCAGGGCGGCGTTGTTGCCAGCAACGTCTTGGGGCTGATCGTCAACCAGGCCACCGCCCGACGCTTGGGCACGTAGCGCGGCTTGGGTCAGCTCGTCCCGCTGAAGGTCGGTGAGGTCGTCCCAGGAGGTGCTGACAAGATCGAGCACCTCGTCCTGGCTGAGTTCTTCGGCTTGCTCGTCTTCGCTATCGGGAAGGATAAGCCTCGCAACGAGCACCGTGTCGATGGACTGCGCTCGGATGGCCCCGAGCACGTCCTCCTTGCTCTGCTGTGTGCCCGGAGCGTGATCGTCATCGACGTTGACGACCCTGGTGATACCAAGCGCGGTCAGGAGTTCTTGGATTTGCTCCTTCTGATTGGGTGATCCGCTGTCAACGGCCTCACTGCTCACGTTCGTTCCCCTTCGCGAGTTCCGCATCCATGAAGTGCATACGGAACTTGTAGCGTCGACCCCGACTGTTTCGGTCAGGGGAAAGGAGAATCGACGCGTTCATCGAGTCGAGGAGCTGCCGGACGACAAAGAGGCCGAGACCTCGGCCCGACTGGGATGGCTTCATCGTAATGAAGGGGTCAAATGCAAGTTCCTCGATCGACTCGTCTACGCCCACGCCGTCGTCTTCAACGGTGACGAACGGGCCATCCACGGTGATCCTGATGACCCCCTGGTCGGCCCTCTTGGCGAAAATCTGCCGAAGAAGCCAGTACTCGCTGTTGAGGATGAGATTGTCAAACACTTGCGTGAGCTTGCCTTCGTTGACTCGAACAACGAAGTCGTTCGCCACATCGATCTCAAGTTTGAGGCCGTTCGTACCCCACCTCGCCGTGAAGTACTCGTCAAGCTTCTGGCACATATCTGACATGCGCACGTTGTCGCGGCGCTCTCGCATGTAGCGCAGAGCTGGCGATAGCCTTGCGACCTGCTTGCTCAGTCCGCTTGCGGACGAGCGGACGTGCTCCACGAAGGTCCAGACTCGCTGGTCGGTGCTCCCAGAGGTCTTCAGGTACTGGACGATCTGAGCGCTGCGGCCACGCAGCCCATCGCTGATGTGTTGCACCTCGTGAGCAAGTGCTTCAGCGCCCAGACCTAGGGCAACCGACTCCCACGCGTCTCCGATCTGGTCTTGGGCGAGACGTAGCTGCTCCTCCAGTAACTCAACACCGAGGCGCATGCGGTCATGTGCCTCCTTGAGGTCATCCAGGCGGCCGATGAGAGTCCTCGCCTCCGCGACAGAAGTCCTGAGTTGCGAGATCGTGTTGTCAAGTGCAGCTGCGAGAGTCGGGTCGTGGAAGACGGTACCTTCTGCACTTCGTTGCTGTTCGTCTAGGGTGGATGTCAAGGCTTCAATCTGGTTCAGCACCCCTTTGGTTTCAGCGGCCTGAGCGGCTAGGCCCGAACCCTCTGAGATGCGTCTATTCACGTCTTTGATCAACTCTTGAGGAGTGATCCGTGGCGAGACGTCGATCGACTCAGCCAGCTTCTCGCGCTTATAGTCGTTGTAGCCTCGACGCAGATGCTCCTGAACTCGCGCAGCGTATGCGGCCCACGCCTTCATCACCAAAATGAAATTGCGGTAAGCCGGGGTATCTCTGAATGCTTCACGGTTGGTGGTCTCTTCCAACGCAGCGTTCCCTCTGGCAGAGATGCTCACGTATCCTGAGACGTTTCCCGGCCGGAGGCTGTAGTAGGAACCTCCGGATGTCCATTGCTCTCCCAGGCCGAGCCAGTCTTCATCCACTCGAACGCCGAAGCCGTCCCGATAGACCTTGATGCCCACGAGAGCGCGGACAAACTCCTTGTAGTCCGAGGTGCGGTCGAAGATGCTGGTTGTGTCGCGCGCCAACGAGATGGCACTCACTTCACCATGAAACGGGCCCGGCGAGATCACTTCCTTGGCGACGAGTTCGACGTCCTTGAGAGTCGATAGTTGGATAGTGGATTCACTCTTGAGAAAGTACTGGTCGTCGCCAGGTTCGATGCCGAGTGGACGTGCACGCGCAGATTCAGATTTCGCGAGAAGCCACTGGGAGAACGCATACCCATTGTCACGATCGATGAGATCATCAAAGGCCGCGACGTCCTCTGCGCCCTGCTGTGGTCGCAAGAATGAGGACGAGTAGGTTCCTGTGATAGCGAGTTGCTCTCCGTCGAACTCGAAGGAATAGATCACCGGCGCCGCCTTCAGTACCTCCTGGGCCTTTTCTCGGAGATTGATGAGAGTCGTGTCGATCGTCAACGAGATGTTGAATCCTGATACTCCTTCATACGGTGAGATCATGGAAGCAAGCTCGCGCTGGAGGTCGTTCGTCTCGTGCTGACGCCAAAACTCCGGGTCCCGCAGACCGCGAATCTCTAGACGTGTTCCCCTCTTCATACTTCCGGCGGGGAGCTGGTTCACATCGATAGGCACACTGCTCAGTGATTCCGCCCCTGCGAAGTCGCTCCAGTTCATCACAACGTTCAGCGGGGCCACCGAGGCTTGGTCCTCGCTCCGGTGAGTGGTGGTCATCGCGAGCTGATCGCCGAGCCGCTGAGCTCCAAGGCGACCCAAGCCCTTGTCGCCGAGCGGGGTACGCTTCTTCGCTGTGACCTGACCTGCTGCCTTCATCTCCAGCTTTTGGCTTAGCGACACCGTGAGCCAGCCACGCTTGATGGCCGAGAGGTCCATTCCGGTGCCGTCATCGATGATGGTGATCGCACCGACAAGCTCGTCCTGTTCTTCATCGGACTCGTCCGAAGAGCCAGCTTCGGGGTTGTCCAGAAGTTCGCCAGACAGGCGGTCGAACCGGGCGTGTGTATCAATAGAAACACGCACACGGGTTGCGTCAGCATCGTAGGAGTTCTTGATCAACTCCATCAGAGCTTGCATGTCGTCGGTGATTAGGTCGGCACCCAGTTTGAACACGACCGACGGATGCACATCGAGCTGGAGGGTCTCCACGACCGTTGAATTGCTTGAAGCAGACCCGCTCACAAATCTGCCCTCCACGATCTGGTGATCAGAACCCATTCTTGCGCCATCGTGGCACCCTGATTGTTCTTGGCTGCCATGCGCTTGCGTGACCCTGGAAGCACCCGCTCGATGATCATGACTTCTTCATGGTTGTCCGCAAGGAGAAGTTCCCGAGTGATGCCTACGAGCGGAAAAGTCTGCTTCCCAACGCGTCGTTCCCCCAGGGTGAAGAAGCAGAACGCCCCGTCTTTCAGGCGAGGACCGAGGCTGCTCAATGCATGGTGATAATCGCGGACGAACGAAAGGACTTTCTTTCTGAGAGCCGGCTTCTCATCGATCCGCGGTAGCCACGCCTTCAAGGTTGCCGACTTCTCGCACAAGTCATTTCGGGATGCATCGGCTTCCTTGAGCGAGCCGCCGAGACTCAGCAGGTCGATCCGATGCGTCGATTCCACTAGCGTCTCGTCGAACGCTCCTGGGATGTCCTCGTGAGCGATCCACTGTAGATGTCGACGACGCGTGAATACTGACCCCCAGACGACGGGTGAAAGTTGACCCCCCTCGTCATTCTGGAGGGATGATTTCAGTGGAAGACTGGGCCGAGATCCGTCGGCTGCACAAGGCGGAGGGGTTGTCGATCAAGGCCATCGTCCGGGTGACCGGGCACTCGCGGAACACGGTGCGCGCGGCGCTGCGGTCGGACGCGGCGCCGAAGTACACGCGGCCGTCGAAGGGCTCGTTGGTCGACGCCGTCGAGCCACAGATCCGTCAGCAACTCACATTGGATCCGAAGATGCCGGCAACGGTGATCGCCGAACGGATCGAGTGGACGAACTCGTTGACGATCTTGAAGGACCGGATCCGGCAGATCCGCCCGGAGTACGTCGGGATCGACCCGGCCGATCGGATCGTCCACAAGCCCGGCGAGTCGGCGCAGATGGACTTGTGGTTCCCCGAGACGCGGATCCCGACCGGGTTCGGCAACGCCGAGATCCTCCCGGTGCTGGTGATGACGTTGACGTTTTCGAAGGTTCTGTCGGCGATGATGATCCCGTCACGGCAGGCCGGAGACATCCTGGCCGGGATGTGGGCGTTGATATCGGCGATCGGGAAGGTCTCGAAAACGCTGGTGTGGGACCGCGAATCAGCGATCGGCGGCACCGGGAAAGTCACCGAGCCGGCGCAGATGTTCGCCGGAACTCTGGGCACCAGGATCGTGCTCGCGCCGCCCCGAGACCCGGAGTTCAAGGGGATGACCGAACGCAACAACGGCTATTTCGAGACCTCGTTCCTGCCGGGTCGGGAATTCGCCTCACCCGCGGACTTCAACTCCCAACTTGGGTTGTGGTTGCCGAAGGCGAACGCGCGGACGGTGCGGTCGTTGCATGGTCGACCGATCGACTTCCTCGACGAGGACCTGGCCGCGATGACCGGGTTGCCGCCGGTGGCGCCGCACGTCGGCTTGTCCTCGCGAGTCCGTTTGAGTCGTGACTACTACGTGCGGGTCGACGGTAACGATTACTCGGCGCATCCGTCAGCGATCGGCCGGTTCGTCGACGTCGCGGCGAGCATGGACGAGGTCGTGATCTCCTGCCAGGGGCAGGTCATCGGTGCTCATTCGCGGTGTTGGGACACTGCGCGCACGATCACCGACGACGAGCACGTGGCCGCGGCGAAGGTCCTGCGTCATGACTATGCGCAAGCCCAGAAGGCCAGGTACCAGGCGGCTCGTCGGGGAAAGCTGGTGCCGGTCGAGCCCGCGCTGGTGCGCGATACCGCCTCCTACGACGAACTGTTCGGGGTGGACTTCGACCCGAACCCGACGACCGGTCATCGCGAGGTGATCGCATCATGACCATGACGGCATCTGCGGCCGGTTCGTCGACGGCCTCGACGTTGGCGTATCTGGCTCGGGTCCTCAAGACCCCGACGATCGGCCGGGTGTGGGAACAACTGGCCGACACAGCCCGCGAGGAGGGCTGGTCGCACGAGGAGTACCTGGCCGCGGTCCTGCAACGGCAGGTCGCAGACCGTGAAGCCTCCGGCACCAGGTTGCGGATCGCCGGCGCCCATTTCCCGGCGGTCAAGTCGTTGGAGGACTTCAACCTCGATCACCAGCCATCGCTGCGACGAGACGTGTTGGCGCATCTGACGACGATGTCGTTCGTGGCCAAGGCCGAGAACGTCGTGCTCCTCGGGCCGCCCGGAGTCGGCAAGACGCATCTGGGGATCGGGCTGGGCATCAAGGCGTGCCATGCCGGATATCCGGTCGCGTTCGACACCGCGACCGGGTGGGCCGCTCGCCTGCAGGCCGCGCACACCGACGGCCGCCTCGAGCACGAGTTGAAGCGGCTGCGCCGCTACAAGTTGTTGATCATCGACGAGGTCGGCTACCTACCGTTCGACGCCGATCAGGCGAACCTGTTCTTTCAGTTGATCGCGCACCGTTACGAGCAGGGCTCGATCCTGGTGACCTCGAACATGCCGTTCGGCCGGTGGGGCGAAGTGTTCGGCGACGACATCGTCGCCGCAGCGATGATCGACCGGCTCGTGCACCACGCCGAAGTCCTCACCCTCAGCGGTGACTCGTACCGGACCCGCTCCCGACGGGAGCTCCTCACAACTTCGCCCGAACCGGGCGAACAGCAGTAACCAACCATCAAAGGGGGTCAGGTTTCAGACGTCGATAGGGGGTCAGATTTCACCCGCCGTTGACAGTAGAGGGAGGTAGCTATGCTGACCGTACGGAACCGTGGTCTGGTTGTCCCCGTAGGGTGGTGAGGTCATCAATATGTCGGCCTGTCGCGGAGCCACCCACCGCTCACTCACGGAGCCGGGAAGCAGAAGGACGCCCGGATTCCTTCTAGATTCGTGGAGAAGCTCCATCCGTTCCCAATGCTGCTTTAGGTGTGCGACATTCTGTGCGCCGACCAGCTTGAAGACCTTTATTGCATCGGACTCGCGTCGGGCAATCTCTTCTGCGGTGTATGTGTGCAGTTTGAACGTTGAGATGCGGGAATTCGAGACCAGCCGGATCGTCTCGGCGAGGCACACCCAGAGAAACTGACGGTCAACAAGTTGCGCCTCATCCAAGATGGAGGCCCGAAGCTGCGCCAGTCCCGTCTTGATCTCGGGCTTGAACCACTTGTCTACTCCCGCAAACTCTGGCGCAGCGGGGTTGCTGATAGACGTGGCTCTTTCCACCACCCCAGCCACGGCTGACTCGCCTGCCTCGACAGTTGGCGGATTGGCCTTCACCTGGCAAAGAAGAATCGCCAGTGGGTTGATGTCGCTCCCGTGGAACTCAAGCCCCCTATACAGGCTTTCAAGCATCACCGTTCCGGAGCCTGCAAACGGGTCGTACACGAGTTCAGACATTGGGGATACCGCCCGCAGATCATCCAACAGCGCACCTTGAAGCTCCGGCACCATCATTGCTGGGTACTGGAATAGTGCGTGATTACCCGATCGACTTCTGAGATGACTGAAAGACCAAAAATCAGGGTCTACAGACGTGCGCGCTTGGAGTCGAAGACGGAGAGAGGCCGTAACGTCGCTCTCGGCGTCTGTGAACTGGTGAACCGGTTGGGCGCTCATGCGGGTTGCCCTCCTCTCTTGGTGAGAAGGTTGCCAGCAACCTCCGACAGTTCACCCAGGGGCGGTCTAACGACGTCTGCCGCGCAGTGCTCCAGGGCGCAGCGCTCCAGGCCCTGCATGAGCCTGTCAACCGTCGTAGAGCCATCGAACAGCCCTCGTTGTGGGCCTACGTACTGGCGCCATCGAGACGGATGGCGAGGCCGTCCGCCCATGACCCATGCATGTGTGTGTCCATGGTGGCGCGCTCGGGAAATCACCCAGCTCGTCTGGCCACGTACATGCCTTCCGGCCGTACCGCTCAATGGCGCGACTCCCCAGGCAAAGACCAGCGTGTCGCTACTGGTGAGCAGTGCCTCCAGACGATCACGAGCGTCAAGGAACACTTGAGGAGATGTGGCTACCTGTGCAAGTTCCTTCGAGTTACGAGTCGGGGTCTCGACCAGGTTCGCGATCTCCAGCTTGCCCCATACTTTCGCGACCCGAACGTCCTCCAACACCTGTTGAGTCGTAGACACCCGCTTCGTTTCCCTGGCCGGATTCAAGAGGATCACTCCCACGCGGGGCCCGTCCGCGTGCTGAACACCCATCAGGAACTTCGTCCGTCCACAAGCGTGGCCCCGCTCAGGCTATCGAGGCTTACGTCGAGGACAGCCGCGAGCCGGGCAACTGTGACGAAGGCCGGCGATGCGGTTCGCCCTGACTCGATACTCCGGACGGTGTCGATGCTCAGGCCACTTGCCTCAGCCACGGCTTGAGCGGACAGACCAGCAGCCTTGCGGGCGTCACGGAGCACCGCGCCGAGCCGAGGGACGGCGCGGTGCGGTGCTGTCTTCGCTGGGTGTCGCTCAACCATATGACCATCGTACACGTAGAGTCATACATGTACTCCGTGCGCGGCCCACTTCGGCGGTCCTCACTTGAGGAGTCAACCCGATAGATCAGTTCACCATGTCCAGAGGGCCTCAGTTTGCGCATTCAGTGATGGCCCTGCAGGCGCGGAATCAACCGTGAAGCTGTGGGCGTTCGGTATTGCACACCGTCCGTGCTGTCATTCGCATGACCCTGAGCACGCATGATGGCAGCGCGGGCACGCGCGGCGTCGATCCTCTGCGCCTCGGATACGGGTGGTACGCCGAGGGCTGTGTCGCCGGTGATGCGGTAGCGGTCTCGATAGGCAGCGACCATTCGCGCGGCTTTCCACCAGGCTGCAGCTCCGCGGGCGTCACCAGGTCGTGTGCCGATGACCTTCGTCCAGGCTGCCCCATCCGTGAGCGCACCATCTAGGACGGCGTCGGCGCGGGCTTCGATGAGTGCTTCTCGTTCGTCGAGCGCGGTTCGCATCTCACCGTCACGCACTTCTCTCGCGGTGCTTTGCGGCTCGTCCTGATCCGGCGGGTCGTGCGGTGGCGCGGGCGACTCGGTAGTGGATGACGGCGGCGATGTCGTCGGCGTCATTGAAGCCGCGTGCCGCGATGAGGCGTGGGAGCAGGGTCTCGATGTCGTGGTGGTTGACCTCGGCGCGGCGGAGTGCTGCGGTCAGTGGCCCGAAGGCTTCAGACTCGACCGCAGCTTGGGCTTGATCTGCTGTGAGACCAGAGGTGCGGACGAGGGAGGCCCAGCCGTCGTGCTGTGCGGCGGCGGCGATGGTCTCGTATTCAGCGGCGAGCTGCGCGATCGACCCCCACTGTTCCTGCTCGGCGGTGATCGTCTCGTGAGCGGACAGTTCCGCACCGACGTGCTGGAGCACTCCGGCCAGGATGCTCCGGCTGCTCGCGTTCGGGTCGTCGCCGCGGTGCGGCTGTTGGTGGTCGTCGGTGCGGTCGAGGATCACGTAGGCGTGGTTCGCGGCTCGGCCTCGGGTCATTGAGACGTAGAAGTTCTCCCTCGTTGCGGTCGGCTCGACCAGGACACGGGCGGTGTCGGTGGTGACACCTTGGGCTCGGTGTGGGTGACGGCGTATACGAGATCGACATGCTCGGCGATGTAGGCGGCGAGCAGCACGATCGCACCGCCGTAGGAGCGGCCTGGTCTGCGGATGGTGGGCGATGTAGGCGCGCAGCAGCGGAGTCGATGACGTCAATCACGCGCATCGCCTCGACCGGGCCGAAACGCTCGACGTTGACGCGGAACGATTCGGCGGAGGCGATGTCGACGAAGCTGAGGGAGCGTTGGCGGCCGTCTTGACGCCACAACACACGATAGAAGGTGGAGCCGTCGGCGAGTGCGCGAGAGTGGATTGAAGCCATGTCAGTTGCCTCCTAGGGGGAGCGGTGTTACCCGTTCTACCTGGGAGGTATGACACTCCGTGTTGCCTCGTAGTGTTGCCATGAGGCGATTATCGCATGTTTACCGCTTTGACCTGCGGTAATAAGTGGAGCTAAGGGGACTCGAACCCCTGACCCCCACACTGCCAGTGTGGTGCGCTACCAGCTGCGCCATAGCCCCGTTCGCGGCTTCGCCGCACGCTCATGGCCGGTTTCCCGGCCGCAAGCGCATAAGCGAAACTACACCATCGCGATCACCGCATCCAAATCCCGACGGCAGGGCCGCCGCGACCGCCCGATGCGGCGACCGCGTCAGTTGCCGCCGTTGTCGAGCTTGGTGATCCAATCCGGCGTGGTGTGGGGAACCAGCTTGCCGTTGTGGACGACCGACGGGGTGCTGACCTGGCCGTCGGAGGCCTTCGAGAGCGCCTCCAACGACTGCTTGGCCGACTGCTCGGCGGCCCCGACCTGGGCGCCGCTCGCGATGCAGCGTTGCGTTGCCTCAGTGGCGCCCGCTTCGCTGGCCAGACGCGCCAGGTCGAGGTTGCTGTGGTCGGTCTTGCCGCCCTCTTCTGGCTGGTTGTTGAACAGCGAGGTGTGGAACTTGATGAGCAGTTCCTCCTTCTTCTCGCCCGCCACGCACAGCAGTGCGGCACCGGCGCGCGTCGAATAGTCACCCGACGGCGAGGACTGGTTCAGGAAGTTCAGCATCCGGTAGTGCACGCGCAGCTTCCCGTCCTGGATGGCCTTGACCACGGTGGCACCCTGGCTCTGCTCGAACATCCCGCAGGCCGGGCACAGCGCGTCCTCGAAGATCTCGACGGTCGGGGCGTTCTCGGAGCCGACGATTACCTCGCTCGCGCCCGGGGTGACCGGGCCGACGGGATTGACGGTGAAGGACGTCGACGCGCCGGGGTCCGCCGTGCCCGGAGACTTCGTGCGGTTGGCGTTCCACACCACGCCGCCGATGACCAGACCGGCGACGACGATCACCGCGAGGGAGACCAGAACGTAGGTGAGCACGCTCGTCGACGACTTGGGCGGCTTGTATCCACCCCTGACATTGGGGATCGCGGGGCCCGACTTGGCACTCACGTGGCTACTCCTTGTGGTCCGACAACAGGTCTGTAGTGGTTCTTTCGGGAGGAAACGCTACCCGAAATCCGCTGAGACCCTGCTAAGACCTTGTCGCGGGGTCCAACGCGGCGTCGACGACGGCCTGCGCCTCCTGCTGCACCAGATGCAGGTGGTCATCCCCCAGGAAGGACTCGGCATAGATCTTGTACACATCCTCGGTACCCGACGGCCGGGCCGCGAACCACGCGTTGGCCGTCGTCACCTTGAGCCCGCCGATGGGCGCGTCGTTGCCCGGCGCCCGGGTGAGCACCGCGGTGATCTCCTCCCCCGCCAGTTCGCGCGCCGTGACGCGATCCGGGGTCAGCGCGGCGAGTAGGGCCTTCTGCTCGCGGTCGGCCGGGGCGTCGATCCGCGCGTACGACGAGGTGCCGTACCGCTGGGCGAGCTCGGCGAACCGTTGACTGGGGGTCTGCCCGGTCACCGCGAGGATCTCCGAGGCGAGCAGCGCCAGGATGATTCCGTCCTTGTCGGTCGACCACGGACTGCCGTCGAATCGAAGGAAGGACGCCCCCGCGCTCTCCTCGCCGCCGAAGGCGATGTCGCCGGACAGCAGCCCGTCGACGAACCACTTGAATCCGACGGGCACCTCCACCAGTCGGCGGCCGATACCCGCCACCACCCGGTCGATAAGCGACGAGCTGACCAGGGTCTTGCCGACGGCCGCACCGCTTCCCCAACCGTCGCGATGGGTGAACAGATAGTCGATCGCGACCGCCAGATAGTGGTTCGGGTTCATCAGCCCGGCATCGGGTGTGACGATGCCGTGCCGATCGGAGTCGGCATCGTTGCCGGTGGCGATGTCATAGGAATCGCGCACGGCGATCAACGACGCCATCGCGTTGGGCGAGCTGCAATCCATCCGGATCTTGCCGTCGGTGTCGAGGGTCATGAAATCGAACCGCGGATCGGTGCGCGGGTTCACGACGGTCAGCGACGGCAGGTACCGCTGCCCGATCGCCACCCAGTAGTCCACCGACGCGCCCCCCAGCGGGTCGGCGCCGATCCGCACGCCCGCACCGGCGATGGCCTCCAGATCGACGACCGTGCCGAGTGCATCCACGTAGTGGTCGAGAAACGAGTAGTCAGTCGCGGCGGCGCGGGCCTTCTCGAAGGGGACCCGCCGCACCTCGCGCAACCCGTCGGCCAGGATCTCGTTGGCCCGTGCGGCGATAGTGGAGGTCATCGCCGAATCGGCCGGGCCGCCCGACGGGGGGTTGTACTTGAACCCGCCGTCGCGCGGCGGGTTGTGGCTGGGGGTGACGACGATGCCGTCGGCCCGCGCCTCGTGTGCGGCGTTGAACTCGAGGATGGCCCGACTCACCGCCGGGGTCGGGGTGACCGTGTCACCCGTCGCGGTGTGGACGTCGACACCACCGGCGACGAGGACTTCCAGGGCGGTCCGCCACGCCGGCACCGACAGCGCATGGGTGTCGAAACCGATGAACAGCGGTCCGGCGATGCCCGCCTGCCTGCGGTACTCGACGATGGCCTGCGTGGTGGCGAGGATGTGCGGCTCGTTGAACGCCCCGTCGAGGCTGGAACCCCGATGCCCCGACGTGCCGAAGACGACGCGCTGGCCGGGGTCCGACGGGTCTGGCAGCAGGTGGTAGTAGGCGTGTTCGACGTCGTCGACGTCGATCAGATCCTCCGGCAGGGCGGGCGTACCGGCACGGGGGTGAGCAGCCATATCGCCCAGTCTGCCACCATTGCAGGCATGGCTCCTCGACTCGGCGTGCTGGTGCTGCCCGGCGGCACCGACTACTCGTATAAGCCGTTCTCCCCGTGGCAGGATTCCGCGCTGCGCATGTACCCGTTCACGTGGTCGTTGCGGGCCCGATTCCCCGGGGCGGTCGACGTGGCGCAGGTGCGCTACCGCGTCTACGGATGGAACGGCGGCCAGGCGAGCCCGATGTGGCACGCACGCGCCGCGCTGGAAACGATGGCGCGCAAGCACCCGGGCATCCCGATCGCCGTGATCGGGCACTCGATGGGCGGGCGCATCGCCGCACAGCTCGGCGCGGATCGCCGGGTGATCGGTGTCTTGGGACTCGCCCCGTGGTGGCAGTTCGCGGATTGGCGCGAGATCAACGGCGGAGCGCGGGTGCTCGCCCTGCACGGCTCGGCCGACAGGACGACCCTCGCGCCGCGAACAGCCAAAGGTATCGCCGAGCTGCGCGAGCGCGGCGTCGACGCGAAGTACGTCGAGATCCCCGGCGGCAAACACGCCATGCTCGACCATGTCGGGACGTGGCAGGGTGCCGCGCTGGGGTTCGTCGACGGACTGCTCCGCGACCTGCGCTAGACGGTCACGGCGGAGGGATCAGCTGTAGAGACGCCCGCCGCAGCTCGGCCACGCGCCGATGCCCTGACGGGCCAACACGCGCTCGGCGATGGCGATCTGCTGCTCGCGCGACGCCTGGTGGGGCATCCCCGAACCACCGTTGGCAGCCCAGGTACCCGGGCTGAACTGCAGGCCGCCGTAGTAGCCGTTGCCGGTGTTGGTGGCCCAGTTCCCGCCGCTCTCGCACTGCGCGACGGCGTCCCAGTTGTGGCCGGCCGCAGCGGCGTTGCCGGCGACCGCCGCGATCGGGGCGGTCAGCAGCGCGCCGACGACGGCGGCGCGGATGGTGAGCTTGGTGACGCTCATGGTGTCTCTCCTCGTTGGTGCCGCCCCCTCCGTTGAACGGGGGCTTTACGATTCGAAACAGGAAGCTACGGCGTGCAGATCGAAAGGTCACATCGGCGACAAGTGGGACGAAAGAACCACAAAACCGGCTTTCCCGAGCGAATCCGCAGGTCAGCCGTCGTTACTGTTCTGTGATCTTGCCGTGATCATTCTTAGAAGACTGTGAGAAATTCCACTGGCTCGCGCCGGTTCCGTGGTCACAATTTGCAGGCGACGACGACGAGCGCGACGAGCCCGAGCAGCATGATCAGACTGGCGACCAGGCCCGCCAGCGACCGCGGCTGATCAGGATCAAATTCCCGCAGCGCACGAGACTGCTGGCGGTGCTGGATCGTCGCCAGGACCAGCGTCACGATCCCGACGACGATCATCACCAAGCCCACCAGCCATGGACTGGCGATCGTGTCCGCATTGGTCTCGCGCCGGTACTGGAAGAATTTGAAGATGGTGAAACCGAAGGCGATCAGCGACGTGCTGGTCCGGATCCACGCCATCGTGGTCCGCTCCAGGGCGAGGCGGGTCCGTTCGACGGCGAGCGCCGTCGCCTTGTCGATCTCACCGACGATCCGGCCGCTGGTCATAGCTGGGCGCCGGTGTTCTTCAACTCCGCCAGATTGCGGGCCCTGGTGAGGATCACCACGCTGACGATGAACACCCACGTCGGGAACGCCAGGAGCACCCATTCCGACATGTCGCTGACAATCATGAGGGCCAGCGCGGCCAGATAGGTGATGACCACCAACCACGTGGGCATGACTTTGGTTTTCAACCAGATCGTCGCCAAGGAGATCATGAAGACGGCCCCCATCCGTACGGCGAACGTCTTGCTGATCGAGGCGGCAAAACCGGCGCCGTAACCGATCACGGCGCGCGCGGTGTCCGGATCGACATTGCTCTTGCTGACCACCACGACGCCGATTCCGGCCGCCGTCGACACGAGCATCATCGCGAGGAAGGTCAGGCCGCTGCCCAGGAACACGGTCGAGTAGAAGCGGTCTTCCACCAGGCGGAGATAATCGCGCACGACCGCGATGAACCAAAGGAAGGCGATCGCCGCGAACGGCATCAGGTGGGCGGCAATGGTGATCCGCGACTGGCGATCGGTCGACACGGCCCCGGTGGCCGCTTCTCCGTTGTTGGGCATCGATCCGTGCAGCAACACCAGCGCGGCCCCCAACAGCACTGCGAACAGCACGCCGGCGAACGCCGCCGCCTTCGGCGTCGTCAGCAGATTCGTCGCCACACCTCCCGACAGTCCGCTCGTCGTCGAACTCGAATCACCAGAGGCGTTGGTCATCAGGTCTCCTCAATCATGGGTGAGCAGTCTCGGTACAGCTTCCCAGTTGCCTTCGAGGTTTACCCGCCGAACGCGCGCCCTGACGCGGGGGCCTCACCCGGCGCAGGTCAGGCACCCGACCGTCGGCTCAGGTGTAGGACACGTGCACCGAGCGGATCTTTCCCTCGAACGGAAACGGCGCCTTCGCCCGGTATTCCATCGACACCGGCGATCCCAGACAGGTCCCGAAGTCGAGGCAGTCGTTCGCGGTGAACAGCAACGGAACGCTGACGGGCACAGTCCCCGCGGCCAACTGCTGCCCATCCAGCGTCACATCGACGTCGAGCGGTCCCGCCGGATGGTCGTTGGTGTGCGTCGTCGTGACGACGATGGTCGCCCGGCCGGCAGGCACCTTCTCGTCGGACCGAATCGTGGTGCGCTGCATGAGAAAGAGGTTGTACTCGTAGACGAGGTGGCCCTTGTCGAGGTAGCACGTCAACCCGCCCGCACCCGACCCGAGTGCATAGAGGACGCCGTTGGCGCGTTCCGGGAATTCGACGTCCATGGTGAGGACGTTGTTCTTGGTGCCCAGAGCCGGTGCGCAAAATTCCGGCATGCGCGTCATGTCGCCGGCGAAGTCCCACTCCCGATAGGGCGGTGCGATGCGCAACTCGGGGTGGTAGACCGGAACCCATAGGCCGCCGCCGACGGGGAGAACCGCGTTGCGAGCGGCCTCGACCATGAACAGCTCGCGCATCTGCGCCAGACGCTCCGGCTCATCCGCGGCCAGGTCCTTGGACTGCGACCAGTCCTCGTCCAGGTGGTACAACTCCCACACGTCCTCGTCGGGAGTCCATGTCGCCATGCCCTCGGGCAGCCCGGGCACCCACGGAAGCCGTGGGCCACGGGCCGAGGCCATCCACCCGTCGTGGTAAATCCCGCGGCTGCCCATGATCTCGAAGTATTGCGTCGGCTTGCCGCCGGACGCGGCGCGGTCGACGAGGGTCTCCGCGAAGCTGGCACCGGCGATCGGCATCTGCGGCTCGCCGTTGACCGTCTGGGGTGGGGCGATGCCGACGATTTCGTAGATCGTCGGGACCACGTCGTTGCAGTGCAGGAACACGTCGCGCGGAACCGGATCGGCATTCACCTTTGCCGGCCACCGAACGACCATCGGGTTGCGGGTCCCGCCCAGGTGCGAGGCCATCAGCTTCATACCCTTGTACGGCGTGCTGCCCGCCCACGCCCACGCCGCGTGGTACTGGTTGTCGACGAGCGGCGAGCCCAACGCGTCGAGTCCACCGAGTTCGTCGAGCGCGTCGATGTGCTGACGGACCGTCGTCGGGATCCCGTTCTGCGCGAGCAGTTCCGAAATCGTGCCGTTCTGGCCCTCGCCCGACGACCCGTTGTCACCCCAGATGTAGACGAACAAGGTGTTGTCCGCGTAGCCGAGAGCGTCGAGTTCATCCGTGATCCGGCCAACCTGGACATCGACGTGTTCGGCATAGCCGGCCGCTACCTCCATCAAGCGACGCTGGAACGGCTTCTCATCCTCGGGGATGCCCTCCCAATCGGCCATCTCCGGATCGCGCTCGGTCAGTTCGCAGTCCTGCGGGATCCATCCGACCTCCTTGGCGCGGGCGTGGACGCGCTCCCGATAGGTGTCCCACCCGTCGTCGAACTTGCCCGCGTACTTGTCCGCCCACTCCTTCATGATGTGGTGCGGGCCGTGCAGGCACCCGCTCGCCCAGTACATGAAGAACGGCTTGTCCGCGTTGAACGCCTTGTGCTGCCTCAACCAGCCGATCGCCTCGTCGGCGAGGTCCTCCGACAGGTGGTAGCCCTCCTCCGCCGTGCGCGGGGGTGGGACGACGGTGGTGTTGCGCACCAGGTTCGGCTCATATTGGGATGCCTCACCCGCGAGGAAGCCGTAGAAGTGCTCGAACCCGAGACCAGTGGGCCAATTGTCGAACGGTCCGGCCGCCGTCGTTTCTTCGGCGGGCGTGTTATGCCACTTACCGAAAGCCGAAGTCGCATAGCCGTATTGGCGGAGCACCTCGGCGACGGTGGCGCTCGACCTCGGGATTTTTCCGGCGTATCCGTCCCAATCGTTGGCCAGCTCGGCGATCTGCCCGTTGCCGATCTCGTGGTGATTGCGCCCGGTCAACAGCGACGCCCGCGTCGGCGAGCACATCGCCGTGGTGTGAAACCTGTTGTAGGACACTCCTTCCGCGCAGATCTTGTCGAGGGTGGAAGTGGTCACCTCGCCGCCGAAGGTCGACGGGAGGCCGGGTCCCGCGTCATCGATGAGCACGATGACGATGTTGGGCGCGTCCTCGTGTAGGCGGCGCGGAGTCTTGCGCGGATGGTAGGTCGATTCTTGGAGCGTTCGCCCGGCGACCGACCCCGACGGAACCGGCGGGAACGGCAGCACCCCGCCGTCGGGCAACACCGGTGCCACCACGCCCGAGGTCTTGTTCGATGCCATTTCCGACTCCTCGTCTCGTCACAGGTCAGCCCTCGATCCGCGCCGCACCCAGATAGACGCTAGAGCGGCACGAGCCGTCCGGTCTTGACATCCCAGGACAAGTGTTTGACTGTTCAAGACATGCCTCTGATTCGCGGCACGGCACTGACGGGATTCTCCCAGCTCGTCACCGATTTGGGCGGCGACAGTCGCCGTTTCGCCGCCGACGCCCACATCTCCCACGACGACATCGGCCGGCACGACCGGTTCATCTCACTGCCCCGCGGCGCCCAGATGCTCGAGGACGTCGCAGGCGCGCTCAACACTCCCGACCTCGGTCGGCGGCTGGCCACCCGACAGGGAATCGAGATCCTGGGACCGGTCGGACTGGCCGGTCGCAATGCCGAGACGGTGGCCGAGGCCTTCGCGATCTTCGACAAGTTCATGGCGGCATACAGCCCGTCGATCAGCGCGCGGGTGGTCCCCCACGCCGACCCCGAGCTGCATCGATTCGAGTTCGAATACCTTCTCAAACCCGCGCCAAGGCTCCAGGCGATCGAGTTGTCGATGGGCGTCGTGCTGAAGGTCCTGCGGCTCTTCCTCGGGTCTTCCTATCAGCCGGCCGATCTCCGTCTGCCGCATGCAGCACTCACCGAGCCGGAGACCTATCGCGCGTACTTCGGCTGCCGGACGTATTTCTGCGAACCGATAGCCGCCTTCACCCTGCGGACCGCCGACCTGCAACGCCGCCTGCCCGTCGACCGGCTCGCCCACCAAACCGCGATCGACTTCCTCTCCGCCACCGTCGGTGACCATCGGCCGACGACCAGCGACGACGTCGGCACCTTGATTCGCCAACTCCTACCCTCGGGGGCGGTCCGCCTCGACGATGTGGCGCGCTACCTCGACATGCACCCCAAAGCATTGCAGCGCCGCCTCGCCGCCGAGGGATGCGCATTCGGTGACCTCGTGGACGAGATCCGTCGCGATACCGCCCGGCGACTGTTGCGCGACACCGATATGACGCTCGACCATCTGTGCCGCGAACTGGGCTACGCGGAGCAGAGCGTGCTGACCCGCTCGTGTCGGCGGTGGTTCGGAATGACGCCGACGGAGTTTCGGAGATATGAAAAATCCCCCTGACCAGCTACGTCAGGGGGATTCCTCATTCGAGTGGAGCTGCCGGGAATTGAACCCGGGTCCTCCGCCGCTTCACTGGGGCTTCTCCGTGTGCAGTCCGCTATGTCTCTACTCGGATCTCCCGGTCACGCGAACAAGCCGAGATGACGATCCCAGTCGCTGTGTGATTTCCCGACCCCGCCCGCGACCGGCGGTGTCGGTGAGTTCCCGAAGCTGATGCCGGCATCCGGATGTGGGAACACCACCCGGGCCGACAGACTAGCCTGGCTGCTTAGGCAGCGAGAGCGTAGTCGCGCTGATTGGAATCGGCGCTTAATTGGTTGCTGCGACGCTTAACGGTGGTCTCTAGCCTGCACCGACACGCTTCCCCCAACTCGACGCACAGAGTCGAAACCGATCAGCCCCGAGCGGGATCCACTGCTTTCACAGCGGACTGTTCAGTGTAACCGTCATACCCGCCAGATTCATCCCGATATTCAGACGATGCGGATCAGCACGCTGTCCCGCGCCCCGATCAGCCCGCCCAACCGGCCGTCGTGAGACTCGAATCCGCGTCCGGTCCAGGCGTCGACGCCGTGGATCGTCCCGGACAGTCCGAGTGCCGCGGTCGCGACCGTCACCGCGGCCGGTCGATCCCGCCGATTGGTCAGTGAGACCACCAGGCCCTTGAGGCCGATCGCCCGCGACCGCACCACCTCGTCGGGATTCTCGCGCACTGTGCCGCCCGGCGCGCCGCGGCCGTCGCGGACGAGTTCTCCGACGTCGGGGTTCTCGAGGATCGCGCGAATCTCCGGCGCCAGCGCCTCGGGTCGGCTCACCACCCATCCGCGCGGGACCATCACGAGCGCGGTGAGTTCCGAGCGCAACGCCGCCGGATCGGTGCGCGCGGGTGGATCCAGCGTCACATCCGGTTGGCGCACCGTCGTCGTCTCCCGCGCGCACCCGACGGCGCTCACCGCGGCGACCAGGGCGAGCAGCAGTGCGACGGCGACGCGGCGCGGCGCGCTACATGCCTTTGACGCGGCGCCCGAGTTCACGCTCCACCTCGCGCTGGGCGGTGCGCTTGGCGATGTCGTGGCGCTTGTCGTGGGCCTGCTTGCCGCGGGCCAGCGCCAACTCGACCTTCACCCGGCCGTCGCTGAAATACAGCGACAGCGGCACCAGCGTCAGATTCCCGTCGCGGATCCGGCCGACGAGGTTGTCGATCTCCCGTCGGTGCATGAGCAGTTTCCGGTTGCGCAACGGGCTGTGATTCGTCCACGAACCCGAGCCGTACTCGGCGATGTGGAGTCCGCGCAGCCACACCTCCCCGTCATCGACGGTGGCGAATGCGTCCACCAGCGACGCCTTGCCGTCGCGCAGGCTCTTCACCTCGGTGCCGAGCAGCGCGACGCCGGCCTCGTAGGTCTCGAGGATCGTGTAGTTGTGGCGTGCCTTGCGATTGGTCGCGATCGCCTTGCGACCCTTTTCCTTCACTTCCAGTCCTTCCGCGGTGCAGTGCGGTCGAAACGGATCATTCGCGCACGTACCACCGCAGGGTGACATACGCGGTCACTCCTGCCAACACAATTCCGGTGAGCAGCAGCCACGGCGAGACGAACAACACGTCGTCGACCGACACCCTGGCCAGGATGTTCACCTTGTACAGGTCGTTGAGCGCCTGGTCGAAGAAGAACTTGCGGCCGATGAGCAGCCCGCCGACGGCGAGCAGGGTGCCGATCACGGCGGCGACGACCGCCTCGATGAGGAACGGGAGCTGCGTATACC
Source organism: Gordonia sp. X0973 (assembly GCF_013348785.1). Taxonomy (NCBI): domain Bacteria; kingdom Bacillati; phylum Actinomycetota; class Actinomycetes; order Mycobacteriales; family Gordoniaceae; genus Gordonia; species Gordonia sp. X0973. Next base: position 2,644,317 of record NZ_CP054691.1, read on the forward strand.
ACCGGGTGGCGCCGACCAACCGCATGATCGAGACCTCGGTGCGCCTGGTGTAGGCCGCCATCTGCACCGTGTTCGCGATCAGCAGCACGGCCACGAACGCCAGGATCAGGGATAGGACGAAGGCCGCGTTGCGCGCGCCGTCGAGCACGCTGAACAGGCGGCTGACGAGCTGTCGCTGGTCTTGGACGCCGTCGACGCCCAGATCCTGGCGCGACTTGTACTTGTCGAGCACCTTGCCGTACATGTCCGGGTCGTTGACCTTCACGCGGAACGACGCCGGCATCGTGTCCGGGGTGACCGCGTCGGCCATCTCCGGCGAGTTCTTGAACGATTCCTTGGCGTCCTTGTAGGCGTCGTCGAGGTTCATCCACGTCACGTTGGTGACGCCCGGCTCCTTCTTCAACTCGTCGCGCAGCTGGGCGCACGGCGCCTTCTCACAGTTCGGATCGGCCTTCGCCACGTCGGTGTTGACGAAGATCTTCATCTCCACGCGACTGAAGAAGATGTCTTGGCTCTTGTTGGCCATCTGCATGACCAGCAGCCCGGCCCCGAGCATGCCCAGGGTGATCGCGGTGGTCACGATCATGGCGATCGTCATGGTCACGTTGCGGCGAAGCCCGTTGAGGACCTCGGCGATGATGAAATTGGCGCGCATGGTTGCTGCTCTCCTCGTATGCGGTGCGTCAGCCGATGCCGTACACGCCGTGCTTGTCGTCGCGGACCAGGTGACCGTTGTCGAACTCCAGGACGCGGCGGCGCATGGCGTCGACGATCTGGCGGTCGTGCGTGGCCATCACCACGGTGGTGCCGCGCCGGTTCACCCGGTCGAGCACCTCGACGATTTCCTGGCTGGTGATGGGGTCCAGGTTGCCCGTCGGCTCGTCGGCCAGCAGCACCAACGGGCGGTTGACGATCGCGCGGGCGATCGCGACGCGCTGCATCTCGCCGCCGGACAGCTCGTACGGCATGCGATCGGCCTTGCCGCCGAGTCCGACGTATTCGAGGACGTCGGGCACCACCTGGTTGATCGTGTGCTGCGGCCGGCCGATCACCTCGAGGGCGAAGGCCACGTTCTCCGCGACCGACTTCTGTTGGAGCAACCGGAAGTCCTGGAAGACGCAGCCGATGGACTGGCGCAGCTTGGGCACCTGCCGGGCACGCAGCGAGTTGACGTGGAAGTCGCCGATCCAGATGTCTCCCGACGTGGGCTTGTCCTCTTTGAGGAGCATCCGGAAGAAGGTCGACTTGCCCGATCCCGAGGGGCCGATCAGAAAGGCGAATTCGCCCTTGTCGACGTCGAGGCTCACGTTGGACAGCGCCGGCCTCGTCGAGGCCTTGTACTGCTTGGTGACGTTCTCCAGCTTGATCACGGGACGCCAGTCTAGCGGCGGCAGCTGAGTGCGCTTCTCAGGCGCGCCGCCTACCCGCCGGACGGATTCGGGACCTTCTCGACGGTGATCGTCGGCCGCGGCGGGGCCTGCTCCGACCGATCGGCCGAATTCGAGAGGTAAACCCCCAGGAGGATGACGAACACAATCGCGAGGACGATCGTCGTCAGGTGTTTGCGCGAGCGGGCGACCATGTCACTCCTGCGATTCCGGGGTATCGGGATTGTATCCGGAGCGCACCTCGATACCGGCCTTGCGAAGTGATTCGATCAGGTAGACCCGCAGGTCGCGGGCCACCTCGAACTGCTTGCCCGGCAGCGTCCGCGCGACCACGCGCACCGTGTACGAGTCCTGTCCCATCGCGGTCACGCCCAGCGGGGTCGGGGCGTCGAGCAGCAACGGACGGTAGCGATCGTCCTCCCGGAATGCCTCTCCCGCCTTCGCCACCTCGTCGTTGACGACGGTGAGGTCGACCTTCTCGGCGAACTCGATGTCGACGACGGCGCGCGCCCAGTCGCGGGACTGGTTGACCGCGGCGATCACCTGGCCGTTGGGGATGGTGATGAGTTCCCCGTCGGTGTCGCGCAACCGGGTCACGCGCAGCGAGATGTCCTCGACGTGGCCCTCTTCGGTGTTGCCGCCGGGCAGCAGCAGACGCACCAGGTCGCCGTACCCGTACTGCTTCTCGGTGACGATGAAGAAGCCGGCGAGGAGGTCTTGGACCACGCGCTGGGCGCCGAAACCGACCGCGGCACCGATGACCGCGCCGGGCCCCACCAATCCGGCGACCGGAACGCCGAGCAGTGCCAACACCCGCAGCACGACGACGAAGCCGATCGCGGAGATGATCGACCAGCGCACCACCTGGAGCACCGCACGCATGTGTTTGGCGCGCTCGGCCAGCACGATGGCGTCGCCGTTGTGCGCGCTACGGGTCACCCGGGACTCGAAGACCTCCAGGACCCAGCCGGTGAGCCGGGCGGCCAGGATGCCGCCGATGACCCACAGCGCGACGGGCAGACCGCACACCTGCAGCCAATCCCACAGTCGGTTACCGACGTGCTCGACGACCCGCTGCCAGCGGTCAGTCGACATCGGCTTCCCCGTCGGCCATCCGCCACCGGATGCCGGCCTCGATGAACTCGTCGATCTCGCCGTCGAGCACGCCAGAAGGATTGTTGTTCTCGACGTTGGTCCGCAGATCCTTGACCATTTGGTACGGGTGCAGGACGTAGGAGCGCATCTGGTTGCCCCAGCTGGACCCGCCGTCGCCCTTCAGGGCGTCCATCTCGGCCCGCTCCTGGGCGCGCTTGCGCTCGAGCAGCTTGGCCTGCAGCACCCGCATGGCCGACGCCTTGTTCTGCAGCTGGCTCTTCTCGTTCTGGCAGGTCACGACGATCCCCGTCGGGATATGCGTCAGGCGCACCGCGGAGTCGGTGGTGTTGACCGACTGCCCACCCGGCCCCGACGACCGGTAGACGTCCACCTTCAGGTCGTTCTCGTCGATGTCGATGTGGTCGGTGGTCTCCACTACGGGCAGCACCTCGACCTCGGCGAAGGAGGTCTGACGACGGCCCTGGTTGTCGAAGGGGCTGATCCGCACCAGGCGGTGGGTGCCCTGCTCGACCGACAGCGTGCCGTACATGTAGGGCGCCTTGACCGCGAAGGTCGCGCTCTTGATCCCGGCCTCCTCCGCGTAGGAGGTGTCGTAGACCTCGACGCCGTACCCGTGTGCGTCGGCCCAGCGGGTGTACATGCGCATCAACATCTGCGCCCAGTCGGCCGCGTCGACGCCGCCGGCGCCGGACCGGATGTTGACCAGGGCGTCGCGCTGGTCGTATTCGCCGGCCAGCATCGTCTTGACTTCCATCGCCTCGATGTCACCGCGCAGGGAGGCGCGCTCGGCATCGGCATCGGCGAGGGCGGCGGCCTGGTCGGCGCCCTCTTCGGATTCGGCCAGCTCGTAGTGGACGGGCAGGTCGTCGAGGCGCTGGCGCAGCGCGGTGACGCGACGGTACTCGGCTTGGGCGTGCGAAAGGTCGCTGGTCACCTTCTGCGCGTGGTCCTGGTCGTTCCACAACTCGGGATCGGACGCCTGCATCTCCAGTTCGTCGATCCGGCGCTTGAGTTCCTCGAGGTCAAGAACTTTCTCGACGGTCGTCAAGGTCGTGTCGAGGGATTCCAGGTCGCTGATGACATCGGGCTGCACAGGAAACAAGCCTAGTCGGACGCGCCTAGTCGGACATGAGGACCCACGACTGCTCGACCTTGCGCGGGTTGTAGCGCACCGGCAGGTCCTGGCCGATCTGTGGCCACGCCCCGGCGAGCGAGTGCGTGAACGATCCGTACACCTCGGTCGGCGCGATGTCGGGGCCCATGATCGTGCCGGAGACGGTCAGATAGGCCTGGCCGTTGGCGTCGCCCTGCGCCGGACGCTCGTTGACGCCGGTGACGGTCAGCGTGCCGCTACTCATCTCCGCCAGCTTCTGTGCCGACGGCCCGCGGTTGCGCAACCCGATGAAGAGCGCGACGGCCGTGGCGGCCAGGAGACCGGCGATCAGGATGCTGAAGATCATGACCGATACCCTAGGTGGTCATGGCCCCTCTAGCCACCGACCTCGCCATTGCCCTGGAACTGGCCGATGCCGCCGACGCGCTGACCATGCCGCGTTTCGGCGCCCTCGACCTCGCCGTGGACACCAAGCCCGACCTCACGCCGGTCTCCGACGCCGACCTGGCATGCGAGACGATGCTGCGCGAACGGATCGGCACCGCACTCCCCCACGACCGGATCCTCGGTGAGGAATTCGGCGGCGACGCGGTCGCCCGCGGCCGCCAATGGGTCATCGACCCCATCGACGGGACGAAGAACTTCGTCCGCGGCGTGCCGGTGTGGGCGACGCTCATCGCGCTCGTCGACGACGGTGTGCCCGCCGTCGGCGTCGTCTCCGCGCCGGCGCTGGGCCGACGCTGGTGGGCCAGCGCCGGCGCCGGGGCCTTCGCCACCGGCCCGGGCGCACCGGAGCCCCGTCGGATCGGCGTGTCGTCGGTGTCCGGGCTGGCCGACGCCAGTCTGGCCTTCTCGAGCCTGTCCGGTTGGGCCGAGCGCGGGTCGCGCGAATCATTCGTGGCGCTGACCGACGAGGTGTGGCGGGTACGCGGCTTCGGCGACTTCTGGAATTACTGCCTCGTCGCCGAGGGGGCGGTGGACATCGCCGCCGAACCAGAGGTCTCCCTGTGGGACCTGGCCGCCGTCGACATCCTGGTGCGCGAGGCGGGCGGGCGGTTCACCAATCTCGACGGTGAGCCCGGACCGCGGGGCGGCAGCGCCGTCGCCACCAACGGAGCACTGCACGACGAGGTGCTGGCGCGCCTGCGCTGAATGCCCTCCGGCATAACGCAGGTAGTGCCACAGTGGATCGGTGAGGTGGCTCGCTGTCGGTTCGGTATTCCTCGTCGCCCTCGCGCTGGCCGTCCTCGGCTGGCTGTCGGGGGGTTGGGTGTGGTGGGTCGTGGCCGCGGTCGCGACGGCCCTGGGTTCCGTCGGCGTCTACGACCTGGTGCAACGCGCCCATTCGGTGACGCGCAACTATCCGATCCTCGGTCATGCCCGTTTCCTGATGGAAGAGATCAGACCGGAGATCAGGCAATACTTCATCGAGTCCAACACCGAGGGCCGGCCATTCGACCGCGAGCTGCGCGACCTGGTCTACGACCGCGCGAAGGGCAACCACGGCGAGGAGCCCTTCGGCACCCAGCGCGACGTCGACGCCGTCGGCTACGAATTCGTCGTCCACTCGATGCGCGCGAAACCGAAACCCGACGGGCCGCAGCCGAAGGTCCGCCTCGGCGGACCGGAGTGCACCAAGCCGTATGACATCGCGCTGCTGAACGTATCGGCGATGAGTTTCGGCTCCCTCTCCGGCAACGCGATCGAAGCGCTCAACGGCGGCGCCGCGCGGGGCGGGTTCGCCCACGACACCGGCGAGGGGTCGATCAGCGTCCACCACCGCAAGTACGGCGGCGACCTCATCATGGAGGTCGCGTCGGGCTACTTCGGCTGCCGCACCGACGACGGGCGTTTCGATCCGGAGAAGTTCGCGCAGCGGGCCACGCTCGATCAGGTCAAGGCCGTCAACATCAAGCTCTCGCAGGGGGCCAAGCCGGGGCTCGGCGGACTCCTGCCCGGGTCGAAGGTGACCCCCGAGGTCGCCGCGGCGCGCGGGGTCCCGGTCGGGGCGACGGTCGTCTCGCCGCCGTCGCACAACGCCTTTCACACCCCGATCGGGCTCATGGAGTTCATCGCGGAGCTACGGGAACTCTCCGGCGGCAAGCCCGTCGGATTCAAGCTCTGCGTCGGGTCGCGGCGCGAGTTCCTGGCGCTGTGCAAGGCGATGCTGGCCACCGACATCACACCGGACTTCATCATCGTCGACGGCTCCGAGGGCGGCACGGGCGCCGGACCGGTCGAGTTCGAGGACCACGTCGGCATGCCCCTGACCGAAGGGCTGATGTTCGTCCACAACGCGCTGGTCGGCGTCGGGCTGCGGGAGCAGATCAAGATTGGCGCCAGCGGCAAGGTCGCGACGGGCATCGACATCGTCAAACGCGTCTGCCAGGGAGCGGACTTCACGTTGGCGGCCCGCGCGATGATGTTCGCGGTCGGGTGCATCCAGGCGCAGAAGTGCCACACCAACACCTGCCCGGTGGGCGTCGCGACGCAGGATCCGGCCCGGGCGCGGGCGCTGGTCGTCGAGGACAAGATCACCCGCGTCTACCAGTACCAGGACCGGACGGTGAACTCCGCGCTGCAGCTCGTCTCGTCGATGGGCTTGGACTCCTTCGAGGAACTGACTCCCCGCCGACTGTTCCGCCGGGTGGACCCGCAGATCACGATGAACTACTACGAGTTGTTCGAGTGGCTCGAGCACCGCCAACTGCTCACGCGGGTGCCGGACGGGTGGCACCGCAACTGGGTCACCGCGTCGGCCGAGACATTCGACGCGGTGGAGGTGGCCGATCTGATCGAGCCGCTCGAGGCGGCACGGGAACTGGACCTCGACGACTAGGGACTCGACGACAACGTGAGGTCGACGTGCGCGCCGACGGTCGCGTCCAACGCGTCCATGCACAACCGATGACATTGCGCCCGACTCATGCGCCCGTCCACCAGGGCGGCGAGGGCGGTGGACCGGACGAAGGAGATCCAGCCCTCGAACGCGACCTCCGCATACCGACGCGCCGCTCCGCGCGCCTGGGCGGCATCGAGGATCACGGTGCACAGGACGGCGAAGTCCCGGTCGATCGGCCCCCGCACCGCGGGGTCGGCCGAAATCGAACTGCGATTGGCGACGATGACGAGCGGGATATTCGCCTCGTAGAAGTCGAAGAAGGCCGCGAGTGCCTGGTCGATGCCGTCGCGCACGGAGGCCGGCGGTCGCGGCGCCACAGACGCGGCGATGGCCGCATGCGCCCGGTGCCAGATCGCTCCGAAGAACTCGGCCTTCGTCGGGAAGTAGTGGTACAGCAGTCGGCGGGTCACCCCGGCCTCGACGGCCACGTCCTCCATCGACACGTCTTCCACCGATCGTTGCGCGAAGACGCGAGCGCCGACGTCGAGGAGGGTTTCCCGACGCTGCGCTGGCGACATTCGCTGACGACCCGGCACGCCCCCATCGTAGGAGGGCTTGACCAGAGGTCCACGGGGACTCACACTGGTCACTATTACACATATGAGAAATAGGAGGAGCGATGCGTAAGGCGTTCGAGATCTGGCTCATCGTCTTCGGGCTCGCGTGCGCGGGCATCGGCGCGGCCCACCTCTTCGGGGGGCAGGCGACATATATCGGCGGCGGCACGGTCAACGCCACCATGGACTCCGACCTGCGGTTCTACAGCCTGCTGTTCCTCGCTTACGGCCTGGCGTTCGTCTGGGCCGCGCGCGACATCGACCGCCGTGCGACGGTCATCAACCTGCTGGGCGCGCTGTTCTTCCTCGGCGGCCTGACGCGCCTGCTGGCCTGGGCGGCGAGCGGTGCGCCGACCTGGTTCTACATCGTGATGATCCCCGTCGAACTCATCGTTCCGCTCGTCAACTACTGGGCACTGCGCGCGATCACCCGCCGCGAGGCGCCCGAGAGCACACCCGGCTAGAAGTCGGCCGACTCCCCCGGCCCGACGACGGTGAACTCGGTGCCCGCCTTGCGCATCTCGCTCAGGCGCGCGTTGTGGATCGCGGCACCGGCCGCCGAGAGCACGCCCTGGTGGACCGGGAACGCCTTCGCTGGCTCGACTCCGCGCAGGTAGTCGACCGATTCGGAAAGCTTCATCCACGGCGCGGCGGCCGGCAGTGCTAGGACCTCCACCGCGACGAAGGGGATGTAGAGGGAGTCGCCCGGGTGCAGCAGCATTCCCGGCCGGTCGTCGGTGCCGATCAGATAGGCGATGTTGTCGATCACCGGCAGCTCGGGGTGGATCACCGCGTGCCGTCCGCCGGTGGCACGGACGGTCAGTTCGCCGATCGGGAAGCGCTGCCCGACGTGGGCGTCGCGCCATTGCCCGTTGGCCGGGCCGGCGTTGAGCTGCGCCGTCGTGGCCGGATCGGCCCAGCGTTGGGCGTCGGGATTGGCGGCGACGAGGGCGGGCAGCCGCGCGACGTCGCAATGGTCGGGGTGCTGATGTGTGATCAGGATGGCGTCGAGCCCGGTGAGCGCCTCGAAGCCCGACGAGAGGGTGCCGGGGTCGAACAGGATCTTCGTGCCGTCGACGTCGGCGAGGAAGCAGGAGTGACCGAAACTGGTGATCCGCATGGATCCATCATGCAACGCCGCCCGCCCGGGCGCGCCGTTGTCAGGGCGGGGTGCGAGAGTAGACGCGACCCCGCCGACCGGAAGGACCCCACCCATGCCACCGCGCAGCCGCCAGGCAGCCGACTCGTTGACCCCCGAAGACCTGGCGGCACTCGCCGCCGCGGTCGCCGACGGCAAACGGGCGACCGTCTACCTGCGCGATGCGATCCCCGGTCTGCGACTGGCGGCCGGTTCCCCGGCGAAGGTCGTCTCGATCGACGGCTCGACGGTGACCGTCCGCCCGAGCGGCGTCGACGACGAACTCCCCTACGAGGCCGAGGAACTCCGGCTGACCAAGGCCGCACCGGCGAAGGCGGGGAAGTCCACGAAGGCCGCCGCTCCCAAACCCGTCGCCACCAAGCCCGCCCCGGCGCCGCCTCGGGCCGTTCCCGCGCCCGCTCCTGCTCCGCGGAAGTCCGCCGCGAAGCCGAAGTCGGTGACCGTGACGATTTTCGGGTCCACCGACAACGAGTGGTCGGTATCGGTGACCGCGGGCGGTCGCAAACCCAACCAGTCGCGCGGCGTCACCCCGGCGGCGGCGGAGAACGCGTTGCGCGAACTCGGCGACGACGCCGCCCTACGGGCGGCCGAATCGGTCCTGCGGGCCGCGCGGGAGGAGGCCGAGCGCAAGGTCGAGGAACTCAGCCGCGAACTCGCGGCGGCGAAGCAGACGCTGGCCGCCCTGTCCGGCGAGGACGCCGACGACTAGGAGCGGCTAGGCGACCGGGGGGAACCAGCCGAGTCCGGCCCCCGCGGAGACCATCCGCACGACGCCGTAGACCAGCCACAGGCCCACCACGGTCAGCCCGACCTTGCCGAACACGAGGTCGCCCCACTGCGAGATCGCTCTGGTCTTCCCGGTCAGCAGCACCCACAGCGCCAGCGCGACGGATGCGACGATGACCGCGAAGAAGAACGGTCCCATCAGGTTGTAGCCGAAGGCCTTCGAGACGTCGCCGTGGGCGAGCATGACGAAGCTGCGCGTCAGCCCGCATCCCGGGCAGGGCAATCCGGTGAAGTGGCGGAAGAGGCAGGTCACCGGACCGGAGGTGACCCTCGACGTCGACCAGGCACCCGCGACGCAGAGCACGGCGGCTCCCCCGGCCGCGACCGTGAGGGCGGGCAGCCTCCGGCCGACCGGGCCGCGGTCGACGAGGGGCGCCGGCGGCGGTCCCGATTCGACGATGGGGCTGGTCATGGAGACAGCGTACCGCCGGGTGTCGACAACACTCCTTACTGTGGAGTAAGGTCTGTTCTTACTAGCGAGTAAGAAGCTTGCTAAGCGGTACCCCGCCGATCATCGGCGAGACCGTTTCACAGTTCCACTCCATCGAGACAGGTAGCAGCGTTTCATGACCACCACTGAACCCCGCGACACCTCCGCCGTCGGCAAATCCGGGAGCAAGACCTCCCCCATCGGCTACGCCATGCGCGCACTGTTCGCGGTCACCGGCTCGGACTTCGCCAACCGCTTCGGTCTCCGCGAGCCGCTCAACCGCGTCGCCTACCAGGGCACCAAGACCGGCTTCCAGACGCTCGGCGCCGCGAACCGCGCCTTCACCAAGGCCACCGGCGACGGCAAGCCCAAGCGCCCGGCCACGTCGAACAAGGGTCTGTTCAACCTGAACCCCGACGACGAGCAGCAGATGATCGCCGAGACGGTGAAGGACTTCGCCACCGAGATCCTGCGCCCGGCCGCCTACGAGGCCGACAAGAACGCGCAGGCTCCGGCCGAGATCCTCGAGCGCTCTGCCGAGCTGGGCATCACCATGATCAACGTCCCCGAGGAGTTCGACGGCGCCGCCGCCGAGCGCGGGGTGGTGACCAACGCCCTGGTCGCCGAGGCGATGGCCTACGGCGACATGGGCCTGGCCGTCCCGCTGCTCGCGCCGAGCGGTGTCGCGTCGACGCTGACCAACTTCGGCACCGATGCGCAGCAGGCCACCTACCTGCCGGATTTCGCCGGTGAGAACGTTCCGCAGTCGGCGGTGGTCATCGCCGAGCCGAAGCCGCTGTTCGACGCCTTCAACCTGACGACCAAGGCCACCCGCGTGCCGAGCGGCTACCGCCTCAACGGCGTGAAGTCGTTCGTCCCGGCTGCCGGCTCGTCGGAGCTGTTCCTCGTCGGCGCCGAACTCGACGGGCGCCCGGCGCTGTTCATCGTCGAATCCGATTCCACCGGCCTGATCGTCGAGGCCGACCCGGGTATGGGCCTGCGCGCCGCCGGGATGGGCCGCCTGCTCCTGCAGGACGTCGCCGTGCCGGAGACCGCCCTGGTCGGCGGCCTCGACGGTGACGAGGCCTTCGCCGCCTACCGCGACGTCGTGCGCCTCTCGCGCCTGGGCTGGGCGGCACTGGCCGCCGGCACCGGCCGGGCCGTCCTCGACTACGTGGTGCCCTACGTCAACGAGCGCGAGGCCTTCGGCGAGCCGATCTCCAACCGCCAGGGCGTGGCCTTCATCGTCGCCACCATGGCCACCGAGCTCGACGGCCTGCGCCTGGTCACGCTGCGCGGCGCCTCGCGCGCCGAGCAGGGCCTCTCGTTCGCCCGCGAATCGGCACTGGCCCGCAAGCTGACCATCGACAAGGGCCTGCAGATCGGCCTCGACGGCATCCAGCTGCTCGGCGGCCACGGCTTCACCAAGGAGCACCCGGTGGAGCGCTGGTACCGCGACCTGCGCGGTGCGGGCATCGGCGAGGGGATCGTCGTCCTCTAGGGGCGGCGAGACGAAGGAGAGCTACCGACATGGCTATCAACCTCGAACTCCCCAAGAAGTTCGCCGCGAACATCGACCAGGCGCGCCAGGCCGCGCATGAAGTGTTCCGCCCCATCTCGCGCAAATACGACCTCGCCGAGCACACCTACCCCGTCGAACTCGACACGCTTGCCGCGCTGTACGACGGCCTCGCCGCCGCCGGTGCGGCCGGTGCCGGTGCCGCCGGTGGCCGTGGTGACGAGGTCAAGGAGCGCCCGGAGGGCGTCGTCGTCAACGGCGGCAACATGCAGTCGATCATCAACTCGATGGAGGCCTCCTACGGCGACGTCGGCCTCATGCTGACCATGCCGTACCAGGGTCTGGGCAACGCCGCGATCGCCGCGGTCGCCACCGACGAGCAGCTCGAATCCTTCGGCAAGGTGTGGGCCGCGATGGCCATCACCGAGCCGAGCTTCGGCTCCGACTCGGCGGCCGTGACCGCGACCGCGGTGCGCGACGGCGACGAGTACGTCCTCAACGGCGAGAAGATCTTCGTGACGGCCGGTTCGCGCGCCACCCACATCGTCGTGTGGGCGTCGGTGGACCGCAGCCTCGGGCGCGCGGCGATCAAGTCCTTCGTCGTTCCGCGCGAGCACCCGGGCGTCACCATCGTCCGCCTCGAGGAGAAGCTCGGCATCCGCGCGTCGGATACCGCGGTGATCCGTTTCGAGGACTGCCGCATCCCGGCCGCCAACCTGCTGGGCTCCCCCGAGGTCGACGTGAAGAAGGGCTTCGGCGGGGTCATGCAGACCTTCGACAACACCCGCCCGATGGTGGCCGCGATGGCCGTCGGCGTGGCGCGGGCGTCGTTGGAGGAGCTGCGGAAGATCCTGGAGGACAACGGGATCGAGATCGACTACGACCGTCCTGCGATCGACCAGCACGCCGCCGCGGCCGAGTTCATCCGACTCGAGTCGGACTTCGAATCGTCGTACCTGCTGACGATGCGCGCCGGCTGGATGGCCGACAACAAGGAGCCGAACTCGCTCGAGGCGTCGATGTCGAAGGCCAAGGCGGGTCGCACCGTCAACGACGTGACCAATCGTGCCGTCGAGCTGGCGTCGACGTTCGGCTACTCGGAGCGGACGCTGCTGGAGAAGTGGGCTCGCGACGCGAAGATCCTCGACATCTTCGAGGGCACGCAGCAGATCCAGCAGCTGATCATCTCCCGCCGCGTGCTGGACAAGAGCAGTGCCGAACTGAAGTGAGCTAACCGGAAACGGTTTCACTGAGGGGTCGAAGAGGGGCCGGGAGATCAGATCTCCCGGCCCCTCGTCGTTCCCGAACTTGCTTACCCGACCGCTACGCGGGCGCGCCCGGGGCAGGTGCACCCGGAGCGGGGGTCGGCTGGCCCGGGGCGGGCGTGGGCTGACCCGGGGTCAGACGAGGCGTCCGCATCCACGGCGGCGTGCCGTTGTCGCCGCGCGGACCGTAGTAGCCGCCCGACCCGTCGTCGCCGTAGCCGCGCGGGCCGCCGTATTGGCCCCATCCATCGTCGCCGCGGCGCGGGCCCCAGCGATCGCCGTGCCGGTCGCCGTACCAATCGCGGTCGCGGTCATCCCAGCGCTTGTGGTGCTCGTGGCTCGAGCCGCGGTCGCTGTCGTTGTCGCCGCAGAGGTAACCGAGCGCGAAGCCGGCACCCAATCCGATCACCCCTGTGAGCAGCGAGACCCCGATGACCGTCGTCCACACGTGGTCGCGCCACCAGGAGCCCTTCGGCTCGTGAGCCGCCACCGGGGGCGGCGGCTGGTGACCCGCTAGTGGGGCGGTCGGCGGGGCGGGGATCCCCGCAGTCGTCGCAGCCGACTCGGCGGCCTGCGGTGCGGACTCAGCAGCTGCGTCGGCGTTGCCGTCCGCAGTCTCATCGGGCTTGTCAGTCATGCACCTGTCCTCTCAGTCTGAAGTGCGATTTCCACAATGCCCGCAAAGTCGTAGTCGTGCCATAAATCCACATCGAGAACTCAGGGTTGCACAGGGTCCACTAATCTTTGGCCATGCCGACAGACACCCCGCCAACCGTGACCGCTCAGACGTCGGTCGCCGCCTCGCCCGACGTCGTGTACGCGCTGCTGGCCGATCTCCCGACGCTCGCCGAGCTGGGCGACGAGATCGCCGAGATGCGCTGGACCAAGGGGGATGCCGCCCGCGTCGGCGCCGTCTTCCGCGGGCGCAACCGCAACGGGTGGCACCGGTGGAGCACCACGTGCACGATCACCGACGCGACCGCCGGCCATGTGCTCGCCTGGGATGTCGCCAGTCTCGGGCAGCCGATCGCCCACTGGCGCTACGACATCACGCCCGCCGACGACGGCTGCCTCGTCGTCGAAAGCATGTGGGATCGGCACTCTGAGCTGCTGAAACGCACCGCGCACCTCCTCACCGGCATCCGCGACCGGGAGGGCGCCAACGCCGAGCACATGCGTGCCACCCTCGACCGGCTGAAAGCGCGCGCCGAGGCCCGGTGAGGCGTGTGACACCCCTCACCGGAAACCGATTTGCACTGCCGCGCGACTCGCCGGTAACGTTGTGTTCACCGACGCGGGGTGGAGCAGCTCGGTAGCTCGCTGGGCTCATAACCCAGAGGTCGCAGGTTCAAATCCTGTCCCCGCTACGACGATTCAGCCCTGACCAGCAAGAACGCCGGTCAGGGCTGAGTCATTTCTTGGACCTGTTTAGCTGAATTCCCCGTTTAATCATCACTTTTCGCCGTGGCGAAAGCCTGGAGCTTAGCCCTGTTGTCCGGCGTGACCGTCGTCTTTGCGACGTAGTGCCGCGCCGTCACATCGGTCCCGGCGTGGCCGAGCTGGGCGGCCGACTCACTCATGTCGTCGGACGCGAGCAGGGTCGCCACAGCCTTGCGGAAGCTCTTGGGAACGACACCCTCCCAGCCGTGGCGCTCGCGCGCCGCGCGCCATTGGTCGCGGAAGTTCGTCGGGTCCCGCAAGGACCCGACCGAGCTGGCGAAAACCACGTCGTCGACGGTCGGCCCAGCGTTGACCTTCCGCGCGAGCAGCACGTCGACCGCGAACTGTGGCAGTTGCAGGCGCCGCCGCGACGCCGAGGTCTTGGGATGGGTCTGCCGGACGAGGCCCTCGCCCTTCTTGCGGATGATCGTCCCGGTGATCGTCACCGTAGGTACCTCTGCACCGAGGTCGAGGTCGGCCCATTGGATCGCGAGTAGCTCACCGAGGCGGACGCCGGTCGCGGCGAGCACGTCGACCGCGTCGGCGAGGTCCTGGCGCACGGCGACCTTGTCGGCCCGCAAGGTGGCGCGAAGCTCGAACACCTCGTCGACCGTGAGCGCCACGACCTCGTCGGCCTTCTTGGCCTCGACCTTGACACCCGTCATCGGGTCCGAGGTGATCGCACCGAGGCGGAAGGCGGTCCGCATCATCCCGGCCAAGTTGGCGCGGACGAGCTTCGCCGTAGGCTTGCCGACCGCCTTCTCAATTCCGTCGAGGTGGCCCTGAAGGCGTCCCGGCGTCACCTCTCGCAAGCGAACCGACCCCAGTCCCCTAAACGTCTCGTCGCCGACGACATAGCGCTCGGTCACCTCGCGGTAGCGCCGACGAGTGTTGTAGCTCTTATCGCTCTCGTCGAGCTTCCCGAGGTAGTACTCCGCAAGGACTGACATCACGGTCTCGCCGTCGATCGCGCTCGCTGTCGTCTGCCCTCCCCAGTCGCGGCCCTTGAGCTTCTCCTGAAGGTTGGTCTCCGCGTCCTGGCGCGAGGTGCCGATCACGCGGACCTGCCGAACGACACCGTCGAGGTCTCGCACCCGGCATCCGGCGATCCCGCCATTCTTGGTCGCCTTGCTCGCGATCCGCCCATGGTCGCCGATCTTCAGCGGTGGCCGCCCTCTACTCATTTCCTCGCTCCTCGTCGTCGTTGCATCCACGCCTCGTTGCCCTCGTCGGACTCGTATCGATTCCCGAGCGCACCGCCGACCTTCTGCTCCACCCCATCAAGTCGTCGCTCGATGCCCTCTAGAGCCTCTTGCTTGAATGGCACCGGCGAGCGGCCAACAGCCCTCATTGCAGATCGCGCCTCCTGCCGCGCCGTCTCATACTTCGACCAAGCCGCGAGCAGCGCGTCCGCTTCACGGCCCATCGCAACTACGGACGCCTCTGCGAGGGCAAGGTCCGTGTCCTTGTCGACATCGTCGAACGGCAAAAGCTCAAGCACGCTCACGCCGAGCACCTGAGCAAACGCGGGCAGCTCCTCGACCTTGAGGGCTCGTTCGCCGGCCTCGATCCTGACGATGGTCTTCGCCTCGATACCCATGTCGGCACGTTCTTTGAGTTCATCGGCAAAAGCGTTGCGACTCAAAGACTTTCGCTCGCGAGCCTCGCGCACCTTTCGGCCGATCTCTCGGTTCATGTCCCACATGGTGACCATAGTACCCCAAAAGTGGGCATTGGAACTATCCCTCTTAGTGGGTACTGCTTGAAGGGTAAGGCAATTCATCCCCAACTGAGAGGAACGAAACATGTTGGACGACGACGAGGTTCTGGTCGCCAAACAGGCGGCCAAGATACTCGGCACGACCGAGCAGGCGCTCGCTCATGACCGTTCGCGCGGCATCGGGATTCCCTACGTCCGGGTGGGCCGCCGTATCCGCTATTTGCGTAGCGACGTGGTCGGCGCACTCGAAGCTGGCCGGGTCGTCCCCGGCGAGACCAAGACCGAGGTGGGTGCGGCATGAGTTCCCGCTTCGATCCCATCCGCGCCGAAGTCGTCACGCTTGGCGAGGACGAGGGTGCTCCTCGTGCCGCCGTTGCGATCCACACCGCTGGTGCGGTCGACACCGAGGGTTGCGTCGACATGACGCCCTCTGACGCGCTGGCGCTGGCCGAGCGCATCCGTATCGCCGCCCTCGGCGCCCTCGATGAGGAGCGGTCATGGTGATCAACACGCCTTCCGTGAGCCCCTTCCGCAACGATCGCGGCGAGTGGGTGGTCGGCATCGACTTTCACGACGGGAAGCTTGCCGCCTTCGAACTGCCTATCGACATGGCGGCCGACTTGGCCGAGAGCATCCGTGACAGCGTCGAGCTGGCGCGGAAGCGGGGGCGCACCAATGACTGACAACACGATGCCCGAAGGCCGCCGCCTGGTCCTGGAGCGCTTGCACCGCCAGGCGAGCGGTGGGCATTCGCTGCGCATCGACGCCGAGCTTCGCCTCGACGACCAGGGGCATGAGCGCGTGCTCGGTCTGCTCGCGGGGTACATCGCGTGCCCGTTCCCCGACGCGCCGGTCAGCGCTGACGCCTTCGATCACTTCGACACGACGGTCGACGCGGTTCGCCTGATCGGCCGGTATTGGGGCCTGAGCGACCAGGAGCTTGCGATCGCGGTCGCCGGGTACTCCGGTGGCCAGATCACCGGGCTCGGTCTCAGTGCCGCGCTGAACAACTTGTGCGCGAGCTATCTGGTCGCGGTCGGCCGTGACGAGGTTCATCCCCGCGCGATCACGGCCGTGTTGGCCCTCGCCACCGAGGGGGCGCAGGCAGCTTGAAAGCAATTCCCTTGAAAGACAACGCAACCCGGCGCACTAGCTCGACGCGCCGGGTTCGTTGTGTCCTCTGTCAGGAGGTGATCGCCACCGCCTAGAAGCGTTCAGGTCGTTCTTCAGGGGAGCCCGACCCAAACCAGCCCCCGGACGTGAAACAACCGCTGAAGCCAAAGCGTCCTAGAGCTTCTGCCCTTGTCGTGCATGGCCCGCCGACCAGGGCAATACCAGGATTCTACCGCCGTCCGGCTCATAGGACGAGTGGCTAGGAGCGCTGGCCCGGGAACGGATACGGGGCGAAATTCCGGGATTCCTTTATGGGTTGGAGGCCACACGAACGCAAGCGATCGAACGATTGGAGGAGGTGCAAGGGTGATCGACCTCAACGACTACAACAACTGCCCGGACACGATGAGCATCCGGCAGTACGTCTACCTCTTGCGGACCTCTCCCGAGGTCCTCATGCAGGAGGTCACCGGCTGGCCCGCGACCCGTCGCCGTCGACATGGCGGCGGGCTCCTGCCTCGTGGTGTCGGACTCGACGCGAAGTGGAAGGACCGCTGTCGCCTGTGCAACACCGAGGTGCGCAAGGGTGACCGCATCGCCTACGGTACCGAAGGGTTGGCGCATGTCTTGTGCCACCTCGCCCGCAAGGCACAGCAGCGCGTCGAGGCCCAGGCCGCAGCGGCGAAGACCGAGCACCGTCGCAAGCGCGACGCCAAGTTCGCCCGTCGTCGTCGGTCAGGTGTCGCATGAGGATCGCCCCGCGCGGATCGCACCGCGTCCGGCCGTCTGTCAGGGCGACGAAGAACGAGAGGTTCCCGATCGTCCTCGCCCTCGTCGGCATCGACTTCAGCATGACCGAGGAACAGGCCGTGAAGCTCGCGACCGACCTCGCCGACGCCGTCGAGCAGCACCGGGGGAAGTCATGACTCTGCCTCGTCCGTGCGCCCGATGTGGCGAGCCCGTCGCGTCCGGTTCGTACTGCGAGGAGCATCGGCCGGCCAAGCGCGCGAAGCCGCAGCGCCCGAGCCGTGAGCGTGGGTACGACGCCGCGTGGTTCCGGCTGTCCCGGCGTGCTCGCAAGCTTCAGCCGTGGTGCAGCGATTGCGGCACCGAGGAGGACCTGACCGCCGACCACTTGCCGAGCGCATGGGAGCGCAAGGCGAAGGGCCTGCCGCTCCGCTTGTCCGATGTCGAAGTGACCTGTCGAGCATGTAACTCGCGCCGAGGAGCTGCGCGTGGTCCTCGCTCGCGAGACTCTCGCGGTGGTCGTCCCGGTGGAACAACCACCGTCCGTCCCGCTAGCAACTCGCTAAGCAAGTCGCTAGCAAGTGCTAGGACCTCGCTCGACCCCAGGGGGGATACCCCAGACGAAGGGTCTCCCGGCCCCGGCGGGAAGCCGCGATCAGCGTTACTCATCGCCGAATATGACGCCGTCAGGGGGACGCGATGAGGTCAGGGAGTCCGTCGAGTCACTTTCATGTCGTCGCGGAACGGAAAGGACGGGGGAAGCGCCGGGTCGACGTTAGAGTCGCTCCCGTCGTCCTCGACAAACGTTCCCAAGTAGCGAAATCCGGTCCACCATTCGTCCAGTTCGCCGTCTTTCCGCGACGCGGGGAGGCGTTCGATCTGCTCCACCCTGAGCCAGAGTTTGCCGGTCTCAGGACTAGCAATGATGTCACCGACGCGAACCTCGTCGGTGCTGACATGTTCGGTTCCCATGCGGGGAGCTTGCCATGAAAGCAGGGCCCAAGGCTCGCACTCTCGACAAGCCGCTCCCGTTCCGTCCGACGGTCACCGGCTCGGCCGCCTTCGAGAAGTTCGCCGCGAAGTTCATTCGGGTTCCGAAGGGGACGAACGCGCGGTCGCCGCTGAAGCTTCGCCAGTGGCAGCGCGAGCTGATCGCGTCGATCGAGGACGCCCAGCCCCAGCCCCGCACGGCCGGTTGGATGCTCCCGCGCGGCCAGGGCAAGAGCACGTTGATCGCCGCCTATGGCTTGTTCCGTTTCTTCACCGACGGCGACGGGGCGATGGTCGTCGTGGTCGCGGTCGACGAGCGTCAGGCCGGGATTGTGTTCGGTATCGCGCGGCGCATGGTCGAGCTCGACGAGGAGCTGAGCAAGCGGGTTCAGGTGTTCAAGGACCGGCTCTATTGGCCCGCCTACGACGCCACGTTCGCCTGCCTGCCCGCCGAGCCGAAGCGCCTGGAGGGCCTCGACTACACGCTGGCGATCCTCGACGAGGCGGGGGTCGCGAGCCGCGAATCCTATGAGACCCTCACCCTGGCCCAGGGCAAGCGCGAGCGGTCGACCGTCGTCGCGATCGGCACGCCGGGACCCTCGATGGACTCGCCCCTAATGGACCTACGCGCCGCCGCGATCGCCAACCCCGGCGACACCTCGCTCGTGTGGATCGAGCACTCGGCGGCCGGGTTCGAGGATCACCCCGTCGACTGTGAGCACTGTTGGTCCCTGGCGAATCCGGCGCTCGGCGACTTCCTTCACGCCGACGCGATGACCGCGCTCCTGCCGCCCAAGACTCGCGAAGCGGTGTTTCGCCGCGCCCGCCTCTGCCAGCTCGCTGTCGACCGCGAGGCCGAGTTCATCCCGGCGAGCGTGTGGGCCGCGCTCGGCACCGGGGAGACGATCCCCGAGCGCGCCGAGGTCGTCCTGGCCCTCGACGGTTCGTTCTCCGACGACACCACGGCCTTGCTCCTGGCGACGGTCTCGACGACGCCGCACTTCGAGCCGCTGGCCGTGTGGGAGAAGCCCGCCGACGATCCCGACTGGCGCGTGCCGGTAGACGAGGTCGAGCAGGCGATCCGCGAAGCCTGCCAGCGCTACCGCGTGATCGAGGTGATCGCCGACCCGTTCCGGTGGACCCGCTCGCTTCAGCTCCTCGCCGACGAGGGCCTCCCGGTCTACGAGTTCCCGCACAGCGCGCCACGCCTGACGGCCGCGACGACCGATGTCTATTCCGCCGCCACGAACGGAAAGTTCTCCCACTCAGGAGATCCCAGGTTCGCCGAGCACATCGCGAACGCGATCGTCTCCGACGACGCCCGAGGTATCCGACTGACCAAGCGCTCACGGTCCCGCAACGCCGGGAAGATCGACCTCGCCGCGTGCTTGGTCATGGCCCACAGCCGCGCCACCTGGCGCGCAATCAATCGGCGCAAGCGCCGGAGAGTGATCAGCTACTAATGACGATCAACGACACGATTCAGCCCCTGACGACCAAGCTCGACACGACGGCCCCGAAGTTGGCCGCCCTCGATCGGTATTGGACCGGCACCCAGCCCGCCGCCTTCTTGTCGACGAAGTCTCGCGAGGCCCTCGACGGCCGCCTGACGACGCTCTCGGTCAACTTCCCGCGCATGACCGTTCGCTCGCGTTCAGAGCGCTTGGAGGTCAACGGCTTTCGCACCTCACCCGACGGCGACCCCGACCCTGACCTGTGGCGCATCTGGACGCGCAACGGACTGGAATCGGCCGCCGACGCCGCCCACGTCGACGCCCTGCTCTACGGCCGCAGCTTCGCGGTCGTGTGGGCCGACTCGGCCGGTAACCCGACGATCAGCATCGAATCCGCCCACCAGCTCGCCGTCGAATTCGACCCGCTCACCCGCGAGGTGCTGCGCGCATTCAAGCGCTGGGTCGACCCGAACGCCAAGCGCGGTTATGCGGTCCTCTACGAACGCGAGGCGATCACCAAGCTCACCGCCGACGCCCGCACCGGAGACCCGGCCGCCCTGTCGGCGACCGCCTGGAGCGCGACCGAGATCATCCCCAACCCGCTCGGCATCGTGCCGGTGGTCCCGATCGTCAACCGTGGCCGCCTCCTGGAGCTGGACGGCACGAGCGAGGCCGACGACGTGCTCGGCCTCACCGACGCCCTGGCCAAGCTCCTCGCCGACGCGATGACGACGAGCGAGTTCTACGCCCGCCCCCGCCGTTGGGTCACCGGCCTGGAGATCGTCGAGGAGCCCCGCCTCGACGACGCGGGTAACCCGGTCCTCGACGAGCACGGCGAGCCGATCGTCGATGTCCTGGAGCCCTTCAGCAACGAAATGAACCGCATGATGCACGCCGAGGACCCCGACACGCGGTTCGGTCAGTTCGACGCCGCCCGCCTCGACGGCTACGGCGACATGATCGCCACGATCACCAACCAGGTCGGCGCACTGTCGGGCCTGCCGCCCCACTACTTGGGTCTTGCTGGCGACCAGCCCGCCAGCGCCGAGGCCCTCCGCGCCTCCGAGGCGAGTCTCGTGTCGCGGTGCTACGACCTCCAGCAGCAGTTCGGCCGGGCCTGGTCTCAGGTCATGGCCCTGGCAATCGCGGTCCGCGACGGGGTCGACCCGCGCACCCTGGACATCTCGACGATGTGGGCCTCGCCCGAGACCCGCACCCCGGCCGAGGCCGCCGACGCCGCCGCGAAGCTGACCGCGATCGGGGTCCCGCTCACCGTCGCCGCCGACGTGGTGCTCGGCTGGACGCCCGAGCAGATCGCCCGATTGCGCACCGCGACCCGCCTCCAGAGCCTCGACACCGCGCCGCTCACCCTGGCCCCGCAGGAGCCCGCAGCATGACCTACGACGACGAGCTGACCGAGGTAGCCGACCAGAGCAGCGCCGACGCGCTCGCGATCCTGGCCGTCTACCTCGCCGCCACCGAGACCAGCCCGAGCACCTCCGAGACCGCCGCCGCGATCGCCTTCAGCGTCGCGCTCCACAACGCCACCGCCGTGAAGCTGGCCGACTTGCACCTGGCCGACCTGCTCACCGTTTCGGCCGGCCGATCAGTCTTGCCGCTCGGCCTGGCCCCGTCCGAAGGTGACATTCCTAGGCTGACGGCCGCCGTCGAGACCATCCTCGCCGAGGACTCGGCCCTCGCTCGCGAGCCCGAGCCCGCAATCGCCGCAGCTCCCGAGGTCGCGCCGGGAAATGTTGCGCCGCAACACGAGCGCAACAGCCTCCAGAGAGTCGACCGGCTGGCACGGTCTGAGCCCCTGGAAGCCGCCTCGCACGCTGAAGGGCAAGCGGTGGCCCTGAGCGACCTCGTCGTCGCCTGGACCCGCGTGCTGAGCCCTGGAGCGTGCACCAAGTGCGTCGCGTGGGCCGAGGGCGGCCGAGAGTTCCCCAAGAAGGCCGCATTCAAGCGGCACCACGGATGCACCTGCACCCGTGGACCTATCACGAAGGAGGATCGCCTTGCCGAACGAAACTGACCCCGAGGTCGACATCATCGAGGAGGTCGACGAGGACGCCACCGAGACCACCGACGAGGAGGTCGACGAGCCCACCGAGGAGGTGCGCGAGTTCTCCGAGGACTACGTCCGGTCGCTGCGCAAGGAGAACGCCCGGTATCGCCAGCGCGCCAAGGAAGCCGACACGCTCGCCGAGCGCCTGCACGTCGAGTTGGTCCGCGCGACCGGCCGTCTGGCCGATCCCGGCGACCTCGCGTTCGCCCCCGAACACCTCGACGACCCCGAGAAGCTCACCGCCGCCCTCGACGCGCTTCTGGAGGCCAAGCCCCACTTCGCCGCCCGCAAGGTCGCTGGCGACATCGGCCAGGGCGCGACCAGCACGCCCGAGCCGACCAGCCTGTCGGCGATGCTGCGCGCCCGCGTCTAGGAATCGTCGCGCCGGTTCGGTAGAATCGAAAGTGCGTTCGGGTTGCTCCGAATTGGGTGTTGGCCCCCGAACGCACTCGCCCCGGCTCGCGACCCTGATGGTCCGAGCCAGGGTCTCCCGCCCCAGGAGGGCAACCCATTCCCGACCCCGAAGGTCACCGCAATCACACGATTCTGGAGATCTTCCCATGGCCGTATCCACTTCCACCGCCGCCGAGTTGACCGCGACTCAGGTTCAGTCGGTCCTCGTCCAGCCCCTCGAAGCGGCATCACAGTTCCTCGCCGCAGGCCCGCAGGTGTTCGACACCGCTGGCCCGATCCGCATTCCCAAGCTCGGCGGCCCCGTCACCGATCCCGGCTTCACCGCCGAGAACACCGAGATTCCCGGCCGCGATGTCGACTTCGACGAGGTCGCCCTGATGCCCTCGACGATGCAGAGCGTCAAGGTGCTCACGAAGTTCAGCAACGAGCTGGCCCGCCAGTCCGTCGTCGCCCTCGACGCCGCGATTCAGCAGCGCCTCGTGACCGACGTGGCCGCCAAGATCGACGCGACGTTCTTCAGCGCCACAGGCAACGGCACCACGACCCCGAAGGGCCTGTTCGCCTGGTCGGGCACTCAGTCGGTCGCGGTCGGTGGCGCGTTGTCCTTCGACGCCCTCCTCGACGCTTGGGGCAAGGCCCTCGAAGCCAACGTGAGCACCGCCAATCTGAAGTGGTGCCTGCGCTCGCGCGACGTGGTGAAGCTGCGCAAGCTCAAGGACACCAACGGCCGCTACCTGATCGACCCCGATCCCACGGTGGCCGGTGGACAGACGTTGTTCGGCCTGCCGGTCATCATCTCCGACCGGATGCCCGACACGACTGGAGGTTCGCCGACCGGCCGGGGCGCGCTCGTCGACTTCTCCCAGATCGCCGTCGCCCGCGACCTGGCCCCGTCCGTGACGATCCTCGACCAGACGTTCGCCGACTTCGATCAGCAGGCGATCCGCGTCGTCACCCGCTACGACGTGGCCCCGCTCAACCCGACCGCAATCGTCACCCTGACCGGAATCACCATCTAGTCATGGACCTCGCCGAGCGTTACGAATACCTCCGCGACGGCGACGACGAGAACATCGAGATCGTCGAGGCGTTCGTCCGCGCCTATACCCGAGGGGTCGGGTTCGACAAGCACACCGGCTTGCCGATCCCGGCCCTCGCCGGGGTGATCCTCGCCGCCGCCAAACGCCTCGAAGTGAGCCCGATCATCGGCCAGGCCACCGAAGGGGGCGAGGTCCGCTACGACGTGTTCAAAGGGTTCAACCTCGCCGAGCTATCGGTTCTCAACGACTACCGCCGTAGGAGCGCCTGACATGGGCGACATCGACCTCGACCAGCAGTTCGTGAACGAGTGGCTCAACGGCCCCGAGTGTGAGCGGATTCTCGGCGACGTGGCCGACGAGGTCGCCGACTACTGGGCGGCCCACGCCCGACGCCGGACCGGCAACATGGCGACCAACACGATCGCGACCACGGTCATGACCGCCAGCGGATGGAACGGCTACTTCGAGGTACTCCCGTACTACGCGAAGTTTCAGGAGCGCGGCACGCACGACGTCGAGGCCATGCACCTGATCGAGGAAATCGTCGCGCTGATCGAGGGCGGCCTGTGACCGGCCGCCAAGCCCACAAGGGCAAGAAGCGCCCGCGCTCCTGGCACCGCCGATTCAACGGCCCCGACAAGGCCCACCTCGTCGCACAGCGCAAGATCGACCGAGCCTTGCGTCGAGCGGCCAAGCAGCTCGTCGACCCCGATTCGCTCCCCGCTTAATCATCGAATAAACGTGCATTTCTTGGAATCTCAGGGCATCTAGCGGAATGGTCGACCGAATGAAATACGTTGTCTAACAGCCAATTTGGCATGAAATGGCAATCCTGGGAATGTCCATTTCGCTAACCCAGAGGTCGCAGGTTCAAATCCTGTCCCCGCTACGAAAACGATGGCCCGGACCACATGGTCCGGGCCATCGTTTTATTCGCTGCGCCTCAGCGCACCAGGCAGAGCGGAAGGTAACCCGACTGTGCCGGTGACGTCGGCGACGTCACAAACAGGCAGGAATTGAATCCGAGCTTCTCTGCCTCGTGACGCAACATGAGCAGCGTGCCGTTCGAGATGACCCGATCACGGCTGAGGATGAATCCGGAGACGCGGAACGGGTCACCGACGATGGCGTACCGGTACGGATCGCCTCGGTGTGCACCGTCGGCCACCCAGGCGACGATGTAGTTCGGGACCCCCCGGGTATCGATGGTGTTCGGCACCCCGGGAAAGCTGACGACGAGTTGGGCGTTGGTCTTGGTATCGACCACCGTGGCCTTGCCCTTGATCCCGTCGGGCTGCCCCGACGGGGAAATGCACCTGTTGTCGACCGACAGCGTCGTCTTGTCGATGATGCCGTAGCGCGCGACCGTGTCGCGGGCGCAACGCACGCTGTAGAACCCGGGGATCGCGGCCTGCTGCCACCACGCGCCCAGGTAGCGGTTGACATCGAGGGAGCGCACCGGCCGCAGCGTTCCGCTGGGCGCTGCAGTCGACGGGCCGGCGGCAAGACCGCCCAGCACGGTGGTGAGCAAGGCTGCGAGGAGGACCGTAAGTATTCGTTTCATACTCGTGATTCGTAGCGAGTCGCGCCGCGGATGGGTGGCAACCCCATCTCGCCCATCTTGCCGACGACCCATCCGAATGACGATCGGCTTCGAACACTGGGTATGACACCGAAGAGCTTCGCAGTGGTGGGCAGCGGCGTCGCCGGCCTGACTGCCGCGCACGTGCTCGCGCGCGAACACCGCGTGACCCTGTTCGAAGCGGATTCCCGGCTGGGCGGCCATGCCGACACCCATCGGGTGATGCTGCCGTCGGGGGCCGAACTCGCGGTGGACACGGCCTTCCTCGTCCACAACGACCGCACCTACCCGACGCTGCAGCGACTCTTCGCCGAATTGGGGGTGACGACGCGCGAGACCGACATGTCGATGTCGGTGCGGTGCGACCGCACCGGTCTGGAGTACGCGGGTGCACGGGGCATCAACGGACTCTTCCCGACCGTCGCCACCGCCGCACGGCCGCGCTACCTTCGGATGCTCGGCGAGATCGTCGCCTTCCATCGCGCGGCGCGGCGGGTGCTGGCGGGCCCCGTGTCAGACGAATCGATCGCCGGGTTTGTGAGTCGCGAAGGATTCTCCGACTACTTCGAGGAGAACTTCCTACTACCGCTGATCGCTGCGGTGTGGTCGTGTGACAGCGCCACCGCCGCCGACTACCCGGCCCGTTCTCTCTTCACCTTCCTCGACCATCACGGAATGTTGTCGGTCTTCGGCTCCCCCACGTGGCGAACCGTGGCGGGCGGATCGGCAACCTATGTCAACGCAATCGCGGGCCGGATAGCCGCGAGCGGCGAGATTCGGCTGTCACAGCCCGTGCGCGGCATACGCGAGACGCCGAACGGGGTTGAGGTCGTCGCGCACCGAGCCGGATCGGCGACGACCGAGACCTTCGACGCGGTGGTGCTCGCGGTCCACCCGCACCAAGCACTGGACCTGCTCGAACATTCCGCAGACCGCGCCCAGATCCTCGGGGCGATGCCCTACCTGGCCAAATCCGCGGTGCTGCACACCGACGAGTCCATGCTCCCCCGCGCGCGACGCGCCCGCGCCTCGTGGAACTACCGGATCCCGGACGACGAGCGCGGCGCCGAATCGATCGTGGTCACCTATGACGTCACCAGACTCATGCGTCTTCCCGACGTGGGTGAGCGGATGCTGGTCACGATGGGTCGGACCGACCTGGTCGACCCGGCGTTGATCCTCGACGAGATGACCTACGAACATCCGGTGTACACACGGGAATCGGTGGCGGCCCAGGCCCGGTTGCCGGAGTTGAACACCGACCGCATCGCGCTCGCCGGCGCCTACCACGGCTGGGGCTTCCACGAAGACGGCGCCGCGTCGGGCGCGCGCGCGGCAGCCAGGCTCGGCGTGCCCTGGCCGGCACCGGGCTTCGGGAGGAACCCATGAGTCCCGACGGAACCGTTCTGCCCGCGATCGTCGACGCGCAGATCGTGCACAGCCGAACCGACCCGATAGTCCATCGGTTCGCCTACCGGAGCCGGACGTGGCTGATCGATATCGACGATCTGCCCGACCTGCCCGGCCCCCTCCGCCCGTTCGCCCGCTTCCGGGCTGCCGACCACTTCCCCGAGCCCCTGGGCGCCGCGGACACGCTGCGCGGCCGATTGGAGAGCCACCTGCGCGCGGCAGGCGTGGAACCACCGACCGGCCGCATCACGGCACTGATGTCGCCGCGAGTCGCCGGGTACGTGTTCAACCCGCTCAGCGTCTACTGGTGCCACACCGACGACGGCGCGCTTGCCTACGTCGTCGCCGAGGTCCACAACACCTACGGCGGGCGCCACTGCTACGTCGTCGACGTCGACTCCGCCGGCCGCGCGAGCGTGGACAAACAGTTCCACGTCTCGCCGTTCCACGACATGAGCGGCAGATACGACCTCCGACTGCCCGAACCCGACCCCGGGGGCAACGTCAGCCTGTCGATCGTCCTATCCCGCCCCGGCGCGGCGCCGTTCACCGCCTCGTTGCGCGGGCGGGCACTCCCGGCCACGGCGCGGCGGGTGGCCCTCACCCAGCTGACCGCGCCACTGGCGCCGTTGGTGGTGGCGCTGCGGATCCGCATCCAGGGTCTCGCCCTATGGCGCCGTCGCCTGCCGATCACGCCGCCGCCCGATCAGCACCAGCACACCACCGTCGCCACCGACCACGTCACCGCACGACAGGAGGAGCCACGATGAAACGGCCCGTGTCCCACGACGAGCCCGAAACGGCCGAGGTCGCCCAGCGCTGGCCCGACCTCGCCACCGTTCCCGGCGGCCCCACCGCCCGGATCCGGGCGCTCGTTGCCGACCAGCTGTTCCGACGTGCAGCGCGGCGCGCTGGGATCCGCGTCGAGTACCCCGACGGGTCGCTCATCGGACCGTCGACCGGTGCGGTACTGCCCAGGATGATCATCCGGCGCCCGGACGCATTCGCCAGGCGCGTCGGCGCAACGGGACTCATCGGATTCGGCGAGGCCTACATGGCCGGCGACTGGGCCACCGACGACCTCGTCGGGCTACTCACCCCGTTCGCCCGGGCGGCGGCCACGCTGGTCCCCCGCCCGTTGCAGTTCCTGCGAACCCTCGTCCTGCCCGGCCCCCGGGCGGAGGAGAAGAACACGACGGCCAACACCCGTTCCAACATCTCCCGCCACTACGACCTGTCCAACGACCTCTTCACCACCTTCCTCGACGAGACGATGACCTACTCGTGCGCCCTGTTTGAACACGATCCGTCGCCGGGCACCGGGTTGAACTGGGATGATCTCGCCGGTGCGCAGCGGCGCAAGATCGACCGCCTGCTCGACCTGGCCGGTGTCGGCCCCGGTACCCGCCTGTTGGAAATCGGAACCGGCTGGGGCGAACTATGCCTGCGGGCGGCGCAACGGGGGGCGATCGTACGGTCGGTGACCCTGTCGGCCGAGCAGTGCGACCTCGCCAACCGCCGGGTGGTCGAAGCCGGGTACGGCGACCGGGTCACGATCGAGCTGTGTGACTACCGCCTGGTGACCGGTGAGTATGACGCGATCGTGTCGGTCGAGATGATCGAGGCGGTGGGCCGAGAATATTGGCCGGCCTACTTCAGCACCATCGACCGTCTCCTGGCACCCGGTGGGCTCGTGGCGGTTCAGGCCATCACCATGCCCCACGACCGGCTGCTGGCCTCTGAACGCACCCAGACCTGGGTACACAAGTACATCTTCCCCGGCGGCCAATTGACCTCGATCCGGGGAATCGAGGAGGCCGTCGCGGAACACACCTCGCTGCGGCCCGTCGACTCGGCCCGGATGGGCCTGCACTATGCCGAGACCTTGCGCCTGTGGCGCGACCGCTTCAACACCGAGGAGGACCACGTGCTGGAATTGGGATTCGATCGCACATTCATCCGTATGTGGGATCTGTACCTGGCGTACTCGGAGGCCGGCTTTCGCGCCGGATATCTCGATGTCGTGCAACTGGGCTTCGCTCGATGACCGGGCCAGCCGGGTTCGCGGTCATTGCCGGGGCCTCGTTGCTGTTCCTCGTCGTGCTGCAGACCGTGGCGTTGGCCGTGGGCCATCGGATCGGCCGCTACAACGTGGTCGACGTCGGGTGGGGGCTGGGATTCGTCGGCGTGGCCTGGTTGGCGCTGGTGCTCGGCGACGGCGATGCGACGCGGCGGTGGCTTCTGGCCGCGCTGGTGAGCATCTGGGGACTCCGGCTCTCGCTGCACATGTTCGTCAAGAGTCGTGGCCACGGCGAGGACCCGCGCTACGTCGAGATGCTCGCCAGGTACGAGGGGCCGCCCGTGCGCGTGGCGGCGACGCGGGTCTTCGCCACCCAAGGCGCAGCCCAGTGGTTCGTGTCATTGCCGATTCAGCTCTCGGCAGTCGCCAGCGCGACGACCGGGGCCGCCTGCGTGGCCCTGGTCGCCGGAATCGCGGTATGGCTGGTCGGCTTCGGATTCGAAGCGATCGGCGACGCCCAACTCCGCCGGTTCAAGGCCGATCCGGCGAACAAGGGCCGGATCATGGACCGCGGACTGTGGGCGTGGACGCGGCACCCGAACTACTTCGGCGACGCGTGCGTCTGGTGGGGACTGTGGCTGATAGCGGCCAGTGCCTGGCCCGGCGTGCTGACCGCACTGTCGCCGGTGGCGATGACCTACTTCCTGGTGGTGGCGACCGGTGCGCGGCTGCTGGAGCAGTCGATGGGTCGACGGCCGGGATACGCCGAGTACCAGCGTCGCACCTCGTTCTTTGTTCCGCGCCCACCACGTCCGAAGGGCTCTGCGCTACGGTCGTGAGTGTGACGACTCCGAGCAGGCCGACGCTTCCACACCTGCTCGAGAACATCGCGGCCGGGGACGGCGCGGCCTTCGGAGAATTCTACGATCAGACCAGTTCCCGCGTATACGGCATGGTGCTGCGCGTACTCCGCGACCCCGGCTACAGCGAGGAAGTGACCCAAGAGGTGTACGTCCAGGTTTGGACGTCGGCAAAGTCCTACGCGCCGTCGTCGGGATCACCTGTGGCGTGGCTGTTGACGATGGCGCACCGCCGAGCCGTCGACCGTGTTCGACGGGAGGATGCGGCCACCAGGCGCGACCTGAACTTCGCGGCACGAGCCGCCGATCGGGAATACGACGAGGTGAGCGAGACGGTAACGACCCGTGAGATGACGGCTGCCGTGCGGGACTGCCTCGATTCGCTGACGGGTACCCAGCGGGAGTCCGTCGACTTGGCCTACTACGGCGGGCTGACGTACCGCGAAGTCGCCGATCGCCTCTCCGTTGCGCTGCCCACCGTGAAGTCGCGCATCCGGGACGGGCTGCTCCGACTCCGCAACTGTTTGGGGGTCGGCGATGCCTGACGATTCACTCCTCGACTGGGCGGCACTGGCCGGCCTCGATGCCCTGGGCGCCGCGGACGTCGCAGACCTCGACGAGCGGTTGCGCACGGCCTCCCCGCAGGCGCGCGCCGACTACGAGCGGGCCCTGCGCGACACCCGCGAGGCGATGGCGCGGGTGAGCGAGGCCACGGCGACAACACCTCCTCCGCGACTGCGCGCTGCGATCCTCGCGGCGGTGCAGCGCATGGAAGCGACAGGGGCGGGAACCGCGGTCGCGGACATATCCGCGATGCCGACAGAGGGATGGCACGGCCGCCGGTTGTCCTACCTCGCCGCTGCCACGGTGTTGGCCGTCGTCGCGGGTGCCGTCGGCTGGCTGATCGGAATCCGATCGGTCGACTCCCACGCGCCCACGAACCCCACCGCGGCACGCGTTTTCGCCGCACGCGACGTCGCCTCCAGATCGGCGCCCGTCGTCCGGGGTCGCGCCACCCTGACCTACTCCGACTCCGTCGACGCGGCCGTGCTGGTAATGAACGACGTCCCGCCGCCCGAGCCCGGGACGGTGTATCAGATGTGGCTCGAGCACCCGGGAGGTGACATGACGCCGGCCGGCACGATGTCGCGCAACGACGTCGCACCCTCGACGACCGCGGTGATCACCGGGATCCGCGACGCCCGCGCCCTTGTGTTCACCGTCGAACCACAGGGTGGCTCGACCCGACCGACCGGTGTCCCGGTGGCGAAGCTGCCGATAGGCTGATCCCTTTTCTCCCTGCTCACGCGCTACGTCCAGACGTCGGCCGGCGGCGTTATACGTCGTGCCGCTACTCGTCCTCAGCGCGATCGCCCTGCGTTCTAACTATCCGCGAAATACAGCTTCGTCACGTCGTACAAAACCAGGGTCGCCGGACCGAGGCCCGCGTGCACGGCGCAAGTCGCGGCCAGACGCCACCGCCGAGCCGCTTGAGCGTAGACCGCGAGTCGGCGTTTGACCGTCGCATACGACGACGCCTCGACCCCGACCTCGGCCAACACGCGCAGGGAGTCCAGTTTGCTCGGGCCGCCCGCGCCGGCGCCTGCCACACCGAGCTCCAACTGTCCCTGACCGGCCGATAGCCGCTCGACGGCCACAGACCTCAATGCCGCCAATTCGGCCTCGGGGTGCGCCGAACCGATGTGATCAATCGTGCGCGAACCCCGTCGATTCGAATGCACGACCTGCACCACAGCAGCACCTAGAACCGCCCCGTTAGTGGCCACCCCGAGACCCAACGGCACAGGTTGCAGCGCCGCCGACTCCAGAATCAGTGAAAGTGAGCCAAGTCAGGTTGAAGGGTCGACGGCACTACCCGGCCCCATGCCCAGAAGCCGTCGACGAAGCACCACTTGCCGGTAGTTCGCGACTTGATACCGGCAATGATCTATGGCATGCGGTCCGGAACCGCAGCCGATACCAGCTCGATCTGCGCCTGGTTGCCGGGAGCGCCGGCCAAGCCCGCATCCGCGGTCAGCAGCGGGACGTCGAGTAACTCCGCCAACGCGACGTACGCCGCGTCGTAGGCGGTGAGGTTCCCGCGCAGTGCCCACACCCGACGGGCGAGCAGGGCGTGATCGTGATAGCTCACGTCGAGCTCCTCGAAGAGTTCCAACGCACGGTTCGCCTCTTCGGTTGTCGTCGAACCGGCCGCTACTCGGCGTCGCAGCACCTGGAGCACCTCGATGGTCAACAGCTGCGGTGCGTGCAACTGCACGGTCGACGCGGCGATCCGCCGCCTGACATCCTCAGCGAGGGGAAGGTTCAACAACAATTCGACGACGACCGACGCGTCGAGGACCATCAGCGCGCGTCACGTTCGGCACGAACCGACTCCGCCGCGGTCTCCCCGCGATAGGCGGCCTCGGGCAGCGCCTCGAGTCGATCGAGCATCTCCTGCCGCGTCGGCCGTTCCACCGATCGCGCCAACTCCGCCAGGGCGAGGTCGGACAACGTCACCCCCTCGCGCGCGGCCCTCTCCTTCAACCTGCGGTGCAGATCCTCGGGGACGTTGCGGACCTGAATCAGAGACATGTAAATATGATGACTTCATCACTATTGCATGTCAATCGGCCATTTGATTATTAGTTACTAACTACTAATCTATCTCTATGGCATCACGTATGAGCGGCGCGGATCGCCGAGAACAGGTCTTGGCGGTCGCGGCACCGGAGTTCGCCCAGCACGGCTTGCACGGGGCGTCGACGGAGGCCATCGCGCGCGAGGCGGGGATCACCCAGGCCTATGTCTTCCGGATGTTCGGCACGAAGAAGGCGCTGTTCCTGGAGCTGGTCACCGCCGCGTTCTCGCGGGTCAGCGACGGGATGCTCGACGCGGCGCAGGGCGCCGACGGACTCGAGGCACTGTCGCGGATGGGAGCGCAGTACTACGGACTGCTCGCCGACCGAACGTCGCTGCTGCTGCAATTGCAGGGCATGGCCGCATGCGGCGACACCGAGGTGCGCGACGTGGTGCGCGAGCGCTTCAGCGCGATGTGGCAGGCCGCGGCGGGAGCGACCGGCCTCGACGCAGTCACCGTCAAGTCCTTCCTCGCTTACGGAATGCTGCTGAACGCCGGTGCCGCACTCGACGTCGACGAGGTCGACGAACCCTGGGCGAGCGGGGTCCGCACCCGCATCGAACCCGGCCTGTTCGCCCACATCACGTCGGAGACGAACCGATGAGCGCGCCGCCGCGAACCACACCGGACACACGACGGCTCGCACCGGCGCTCGTGACGATCGCGTTCTTGGGCGCGGTGATCGGCGGCGTCGGGGCGCCGCTCATCACCTCGGTCGCGTTGGCCCTGCCCGTCTCGTTGGACTCGGCGCAGTGGACGCTGACGGTCACCCTGTTCTCCGGGGCGGTCTCCGCGCCGATCCTCGGTCGGCTCGGCACGGGTCCCCACCGACGCGCCGCACTGCTGGTCACACTGGGCCTCGTCGCGCTGGGCGGTCTGCTGACCGCCCTGCCGCTCCCCTTCTGGGTCCTCCTTCTCGGCCGCGCACTCCAGGGATTGGGTCTCGGCGCCATCGCCCTGCTGATGAGCATCGCGCGCGACCACCTGACCGAAGACCGTGCCCAATCGACGATCGCGACGATCTCGGTGGCGGGAACGGTCGGCATCGGCGTCGCCTACCCGCTCATGGGCCTGATCGACCAGACCGCCGGCTTGCGCATCGCCTACACGGTCGGTTTCGCGTTGTCGCTGCTGGCCGTGATCATCGCCTGGCTGACGATCCCGTCCGACGAGAAGCGGGCAACCCCACGAATCGACGGTCTCGGCGCCGCCCTGCTGGCGATCGGCACACTCGGCATCCTCTACGTCGTGGCCACGCCCGCCGTCTGGCACCGACCGCTCACCGGCGTCGGCATCCTCGTCGCAGCGCTCGCCGCCCTCGTCGCGTTCACGGCGTGGGAACTGAGAACGGCCGCTCCCCTCGTCGACCTGCGCCTGCTCGCCTCCGGCGGCATCCTACGGGCGAACTGCGCCATGCTCGTCGCCGGTATCGGCATGTATCTGCTCTTCTCCCTGCTCACGCGCTACGTCCAGACGCCGGCCGGCACCGGATACGGGTTCGGGCTGTCCGGGGTCGCCGCGGGAGCCGCACTCATCCCGTTCTCACTCCTCGGATTCATCGCGGGCAGACTCACTCCCGGCCTGACCGTCCGCCTCGGTGCACGTGGGACATTCGCCGTTTCAGCGGCGGCCGCCGTCGCCGCAGCCGCCCTCTTCACGTTGGTCCCGAAATCCCTCGTCGCGACACTGGGTTCTATGGCCATCCTCGGCTTCGGCGTCGGCGGCGCGTCGGCCATCATGCCGCGCCTGGTTCTCGACGGCGCGCCCCGCGAGGAGACGGCAAGCGTGCTATCGATCAACCAGATCGTGCGCACGGTGGGCTTCAGTATCGGCAGTGCCGTGGCCGGACTCCTCCTGGCGGCCGCGACACCCACGGGTGCGCGCTTCCCGGTCGCACACGGCTACCAGACCGCGGCGTTGTACGTCGTGCCGCTACTCGTCCTCAGCGCGATCGCCCTGCGTTCTAACGCAGGAAAAAGTAGTACCCGGCGATGAACACGACGACGATGCCGATGTTCACGATCAGCCGCAGCAGGGTCTGATCCCGGTCGCGCAGGAAGGCGACGTCCACACCGACGATGAGCGCGACCATGACGAGCACGTAGACCACCGACCACACCGGGTGTTTCATCCCTTCAGGCTACGCACCCGGCGTACGGTCCAGGATCAACAGCGGGATCTCCCGATCGGTGTTGCGCTGATAGCCGGCATATCCGCGGTACTTCTTCGTCACCCGCGGCCACAGCTCGGCGCGCTCCTGCGGCGTCGCCGGCCGCGCATGGAAGGGCTTGGTCTCGCCGTCGACGGTCACCGTGACCTCCGGCGTCGCGACCGCGTTCTTGTACCAATCCGGATGATCGGAGTGTCCGCCCTTGGACGCGACGACGACGATCCGCTCGTCGTCGTGAATCGGGCTGCTCAGCAGATTGGCATACGGCTTTCCCGACTTGCGCCCGACGGTGTGCAGTTCGACGGGAAGCATGCCCATGACACTCTTCGGGAAGCGTCCGCCGGTCACCGTGAGCAGGGTGCGGTGGCCCGTCTCCAACAACCAGGCGCCCGCCTCGGCCATTCGATCTGATCGACTCATGCGCCGACCGTACGCCGTGGCGGCGCCGATGTCGTCCTACCCCGGGTGGATCTTCCGGAGTGGGGCCCGAGCTACGCGCGCGGGGTTCGGTCCAGGATCAACAGCGGAATCTCCCTATCGGTGTTGCGCTGATAGCTCGCGTACCACCGATAGGCCTTCACCACCTTCGGCCAGAGCTCGGCTCGCTCGTCCGGAGTCGCCGTCCGCGCCCGCGCCGGCTCGGTCACGCCGCCGACGGTGATACGCACGTCGGGGTTCGCGACGGCGTTCTTGTACCAGTCCGGATCGTCGCTGTACCCGCCTTTGGAGGCGACCACGACGATCCGCTCGTCGTCGTGCACCGGACTCGACAGCGTCGTCGTGAACGGGCGCCCACTCTTGCGCCCGACGGTGTGCAACTCGACCGGCAGCATGCCCAGCAGCGTGCGCGGGAAGCGTCCGCCGGTGAGGCGCAGTGCCGCGTGGTGCACTCCGGCCAGCCCCCGGACCGCGGCGAAGACGAGCGGATCGGGCAGGCGCATGCGACGCAGGATACTCAGGACGGGTCGACGACCGGAAAGCTACCCGTCGGCCCCTCCCCCTCGTCGTAGACGTCCTTGGGCGAGCCGATGATCTTCGGATCGGGATGGCCGACCACGCGGTGGTCCTTGTTCGGATAGTCGAAACGGGTGAGCACCCAGCGCATCGCCTCGAGGCGGGCGCGCTTCTTGTCGTTGGACTTCACCACGGTCCACGGCGCGTGCGGCGTGTCGGTGTAGAAGAACATGGCCTCCTTGGCCTCGGTGTAGGCCTCCCACTTGTCCAGCGAGGCGAGGTCGGTCGGCGAGAGCTTCCACTGCTTGACCTTGTCGGTGGAGCGCGAGACGAATCGCGAATGCTGCTCGGCCCGTCCCACCGAGAACCAGAACTTCACCAGGTGGACGCCCGAGTTGACCAGCATCTGCTCGAATTGCGGTGCGGCCCTGGTGAACTCGAGGTACTGCTGGGGCGTGCAGTAACCCATGACCCGCTCGACGCCGGCCCGGTTGTACCAGGAGCGGTCGAACATCACCATCTCGCCTGCGGCGGGCAGGTGCGCCACGTAGCGCTGGAAGTACCACTGCGTCTGTTCCCGCTCGGTCGGCTTCTCCAAGGCGACGACGCGCGCGCCACGGGGGTTGAGATGTTCGGTGAACCGCTTGATCGAACCGCCCTTGCCCGCCGCGTCGCGGCCCTCGAAGACGATGACGATCTTCTGCCCGGTCTCCTTGACCCACGCCTGCAGCTTCAGCAGCTCGATCTGCAGCCGGCGCTTCTCCCGCTCGTAGGCGCGGCGCGAGATCTTCTTGTCGTACGGGTACCCCTGCCGCCACGGGGCATCCGGCCCGTCGTCGGCGGGCTGTCGCTTCGCGGCGCGCTGGAGTTCCTCGAGTTCGTCGATTTCGGGGGTCAGGTCGATCTGGCCGGGCGCGGCCATCTCGAATTCGTCGTCGGGCGTGGTGGAGTCTGTCGACATGCGGGCAAGTGTAGGGCGCACTCCGGCGCGAAACCCGACATGGCGGCAACCAACCGGTAAACGGCGCCTAAAGTCCCGACGACGAGATCAGCGGCTGTGGACGCCGAGCAGCCAGGCCAACTGTTGGGCCAACGGGTTCAGATCCAACCGATCAGGATCCTTCTTCGGCTTGTTATCCCACGGCTGCGCAATATGCGGATTGGCCAACGTCGCCCGCGCCGCACCACGCACCCCCGTCGGCGAACCCTGCGGCACCGTACACCGCGCATTCAAATTCAACGGAAAATCGTCATAGTTCACATCAAACGTCGGATTCTTCCGCTTGATCGCATCAATCATCTGCTGCGTCGACTCATACCCCTGCGTACACGCCGCCGGATTATTCGTCTCCAACACCACACCGAAATGAATCTGACCGTCACCGGGAGCCGGCGCCGCGGATCCCGCGGACAACTGTGAGATCAGGGCGAACAGCACATTCGTCGACCAGCCCGTCGGTGCGATCGCGACCCGGCTCACCGAACCCAGATCCTTGACCACCTTGGTGATATCGGCACCCTGCTTCTGCAACAACCCCGACAACGCCGACGCCGACGTCTGACCCGTCGTCAACAACCGCCGCACATCCGGATCACTCGACGCCAACGTCGAAGTCACCAACTCCAAATTCTTCGACCACGCCAAAATCGCATCCGACTGATCCGCCTGCGTCGCCAACACCACCGACGAATTCCGCAACAACGCAATCGTGTCCGACAACGAGTCATACCCCGCCTTGGACAACGTGTTCAACGACGTCACCAACCGCGTCAGATTGTCACCCTGACCGTTGAACGCCTTGCCCAACTCCTCGACAATCGTCCGCAAATCATCCACCGGCACCGACTCCGCGAAATCCAACGCCGAATTCACCACGTCTTCCAGCGGTGGCGGCGTCTGAGTCTGTGCCTGCGCCAGGATGGAGCCCGCGCGCAGATACGGGCCCGAGGCCGACGTCGGCCGCAGATCGATGTACTGCTCGCCGATCGCCGAGCGATTGGCCACCACGGCGACCGCCGAGTCGGGAATGCGCGGGCGGGCCTTGTCGAGCTGCAACTCGACGTCGACACCGTCGTGGGTGAGCTGTAGTTTCGCCACGCGACCCACCGGGATGCCCTGGTAGGTCACCTCGGCGTTGGTGAAGATGCCGCCGGAGTCGCGCATCTGGAGCAGTACGTTGTAGACGCCCGCGCCGAACAGTCTGTCGACGTGGACCACGTTGAGCCCGCCGACCACCAGGGCAACGATGCCGATCACGGCGGTCGCGATGATCCGGGTGATTTCTCCCCGACTGAGCGGCGGCATGGATCGATGCTACGACGGCGCCCTCGCCGTCGAGAACTTCTGACCGCATCAAGCGGCGGTCAGCACACGACCGCCGACTTTGTGTCGCACGTCACATTCACGAGTTAGCATGGGGGTGCCGATCCGGTCGACCAAGGAGGTCATGATGGCCACAACCCACACGGTTCACCACCACGAATCCCACGGCAACCACCCGATGAGCGTGGTCGCGTTCTGTGCCACCTTGCTCGGCTTCGCGTTCGCCGGCCTCTGGCTGGTGGCACTGGGATCGGGACACGGCACGGCCCTGGCGTTCGGCCTCGTGGCGCTCGCACTCTTCGTCGTCGCCGCGACGGCCTTCCGCATGGTGTCGACGCACGCCACCCACGGACCCTTGCAGCCGGAGAACACCGACGTGGAGACGGGCCGCTACCTCCACGAATACCGCGACTGACGCCCGGGCGCCCTACTTCGGCAGCGCCTGGTACTTGGCGACGGCCGCCTTCAGTTGCTCTAGTGCCTCGCCGTAGGCCTTGAAGTTCCCCGACTGCTGTGCCGCCGACATCGCGCTCAGCGCATCGTTGATGCCGCGCACCGCGTCGTCGAGCGCCGCGTTGGGCGCCGGGTCGGGTCGGGTGCCGGCGGCCTGCTGCGGCTCCGGCGCCTGACCCGGGATCGATTCCGGCGCGGCCACGTCGGCCGGATTGATCCCGACCCGGCGCAGGGCACCGGCCAGGGTCGGGTCGAAGGCCACCTCGTCGTTGTACGAGACCATCACGCCGAACAGCTTCGGCACCGCCGAGTCGGTGCTCTTCGACTGGGTGTACATCGGCTCGACGTAGAGCACCCCGTTACGGCCGACGGGAAGGGTCAACAGGTTGCCGAAGGTCGTGTCCACCGTGCCCTCGAGCATCTTGCGCACACCGGTGGTGGCCTTGAGCATCCGGTCCTGCGCCTGACGCGGACCGATGTACTGCTTGTTGACCGGCAGCACCTTGACCGTCAGCTTCCCGTAGGTGGCGGGATCAGACGACGCGGTGACATATGCCGCGAGATAGGGCTTGCGCAGTACGGTCAGCACGGTCGTCAGCTGGAACTGCGACTTGCGCTCGTCGCCGGGGGCGGCCGCGCTGAAGTAGTACGGCGCCTGCAAGTCCTGGGGGCGCTGCCGGGCCGCGCGGACCCCGGGCGCGAGGTCGGGTGCGGGCTCTGGTGCGGCACCCGAGGCCGCCGCCTGGGTCGGGTCCGGCGGAATCGACCAGAAGTCGCTACCGGTGAAGAACTCCTTGGGATCGTTGACGTGATAGCTGCGCAGCAGGTCGCGCTGGATCTTGAAGAGATCCTCCGGATACCGCACGTGGTCGCGCAGATCCTGACGCTTGTCGAACTCGGCGCGCGGCTTCACCGTTCCGGGGAACACCTTCATCCACGTCTTCAGCACCGGATCCTTGTCGTCGACCTGGTACAGATCGACCCTCCCGGTGTAGGCGTCGACGGTCGCCTTCACCGAATTCCGCACATAGGAGACCTCACGGTCGCTCTGCACCCGCGCAGTCTGACCGGCAGTCAGCGTCCGCACGTCGGTCGTCGCATCCTGCAGGGAGGTCGGTTGCGAATACGGATACCGGTCCAGCGTCGTGTAGCCGTCGACGATCCACTTGATCGACCCGTCGGCCATCACGGCCGGGTAGGTCTTGGAATCGACCGTCAGCCACGGCGCCACACTCTTCACCCGGTCCCGCGGATCACGGTTGTAGAGGATCTTCGAGTTCTGGTTGATCACCGAGGACAACAGGATGTTCCGCTCGGCGTACTTCACCGAGTAGAGCGCCCGCGTGAACCAATTGCCCAGGGAGACACCGGGTCCCTCGTAGGTGTACTTCTTACGGCCCTCGCCGTCGTACTCCTTGGCGGCGTCGTCGGTGCCGACGATCGCGTAGTCCGGCCCCTTGGCGATGAGTTCGCCGAAGTAGATCCGGGGTTGGCGGACCTTGATCGGCGCGTTCTTCTGGTAGTTCGGGGTGTCGATCGTGTCGAGGTCGCTCACCTGGAAGACCGGCAACCCGCCGCTGTCGGCATCCGACGTCGAAGCTGCCGCGTCGACCTTGTTCGCCTGGGCGGCGATGAACCCGTTGCCGTGGGTGTAGACGGTGTGCTGGTTGATCCAGTCGCGCTGGTTGTCCGCGAGGCGCGCCGGGTCGAGTTCGCGGACCGCGACGATGAAGTCGCGGATCTGCCCGTCGACCGGGTACCGGTCGATCGACAGCTGCTTGGGGAAGGCGTAGAAGTTGCGCAGGCTGTTGCTCTGGGCGAAGGCCGGCTCGACGACGTTCGGGTCGAGCAGGCGGATGTTCGAGAGGGTGGCGGAGTCGGAGTTGACCGCCTCGGGCACCGGCGGCACCGAGGTCCAATCCGGTTCGTAGGTGACGTTCTCCTTGCCGATGCCGTAGGCGCTCCTCGTCGCGGCGATGTTGCGCGCGATGTATTCGGCCTCCTTCTGCTGCGCATTCGGCTTGACCGAGAACTGTTCCATCACCGCCGGCCATCCGATGCCGATGATCAGCGACGACAGCAGCATGAGGGCCGTGGCCAAGGCCGGGATCCGCAGGTCGCGCAACACCGCACCGGCGAAGAAGGCAACGGCGCAGATGAGGGCGATGGCGGTGAGGATGAGCTTCGACGGGAGTACCGCGTTGATGTCGGTGTAGCCGGCGCCGCTGAAGATCTCCGCGCGGCGATCGCTGGACAGCAGCGTGTAACGGTCCAACCAATACCCGACGGCCTTGAGGATCAGGAACGCGCCCGCGATGATGGCGAGCTGGATGCGCGCCGCCGAGGTCAGGGCGCCCGGCGTACCGCCGCCACCCAGACGGATCCCGCCGAAGATGTAGTGCGTGGCGAGGCTGGCGACGAAAGCGATGATCACCGCCATGATCAAGATGGTCAGGACCATCCGATAGAAACCGAGGTCGAAGGCGTAGAAGCCGATGTCCTTGCCGAACTGCGGGTCCTTGATCCCGAAGGGTTCGCCGTGGAGGAACATCTGCACCGTCGACCACGAGGCCTGTGCGATCAGGCCGGCGATCGCGCCGAAGGCCAACGCCGGAGCCAGCGCGAACAAGCGCGGGCGCAGCGCGACGGCGGACCGGTAATTGGCCAGCGGGTCGGCCGGGCCGAGGGAGCTGACGACGATCGGGCGGGAACGGTAGGCGGCGAAGATCGCGGCGGCGATGATCGCGGTGACCACGAGGGCGACGACGAGGAACACCACGATGCGCGTCCAGAAGATCGTCGAATAGGTCGAGCGGTAGCCCAGATCGGTGAACCACAGCCAATCGGTGGTGATCCCCACCAATCGGGGGCCGACCAGGAGCAGCACGAGGACGGTGACGCCGATGCCGATCAGGATTCGTCCGCGCCGGGAAATCGTCGGCAGGGTTGGGCTCGTCACGTCTCGCTCTTTTCGTCTCGTCGCGGGCGGCGCTCGCGCCGCCCCGTCACATTTCGCACATGGTCGCCGCGTCGCCCGGCAACAGCGGGAAACAGGGGCCATGTCCGATTTCCCACCACTGTATCTACGTCCGGCGGCGCCGCACAGTTCCCGGTGGGCGATGATGGAGCGGTGACCGACGCCCATCTTTCCCCCGACGCGCTGGGTTCCGCGCTGCGCGACGTGACCGAGTTCGTCGACGCGACGGGCTGGGGCCAGCCGCCGATGCTGTTCGCGCTCGTCCCCACCGCCGTCCTGGCACAGACCGACCCCGACCTCGTCGACGAGTACGACGACTCGGAATTGTCGCCCATCGCGCAGGAGCAGCTGCCACTCTCCGACGACCCGGACACGG
The DNA here is from genome assembly GCF_013348785.1 of Gordonia sp. X0973. Taxonomy (NCBI): domain Bacteria; kingdom Bacillati; phylum Actinomycetota; class Actinomycetes; order Mycobacteriales; family Gordoniaceae; genus Gordonia; species Gordonia sp. X0973. The sequence goes on from NZ_CP054691.1 coordinate 2,685,305, forward strand.
TGAACGACGAGCTGGAGCACGTACTGGCCACCACCCAGTGGCCGACCGCGGTCGCCGGCTGCGCGCTGGTCCAGGAGATCATCGTGCTGCCACCGCAGGCCGAGACCGACCTCGACGAAGCCTTCGAACCGCTGATGGCCGACCCCGACGCCGCGGAGGCCGCCGCTCGGGCCACGGCACACAGCCACCCCGGACAACAACCGGCCCGGCTGATCGCCGGTGCGTTGCGCGACGGCCAACGCCTGGCGCTGCTGCAACTGCGATCCGAGGAGTCCGACGGAAGGCTGGAACTGCTCGCCCATCCGGACCTCGCACCAGGGCTTCTCGACGCCCTCGCCGCCACGCTGGACGCCGATCACGATTATTAGCCGCACGGCTGATTCTGCTAGACCTATACGCATGAAATCCCGCCGTGAACTCGCATGCTTCGTCGTGTCCGGTGTCCTGGCCGCGCTGCTCGCCACCGTCGACACGACGGCCCACGCGGCCCCGCCCGCACCGGCTGCTCCGGCTCCCAGCCGCCCCGACCTCCCGACCGGGGCGCCGTATACGCACGGCACCTACGTCGCCATGGGCGATTCCCGCGCGGCCGGCGGATCGGCCACCCTCACCGTCGACTACCAGCTCAACCCGTGCCGACGGTCCGGAGACAACTACCCGTCGCTGGTCCGCGACCGCATCGCGCCGCGCCAATTCATCGACATCTCCTGCATCGGCGCCGAGAGCGCCAACGTGCGGCAATACCCGCAGGTGATGGGGATGAACGTCGGGTCACTGGGATCGGGGTCGACCTCGTTCACCATCGAACCGCAGATCCACCGGGTCCCGGGCAACGCGCAGGTCATCACCATCAGCACCGGCGGCAACGACCTCGGATGGGCCAAGATCCTCACCAAGTGCAACGTGCGCAACCATGCGGGGTGCCGCTTCAACCCGAACCAGAAGCGCCGGGCCGCCTACGGCCTGCACATGCTGTCCATCCAGTCCGGCACCACGCTGCGCGCGATCCGCGCCAAGGCCCCGCAGGCCCAGATCTTCACCGTCGGACTCGGCGGGTTCATCGGCAAGCGCGGCTGCCGCCAGGTGCAGTTGAGCAACGGCGACGCCGTGTGGATGAACAAGCTCTTCGCCGACGCCAACACGCGCCTGCGCAAGGAGACCGAGGCGGTCGGCGGCAAGTTCATCGACATCGCCGACGCCGGGCACGACCCCTGCTCGGCGCGGCCATGGTTCTTCGGGCGCAACGCGCCGGCCGGGAACATGGCCTTCCACCTCAACGCCCTCGGCCGCGGCGTGCTCGCGGCACGGATCGCCGGATCTATCCGCCGCTGAACCGCGCAGCAGTCAGACCGTAGCGCCGCGGCGCGCCCCTCAGTGCGCGCTACAGCTCGGCGTCGGCTTTCCCGCGACCGCCGCGTGGAGCGAGTCGACGGCATGCGACAGCGAATCCACCTTGACCAGGGTCAACCCCTTCGGCACGTCGGTCAGCGCCTCGGTGCAGTTGTCGGCCGGAACCAGGAACAGCGTGGCGCCGGCCTCGCGGGCCGCCTCCATCTTGTGCGTGATCCCGCCGATCGGGCCGACCTGGCCCTCGTCGGTGATGGTTCCGGTGCCGGCGATGAACTTTCCGCCGGTCAGGCTCCCCGGGCTGAGCCGGTCCACCATCGCCAACGACAGCATCAGCCCGGCCGACGGCCCGCCGATGTCGCCCACGTTGACGGTGATCTTCATCGCCGGATCGGCGTTGACCACGGCCGGGATGACGCCGAGGTAGGCGACGGTCACGTCCTTGCCCTTCGCGTCGGAGCCGTCGATCTTGCCGACGGTGACGGTGACGGTCTGCGGCTTCCCGTCGCGCACCACGTCGACGGCGACCTTGTCCCCCGGCTTGTGCGAGCGCACCGCCTTTTGCATCTGCTCGACGGTCGCCACCGGGGTTCCCCCGACCGCGCGCACCTCGTCGAAGCGCTGCAGCACGCCCTTCGCCGGACCGGCGTCGGAGACCGAGGTCAGGACCAGCTTGGTCGGTCGGTTCAATTGGCGCAGCGCGGCGGCCTGGGCCGTCTGCTCCGAACCGGACATCTGCGCGTTGTTCTGCTCGCGGACCTGCTGGTTGGACTGCCCCGGCGGGTACTGCGACTCGCGCGGGACCAGGGTCTCGGTGCGCGAGACCCAGCGCGACAGCGCGTCGAACAGGCTCAGGCCGTCGCTGACCGACACCGTCGTCAGGTTGAGATGGCCGTCGGTCGGGTCGGTGGGCACGCCCTGGATGTCGACGACCGGGACGGGACGGGTCTTCACCTTGCCGTCGGGGAGCTTCCCGGCGGCGACCTCCACGGTCGAGAGCGTGTTGACGGTCGGGCCGGGCCCGAGCGCGACATAGGGCACCTGCACGGACGTGCCGACGAACACGAAGACGGCGAACAGCACGATGGTGACCACCAGCGTCGCGATCCGACGGTACTGGGCGGAAGCATTCACCTGCGCCAGGGTAGCGGGTCGTCGGTACGGTGGAACCATGAGCGATCTCCCGTTCGGGTTTTCCGGCAACGATCCGGACCGCGACGACGATAAGAACACCCCGCGAGACGAGGGCGGCGAGGCCGGTTCTGGCTCCGGCGGCCTCTTCGGCTTCGATCCTTCCCAATTCGACCCGTCGACCTTCGACCCGTCGCAGCTGGGCGCCCTGGGCGCCGATTTCGACCCGTCGACGTTGAATCCCGAGATGATCGGGCAGATGTTCTCCCAGCTCGGGAGCATGTTCAGCGCCATGGGCGCGGGCGCCGCCGGTGGCACCGGCTCGGCCGGGGCGCCGGTCAACTACGACATCGCCAAGCAGATCGCGCGACGCGAGATCGGCGACTTCACGCCGGTCCTCGACAAGGAGACGAATGCCGTCGCCGACGCCGTCCGGCTGGCCGAGACCTGGCTCGACGCGGCCAGCGCGCTGCCCGCCGGTGTCACGACCTCGGTCGCGTGGACCCCGGTGCAGTGGCTCGAGGAGTCGCTGCCCACCTGGGCCACGCTGTGCGATCCCGTCGCGAAGCAACTGTCGCAGGCCTGGGCCCAGGGCATGCCGGAGGAGGCGGCCGCGTTCGCCGGACCGATGATGGGGATGCTGAGCCAGCTGTCTGGATCGGTATTCGGTACCCAACTCGGCCAAGGGCTGGGCAAGTTGGCGACGGAAGTGCTCACCGGTACCGACATCGGGCTGCCGCTGGCCCCCTCCGGCACCGCCGTGCTGTTGCCCGAGGCCATCGCGGCCTTCGCCGATGGACTCGACCTGCCGGCCCAGGAGATCATCGTCTACCTCGCCGCGCGCGAGGCCGCGCATGTCCGGCTGTTCACCCACGTCGGATGGCTGCGCCAGCGGTTGCTGTCCACCGTCGAGCAGTTCGCGGCCGGAATCAAGGTCGACGTGAGCGGGATAGCCGACTCCCTCGGTGGCGGCGTCAACCCCGAGGAGTTGATGGCCAACCCGGAGAAGTTCTCCGAAATGCTCGGTTCGGCGGCATCGTTCGAGCCGACCCCCTCCCCGGAGCAGCAGGCCGCGCTGGAGCGGCTGGAAACGCTGCTCGCCTTGATCGAGGGGTGGGTCGAGCACGTCGTCACCCAGGCCCTCGGCGACCGGATCCCCTCGACGGCGGCGTTGACCGAGACCATCCGCCGTCGACGTGCCACCGGCGGCCCGGCCGAGCAGACGTTCGCGACGCTGGTCGGGCTCGAGTTGCGCCCCCGTCGCGTGCGCGAGGCGACCGCGCTGTGGGACCGGCTCCTGCAGGCCACCGACCCCACCGTGCGCGACCGCGTATGGGACCACCCGGATCTGCTTGCCGACAGCTCCGATCTCGACAACCCGGCCGCGTTCATCGACGGAGTCCTCTCCGACGACCCCGACCCGCTGGCGGCCCTGGAGAAGACGATCGCCGAAGAAGAGAACGACGACGACGACTGAATCGACGCACCGACGTCCGATCAGAACGGGCTGTGGATAACTGCGGTTCACCACACCCGTCCGCGCACGGCGGGCCCACACTGGGCAGATGACGGCACCGGCGGCACGGCGCGCGAGGATCCCGGAGGGCACGGCCATCGTCGTGCGCGACGAGCATCAACTACAGATCGGTACCGATCCCGAGCGCAGTCTGCTCGTCGACCTCCCGCCGACCCTCGACGCGCGAGAGGTGTGCCGCGCGTTGCGATCCCTCGATGATCCGGCCCAGGGTCCCCGACTGCGCCGGCAACTGTGCGCGGCCGGCCTGTCGTCGCCGGATCTCGATCGGATCGTCGCCCGGCTGCGCGGGCTCCGCACAGAGTCTCCCCCTCGACCGGCGCTGCGCGTCTGTCTGCACGGCGCGGGTCCGCTGAACACCGGACTGGCCGCGGCGCTCGCCGAGGCCGGCCACCCGGTCGTGCGCAGCAAGGCCCGACGCGCGCGGCCCTGGCAGATCGGCCCACCACGCCCGACGCTCGTCGTCCTCACCGACTTCACCCACCCCGATCCGCTCGTCGTCGCCGACCTGATGCGGCACGGTGTGCCACACCTGCCGGTGTTCCTGCGCGAGGGCGTCGGCGTCGTCGGCCCGCTCGTCCTGCCCGGCCGGTCGAGTTGTCTGCGGTGTGCCGACCACCACCGCACCGTGCTGGATCCGCTGTGGCCGGTGGTCTGCGCCCAGCTGGTGAACCGCCCGGGCTATGCGGGCGACGCGATCACCCGCCTCACCGTCGGCACCGCACTCGAGCAGATCGAGCAGATCAACCTCGGGATCGGACCGGACGGCGGTGGTCGAACCCCTCGCCCGGACCTCGTCGACACAACCCTGGAGATCCACCCCAGACCGGTGCGCCTGCGCCGAAAGGACTGGTCGGTACACCCGGACTGCGGCTGCGGCGCACGGTGGACCTGAGCGGCCCGGGCCCTGGACTACTCTTGGAAACATGAGTGACATCACACGGGGGGCCGGTCGACGCAACGCCAAATTGGCGGCGCTTCCCATCGGCGTGGCCGGGCGAGCGGTCGGCGGGATCGGCAAGCGCATCGCGGGCAAGAGCAAGGACGAGGTCAGCCAGGAGCTGATGGAGAAGACCGCCGAGCAACTCTTCGCCGTACTCGGCGAGCTCAAGGGCGGCGCGATGAAGGTCGGGCAGGCGCTGTCCATCATGGAGGCGGCGATCCCCGAGGAATTCGGCGAACCGTTCCGGGCCGCGCTGACCAAGCTGCAGGCGGAGGCGCCGCCGCTACCGGCCGACAAGGTCCACGGCGTCCTCGACCAGCAGCTCGGGACGAAGTGGCGGGAACGTTTCCGCGAATTCGACGACGAGCCCGCGGCCGCGGCGAGCATCGGCCAGGTCCACAAGGCGGTGTGGTCCGACGGTCGCGAAGTCGCCGTCAAGGTGCAGTACCCGGGCGCCGACCACGCGCTGCGCGCCGACCTGAAGACACTGGGCCGGATGTCGGGACTGATCCAGAAGCTGTCGCCGGGCACCGACGTGAAGTCGATGGTCGACGAGCTGATCGACCGCACCGACGCCGAGCTGGACTACCTCGGCGAGGCGGACCACCAGCGCGCCTTCGCCAAGGTCTTCGACGGCGACCCGGACTTCCTGATCCCGAAGGTGGTCGCGAGCGCCCCCAAGGTCGTGGTGTCCGAATGGGTCGACGGCATCCCGCTGTCGAAGCTCATCACCTCCGGCTCGCAGGAGAAGCGCAACGAGGCGGCCGCCAAGATGGCCCTGTTCGAGATCTCCTCGACCTACCGCGTCGGGCTCCTGCACGGCGATCCGCACCCGGGCAACTTCTTCATCGCCGACGACGGGCGGTTCGGCGTCCTCGACTTCGGCGCCGTCGGGTACTACCCGGACGGGTTGCCGGCCGAGACGGGACCGATCCTGCGGCTGGCCCGCGACCGCGACTACGACGAGCTGCGCAATCTGCTCGTCGCGACCAACTTCATCCGGCCCAGCCACGCGACGAAGGTCAGCGCCGAGGACATCGAGGCCTACCTGAAGCCCTTCGTCGACCCGCTCTACACCGACGAGTTCCATTTCACCCGCAAATGGCTGCAGCGGGCCGCGGGCAATGCCACCGACCTGCGCGGCGACGTCTACAAAACGTCACGCAACCTCAACGTGCCGAAGAATTACGTGATGGTGTTCCGGGTGTTGCTGGGCTGCGTCGGCATCGCCGCCCAGCTGGAGGCACACGCCCCCTATCGCGCGATCATGTCCGAGTGGGTGCCCGGCGTCGACTGACATCTCGGCCCGGCCCCACGGAAGTCTCGGCCTATGACTGAGCCCGGCAGGTGTGTCCACCTACCGGGCTCAGTCGTTCAGCGGCCTCAGCTCGCGATCTTGCGCGGGCGGCCGCGGGGGCGCTTGCGCGCGACGATGGCGCCGCGCTCGAAGATCTCGCCGCCCCAGACACCCCACGGCTCGGCGCGCTCCAGGGCGCTGTCCAGGCACTCCCGCTGCAGCGGGCAGCCCTGACAGAGGGCCTTGGCCATCTCGAGGTCGGCGGGAGCCTCGGCGAACCACAGGTCCGCCTCGGCCTCCCGGCACGGCAGGCCGAGGGAGGTGAGGTCGGGAGCGGCGGGCGGGGCGCCGCCGACGAAATCGGTGATGCAAGTCATGGGATTCTCCAGGGGTCTGTGCGGGACGGTGCGACAGGGCCAAAAAAGGCCACGGTTCTCGCTTTCGCGATTCACCGTGGCCGGGGGATGTCCGAGGGACGTCGTGTCACATCGGATGATCCGGTACGGAGAATCGCTTGAGCGCTCGCGGTGCGATTGCCGCGATCTGCTTAGGTGCCCATACGACGGTCGTCGAAGCCGGGGCCTGGACCGCCCACGGACGCACGGAAGCGAACGCATCAGCGCTGTACAGATGGATCGTGTTCACTGTCCCTGCTCCTTTCGGCGGTGTCGGTTGTCGGCGCACAACGGGGATGGCCCCGCACGACCTGATCCAGGTTACGGGGCAATGCCGATCGGGCACAACCTATTTTCTACCTGCGGTTATGCGCCGGCCCGCTACGGCGACGCACCGACGACGATCGCGACGACATCCTCGCCGTAGCGCTCCAGCTTCGCCGCGCCCACCCCGTTGACGCGCGCCAATGCGCGCAGGTCCGCCGGGCGGGTGGTCGCGATCTCGCGCAGCGTCTTATCGGCGAAGACGGTGAACGCCGGCTTGTCCTGACGATTGGCCTCGGCCAGCCGCCAGGCTTTGAGACTGTCGAACAGCTCGGCGTCGGCGGGTTCCAGTGGCATCGTCGCGGCCCGTCGTGCGGCGGCACCGGATGCGGCCCCGCGACCCGCCCCCCGGTCACCGGCGCAGGCGTCGCAGATCCCGGTGCGCAGGGCGCGGGCGCCCATCAGGTGCGACGAGCAACGCCCGCAGGTGGGCAGCAATCCGGCCAGGAACCGCGATTTGCGCCGCCCGCGGCGCCCGCCCTCGTTGCGGGCCAATGCCCAGGACAGTTTGAGATGTTCCCTGGCCCGGGTCGCCCCGACGTAGAACAGCCGACGCTCCTCCTCGATCGCCTCGGCGCCCGTGTCAATGGCGTGGCTGATCGGAACGGCGCCGTCGGTCAGCCCGACGAGGAACACCGCATCCCATTCCAGCCCTTTCGCGGCGTGCAGCGACGACAGGGTGACGCCGCGCATCGTCGGCGGATGGCCGGCGGAAGCGCGCGCGGTCAATTCGACGGACAGGTCGTTCATGCTCAACGTGGGGTTGTGGCCGAGGAGTTCTTCGGCGAGCTCGACGAGCGCGGTCAGCGACGCCCACCGCGACTTCGCCTCGGCACCGGCCGGCTCCTCCGGCGTGAGGCCGAGCGGGAAGAGCAGCACCGGCAAGGCGTCGAGCAGGGCGTCGCCTGCCACCGTCTCGTCGGACCGGGCCGCGCCGGCGATCGCCCGGATCGCCTGACGGATCTCCGGACGCGAGAAGAACGCGTCGCCGCCGCGCACCTGGTACGGGATCTGCGCCTCGGTGAGGGCCTGCTCGTACACCTGCGACTGGGCGTTGATTCGGTACAGGATGGCGATCTCCGAGGCCGGCACGCCACCGCGGATGAGTTCGCCGATGTCGGCGACCGCGGCTGCGGCCTCGGCGGGTTCGTCCGGGTACTCGGCGAAACGGGGCGCCGGGCCCGACGGTCGTTGCCCGATCAACTCGAGCCGTGTGCCCGCGGCACGTCCGCGTGCGGCGCCGATCACCCGGTTGGCCAGGTCGACGACCTCGGGTGTCGACCGGTAGTCGCGCACCAGGCGCACGACCTGCGCCTCGGGGAATCGGCGGGAGAAATTGAGCAGATAGTCCGGGCGCGCACCGGCGAAGGTGTAGATGGTCTGGTTCGCGTCCCCCACGACGGTCAGGTCGTCGCGCTCGCCGAGCCACGCGTCGAGCAGCCCCTGCTGCACCGGAGTCACGTCCTGATACTCGTCGACGACGAAGCACCGGTAACGCGAGCGGAACTCGTCGGCCAGGCCCGGATCGTCGGTCAGCATCTGAGCGGTGAAGATCAGCAGGTCGTCGAAATCGAGCAGATAGTCGCCGTCGGCGGACACCTTGGCCGCCTCGTAGGCGGCGTACACCGCGGCGACCTGTTCACCAGAGGCGGGCAGGTCGCGACCGGCCCGTGCCGCGGCGGACGCGTAGTCGGCGGGGCCGACCAGGCTGGCCTTGGCCCATTCGATCTCCGACGCCAGGTCGCGCAGCGATTCGGTCGACGTCGCCAATCCGGCCTTGCGGGCCGCCGGTCCGACGACGGGAAGCTTCGAATCGAGTAGTTCCCAGCGGGCGTCGCCGATACACCGCGGCCAGAAGTAGCGCAGCTGGCGCATCGCAGCTGCGTGGAAGGTCTGCGCCTGCACGCCGGCCGCCGATCCGACGTCGCCGATGCCCAAAACCCGCAACCGGGAGCGCATCTCGGCGGCGGCACGAGCGGTGAAGGTGACGGCGAGGACCTGGTCCGGATTGACCTGGCCCTGGTCGACGAGATGCGCGATCCGACGCGTGATGGTGCGGGTCTTACCCGTGCCGGCGCCGGCGAGTACGCACACCGGGCCGCGCGGCGCGGTTGCCGCGGCGAGCTGCTCCGGATCGAGATCGGCGAGATGGTCCCCCACGCCGACCACTATCGCACCCCGCTCAGACATCCCGCCGACCGAGCCTGCCCCTCACCGCCGAGTGGGCACCTCAACCCCGCCGACTGGGCACTCGAATCGCACCGACTGGGCACCCCAGCCCCGTCGCGCTGGTCGAGTGGATCCGAGCCCCCATGGGCGAGGAACCGTATCGAGACCTGGGCACTCGAATCGCACCGACTAGGCAGTCGTGTCAGAGACCGAGCTTCGTGCGCACGTCGGCGATCGACGGATTGGTCGCGGTCGTGCCGTCGGCGTACTTCACCGTCGGGACGACGTGGTTGCCGTTGTTGACGCTGCCGACGAAGTCGGCCGCAGCCGGATCCTCCTCGATGTTCACCTCGTCCCAGGTGACCCCGAGGCTCTTCAGACCCGTCTTGAGACGTTTGCAATAGACACACCAGGTAGTCGTGTACATGGTCAATACGGGGGCGTCAGCACTCATACCTGAAATAACACCACAGACCTGACGCCATGTTCCCGCGCACTGGCCACTCGGCATGATTCGGGTGCCCAGGTCTCGATACGGTTCCTCGCCCATGGGGGCTCGGATCCACTCGACCAGCGCGACGGGGTTGGGGTGCCCACTCGGCGGGAATCCGGCTCAGTCGGCGGCGGCCCAGGCCTCGATCATGGTGCGGGCGATGGAGACCGAGCCGGGCAGTCGCAGGGGTGCGGGCGGGCCGTCGTCAACGCCCTCCGGATCGGTCCACTCCTTCGCGGTCAGTGCCTCGCGCACCTGGTCGCGGGTGAACCAGGCCGCGTCGGCGATCTCGCCGTCGAGAAAGCGCAGCGGTTCCTCCGGATCGCCGACCGCGGCGAACCCGACCATCAGCGACCGCGGGAAGGGCCACGGCTGGCTCCCCAGATACCGCGGCTGCGACACCGTGATGCCGACCTCCTCGTACACCTCGCGGATCACGCACTGCTCCAACGACTCCCCCGGCTCGACGAAGCCGGCCAGCGTCGAATACCACCGGTCGGGCCACACGGCCTGGCGTCCGAGCAACACCCGGTCGGCACCGTCGTGGACGACGGTGATGATCGCGGGATCGGTCCGCGGGAACTCCTCGCGCCCACAGGAAAGGTCGCGGCGCACCCAGCCGCTCTTCTCCACCGCGGTCGGTTGGCCCGTCGTCGGCGAGAACTGTGCGGAATCATGCCAGTTCAACAACCCGAGCGCGGTGACGAGCAACCCGGCGTCGTCCCCGTCGAGATGGAATCCGGCGGTCCGCGCATCCCCGGCGGGTTCGGCCACCTCGTCGACGCGCAGCGCCCAGCGGTAGGTCTCGCCGTCGACGCCGAGCAACACGGCCCCCTCGGGCGGCTCCTCCCCGACCTGCGGACCGGGCGTCCACCGCATGCCGTCGCCGTCGAGTCCGAATCGACCGCGGGCATCGACGAGGAGCACCTGCGCCGCCGGCCACGCCTGCCGGGCCTCGCCGTGGTTGCCGCGCAATTCGGCGGCCCGCGGGACGGTTCCTCGGGAGAACAGCGGCGGTGAGCCCAGGGTGAACGACATGGCTCAGCGATCCTTGTCCGCGGGACCGCGACGCACGTACAGCAGCCGGTCGCCGAGCTCGATCGACTCGACCTCCGGCTCCCCGACCCGGTAGACCTTGCCGTCACGCACGACGCCGAGCACGATGTCGACCGTATGCGCGGGCGACCCGCCGACCTCGGTCGGGTCGACGACCCGCTCGGCAATCGCATACCCCTCGTCGGGGGTCAGCAGGTCTTCGAAGACCTCGACGACGCTTGGCGTCTGCGTCGCGATACCCAGCAGCCGGCCCGCCGTCTCCGACGTGACGACCACCGAGTTCGCGCCGGACTGCTTCATCACGTGCGAGTTCTCCGATTCGCGGATCGACGCGACGATCGTCGCCGTCTTGTTCATCTCGCGGGCCGAGAGCGTGGTCAGCACCGCGGTGTCGTCGCGGCTGGTGGCGATGATGATGCTCGCCGCATGGGCCGCGCCGGCCAGGCGCAGCACGTCCGATTTGGTGGCGTCACCGCGGACGGTGACCAGGCCGTGTGCCTCCGCCGCGTCGAGGGCCGCCTGTGACGGGTCGACGACGACGATCTCGGCCGGCTTCACGCCGTCGCCGATCATCGCGTCGACCGCCGTCTGTCCTTTGGTGCCGTATCCGACGACGACCGTATGGTTCCGCAATGTTGCCCTCCAACGTTGGATTCGCAGCGCCTGGCGCGACCGTTCGGTCAGCACTTCCAGCGTCGTACCGATCAAGACGATCAGGAACAGAACGCGCAGCGGGGTGATCACGATGATGTTGACCAGCCGGGCCCCGGGGGAAATCGGGGTGATGTCGCCGTAGCCGGTCGTGGAGAGGGTCACCGCCGAGTAGTAGACCGAGTCCAGGAAGGACAGTTGGTCGCCCTGCGCGTCGCGGTAGCCCGAGCGGTCGATGAAGACGACGAGCGACGTGAAGAACAGCGCGCACACGGCGAACAGCACCCGGCGCCCGATCGCCCGCGCCGGACTCCGCTCGGCGTCGGGGATGCGCACGATGTTGACGAGCGCGTATTCCGGCTCGGCCGACAGCGCTCTCGCGCCAGCACGGCGACGCAGTCGGGCCTTCATCGGCCGCTCACGTTGGTCACGCCGCCGAATCTAGCACCGCACCGGATCGGTCGCGCCGGCTCCCGCTATCGGGCGAGCATGCCGGCGAGTGCCGCCGAGTCGGGCAGGTCGTCGGGTTCGAGCGTGTAATCCGACCGCACGTAGTGGAAGGCGGCCCGCACCTGATCGGGTCTCGCGCCGACCAGCTTGGCCCAGGCGACGCGATAGGCGGCGAGCTGGACGACCATCGATTCGCGCTTCGCCGGTTCGGGCACCGCCCCGGTCTTCCAGTCGACGACGATCCACCGCGGCTCGCCGTCGACCCCGGGCGGTTCGTTGAACACCGCGTCGATCCGGCCCCGGACGACCGTCGAGCCGATGACCGTCTCGAACGGCACCTCGACCTCGACGGGGGTGCGCATCGCCCAGCGCGACGCCTCGAACCTGGCGATCAGCTCGGTCAGCTCCTGGTCGGGGGTGGCCGACTCGTCGGCGGCGCCCGGCAACTCGTCGATGTCGAGGAGCCTGGTCGCCCCGAAGCGTCGCTCCACCCACGCGTGGAAGGCGGTGCCACGCCGGGCCATCGGATTCGGTTTGAACGGCACCGGTCGGCGCAGCCGCTGGGCGAAGGTCGCCTCGTCGGTGTCGAGTTCGACGAGCTGGCTCACCGAGAGGTGCGTCGGGAGCGCCACCTCGACCCCCGCCTGGTTGACTCTGGAGTGCTCGTCGAGCAGAACGTCGACCTCGGCGGCCCACTGCGCGACATCCGGGTCGGCGAGGTCGGGATCGGATTCCTCGGCGCGGCTCGGCTCGTCGAACAGCGACGGCTGATCGCGCGCGGTGATGCGGTCGAGTACCAGCGCGGCGGCCCGATCGGCGGCGGCGCGCCGGTCGCCCAGCCGGTCGGCGGGCCAGGCAGCGGTCACGACGTGGGCGGCCAACGGGTTCACCGCGTCGTCGTCCGGTTCGGGTGCGGCCACGTCGATCGTCATGCCGGTGGCGTCGACGGCCGGATTGGCGATCGCCTCCGTGACGATGCCGGCGAGTTCGGCGTAGAACTCCGAAACGGCACGCGGTTTGGTCGACCCCATCGACCAGTGGTGCGCCGAGATGAACAGCGTCTCGCGTGCCCGGGTCAGCGCGACGTAGAGCAGGCGGCGGTCCTCCTCGAGTCGACGCTTGGCGATGGCATCGCGATGCTCGTCGAGCGCCGTTTCCAGTTCTTTCCGGTCGGCCAATCCGGTGAGGTCCAAGCGCGGAAAACCCTCGCCGCCCGCGTCGGCGAGGTCGCCGCGCAACTCGGCGGGCAGTTCGCGGACGCTACCGAGCCACGTCCCGTCCGACCGGCCGCTGGGGAAGATGCCGCCACAGACGTGCGGAATCGCCACGACATCCCATTCGAGTCCCTTCGCGGCGTGGACGGTGAGGATCTGGACGCGCTGTTCGGCGACCTCGATGCGGCCGGGCTCGAGCCCCTTCTCGATGGTCTCCGCGGTGTCGAGGAAGGCCAGCAGACCGGGCAGGGTGGCCCCGGCCTTGTCGGCGTAGTCGGCGACGTAGCCGGCGAAGGCGTCGAGATGCTCGCGTCCGGTGGTCGCGCCGCGCATGCGCCTGGCCCGGATCTGCGCCTCCACCGCCACTCCGATCGTCTGCTCCACGTCGGCGACCAGTTCCGGCAGCGGCTGGCCGATCCGTCGCCGCAACTGGTCCAGCTGCGCTCCGAAGCGGCGGATGCGGGCGAATCCGTCGGCGCTGTATCGCGACGGGTCGCCCGGGTCGACGAGGGCGTCGGCGATGCCCGCGTCGTCGACCAGTTCGTCGGGTACCGATGCGGCGAGGGCGGCGGCGAGCTGTTCTGCGGTGTCCAGCGGCATGTCGGCGACACGGCCGCGCACGGCGAGTTCCCGCGCCCGCTTCCACAGGGCCGCCAGGTCACCGGCACCAAGCTGCCAGCGCGCCCCGGTCAGCAGGCGCATCGCGGCGCTGCCGGCGAGCGGGTCGGCCATCAGCCGCAGCATCGCGACGATGTCCTCGATCTCCGGGACGTGCAGCAGGCCGCCGATGCCGACGACCTCCGCCGGAATGCCCAGGGCCTCCAACTCGGCGGCCAGCGGCGCGGAGTCCTCGTTTCGCCGCACCAGGATGGCCGTGGTCGGCGGTGGCGCTCCCGCGTCGGCGGCCGCGTCGTAGCGCTGCGCGATCCGTCGGGCGATCCACGCGCGCTCGTCGAGCACTGTCTCGGTCAGGGCCAGGGCCACCGAACCGTCGGGCGCCTCCGGGCGGGCGCGCAGCACCGACACCGGGATGCCGGCGCGCCGCAGCTCTTCGGACGCCGCGTTGGCCAGCCGGAGCGCGTGTACGCCGTTGCGCCAGCTGGTCAGCAGTTCGAAGCGCCGCGCGGGGCTGCCGTCGGGCCGCGGGAAATCCGACGCGAAGCGCGGCAGGTTGGCCGCCGACGCGCCGCGCCACCCGTAGATCGACTGGATCGGGTCGCCGACCGCGGTCACCGCGACGGCCGCGTTTCCCCGCCCGCCGAACAGCGCCCGCAGCAGCACGCGCTGCGAGTGACCCGTGTCCTGGTACTCGTCGAGCAGCACGGCACGGAACGAGGCGCGCTCGGCCGTCGCGACCTCCGGATGTTCGGTGACGAGGCGGGCCGCCAACGACATCTGCGATCCGAAATCGAGGGCGCTCTGTTCCCGCATCTGCTCCCCCAGCTCGGCGATCAGGGGCAGCAGGGCGCGCCGCTCGTCGATCACCGCCTGGATGTCACGCATCTTGGCCGACGGGGCGTCGTTCTGCCGCGGCCCCTTGGGCAGCGTGTCGACGAGGTCGTAGAGGCGTTGGCACGCACGTGTCAGGTCGTCGAGGCCGACGAGGTGTTCGGCCGAATCGGAGTACAGCTTGAGCACGGCCTCGGTGACCCCGGTCGGTACCTTGCGCGTCGCGAGCTCGCCGGAATAGTTCGCGACGACCGAGAACGCCAGCTGCCACAGCTCGGTCTCGCTCAGCAACGTCGAGGACGGCTCCACCGGCAGCAAGAGGCCGTAGTCGGCGATGAGTCGGCCGGCGTAGGCGTGGTAGGTGCTGATCTCGGGGTCCGCGTTGCGCAGGCGGGTGCGCAGCGAACCGTCGGGATCCCAATCGGCGAGCACCGCGGCGCCCGACAGAGCGGAGAGGCGCCGACGGATCCGCGCGCCCAGCTCGCTGGCCGCCTTGCGGGTGAACGTCAGCCCGAGGACTTCCTCCGGGCCGGCCAGCCGGTTGACGACGAGCCACACCACGCGCGCCGCCATCGTCTCGGTCTTGCCCGCACCGGCCCCGGCGACGACGAGGACCGGCTCGAGTGGTGCCTCGATGACGGCGATCTGTTCCGGCGTCGGGCGCGGCAGACCCAACGCCGCCGCGATGCTGGTGGCGGGGATCGGATCCGCCGCCGGCTCGACTATCGGCTCAGTCATCGACGACGCTCCGCCCGGTCAGTTGGGCCGGGCAGGACGCGTGCAGCCCGCAATGCCCACATCCGTCGTTCTGCGTCGCGGTGAACACCGGACCGACGCTGCCGCGCGCCGCGGCCCGCAGGATCATCATCCACTCGGACAGGTGCTCGGGGGTCAGTGCCGGCTGTTCGCGCACCGCCGACCCCGTCGACTTGTTGGGATTGGCCACGTAGACGAGTTGACCGCCGCCCGGTTGCGTCCCGGCGTCGAACCCCGGGACGCCGCCCAGGTGCAGCGCCAGTTGATACGCGGCGAGCTGCGGGTGCTGCTTCGCGTCCTGCTTGGTCGGCGGATTCTTCCCGGTCTTCACGTCGACGACGACGGGCCGCCCGGATCGATCGGTCTCCAGCCGGTCGATGCGCCCGACGACGCGCACCGGCAGGTCGTCGGGGGCGCCGGGGGGCAGGGTCGCATCGACGCCGATCTCGGTGCCCACCTCGGTCAGCTGATCGCGCGAGGCGGTCAGCCAGCCGCGGAAGTTGTCGAGCATCTGCTCGGCCCGCTCCAGCTCGCGCCGCGAGAACCATTCGGCGCCGGTGTCCACCCGGTCCCAGATGCCGCGCAGGGCCGCGGTGACCTCGTCGGGGGTGATCTGCCCGGCCAGCGCCTGCACGAGCGTGTGCACCAGGGTGCCGGTCACCGCCGGGGTGGCGTCGCCGTCGCGACCGCCGTGGCCCTCCAGCACCCAGCGCAGCGAGCACCTGGTCAGTGACTCGATACTCGACGGGGAGAGCCGTCGGGGGCCGTCCGCGGGCACCCAGAGGGGCTCCTCGGTACTGGCGCCGGCCAGGCCGTACCAGTCGCGCGGGTGGGCGCCGGGGATGTCGAGGTCGGCCAGCCGGGCGAGCAGATCGCCCGCCGCGACCGCCCGCGCGGACGACGCCTCCGCGTCGACGCCGGCCAGCACCTCGGCGCGCAGCGTGGCGACCAGCGAGGGAAGCGAGAGCACGCGGTCGACACCGGGGTCCACCGGCACGGACTCGGGCTCCGCGTCGTCGTCGGCCGACGTCCCGACGCCGAGCGCGGCCGCGATCTCCGGGATGAAACGCGACGGGGCGGCCTCACCGCTGCCGTCCTCGACGGCGCTCACCACCAACTGCCTGCGCGCACGCGTGCAGGCGACGAGGAGCAGACGCCGTTCGTCGGCCAGCGCCACGGCCCCGCGGGCGACGGTGTCGACGGCCTCGGGGTCCACCCCGTCGAGCAGGTCGACCAGCGCCGACGTGGCCAGCACGCTGCCCCGCGGCCGCAGCGACGGCCACAGCCCGTCCAGCACGCCGGGGACCGCCACCACCTCCCATTCCCGTCCGGCAGCGGCGTGCGCGGAACAGACCGTCACGGCTTCGTCGCGCACCGCCGCGGCACGCGAGTCGCGCGGCACCTGGAGGGCGCGGACGTGCTCGACGAAGGCGCTCACCGCGGCACTCGGCAGGTTCTCGGCGAAGGATTCGGCGGCCTCGAACAGCGCCAGCATCGCGTCGAGGTCCCGGTCGGCCTGCTCCCCCGCCGGGCCGCCGCGCAACGCCGTCGGCGCCCAGCGCCGCTCCAATCCCGAGGCGGCCCACGCATCCCAGAGCACCTCGTCGACGCCTCGGTGGGCCGCGATCGCCGCCCGGGCCGCGCCGACGACCGCGCGCACCCGCACCAACGGCCGCGCCTCCGCGTCGGATAGGACCGCCGCGTAGCGCGCGGCCGCATCGTCGTCGCCGATCGCCGCGGCCAGCGCGGCGATGGAGTCGACCGGGTGACCGGCGTCGGGGGTCTCGTCGGCGCGGCGCACGCCACGGCGCAGTCGCCGCAACGCCGCTGGGTCGGCCGCTCCGATCGGCCCGGTGAGCAGCGTGATGACCAGCTCGGGTTCCAGCGCCACCCCCTCGGCGGCGAGCAGCGCGATGAGAAAGGCGGCGACGGACCGCTGTCGGTACAGCGGAAGATCCGACGCCGGGGTCGCGACCGGTACGCCCGCCGAGCGGAAGGCGCGCCGCAGGGAGGGCAGCGAATGCGGCACCGACCGCACCACGACGGCCATGTCCGACCAGGGCACGCCGTCGAAGAGGTGGGCGCGGCGCAGGAGATCGGCCACCGCCGTCGCCTCCTTGGCCGCCGACGCGAAGACCTTCACCCGCGCCGACCCCGCGGCGTCGCGCGGCAGCGGATAGGCGTGGCGCCGGGCGCCGGGCAGTCGGGCGGCCAGCGCCGCCCCCACCGCGTTGACCGGCGCGGTCGCGCGATGGTCGTCGGTCAGCACGATGTCGTGGGCCGACCCCGCTTCGACGAGGTCGTCGGAGAACCGCGGCGAGGCGCCACGGAAGCCGAAGATGGACTGGTCGGTGTCGGTGGCGACGATCGTGGAGTCGGCCCCGGTGGCGACCAGGCGGATCAAGTGGGCCGCCTGCGGATCGAGGTGCTGCGCGTCGTCGACGAGGACGTGACGGATCCGTGCCCGCTGACCGGAGAGCAAATCCGGATCGGTGGCGAATGCCGAGAGCGCCGAGCCGACCAGTTCGGCGGCGTCGACGGCGGGGGCGCTCGCTTGCGGGGCGCCGACGCCCACCGAGCCGCGCAGCAACATCGTCTGCTCGTACTGGGCGAACATCGCGCCCGCCGCAACCCACTCTGTCCGACGGTGGCGGCGGCCCAGGCGCACGAGTTCCTCGGGTCCGGCGCCCCGCTCGGCGGCCCGCATCAACAGGTCGCGCAGGGCTTGGGCGAACCCGTCGGTGAGCAGGGCAGGTCGCAGCGACTCGGGCCAGGCCGCGGCACCGTCGGCGACGTCTCCGGCGAGGAGTTCACGCAACACCACGTCTTGTTCGGACCCGGTGATGAGTCGGGGCGGCGGATTGTCATGGGCCTGCGCCTGCAGCCGCAGGATCGCGAAGGCATAGGAGTGGATCGTGCGGACCAGCGGCTCGCGCGCGGCGCCGGCCCGATGCGCCCCCGACGCGAGCACGCGCCGCGTGATCTCCTCGCGCAGCGCGGCGCCGGCGCGACGGCTGGCCGCCAACACCAATACCGATTCCGGATCCACCGACGGATCGGTGAGGCGGGCGACGGCCGCGTCGACGATGACCGACGTCTTTCCGCTGCCCGGTCCGCCGTGCACCCGGTACGGCGACCACGGCCGTTCCGGGTCGCGCAGGACCGGTGTGGCGATGATCCTGGCCACCTCGGCAGGCCATTCCCGCGGCGGCGCCGCGACGTCGGCGGCACCGACCAGCGTCGTGCGCACGAGGGGGCGCTGCGCCGGGCTGTGGACCATGTCCCTATCGAATCACGGCGGCCGGACATCGCCTCCGGCCGACTCGATAGGGTCGGTCACCATGAGTCAGCTGCACATCGAGACCTTCGGTCCCGACCGAGGTGCGCCCGTCGTCGTCGCGCTGCACGGGCTCACCGGTCACGGCCGACGATGGGCCCAGCTGGCGCGGGACCTGCCCGATCATCGGATCGTCGCGCCCGATCTCCTAGGCCATGGCAACTCGTCGTGGTGCCCGCCCTGGTCCTATGCCGCCCACCTCGACGCCCTCGGTCCCGTCCTCACCGCGCAGGGCGGACCGGTGACGCTGGTCGGCCACTCCTTCGGCGGCGCGCTGGCGCTGCGCCTGGCCGAGCGCCACCCCGAGCGCGTCCGCGCGCTGATCCTGCTCGACCCCGCGCAGGGCATCGACCCGACCCGCGCCCGCGACGTCGCGGCCGACAGCATGGCGCACTGGACCTATCCGTCGCCCGAGGCGGCCCGCGCCGCCAAGCGCGCCGAGGGCTGGGCAGCGGTGCCCGACGAGATACTCGACGAGGAGATCGCCACGCACCTGCGTCCCTCGGAGGAGGTCGGACTCCCCGCCGGCACCTACGGCTGGCGGGTGAGCCAACCCGCGGCGGCCACCGCGTGGAGCGAGATGGCCGACGGCTTCGCGTTGCCCCCGGTCGGCGTCCCCACCGACGTCGTCGTTGCCGATCGCGTCGACCCGCCGTTCGTCAGCGCCGGATTCCTCGACGCCTGCCGGGCACGACGGCCCGATTCGGTCCGTGTCCACCACGCCGACTGCGAACACATGGTCCCGTTCCTCGAGCCGGAGCTCGTCGCCCGGCTCGTGCGCGATGCGTCGGCGGAAGGGTGAGCCGATGGCGAAGGTGACCGATGCCGAGGTGGAGGCCGTGCGCGCCCTCGTGGCGTCGATTCCTCGCGGAAAGGTCACGACCTACGGCGATCTGGCCGGCGCGGTCGGCCTGTCCAGCCCCCGCATCGTCGGCTGGATCATGCGCACCGATTCGGCCGACCTGCCGTGGCACCGCGTGATCAGCGCGTCGGGCCGCCCGCCCGCGCACATGGCGGCGCGGCAACTCGGGCGCCTGGCCGACGAGGGGGTGCCCGTCGTCGACGGCCGCGTCGTGCTGCGCGAGTGCCGTTGGACGCCGACCGCATCCTGATCTGAGCTGTTTCCAACACCGCACAGTGTTGGAGACGCGCGGGCGTACGATGTGTATGTCAGACCAATGGCATACACATGGGGAGTATGACCATGAGAACGAATATCGACATCGACGACGAGCTTCTCGCCGCGGCGCAGGCCGCGGCCGGGACGTCGACCAAGAAGGACACCGTCCGTCTCGGCCTCGAACTACTCGTCCGACTGGACCGCCAACGCGACCTACGCGACCTGCGCGGTGCCGCACCGTGGGATGACGACTTGGCCAGGATGCGTGCGGACCGATGATCGTCGTCGACTCGACCGTGTGGGTCGACTACTTCAACGGCAATCCGACGCCGGAGTCCGACCGGCTGGACGACTATCTCGGGTCGCGTCCGGTCGCCATCGGTGATCTGATTCTTGCCGAGGTACTCCAAGGATTCCGTCACGAGCATGATGCCCGGCGCGCCGAGGACCTCCTCACCGGACTGACCGTTTTCGACATGCTCGGGGCAGCGCGGGCCGTCGGTGCGGCCGAGCGTTATCGGTCACTGAAGCGGATCGGAATCACTATCCGCAAGACTGCCGACGTGCTGATCGCCTCGTTCTGCATAGACGAAAGCCATCAGTTGCTCGCGCGTGATCGGGACTTCGATCCGTTCACAGAACACCTCGGGCTGCGACGGGCATGACCGTCGGCTCGCAGTGTCGCTGACCGAAATCACGCGACTAGCTGGGTATCTTTGCCATGTGACCACAGTCGAACCACCCGAGCACGTGCTGCGCACGTTCGGTCTGACCGCGCACCCGCCGATCGCGATGGGCGATCAATGGGTGGGCGGCTGGCGCGTCGGCGAGGTCGTCCTCTCGATGGTTCCCGACCACGCCCGAGCCGCATGGTCGGCTTCGACCCGTGAGAACCTTTTCGTCGACGGGCTGCGCATCGCCCGTCCGTTCCGATCGACCGACGGGCGCTACGTCGTCTCCGGGTGGCGGGCCGATACCTACATCGCCGGGTCGCCCGAACCGCGTTACGACGAGGTGCTGCAGGTCGCCGAGCGGCTGCATGCCGCCCTCGCCGGTTTGGAGCGCCCCCGATTCCTGCTGCAACCGCCCGCGCCGCCGTACACCGACGTCGACGTCTTCACCGCCGCCGACCGGGCGGCGTGGGAGGACCAGCCGCTGCGCACCGCGCGCGCCGCCGGGATGTCCGAGCCGGAGACCGAGGACGGCCAGGCCAGCGTTGCGGCACTCAAGACATTGGCCGGTCTGCGCCGACCGGTCACCTCGCCGTCGCAGATCGTCCACGGCGACCTGTTCGGCACCGTCTTGTTCGCCGGTGCCGCCGCGCCGGGCATCACCGATCTGGTCCCCTATTGGCGACCGGCGCCGTGGGCCGCGGCGGTCGTCGCCGTCGACTCCATCGCGTGGGGCGGGGCGGGCGAAGACCTGCTGGACCGCTGGTCCGATCAACCCGAGTGGGGCCAAATGCTGTTGCGCGCCACCATGTTCCGGTTGGCCGTCCACGCCTTGCACCCACGCTCGACGGCCGGCGCGCTGCCCGGCTTGATGCGCGTCGTCGACCTGGTGCGCCTGCGCGTCTAGTAGACCGGCATCGACGGGTCGACGGTGTTCGCCCACGCCGTGATGCCGCCTTGCAGGTGAGTCGCATCGGCGAATCCCGCGCCCTTGAGGATCGCGAGGACCTCCGCCGACCGCACACCCGTGCGGCAATACAGGACAACCGGGCGGTCCTGCGGGATCTTTCCCAGCGCATCGCCTGATTCGAACTCGTCCTTCGGGATCAGTGTCGCACCGGGCAGATGCGCGATGTCCCACTCGACGGGTTCGCGGACGTCGATCAATGCCAGCGGCGCCCCGCTGGCGACGCGCGCCGCCAACTCCGCCGGAGTGAGCGTCGAGCCCGCCGCCGCGGTCTGCGCCTCGTCGGAGACGACGCCGCAGAAGTCGTCGTAGTCGATGAGCGCGGTGACCTTCTCGCCGGCCGGGTCCTTGCGGATCTTCACGGTGCGGAACGTCATTTCGAGGGCGTCGTAGACCATCAACCGGCCCAGCAGTGTCTCGCCGATCCCGCAGATCAGCTTGATCGCCTCGGTGCCCATGATCGAGCCGATCGTCGCGCACAGGATGCCCAGCACCCCGCCCTCGGCGCATGACGGCACCATCCCGGGCGGAGGTGCCTGCGGGTACAGGTCGCGATAGTTGAGGCCGCGTCCGTCGGGCGCGTCCTCCCAGAACACCGACACCTGGCCCTCGAAGCGGTAGATCGACCCCCAGACGTATGGCTTGTGCGCGAGGATCGCCGCGTCGTTGACCAGGTAGCGCGTGGCGAAGTTGTCGGCGCCGTCGAGGATCAGGTCGTAGTGGCCGAACAACTCGACGGCGTTGGTGTTGTCCAAGGCGAATTCGTGCAGGTTGACGGTGATGAGCGGGTTGATCTCGAGCATCGAGTTCTTGGCGGAGACCGCCTTGGAAACACCGATGTCGGACTGGCCGTGGATCACCTGCCGCTGCAGGTTCGACTCGTCGACGACGTCGAAATCGACGATCCCGATGGTTCCGACCCCCGCGGCCGCGAGGTACATCAGCGTCGGCGATCCCAATCCGCCGGCTCCGATGACCAGGACCTTCGCGTTCTTGAGCCGCTTCTGACCGGCCATTCCGACGTCGGGGATGATCAGGTGCCTGCTGTAGCGGGCCACCTCCGCGCGACTCAACTCCGCCGCGGGATCGACAAGCGGCGGGAGCGTCATGGGAACGGCCAGGGGTTGGGTCGGCAGCTCAACGTGCGGTCGGCGTTCATCTGTGGATCAAGGGCCATGATGTCCTTGTTAGCCGTTCCGAAGGATTGCTGCATCATGATGGGCGCCAGTGCCCCGTTCTGCTTGCACGGCTCATGCTTGGCGTAGCCGATGCCGTGCCCGACCTCGTGGTTGATCTGGTACTGGCGGTAACTGTGGATATCGCCGGCGAACGGGATCGCGCCGCGCACCCAGCGCGCCTCGTTCAGCAGCACCTGATGGGTCGGCGGGTAGAAGCAGGACGTCTGCAGTTTGATCTGGTAGCCGCACAGTTCGCGCGTCGTGTTCGTCGACGTCAGCGTGATCCTCAGGTTGGGCTCCTGCCCGGCGCCCACGCGTTTGAACGAGACCTTCCCGCCACCGATCCAACTGTGCCGGTTGGCCAGCGTCGCGTCGACCATCGACGCGAAGGCGGTATCCCCGGAGAAGTCGCTGGGGATCAGCCCGTCCTCCACTTCGACGGTGTAGGTGAACTCCTGCGGGCCCTTGCCGATCTTCTTCGTCGCACCCTTCGTCGGCACGACGTGATAAGTCTTGCGCCCGTCGCGGGTGAAGTGCCCGTCCGGTGGAAGCGCGCCCACCGGTAGGTCCGACTCCGGGATCTGCTGGGTCGGTGCGCCGACCGGTGCCGACTCCTTGCCGATGGCCGTGTTACGCCCCCCGTCGGGGGAAGCATGCCCGGAAGCACCGTCGGCGGTGCCGCCGCGCACCGACATCACCAACAGGACGACGGTGAGAATGCCCAACACCGGAATGGCATAGGCGCGCCACCCGTAGGTGGAGATGAAGCGGCTGATCGGGTTGCCCGCAGCCACGGCCTGAACGATGGGCTCGGTGGGCGGATCCCAGGTCGCGCGCAGCGGTTGTCCGGGTTCGGCGCGCGGGATCGGAGGACGGCGGTAGTCCGCTGCACGTGCCGCATCGCCCGGACGGGGACGCGGCACGCCAGAACGGCCGTTCTCGGATCGGTTCACTCGTCAACTTTCTCACAGCCCGCGCGTCGTTCCGCGCAGGCGGCGCCCAACACGACCAGGTTACCGAACGGGGCGTCGCCCCCGCGGTAGTAGGCTGCTGGCCATGACATCGACGGGCATGACTCCCCCCGCGGGCCGCAACGGGACCAGGCTCCCCCGCAGCGCGCGCAGGTTGCAGCTCCTCGATGCGGCGAGCGAGATCTTCGTCGAACGCGGCTACCACTCTGCGGGAATGGACGAGATCGCCATCCACGCGGGGGTCTCCAAGCCGGTGCTCTACCAGCACTTCCCGTCGAAACTGGATCTCTACATCGCGGTGGTCGATTCGCACGCGGACAAGCTGGTCACCGCGATCAACGACGCGCTGCGCACCAGCACCGACAACCGGATGCGTGTGCGGGCCGCCGTCGAGGCCTTCTTCGATTTCGTCGACCTCGACAATTCGGGCTATCGCCTGATCTTCACCTCCGACGCCAAGGACCCGGCGGTCATCAAACGCGTCGAGGGGGCGATCGAGGCGTGCGTCGACGCCGTCTACGAACTCGTCATGCACGACTCCGGATTCGACCCCTACCGCTCGCGCATGCTGGCGGCCGGGCTCGTCGGGGCCAGCCAGGTCAACGCCCGCTACTGGATCGACGCGCACCGACCCGTCGACAAGCAGGTCGCGGTCGACACCACGGTCGCGCTCCTGTGGGGCGGCCTTTCGCGGGTGCCCTATCAGACGGTCGAGCGAGCGCAGCAGTAGCCGCGGCGCTCGAGAAGGACTACTTGGACCCGAAGCCGACGCGGCGCACCTCGGCGCTGCCGACCTCGGCATAGGCGATCTTCGCCGCCGGGATGAGGAAGCGCGACCCGCGATCGTCGACTAGGGTCAGCAGCTCGGTCTTGCCGGCCAGCGCCGACGACACGGCCTCGAAGGTCTTCTCGCTGTCGTCGGCCACCTGCACGGCCAGCTCGCGGGGGCTGTCGATGATGCCGATCTTCACTTCCACGCTCATGGTCACGAGCCTAGCCGAGACAGGTTGGCACACAGCGCCCCGCGACGCTCGTTTCGCCGAGAGCAGAAGCGACGTCACGTCTGTGGCTCGTCCGCCTTGGCCCGCCGTCGGGCGATCGTCCACGACGTGATGATGGTCGCGAGATAGACGAGGTACGGAAGCACCAGGAACAACACCGGGTAGATCAGGATCGGCCATGCGAGCGCGGCGACGCCGACGAACAAGCCCGACCCGATTTGCCGGAACGGAGTTCTCGGCACCGCGAACAACGCCACACCGATCACGACGACGATAACCATGAAGGTCCCGCCGTGGTACCAGCTCGGCGGGTGAAAGTGATCGTTCACCACCGACAGCTGCACGTTGTACAGGACCGAGACCAGCAGTCCGATCGGCCCGTAGTACTTCCAGAACACCTCCCACGCCCGTCGGCCAAAGCTGTAATGCTCCGCGAACTCCGGGTCCCACAGAGGTCGCGCGCCGGCGACACCGGCCACACCCAACCACATACCCCCAAGGCTGAGGAGGTCCGTAAGCGGCGAACCCGACCTATCGTTCCCAAAGAATTTGAGGCCAGAAATTAGAAGCGCAAGAATGAATATGCCCGGCGTCAGCGCATTCCTTATTCGAATGTCTTGAATCATATTTATGGCGTCCTCACCACGGTAAGGGAAAAGGAGGGAAAAATCGTGGCCGTATGTCAGCCCTCGGAACAATTGGACTTTCCGCTCCCCTCTCAGGATAATTGTGCGGCCCTCTCCCGCCGTCTGGACCTGAGGCATCTGTAGGGTTGTCAATTGTTCCCATCGGCACACCTGGACGAACAACCTCTCGATACTCCGGGGTATAGCCCGGTTTGCCGATCCACTCTTTCCGATAGAACTCCGGCTGATGCGCCTCCGGGCCGTTTGATCCGCTACCGATATCGTGATGATAGGGAAGACTCAAGCTGGGCCCCAAACTGTTACCCAATGCTGCCTTATCTACCGCAATGGGGGTAACACATCCGTCGGGAGCAGTTCTATAGGCTTCGAACCACGGATAGTTCGTCCGCGTACCGTCTATCCGTGGACCATGATCAGTGGGAGTAACCGCTATATCTCCGTTAACCGTTGTGTATCCAGGTTTGACGTTGGCCATGACTCCACCCAAACCCACAGGATCATTGGCGTCGTATCGGATTCGTACAGCGCCATTTGCAGCCTGCATTACACTCGCACGCGGAGTACCGACTTGCACGTCGCCAGGACTCCCATCGGCATTTTGCACGACCGACGGATTCTGACGCATTACGACAAGTCCATTCTCGTAGTCGATGTAGGTTGTAACTCGAGTGTGATCTGGCGAGAAGTTTGGATCCGGCCCGCGATTGTCCCCCATGTTCCGACTAAAAGCGCCACTTCCAGACGGATCGGTCACATCCGGTTCTTTGATAAAATGATTAGTTCGAACTACCCCTTGTCCCGGAACTGGGCGAATTCGGGTGACAGTAATATTCGCATTCTTGCCCTTGTACTTCGGATCCTTGCTAGTTGGGTCTAGCGCCGCAGCCGTGGCAAGGTCTACAGGCGACAGAGGACGGTGCCCCGTGAGCTTTTCAAACTGATGCTCGCCTCGCACGACTGCAGCGTCCACAATCTTGCCGAATTGAATACTCATCTGGCTGTGAATCGCTGACAACTTTTGCCGAGTGTCGTTGTCGGCACTCTCCACTTCTCCAGCCTTTGCGACAATATCGCTTTGCAGTTCGGCTCGGCGACGTTCGTCAGCTTCACTAAGGTCGCCCTCCTTTGTCACCGCAAGGAACTCCGTTACCGTGAAGCCCTCGCCTTCAGCGTCAGCGATCAAGGACTTCGCCTTTGTCAACGGCGCCTCAATCGCGTGGTAGCCGACGTCCATCTCTGTTGCAGCCCGGCCGAGAGTGTCAGTCATTTGACGAACAGTAGATCTGTCAAGGTACGCCGTGTCTTGCGCGGCTTCGGCGGCCGGACCGGTCCAACTCACACCGGAGACGTTCGACACTGCCGCCACATAACGTACAAATAGAGACTCGGCTTTGTCTGCCATCTTCCGCAGCCCCGTGGCCATATGCAGAAGCGGAGCTGGATCGAAAGCCTCGAGGTCAGATCGCGAGGGCGTCACGACTCCGGAGCTTTCCATTCCGGTAGCCCGGCGTGATAAGCCTGCGCTATGGTGGCCGCATTCGTCTGGTCCGTGTGCTCATATTTCTGGGCCACCGAGCGCATGACGGCACTGACGTCGTCGAGGCGCTCCACCAGTGCAGACTTCAGCTTCGTTTGAGCGTCCGCCGACAGCTCGACAGCCTCGCTGACCGACTTCAAGCGACCCGATACTCCGCCGGCCATCCCGAAAGGAAGTATCGGGAACACAGCCATCCCATCCACCGAAAGCTCTGCGACTCGTTTGCAAGTCCGCGCAAGGTGCCTGACAGTGTCCGCAGGTTTTCCAAGTCAACGTTGAAGCTCATCGTGTTGCCAACCTCTCACGTACGGGCGAGTCGGCGCAGCCTGCGTCTGCGTTGGCGACGACTCGCTTCGGGTGGCCAGTAACCCTACCCCAGCCCCAGATCAGCCATGCGTTGCGCGTGACGCTCGGTGACGGAGTCGAAGAAGCGGGAGACCTCGGCCAGGTCGGTGGCGCCGCCTTCGAAAAGGAGGTCGGTGACGTCCTCCTCCTCGGCCAAGACCCACTGCGTGTGGGTGATCGCCTCACCCAGCAGTCGACGACCCCACAGGGTCAGCGGCCAGCGCAACTCGGGCTCGGCCGCGACCCGGGAGCGAACCCAGTCGCGGGCGAATTCGGAATTGCCCGTCTCCGACATCACCGTCGACACCACCGCGCGCGCCTCGTCGGGCAGTGCACCGGCCAGCTCGCCGTAGAAGTCGGCGGCCAATCCGTCGCCGACGTAGGCCTTCACCATGACCTCGTCCCACGTCTTCGGGTTGGTGGTGCCGTGATAGCGGTCGAAGACGTCGAGGTGTGCGAGGACCTGCTCCACCGGGTCGATACCGCGCTTGACCAACTCGGCGGCCAGCTCGTCGTAGTGGTTCATCTCCGACGCTGCCATGCGTCCGATCGCGATGCGGCTCGCCACGTCGGGGGCCATCGCGGACTCGGTGATCAGCCGGTTGTGCGCGGCGTACTCGCCGGCGATGAGGACCGAATACAACTTGGCGATGCCGGGGTTGGAGTCCATGCCTGTGATGGTAGACGGGGACCGAATCGCCCGACCAAGTACACTGCTACCAGGTGCCACGCTGGCCAGACCGGCAGCGGCACCGTGAAATGTGCGCGCATCGCTCCGCACGCGACCCCCAGCCGGGAGGACGCGACACGTCGGAGCCGGCCAAACCGACGGTGCGCGCGAAGCAATCCGAGAGGTTTTGGACAACCACATATGAGCAGCACAACTGCGAGCACCGACGATTCGGTGCAGACCACCATCATCGACGAGGAGCATTCGGCTCCCACCTTCGCCGAA
Source organism: Gordonia sp. X0973 (assembly GCF_013348785.1). Lineage (NCBI taxonomy): Bacteria > Bacillati > Actinomycetota > Actinomycetes > Mycobacteriales > Gordoniaceae > Gordonia > Gordonia sp. X0973. The sequence goes on from NZ_CP054691.1 coordinate 2,713,243, forward strand.
CTCGGCGTCCACCCGGACATCGTGGCGGCGCTGACCGCCGACGGCAAGACCCACACCTTCGCCATCCAGGAATTGACCCTGCCGCTGGCCCTGGCCGGCGACGATCTGATCGGCCAGGCCCGCACCGGCATGGGCAAGACCTTCGGCTTCGGCGTCCCCCTGCTGCACCGGCTGCTGACGGCGCCGGAGTCGGGCGTGCGCGCCCTCGACAACACGCCGCGCGCGCTGGTCATCGTGCCGACCCGCGAACTGTGTCTGCAGGTCACCGGCGACCTCGAGGTCGCAGGCAAGGGCGTCAACGTCACCCTGGCCGACGGCACCACGCGACCGCTGAACGTCACCGCGATCTACGGCGGGCGCCCCTACGAGTCGCAGATCGCCGAGCTGCAGTCCGGCGTCGACGTGGTCGTCGGCACCCCCGGGCGTCTGCTCGACCTGGCCCAGCAGGGCCACCTCGTCCTCGGCAAGGTGGAGATCCTCGTCCTCGACGAGGCCGACGAGATGCTCGATCTCGGTTTCCTCCCCGACATCGAGCGCATCCTCTCCGCGGTGCCGTCCGCGCGCCAGACGATGCTGTTCTCGGCCACCATGCCCGGCCCGATCGTCACCCTGGCCCGCACCTTCCTCACCAAGCCGACGCATATCCGCGCCGAGCACGCCAACGACTCGGCCGTGCACGAGCGCACCACCCAGCACATCTACCGCGCCCACGCGCTGGACAAGGCGGAGCTGGTCGCGCGCGTGCTGCAGGCCGAGGGCCGCGGCGCGACGATGATCTTCACCCGCACCAAGCGGACCGCGCAGAAGGTCGCCGACGACCTGGCCGAGCGCGGCTTCGCGGTCGGCGCCGTCCACGGCGACCTCGGGCAGGGCGCCCGCGAGAAGGCCCTGAACGGCTTCCGCGAGGGCAAGGTCGACGTCCTCGTCGCCACCGACGTCGCCGCGCGCGGCATCGACATCGACGACGTCACCCACGTCATCAACTACCAGTGCCCCGAGGACGACAAGACCTACGTCCACCGCATCGGCCGCACCGGCCGAGCCGGGCGCACCGGCATCGCGATCACCCTGGTCGACTGGGATGAGATGCACCGCTGGTCGCTGATCAACAACGCCCTCGGCCTGGAGACCCCGGAGCCGGTGGAGACCTACTCCAGCTCTGAGCACCTGCGCGCCGAACTGGGCATCCCCGAGTCGGCGACCGGTCGCATCGGCGCGCCGAAGACCGCGTCGGGCACCCGCTCCGGTCGCGACGGCGGTCGCGACGGCCGGACCCGCGTCGAGCGTCCCGCCCGCGCCGCCTCGCAGCGTTCGCGTCAGCGCACCCGCGGGGGTAAGTCCGCGGAGGGGAAGACTCCCGACGCCACCACGACCGAGCAGACGGCCAACGCCACCGGCGACGCCGCGGCCAACACCGGTGAGGACGCTCCGCGCCGCCGCCGTCGTCGTCGCGGTGGCCGCGGCGGTCAGAAGCCGGCGCCCGCCCAGGCCGACTGACCGGACCGTCACTCGATGCGACCACTGCGGCGACGGCCGATCGACTTCGCCGTCAGCGCCGTCATCGTCGTGGCGCTGGTCGTCGTCGCGGTTTTCGCCTGGCACGCCAGTTCCGCGCGCCGCACCACGCTGTCCCCGGCGACGGCCGCACCGACGACGCCGCCCTATCCGGACCGCACCCCGGCGCGGCTGGTGCCCCGCTGGCATGCCGCCTCGACCGCGACCCGGTCACCGCAGGTCACCGACACCGTCGTGCTCACCGGTGACGACGGGGCCGTCGTCGCACATGACCCGCACACCGGTCGTGAACTGTGGCGCTACCACCGCGACATCCCGCTGTGCGCACTGCTCGCGGCCTGGTCCCCGTCGACCCCGACCGCGCTGGCGGCCTACCGCAACTCGCGGGGCTGCGGCGAGATCACCGCACTCGACGCCGACCTGGGCACGCGGCGCGCGACGCGCAGCTCCGACGCCGACCGCGCCATCGCCCTGCGATCCGATGGCGGCTACGTCCTGGGCATGGGCACCACCCGCTTGGAGACGTGGGGCTCTAACCTGGTGCGCGGCATCGAGTACGGCCGCGTCGACGCCCCGGTCAAGCCGGATCGCGGCCCCCGCACCGGAACCGGCTGCGAGTTCTCGTCGGGGATGACCTCGGGCGATCGCGTCGCCGTCATCGAGCACTGCGACGGCGACCCCGGCTTCCGCCTCACCGTCCTCGGCGCGGTCCTGGACAAGGACGAAAAGATCACCCTGTACGGGTCGTCGGTGATCACCAGCGGAACGGCCTTCGCGGCACCGACCATCGTCGCCATGTCGGAATCGGCGATCGCGGTGTACGACGGCGGCGAGAACTCGCCCGAGCCGGCACCGCCGACCATCCGCGTCTTCAACTCCGACGGGGCCGACACCGCGCGGCAACCCGTCCCCGGCCCCCGGACCCCACCCACGGCGGCGACGAGTGTCACGAGCGACGGCTTGACCTCGGTGTGGACCGGACAGGCGACGGTGGTACTCGACGGCGACTCGCTGCGCCCGCGCTACACCGTGCCGCACACCCGCGGCCCCGGCATCGTCGTCGGCGGTCAGATGATGGTCCCCGACGACCGCGGCTATGTGGTCGTCGACCCGGCCACCGGGCGCCGCGTCGGAGAGCTGGCGGTGCCCCGGGCATCGAACGGAAAGGCCGCCGAATCAACCCCGATCAACCCGGCTTCGCTGGGCGACGTGATTCTGGAACAGGTCGGCGACACCGTCACCGCGTACGGCCCCTAGGAACCGTTCACTCGGTGAGCGCGAAGGTCTGCAGCGCCTTGCCCTTTTTCCAGTGGTTCCAGAGGTTGGCCGCCAGCTCGCGGTAGGCCAGCGCCCCCTTGTTCTTGCGCCCGCGCAACACCGACGCGCCCGAGGCGGAGGCCTCGGCGAAGCGGACGGTCCGCGGGATGGGCGGGTTGATCACCGACAGGTCGTAGCGGTCGGCGACATCGGCGAGCACGTCGCGGCTGTGCGTGGTGCGCGCGTCGTACAGCGTCGCGATCGCCCCGAGCAGCGTCAGGTCCGGGTTGGTGATCTGCTGGACCTCGGTGACCGTCCGCAGCAGCTGGCCGACGCCGCGGTGCGCGAGCGTCTCGCACTGCAGCGGCACCATCACCGAATCGGCCGCGGTCAGCCCGTTGAGGGTGAGCACGCCCAACGACGGCGGGCAGTCGATGAGGATCACGTCGAAATCCTGGGCGACCTCGGCCAGCGCCCGCTTGAGCGCGTACTCGCGGCCCGGCCGCATCAGCAGCAGCGCCTCCGCCCCGGCCAGGTCGATCGTCGCGGGGAGCAGCGTCACGCCGTCGTCGGTGCTCAGCAACGCGTCGGCGATCTCCTCCTCGCCGAGCAGCACGTCGTGCACCGAGACCTGCAGCTGGTCGGGATCGTGTCCGAGGGAGAAGGTCAGACAGCCCTGCGGATCGAGGTCGACGACGAGAACCGAGACGTCCAGGTCGGCCAGGGCCGCGCCGAGCGACACGGTGGTCGTCGTCTTGGCGACGCCGCCCTTCTGGTTGGCGATCGCGACGGTGTGAGTCATGGCCCCTACCTTACGGTTTCGTCGTCTTCGTCGTCGGGTGCGTCCGGGGCCAGCGCTCCCCCGGCGGCCCACTCCACGGCCGGTCCGGTGAACAGCGCGACGAGGGTGCCCAGCGCCCAGAACGCGAGCGGGACGCCGAGGGCGGGCAGATGGCTCTCGGTCAGGAGCGAATAGGCGACCGGCAGCAGCAGGAGTTGTGCGACGACGGCGATCCCGCGCCCCCACCGCTTGCCGCGCAGCAGCGCCAGCCCACCGGCGAGGAGGGCGAGCCCGATCAGCCCGCACCACATCGCCAGGCCGTAGCCGCTGGCGAAGCTCTCGTGGTGCCCGCCGAGCGCACGGATCACCAGGACGGCGGCACTGATCAGGCCGACGACGCCCTGCACGGCGATGGAGATCCCCGCCCACCGGACCGATCGCGGGGCGGCCGCACTCGATTGCATGGCTTCCAGGGTATTGGGCGCGGCGCGGGCCACCACCGTAGGGTGGTGTTCCGTGCGAGCCCTGCTCATCGTCAATCCGTATGCGACCGCCACCACCCCGGCGGGCCGCGACACCCTCGCGCACACGCTGGCCGCACGCATGGACCTCACCGTCGAGCAGACCACCCACCGGGGCCACGCCCAGGAGCTGGCCCAGCGCGCCATGCTCGACGGCGGATACGAGGCGATCGTCGTGCACGGCGGCGACGGCTCGGTGAACGAGGTGGTCAACGGCCTGTTGGGCGCGCCGGGCGATGTCGCCCCGGCAACGCAGCCCCGACTGGGCATCATCCCCGGCGGCAGCGCCAACGTGTTCGCCCGCGCCCTCGGGATCGACGCCGATCCGCTGTTGGCGACGGCCCAGCTCATCACGCTGCTCGAATCCGGCGCCCAGCGCCGCGTGAACCTCGGGATCGCCGACGACCGGTGGTTCCTGTTCAACTGCGGGATGGGCATCGACGCGCGGGTCGTCGAGGCGATGGAGGCCAAGCGCAACCGCGGCAAGGCCGCCACCCCGAACCGCTACCTGTTCACCACCGTGGTCACCTTCCTGCGCCACCGTGCCGACGAGCAGCGGTTCACCGTCTCCGTCGTCGACCGCGACGGCAAACGCCACGACCTTCCCGACACCGCCTTCGCCTTCGTCCTCAACACCACGCCGTGGACCTATCTGAGCGGCAAACGCATCGAGACCAATCCCACCACGACGCTGTCGGGCGGGTTGGGCGTCTTCGCGTCGTCGACGATGGGCGTGGCCCGCAACCTTCCGCTGGCGACGCGGCTGCTGATGGGCGTCGACCCGCACGCGCGACACGTCTTCCGCGACGACAACGTGCTCTCCGTCTCGTTGCACTCACCGCAACCGCTGCCCACCCAGATCGACGGCGACTACACCGGCGAGCGCACCACGATGGAATTGGGGTATCGTCCCGACGCCCTGGCCGTCGTCGCCCCCGCCGACCAGGCCGTCTTCGACCGGTAGCACACAAAACCTACCCCCGGACGCACAGTGATGTTCCACACGTGTTATTGGAATCCTATTGACTTCGGCGCGATTCGTGAAAGTATTCACAAGGAACCACGAGGAGCCGAACGGTAGTCGGCGCCCGTGCAAACAGCCAGAAAACAGCCAAACGCCCGCGAGGCTTGATACGGGCGCGCATTGCTGCGCGCACATGAGGAGTTGTAGAAATGGATTGGCGCCACAAGGCAATCTGTCGTGACGAAGACCCGGAGCTGTTCTTCCCCGTGGGGACCAGTGGCCCGGCGATCGCGCAGATCGCTGACGCGAAGCTCGTTTGCCAGCGCTGCCCGGTGACGGCCGAGTGCCTCACCTGGGCGCTCGACTCCGGTCAGGATGCCGGCGTCTGGGGCGGCATGAGCGAGGACGAGCGTCGCGCCCTCAAGCGCCGCAACGCCCGCACGCGCACCCGCAGCAGCGTTTAAGACTCTCGGATCAGCCCCGGACGCGACCGGCGTCCGGGGCTTTTTCGTGCTCGGCGACCCCGACGAGGGGAATGCTGATGGTCACCACGGTCCCCCCGTCGTCACCGTTGACGAATTCGACCGTGCCGCCCAGGTCGATCTCGACCAGTGTCCGCACGATCTGCAGGCCCAGGTGTCCGCTGCTTTGCACGTCGAAGCCCTCGGCGAGGCCGGCCCCGTTGTCGGCCACGCGAATCGAGAGGTCGCGCAGACCGCGCTCGGCCGAAACCCGGATCGCACCGGGCCGGCCGTCGGCGAAGCCGTGCTCCACTGAGTTCTGGATCAACTCGGTCAGGACCATGACCAGCGGCATGGCCAAGTCGGCCGACAGCACGCCGAAACGACCGCCGACGATGATCTGCGCCCGCGGTCCGGCGGTACTCGTCGCGTCGGAGAGCACCGGCAACAAGCGGTGGACGACGTCGTCGAGGTCGACCTCCTCGTCCACGCTGCCGGACAGGAATTCGTGGACGAGCGCGATGGACGCCACCCGTCGGACGGCCTCGGTCAGCGCGGTCCGCGCCTCGGGGTTGACCGTGCGGCGCGCCTGCAGCCGCAGCAGCGCCGAGACGCTCTGCAAGTTGTTCTTCACCCGGTGGTGGATCTCGCGGATCGTCGCATCCTTGCTGATCAACGCCCGATCGCGGCGTTTGACCTCGGTCACGTCGCGCACCAGGACGATCGCACCGGTCGCCGACCTCCCCGGCCGCAGCGGCACCACGCGCAGCAGCACGGTGGCACGGCGGGCGTCGACCTCCATGCGCAGCACGGGCGCGTCGGCGGACCGATCACGGTCCAGGACCGGTCCCGATGCCGCCAGCGCGATCATCGCGGCCGCGTCCTGCGCGTCGAATACGTCGGAGACCAACCCGCCGAACACGTCGGCGAGCACCACGCCGGACAGGTCGGTGGTGTAGCCCATCCGGTGTAGCGCGGACAGCGCGTTGGGGCTGGCGTAGCGGACGACGCCGTTGACGTCGAGGCGGATGAACCCGTCCCCGGCCCGCGGCGTCGACAACCCCGTCTCGGTGGCCTCCACCACCGGAAAAGTCCCGTCGGCCACCATCCGGCACAAATCCGAGGCCGACGCCTGGTAGGCGCGCTCCAGAGGGGAGGGCACGCGGTGGGCGGTGTCCGCGGAGGCGGCGGTGAGGACGGCGATCACCTCGCTGTCGTAGCGGACCGGGATCTGCTCGCGGCGGACGATGACGCCCCCGGTCGAGTCCCGGCCCGATCCGAGGACGATCGCGCCGCGGTCCATCGCCGTGCGCAGTTCCGCGGCGTCGTTCTCCTCGGCGACGTGGGCCACCTGGTCGCCGGGCAGCACCGTCGACGCGGTGTTGGGCCGGCACTGCGCGACGGTGAGGAAGTCGTCGGCGCCGGGCACCGACAGCAGTAGGTCGGCGAAGGCCAGGTCGGCCAGCAACTGCCATTCCCCGACGAGGCGCTGCAGATGGCCGCCCTGCTCGTCGGAGAGACCGGTATGGGCGGCGAGGAGATCGGCGAGCGTCGACACGTGGCTACCGACCGCTACCGGTAGGTGGCGATCACATCGCCGGCCTGGATGACGTCGTCGACCGCCACCTTCACCTCGTCGAGGACTCCCGCGTCCTCGGCGACCACGGGGATCTCCATCTTCATCGACTCGAGCAACACGAGGGTGTCACCCACCTCGACAGCCTGGCCCGCGGAGACCAGCACCTCGAGGACGGTTGCCACGATCTCCGCCACAACGTCTTCGGCCATGGCTCAAAGGTAACGCACGGATTGACCTGTCCGGCCCGCTCCCACCCCGGGTGAGAGCCTCGTTTTCAGTCTGGGCGGTCGGTCGTGAAAGAATGGGACCGCACCAGACGTAAGGAGAGTCCCATGGGTAAGCGTGGACGCAAGAAGCGCAGCCGCAAGAAGAATGCCGCCAACCACGGCAAGCGGCCCAACGCCTGATCCGATCAACGGATCGAGACCCGGGTGCCTCCGGCTTTACCGCCGGTCGCCCGGGTTTTCTGTATCCGTGGTGACGGTGGTCCGCCGGACCGTCGTGCGGGAGACCGAGGTCCCGTCGGAGACCTGGGTGACCGTCGTCGACTGACGAATCTGCACGCGCAGCCGGTCGGCCAGGCCCTGCGGTGCCCGCTCCCCGCCGCACTTACGGCCGATCAATTCCTTGATCTGCTGTTCCAGCCCGTACTGCGCCAGACAGGACGGGCATTTGTCGAGGTGTTCCTGCAGGCGCGCCCGCGCACCCGCGTCGCACTCGTTGTCGAGGAGCAGCCATACGTCGGCGAGCACGTTGGTGCAGTCGAGGGCCTCGAACTGGGGGTCGCTCATCGGGAGGCTCCCGTCTGCGCGGCGCGGTTGAAGCCGCGGTCGCGGGCCACGTCGGCGAGCAGTTCGCGCAGCTGGCGACGCCCGCGGTGCAGCCGCGACATCACGGTCCCGATCGGGGTGTCCATGATCTCGGCGATCTCCTTGTAGGGCAGCCCCTCGACGTCGGCATAGTAGACGGCCATCCGGAAGTCCTCCGGCAACGCCTGCAGGGCCTCTTTGATCTCGTCGTCGGGCAGGGCGTCGAGCGCCTCGATCTCCGCGGACCGCAGCCCCGTCGACGTGTGCTCCGCGGTCTGCGCCAACTGCCAGTCGGTGATCTCGTCGGTCGGGTACTGCGCCGGCTGCCGCTGCTTCTTGCGGTAGCTGTTGATGTAGGTGTTCGTCATGATCCGGTAGAGCCACGCTTTGAGGTTGGTGCCCTCGCGGAAGGACGAGAAGGCCGAGAAGGCCTTGATGAAGGTTTCCTGGACGAGATCCTCGGCGTCGGACGGGTTGCGGGTCATGCGCAGCGCGGCACCGTAGAGCTGGTCGAGCAACGGGAGCGCATCGCGCTCGAACCGGGCGGTGCGTTCCTCGTCGGTCTCGGTTTCCGGCACGACGTTCGCGGCATCGGCGTCTTCGCTCAAGGCGATCCTTTCGGTCCGCACCGGGGCGGGATCCGCCCGATACCCGGCCAAGTCTACCGAGCCGAAGATTTGGCGCCGTTCAATCGGGTTCGCAATCGCGCAGGGCATGGCTGCTCCTCGTCGTACCACCGTCTACGCCAGCATCAACACGGCACCGGTCGGGTGCATTCCCGATCCGTGTCGCAGGGCGTGCCTAAGGTGGACCGCATGTGCGGACGATATGCGACGACGACCGACCCGGCCAAGCTCGCCGCGGAGATCGACGCGGTCAACGAGGTGCCGCCGATGCCGGAGCCGGAGGCACCCGCGCAGCAATCCCTCGACGACATCGGGAAGGCCGACGAGAAGCCGCGCTCACGCTGGGAGAACTACAACGTCGCGCCGACGACGACGATCCTGACCGTCGTGGAACGACATTCCCGGGAGGACCCCGACGACGAGGCGGCGCGTCGCGTGCGCGCGATGCGGTGGGGCCTGGTGCCGCCGTGGGCGAAGGAGATCGGCAAGGGGTCGCTGTTCAACGCGCGGGCCGAGACCGCGTCGGACAAGCCGTCCTTCCGCGCCGCGGTCCGCTCCAAACGCTGCCTCATCCCGATGGACGGCTGGTACGAGTGGCGCAAGGTCACCGGCGCCGACGGCAAGGTCGCGAAGGTTCCGTACTTCATGTCGCCGGCAGATCACTCCCGGCTTTTCATGGCCGGCCTCTGGTCGGTATGGCGGCCGAAGGACGCGGGGGCCGACGAGGCACCGCTGTTGAGCTGCACGATCCTCACCACCGACGCCGTCGGCGAACTGCGCGGGGTCCACGACCGGATGCCGCTGATCATGCCGGTGCAGTGGTGGGAGGAGTGGCTGGACCCGGACACGACCGCGCCGGCCGCGCTGCTGGAGCCGCCGGCGCGCGAATTGGCCGACGCGATCGAGATACGCGAGGTGTCCCCCCTGGTGAACCGGGTCGCCAACAACGGCCCGCAGTTGCTGGACCCGGTCTCGTGAGCCCGGCGGCCCGTACCCGCGCCGTCGCGTGGACCCGCTCCTTCTCGGCGATGAGCCGCCTGGCGATCAGCGTCGCCGTCGGGTTGATCGCCGCCACGGTCCTCTGGGCCGGGTGGCGCGTCGACTGGCGGATGTCGGCGTGGATCGCGACGGCCGCCATGTTCGTCGGCTGGACCTGGGCCACCCTCGGCCCGATGAACGCCGCCCTGACCAGGCAGCACGCCCGGCGGGAGGACCCGACGCACGGCGGCACGGGGATCGTCGTCGTGGTCGCCGCACTGGCCAGCCTGTCCAGCGTCATCGGCGTGCTGTTCCACCATCAGGACCACGCGCTGGTCCTCGGCACGATCGCCGGCATCGTGCTCTCGTGGGCGGCGATCCACACGATGTTCGCCACCCACTACGCGCGGGTGTACTACGGCGATCCGATCGGCGGGATCGACTTCCACCAGAGTGAGCCGCCGGTCTACACCGATTTCGCCTACGTCGCGTTTACCGTCGGCATGAGCTTCGCGATCTCCGACACCGACCTCTCCGGCTCACGGATGCGACGGCCCGCCCTCGTCCACGCGTTGCTCTCGTATTTGTTCGGCACCGTGATCGTCGCGCTGTTCATCAACCTGATCGCCGGCTTGTCGTCGTAGGCTCGCTGTCATGGATGATCGAACCGCAGCAGACGAACCAGGTGCGATGGACGACGTGGCAGCGCAGATCCTGCGCACCTACGACACGATCACCGTCGTCGGGGCGAGCGCCGATCCGGCGAAGGCGGCCAACGAGGTGCCCGCGTACATGCAGGCGCGCGGGTGGCGCATCGTCCCGGTGAACCCCCGTGCCGACGAGATCGTGGGCGAACGGGTCTACCGATCCCTGGCCGACGTCCCGAAGCCCGTCGGGCTCGTCGACGTGTTCCGGCCGTCGGCCGATTGCGCCGAGGTGGCCCGTGCGGCCGTCGCGGCCGGTGCGACCGCGCTGTGGCTGCAACTGGGTATCACCTCGCCGGAGGCGCGCCGAATCGCGCGGGACGCCGGCCTGGCCTACGTCGAGGACCGCTGCTTGATCATCGAGCAGCGGCGCACCGGCATCACCAGGTGACCCGGTGACTGGCCTCTGGTCGCCGGAGCGGCTGCCACTGACACTGCTGTTCGTCTCGTTCATCGCGACCTTCGTCGTCACCCGCGCGATTACCCGGCTGATCCGGGCGGGCAAGGGGCCGTTCCACGACAACATCGCCAGCGGTATCCACGTCCACCACTCGATCCCCGGCATCATCCTGACCGTCGTCGGCGCGTTCTCGTCGGTGGCCGCCCACGGCACCGCACCGATGGCCGCGATCAGCGCGGTGATGATCGGCGTCGGGACATCGCTGGTCCTCGACGAGTTCGCGTTGCTGCTGCATCTCCAGGACGTCTACTGGGCGCGCGAGGGCCAGCTGTCGGTGCAGGTGGTGATGCTGACCAGCGCGGCACTGGGCCTGCTGGCGTTGGGCATCGATCCTCTTGAGAGTGACGGGATGAAGCGCTTCGGGCACGCGGGACTGCTCGTCAGCATCGCGCTGCAGCTTCTCTGCCTACTCGTCTGCATCCGCAAGGGGAAGTACGCGACCGCCGTCGTCGGGGCGTTTCTACTGCCGGTTGCCTGGATCGGTGCGATCCGCCTCGCCCGGCCGAGATCCAGATGGGCGCGCAAACAGTACGACGCGGGGAAACTCACCCGGGCGAAAGCGCGCGCCAACGGCTTCGACGCGCGCTGGGGCCGCCGTGGCCTGGCCTTGGGCGACCTCGTCGCCGGAAAGCCGACCGACTAGATCAACCGCTGAAGGCGTAGTCGTCGAGGGGGAAACTCTTCATCTCGCGCAGCGTGCCCGGCGTCGACTGCGGCCGTAGCAACGTCGCCTCGCCCGCGTGGTTGAAGTAGTAGCTGCGCGAGGTGGAGCAGTCGCCGCGGTAGAAGACCGACGAGTCCAGGCGGCGCGTCGCGTCGTCGAGGAATCGCGTGTTGGCCGTCTCGGTGACCTCGAACGTCGTCGCTCGACGGCGCTTGAATTCGCCCAGCAGGCGGGCGATGTGGCGCATCTGGCCCTCGATCGTCGTGAAGTACGAGAGGCCACTGTAGGAGTACGGGCTGTTGAGGGTGAGGAAGTTGGGGAACTGGGGCACGGCCACGCCCTCGTAGGCCTGGAACCGTTCTGCCCGCCACCACTTCCCCAGGTCTTTGCCGTCGCGGCCGTGGATCTCGAAGGCCGGGAAGTTCGTGTCCCACAGGTCGAATCCGGTGGCGAGCACCAGGGTGTCGATCTGGGTCTTCTGGCCGTCGGCGGTGAGGATGCCGTCGGGATCGATCTTGACGATCGACGACGTCTCGAGCGTCACGTTCGGCTTGGTGAAGGTGGCGAAGTACTCGTTGGAGAAGGTCGGCCGCTTACACCCGAAGTCGTAGTCGGGGGTCAGCTTCTCGCGCAGTTCCGGATCGGCGATCTGGCGGCGCAGGTGCGCCTTGGCCAGCATGGCGGCACCCTTGTTCCCGAACTTGAACTGCTTGAAATGCAGCACGCCGGTCACCATGAGGAGTTCGAGCAGTGCGGTGTTCACCATCCGCGCAGCCTTCTGCGTCGCCGGCACGCGGGCGAACAACTGCTGCACGGGCCGCGGGATCGCGAAGTCGGTCTTCGGCACCACCCAGATCGGGGTGCGCTGGTAGACGGTGAGTTCCGCCGCCTGCTTGGCGATCTCCGGGATCAACTGCACCGCCGTCGCGCCGGTCCCGATGATGCCGACGCGCTCGCCGGTGAAGTCGTGGCCGTCCTCCCACTTCGTGGTGTGGATGATCTTGCCCGCGAAGCTCTTGATGCCGGGGATGTCCGGGGTGTGCGGCTGCGAGAGGAAGCCGGTCGCGGTGAGGAGGAAGCGGGCGGTGCGCTCGGTCCCGTCCTCGCCGAAGACCCGCCACATCGAGTTCTGCTCGTCCCATTCGGCGCGCTGGACCTGTTCGCCGAAGATCATGTGCCGACGCAGGTCGTACTTGTCGGCGACGTGCTCGGCGTAGCGCTTCAACTCGGCACCGGGCGCGTAGAGACGAGACCAATGCGGATTCGGCTCGAAGGAGTAGCTATAGGTGACCGAAGCGATGTCGACGGCGAGGCCCGGGTAATGGTTCACATGCCAGGTGCCGCCGAGATCGTCCTCCCGCTCGACGATGGCGATGTTGTCCAGCCCTTGGCGTTTGAGTTCGATGGCCGCGCCCATGCCGCCGAATCCGGCTCCGACGATCACCGCGTCGTATTCGGGTATCGCATTCTTGTCAGCCACCGTGCCCCCTGGATTGATTGGTCTACCCAAACCTTACAGTGATCGATGTCACGGTTGCCATCGCCGATGGCTCCTCCAACGAAAGCAGCTCCCATGCCGCCACCCACTTCAGCACTCGTCGACCAGCTCGACGACGTCACCCTCGCGACGATCGTCGCCGCCGGCGTCCTGCTCGCGATCGCGATGGCGCTCGGGGTGTGGAAGTACCGGCAGATCATGGCCTCACCCGACGGGCGGGCCCACGTCTACGTCGACATCGCCCACCGCGCCGCGCTCATGTACTCGTTCGCGACGCTGCTCCTGGCGGCCCTCGTCGCCCTGTCTGCGTGGCCGACGTGGGTGAACGCCACGTGCGTCGGCGTCGAGCTGTTCTTCTTCGTCGGCGCCATCGGCAGCTACACGGTGCACGGCGCGCTGCGCGACACCGAGAACCAGTTCCGCCCGCGGCCAGCGATCGCCATCCGCGGCTTCATGGCGGCGCTCATCGTCGGCGAAGTGGGCGGCGTCCTCGTCCTCGTCGCCGGGGTCGTCGCCGCCTGGCTCCGCTAGGCCGGCGCGATCTGCCCACTCGGTGCTGTCGGACTGCCCACTCGGCGGGATCCGACTGCCCACTCGGCGAAGGGTCAGACGAACAGCACGCCGGGATTGAGCAGCCCCTCCGGGTCCCAGGCGTGTTTGATCGCCCGCATGGCCGCGACGTCCGCTGAATCGCGCACGCGCTCGAGCCAGGCGGCCTTGTCCCGGCCCACACCGTGTTCGGCGCTGACGCTGCCGCCCCGCTCGACCACTTTCGCGAGCATGAGTTCGGCCGCCGCCGACTGCTCCTCGTCGGGAATGTCGAGCAGGTTGACGTGCAGATTGCCGTCGGCGGCGTGGCCGAACACGATGGGCCGGCACGGATAGGGCTCCGACGGGGCCCAGACATCGAGCTCGGCGACGAAGCCGCCCATTCCCCGACGCGGGATGGCGACGTCGAGCTTCACCGGCACGGTCGCGCTCGCCCGCGCGATCACCTCGGTGTGCTTCTCGCGCAGTTCCCACAGCGCACGCGCCGGGCCGTCCTCGACGACCGCGTCGGCCACCCCGACGGTGTCTAGGACGTCGGCCAGGCGCTGGGCCGGCTCGGCCCCGGACACCTCGAGCAGCACTTGGAACGCCGACTCGCCCGCCAGCGCCGGACGCGAACCCGATTCGACGACGAGCCGCACCCCCGCCTTCGTCATCAGCTCGACGGCCTCGACGGTCAGCCCCGCCGTGCGGACCGCCGCCACCAGTGCGAACACCTCGTCGATCGAATCGATCGCGACCATCGCCACCGCCGTCTGCCCGGGACGTTCGACGAGGGCGAAGAGTACCCCGGTGATCACGGCGAGCGTTCCCTCGCTGCCGGCGAGGAGTCCGGGCAGGTCGTAGCCCACGTTGTCCTTGCGCAGCGGATTCCACCGGCGCAGCACCGACCCGTCGGCGAGCACCGCCTCGATGCCGAGGACCTGCGCCCGCGTCCCGCCGTGCCGGACCACGTGGACCCCGCCTGCATTCGTGGCGACGATCCCACCGGCCGTCGCCGAATCCCGCGACGCCAGGTCGACGGCGAAGTGTGCCCCGACCGACGTGGCCGCCGCTTCGATCGCCGCCACCGTCGCCCCGGCCTGGACGCCGACGCACATCTCCACCGGGTCCGGCGTGCCGACATCGGTCATCCGCTCCGTCGAGAGCACGATCGTCGGCCGATCGCCGTCGGCGGGTACCGATCCGCCCACCAAGCCGGTGTTGCCGCCCTGCGGCACCACCGCGATCCCCCGGCCGCGGCAGGCGGTCAGCACCGCGGCGACCTCGCCGGTACTCCGCGGGCGGATCACCGCATCGGCCCGCCCCGTGCGCCGCCCGGTCCAATCGGTCAGGAAGCGCCGAGCCGCGTCGGCGTCGGTCACGACATGCGGCTCGCCGACGATCGCGGCGAACACGGCCGGGTCGAACCGGCTCACCGACCGCCCCGGCTCACCACGCCGAGTCCACCGGATGCGGACCGTCGTTGAATTCCAACTGCCGGTGAATCGTCGCCTTGTCATGCAGCACCGCGGCGATGACCGCCGCCACCGCATCGCGGCTGACCTCCCCCTTCTGCTGCCCGGTCGGCTCCGCGCCGGGTTCGCTCACCGAGATACCGCCGCCGGGGGCGTCGGTCAGCCGACTCGGCCCCAGGATGGTCCAGTCCAGGCCGCTCCCGCGCAGGAACTCGTCCGCCGCGGCCTTGGCCTCCGCATAGGCGAAGAACGAATCATCTTCTGGCACACCGTGATCGAGCGAGGCGCCGAAGTAAGAGACCATGACGTAGCGCCGCACCCCGGCCGCCGAAGCGGCCTCGATCGACCGAATCGCGGCATCGCGGTCGACCGCGCGCGTCCGGGTCGGATTTCCACCGCCCGCACCCGCGGACCAGACGATCGCGTCCTGCCCGAGGAACACGTCGGCGAAGGCGGACTCCTTCGCCGCCTCGACGTCGAACAGCACGGGGTTCGCGCCGACTGCCCGCACGTCGTCGGCGTGCGCGGGGTTCCGGATCAGCGCGACGACCTCGTCACCCTGCTCGGCGAGCCGTCGTGCGGCGAGCAGCGCGATCTTGCCGTGGCCCCCGACGATGACGACGCGCACGTCAGCTCTTCGACCGCGAGCTGACGGCTTCGTAGCCGAAGGTCAACAAGACGGCGGCGGCAACGCTGATCGCCCAGCGCATCCAGTCGACGCCGGAGGTGTCGCCCACGCCGAGTTTGTCGGCGACGAAATACCCGACCACGGCACCCAGCACCCCCAGCACGATGGTGACCAACGCCGAGATCGATTGCTTCCCGGGCATCACCACCCGCGCCAGCACGCCGATGACGGCTCCGAAGACGATCAATCCGATGATCCCGCCCACACTCAGGTCCATTGCCCCAGCCTACCGACGGAGCCATCGGCGCAGCCGCCGCTTTACGATTCGTTTACCACGGCCACCGGCGCCTACACTGGACTTGATACTTAGGCATATGAAGTAAAAGTGAGGCCTCGCTCCGTGACGACCGCAACCCAGGCCGATTCCCACTACAAGTGGATCGCACTGTCCAACACCACGCTCGGCATGCTGATCGCGACGATCAACAGCTCGATCGTCCTGATCGCCCTCCCCGACATCTTCAAGGGGATCGGGATCAACCCGCTTCAGCCGGGAAACACCGGCTACCTGCTGTGGATGATGATGGGCTTCCTGGTCGTCACGGCGGTCCTCGTCGTCAGCTTCGGACGCCTCGGCGACATGTTCGGCCGCGCGAAGATGTACAACCTGGGCTTCGCCATCTTCACCTTCTCCTCGATCATGCTGGCCATCACGTGGTTCACCGGCGATGCGGCCGCCTGGTGGCTGATCGGCTGGCGAATCGTGCAGGGCATCGGCGGCGCCTTCCTCATGGCCAACTCGTCGGCCATCCTCACCGACGCCTTCCCGGCCAACCAGCGCGGCCTCGCCCTGGGCATCAACGGCGTCGCGGCGATCGCGGGCTCCTTCCTCGGCCTGCTCGTCGGCGGCATCCTGGCCCCGATCAACTGGAAGTGGATCTTCCTCGTCTCGGTCCCCTTCGGCCTGCTGGGCACCGTGTGGGCCTACCTGAAGCTGCGCGACACCGGCGTCCGCCGCCGGGCCCGAATGGACTGGTGGGGCAACGCGACCTTCGCGATCGGCCTCATCGCTGTCCTCGTCGGCCTGACCTACGGCATCCAGCCCTACGGCCACTCGCAGATGGGCTGGGGTTCGCCACTCGTGCTGACCTGCGTGATCGGCGGCCTCGTCATGCTGGCCCTGTTCGCCTTCATCGAGACCAAGGTCGACGACCCACTGTTCGACCTGCACCTGTTCAAGATCCGCGACTTCCTGTTCGGAAACATCGCCAACCTCACCGCCTCCATCGGCCGCGGCGGGCTGCAGTTCATCCTGATCATCTGGCTCCAGGGGATCTGGCTCCCCCAGCACGGCTACGACTACTCACAGACCCCGCTGTGGGCCGGCATCTACATGCTCCCGATGACCGTCGGGTTCCTGCTCTCGGCACCGATCTCCGGCGCCCTCTCCGACCGGTTCGGCACCAAATGGTTCACGACCATCGGCCTGTTGGTGACCGCGGGCACCTTCGCGGCCCTCATCGCGATCCCGGTCGACTTCTACTACCCGGTCTTCGCGCTCATCCTCGTGATCAACGGCATCGGGATGGGCATGTTCTCCTCGCCCAACCGCGCCGAGGTGATGAACAGCCTGCCCATCGACCAGCGCGGCTCCGGCTCCGGCATGATGACGACCTTCCAGAACTCGGCGATGGTCCTCTCGATCGGCATCTTCTTCTCCCTGATGATCGTCGGCCTGTCCGCCCACCTCCCGACGGCCATGACCACCGGCCTGACCGCGCACGGCGTACCCGCCTCCTCGGCCGAGCAGATCGCCGATCTGCCGACGGTGTCGGTCCTCTTCGCCGCCTTCCTGGGCATCAACCCGGTCCAACACATCCTCGGACCGCACCTGTCGGCCCTCCCCGCCGCCGACCAGCACGCGCTGACCGGACTCGACTTCTTCCCGCGACTGATCTCCGATCCGTTCGCCGACGGGCTGAGCACGGCCTTCACCTTCGCGATCGTGTGCTGCGTGGTCGGGGCCGTCGCCTCGCTCTTCACCACCTCGCAGAGCACCACCGCGACCGCCGACGAGGTCGTCGACACCGACGACGCCTACGACTCGTCGTCGCGACCGGTCACCGCGGCGCGGTCCACGACCCAGGGTGACGACGGGCGGGCCGCGGAGCGCGGCAACGACTTGGCCCGCATGTAGGCGAATCCGACCTGGTCGGGTCCGGTGAAGCCGCAGCGCTGCCGGAACCAGCCGGTCATGAGGTCGGCGACCATCTCGGCCGATTCACTCACCAGATAGCCGTGGGTGCAATCCTCGAACAGGTCGTCGTGGTGCCAGCAGTCGAGCGCCACATCCTCACCGTCGTACGCGTCGAGCAGCGGAATGATCATCAACGTCGTCGACAGCCGCAACAGGTATCGGCCGCGGTGCAGACGCTGGACCTGGGCGCACTCCACGTCGTAGCCGTGCGTCTGCGCGTTCGCACCCGACCGACCGGCATCGATCACGCTCGCGACGGGCATCTCGCCCAGGCGATCCGCGAGCCACCCGGTGAACCCGTCCCACTGCGCGTCCTCGAGTCCCATAGTCCCCTCCTGCCCTGCCAGAGATCTGGTCGCCACCGACCGTCGGTGAACTGATGTTCGAAGTGAACCAGGGAGGTCGGACAATGCCCCGTCGCGGCTGCCGATCAGTCGCCGTCGTCGCTGGACCGTCGGCCACCGACGAAGTCGAGGAGTGCCGGCTGGGCGGACACGATGCGGTCGATCTCCTCACCGCCGTCGCACCGGAGCAGGCCGATCACCAGCGCCGGACCACTGCTGCCCAGGACGCGCCAGATCCCGCCCGAGTCCGCCCATCGACGCAGGATCTCGACGGGTTCGTCACCCATGCCCGTCCAGCTCGGCGACGATCACCGGAACGTGGCTGGTGGCCGGATCCTTTGTCGCGGTGGCCAATTCGACGTCGGTCTCGGCGGCCGTCTCGGCGATCCCGGCGAGCGCCTGCGCCTGCTCTCCCGACTGCAGCTCGGCCCGATAGCGCGCGGCGAACTCGTCGTATTTGCCGGGCCCGGCGTGGTGATACCACTCGCGCAACTCCGTGCTCGGCGCGACCTCCTTGCACCAGGTGCCGATGCGCGGGTCGTCCTTGCGGATTCCGCGGGGCCACAACCGGTCGACGAACAGCCGGGTCACCCCCGGAGGCACATCGTCGTAGACCCGGCCAATACTGACGCCCATACTGTCAACGTACTCTCGGCCGGCTTCCGCCGGAACCGTGCCGACGGCAAGAGCGAGGAGCAGAAGTGGGCACCGACGAACCCCGAACCGTGCGCGCCATGGCCGCGACGTCCTACGGCGATCCCGCACGGGTGATCGCTCCCGTCGACGTCGCGGTGCCGGCGCCCGGCCCCGACGAGGTCACCGTGACGGTCCGGGCCGCCGGCGTCAACCCGATCGACGGAAAGATCGTGCGGGGTCAATTCGGCGACGACCCGGCCGCCCTGCCGCGGCGGATCGGGTCGGAGGCCGCCGGCGTCGTGAGCGCGGTCGGTGACGGATCGCGATTCGCCGTCGGCGACGAGGTCATCGTCTACCGGGCGATCGGCGGCTATGCCCAAGCCCTGCTCGCCGACGACGAGACCGTCTTCCGCAAACCGGCGGCATTGCCCTTCCCCACCGCTGCCGGGCTGCTGCTGACCGGTGTGACGGCCGCCGACCTGGTGGAGACCGCCGCCGTCACCGACGCGGACACGGTCGTGGTCCACGGCGGCGCGGGTGGCGTCGGCGCCATCGCGGTGCAGCTGGCCGTGCGCCGCGGCGCCCGGGTCATCGCCACCGCAGCGCAGCGCAACCACGAGTACCTGGCCGGCCTCGGCGCCGTTCCCGTCGTCTACGGCGACGGCCTGACCGAACGTCTCCACCAGGCGGCGCGCGGACCGGTGACCGCGGCGCTGGACACGGTCGGCACCGACGAGGCGATCGACGCCTCGCTGGCCTTGGGGGTCGCCCCGGAGCGGATCGTGTCGATCGCCGCCTTCGGCCGCGGCGGCGACGGGATCATCCTCGTCGACGGGTCGACGCCGCAGAGCAAACGGCATCGCGCCGAGGCGATTCCCGGCCTGATCGCCGACGCGACGAGCGGCGAACTGACGGTCGAGGTGGCGAAGACCTTTCCGCTGGAACAGGCCGGTCAGGCCTTGGCGGAGCTGGCCGGAGCACACCCCCGGGGCAAGTTCGTCCTGCTCCCCTGACGCGGAATGCGCGGCGACGCGTCACTCGAATCCTTTTCCGTCAATACATGACAGGTTCTGACATGTATTTGGGTTTTGCTGGACCTTGCCCTGGAAATCAGCGAAGGAGACCCACGTGCCCGCACCGAATCTGACCCTCGTCTACGTCCGCGACGCAGCAGCGTCGACGGACTTCTACCGGACACTCCTCGAGATCGAGCCGATCTTCACCAGCCCCCGCTACGTCGCGTTCGACATGGCACCCGGCGTCCTGTTCGCCCTGTGGTCGGGTCGCTCGGATACGCTCGACGACGCCGGGACCCGCACATCGGAGATCGGCATCATGCTCACCGGGGGCGCCGCCGCGATCGACGCCACCTTCACGGACTGGACGCGCAAGGGCGTCGAGGTCGTTGACGAACCGCACGACGAGGTGTTCGGCCGCACCTTCGTCGTCGCCGATCCCGACGGCAACCTCATCCGGGTGTGCCCGGTGGACTGATCAGATGACGCCCAGGGCCAGCATCGCGTCGGCGACCTTGATGAAGCCGGCGATGTTGGCACCCGCGACGTAGTTGTCCGGCATGCCGTAGGTCTGCGCGGTCTCCACGCAGCTGTCGTGGATGCCGCGCATGATCTCGGCGAGGCGGTCCTGCGTGTAGTCGAAGCTCCACGAGTCGCGCGAGGCGTTCTGCTGCATCTCCAGTGCACTGGTGGCCACACCGCCGGCGTTGGCGGCCTTGCCGGGCGCGAAGAGCACGCCGGCGTC
This sequence comes from Gordonia sp. X0973, assembly GCF_013348785.1. NCBI lineage: Bacteria > Bacillati > Actinomycetota > Actinomycetes > Mycobacteriales > Gordoniaceae > Gordonia > Gordonia sp. X0973. The sequence continues at coordinate 2,733,692 of NZ_CP054691.1, forward strand.
GGCGAAGGCCTTGGTCGCCTCCGGGGTGCAGGGCATGTTGGCGCCCTCGGCCACGGCGACCACGCCACCGTTGATCAGCTTGGCGGCATCGTCACCGTCGAGCTCGTTCTGGGTGGCACAGGGCAGTGCGACATCGGCCGCGACATCCCAGATGTTGCCCTTCTCGACGACGGCGACGCCGTTGCCGCGCAGCGTGGCGTAGTCGCCGATGCGACCGCGCTGCACTTCCTTGACCTGCTTGAGCACGTCGAGGTCGATGCCCTTCTCGTCGACGACATAGCCCGACGAGTCCGAGCAGGCGATGACCGTGCCGCCGAGTTCGTGGATCTTCTCGATCGCGTAGATGGCGACGTTGCCCGAGCCGGAGACCAGCACCTTCTTGCCGTCGAAGGATTGGCCGCGCGTCTTGAGCATCTCCTGGGTGAAGAAGACCGCGCCGTAGCCGGTGGCCTCGGTGCGGACCTGCGATCCACCCCACGCCAGGCCCTTGCCGGTGAGCACGCCCGATTCGTAGCGGTTGGTGATGCGCTTGTACTGGCCGAACAGGTAGCCGATCTCGCGGCCGCCGACGCCGATGTCACCGGCCGGGACGTCGGTGTACTCGCCGATGTGGCGGTACAGCTCGGTCATGAACGACTGGCAGAAGCGCATGATCTCGCCGTCGGAGCGACCCTTGGGATCGAAGTCCGAGCCGCCCTTGCCGCCGCCGATCGGCAAACCGGTCAGCGAGTTCTTGAAGATCTGCTCGAAGCCGAGGAACTTGACGATGCCCAGGTAGACGCTGGGGTGGAAGCGCAGGCCCCCCTTGAAGGGGCCGAGCGCGGAGTTGAACTCGACGCGGAAACCGCGGTTGATCTGGACCTTGCCGTTGTCGTCGACCCACGGCACGCGGAAGATGATCTGACGTTCGGGCTCGCAGAGTCGCTTGATCACGGCGGAATCGGCGTACTCCGGGTGCTTGTGGACCACGGGGCCGAGGCTGTCGAACACCTCGCGCACGGCCTGGTGGAATTCCTGCTCCCCAGGGTTGCGGCCAACGACCTCGTCGAACAGCTCGGTCAGTTTCGCGTCCATGTCTATGACAACCTCCGCCCGGCCTCAACGCTGAGGCCTCACAATGAAGCCCTCACAACTGCGAGGGCTCTACTGAGCGTAAAACTGCCATATCGGTCGTTCTGGTGCCAAATCGCCGGAAACGGATAAACCCGACTTCGGCTTTCGACAACCCGTTGCGAACTGCAACTTCACGAGTCGACGGCGGCCGCGAGTCGCCCGAGAAACTCCGCCTGCGCCGCGTTGATCTTCTCCGCCGCCCGCGCGAGCCCGAACCAGTCGCCTCGATCGACCTCGGGGAACTCCCGCATCTGCCCCGATCGCGGCGGCCACTGGATTTCGACGGTGTTCGAGACCAGCGCCGCGGCGTCGACCTCGCCCCGCACAGCGAAGGCGCGCACCACCTTGCCGCCCCGCTGGCGTACCTCGCCCAGGTCGAGGACCTCCCCGTCGCGCGGCCGCTGCCCCGTCTCCTCGGCGAACTCCCGGCGGGCCGCGGCGAGGGGATCCTCGTCGGCCCCGTACTCCCCCTTGGGGATCGACCACGCGCCGTCGTCCTTGCGCGCCCAGAACGGGCCGCCCGGATGGACCAGGAACACCTCGATGCCGTCGGGACCGTCGCGATAGACCAGCAATCCCGCGCTATGCGCTGCCATCTGACGATTATGGCCGCATGAGAGACTGGACCCCATGACTGCCTGGCCCGCACCCACCGCCGTGAAACCGGTCACGGCGACGGTGTCGGTGCCCGGGTCCAAGTCGATCACCAACCGCGCCCTGGTCCTCGCCGCACTGGCCGACCAGCCGTCGACGATCCGCGGCGCGCTGCGCAGCCGCGACACCGACCTCATGCTCGCCGCACTCGTGGCCCTGGGCACCCGCGCCGACGTCGCCGCCGACGATCCCACGCGGATTGCCGTCACCCCCGGAGCGCTGCAAGGCGGTCGGGTCGACTGCGGACTCGCGGGGACCGTGATGCGCTTCCTGCCGCCGGTCGCGGCGTTGGCCGACGGCGTCGTCGAATTCGACGGCGACGAACAGGCGCGCGGGCGCCCACTCGGCACCATCCTCGACGCTCTGACGCAGCTGGGCGCGGACATCAGCGGCGGCGGACTGCCGTTCACGGTCGCCGGGACCGGGTCGGTGCGCGGCGGCGAGGTTGTGATCGACGCGTCGGCGTCCTCGCAATTCGTCTCCGGACTGCTCCTCTCGGCCGCCCGGTTCGACGACGGGGTGCGCGTCGTGCACCGCGGCGCACCGGTGCCGTCGATGCCGCATATCGACATGACCGTCGACATGCTCGCCGCCCACGGCGTCACCGTCGACGTCTCGACCCCCGACGTGTGGCAGGTCGCCCCGGGCGTGATCCGCGCCCATGACTGGGTGATCGAGCCCGACCTCTCCAACGCCGCCGCCTTCCTCGCGGCGGCGGCAGCCACCGGCGGGACGGTGCGCGTGCCGCGCTGGCCGGCGCAGACGACCCAGCCCGGTGCTCGATTCGTCGACATCCTCGCCGAGCTCGGAGCGACCGCGCAGCGCGACGACCACGGCGTGCTCACCGTCGTCGGATCCGGCGGGTTGCACGGCATCGACGTCGACCTGCGGGCCGTCGGGGAGCTGACGCCGACCATCGCGGCGCTGTGCGCACTGGCCGACGGGGAATCCCGCCTCACCGGGATCGGCCACCTGCGCGGCCACGAAACCGACCGCCTGGCCGCACTCGCCACCGAGATCAACCGGCTCGGCGGCGACGTCGCCGAACTGCCCGACGGGCTGCACATCGTGCCGCGCCCGTTGCACGGCGGCCGCTGGGAGTCCTACGCCGATCACCGCATGGCGACGGCCGGCGCACTCATCGGCCTGTGCGTCCCCGAGGTCGAGGTCGTCGACATCGGGACCACCGCGAAGACGCTGCCCGACTTCCCGCGGATGTGGGCGGAGATGCTGGGCGCCGGGAGCGGGTCCGACGTGTCCAGCACGGGAGCCATCGCGCGGTGAGCCGCGGCGGGCGCGCCACGCGCGGGTACGACGAATCCGACGTGCGGATCCGCCCGGGCAAGGGCACCCGTCCGCGCACCAAGACGCGACCCGCGCACGCCGACGCGGCCGAGGCGATGGTGGTGTCGGTCGACCGGGGACGGTGGGGCTGCGCCGTCGACGCCGACCCGGACCGGATCGTCGTCACGATGCGCGCCCGCGAACTGGGCCGTACCCCGATCGTCGTCGGCGACCGCGTCGGCGTCGTCGGGGACGTCTCGGGCGCCAAGGACACCCTGGCCCGAATCGTACGCGTCGACGACCGCACCTCCGTGTTGCGCCGCACCGCCGACGACACCGATCCCTACGAGCGGATCGTCGTGGCCAACGCCGATCAACTGCTGATCGTCACGGCGCTGGCCGATCCGCCGCCGCGCACCGGCTTCGTCGAGCGAGCCCTCGCCGCGGCCTACGTCGGCGGCCTCTCGCCGGTGCTGGCGCTGACCAAATCCGACCTCGCCGACGGCGCGCAGTTCCGGGCCGCCTTCGACGGATTGGACCTACCCATCGTCGCCGCCGGGCGCGACGACGACCTGACCGAGTTGCACGCGCTGCTGGCCGGAAAGCTCACCGCCCTGGTCGGCCATTCCGGGGTGGGCAAGTCGACGATGGTCAATCGCCTTGTCCCGCAAGCAGATCGAGCGACGGGTGAGGTCTCGGGCGTCGGCAAGGGGCGGCACACGTCGACGCAGTCGGTCGCCCTCCCGCTGCCGGACTCCCCTGGGACCTGGGTCGTCGACACCCCGGGGATCCGCTCGTTCGGGCTCGCCCACGTCTCCCCCGACGACGTGGTGAACGCCTTCGCCGACCTGCGCGAGGCCATCGAGGACTGTCCCCGCGGCTGCACCCACCTGGGTCCGCCCGCCGATCCGGAATGCGCGCTCGACGAACTCGACGGCGCCGCCGCCCGCCGCGCGCAAGCCGTCCGCAACATCCTCGTCGCACTGCATTCCGGGGAGACCGACCCCGAGGGGTGAGCTTCAGACTGGTCGAAACAGATCGGTCTGGGGGACAGATGACGGCATTCGACAAGTGGGACGCACCCACTTTGCAGCGATCATGTCAGCAGTGCCGCTATTATGGCAGCATGACCAGCATCACGATTCGTCATGTACCCGATGAGGTGCGCAACGAACTCGCCGCCCGCGCCGCTCGCGCCGGTCAATCTCTGCAGGAATACATGCTGGCGGAGGTAACACGGCTGTCGGAACGTCCTTCGATCGCCGACCTGATGGCTGAGGTCCGCGCCGAGAAGGAGCTTCACCCGAGTCGCGTGACCAGGGCGCAGATCCTCGCCGACCTCGAAGCAGATCGTCGCTGAGGCGCCGCCGTGCAAGTCATCGATGCCTCGCTGGTCATCGCCGCACTCGTCGATCCGGGCCACGATGGCGCGTGGGCGGAAGCGGCGCTGGAGGCGACAGAGCTCGCTGCACCGTCGCTCATGCACTATGAAGCCGCGAACGTGCTCCGCAAGGCGGTGGCACGTGGCGAACTCGACCCTTCAGCTGGCGCCGCAGCGCTTTCGCGACTTATGCGGCTAGCCGTCACGGCTCTCCCCTTCGAACTCACCGCGCAGCGGGCGTGGGAACTCCGCGACAACCTGACCTCCTACGATGCCGCCTACGTGGCGGCGGCCGAATTGCTCGGGTGCCGACTTGTCACCCTCGACGAGCGCCTTTCCCGCGCCAGCGGACCGAGGTGCGAAATCGTCACACCGGGCTAGCCGCGCACCCGTCGTCGGGAGCGACGGTTCTCCTTCAACCGCGCGATCGCGGTCTTGAGGCCGCGCGAACGCGGGACCAAACCGTCGAAGCGGTGCTCGGAGGCGGTCTCGGGGGCGTCGTCGACGGTGTCGCGCAGGAACCGGTCGGGCAGCGCCAGCTTGTTGATCGTGCGCAGGGTCTGCAGGTACTGGGAGAGCAACGATCCCGTCGTATAGGGCAGGTCGTACTTGTCGCACAGCTCGCGCACCCGCACCGAGATCTCCGGCAGCCGGTTGCTGGGCAGGTCCGGGTAGAGGTGGTGCTCGATCTGGTAGCTCAGGTTGCCGGAGAGGAAGGCCATCGTCGGGCCGGTGTCGAAGTTCGCGGTCCCCAGCATCTGCCGCAGGTACCAGGCGCCCTGGGTCTCCCCCTCGAGCGACTCGGCGGTGAACTTCTCGGCGCCGTCGGGAAAGTGTCCGCAGAAGATGACGAGGTAGGCCCAGACGTTGCGGACCAGGTTCGCGGTGAGGTTCGCGGTGAGCGTGTGCTTGAAGTTCGGCCCGGACAGCGCCGGGAACAGCACGTAATCCTTGCCGAGTTGGCGCCCGACCTTCCGGAGGAACTCCTTGATCTGTGGGACCGCCACCTCTTTGGACTTGCGCCCCCTGGCGACCTCGCCGAGTTCCAGGTCGTGCAGCGCGATGCCCCACTCGAAGCCGGCCGCCAGCAGGAGGTTGACAAAGGGCTGGGCGAGCCAGCGCGGCTCCCACGGCTGGTCGCGGGTGACCCGCAGCGTCTTGTACCCGACGTCGTGGTCCATGCCGACGACGTTGGTGTACTTGTGGTGGATGTAGTTGTGCGAGTGCTTCCAGTGCGGGGCGGCGCACACCATGTCCCACTCCCACGTCGCCGAATGCACCTCGGGATCGTTCATCCAATCCCACTGGCCGTGCATGACGTTGTGGCCCAGTTCCATGTTCTCGATGATCTTGGCCAGCGCCAGCGACCCGGTGCCCAGCCACCACAGCCCGCGACGGTGACTGCCGAGCAGCGCGGCGCGGCCGACGATCTCCAGCGCACGCTGGGTGCGGATCGTGCGCCGCAGGTAAGCGACATCACGCGAGCCGAGGTCGGACTCGACTTCTCGGCGCAACGAGTCCAGCTCCGCTCCGAGCGCCTCCACGTCGGCGTCGCTCAGGTGCGCGTACTCGCGAATATCAGTGATTGCCATCGGTGTCCATTATGCGCGTCGGGAACCCGCCGCGCGCCTCGGAGTGCGCCAGGTCCCGATCAGGCCGCGTTCGTGTCCTGGGTCTCCGCGGGTACCGCCCGGAGCGCGGCGCCGCCCTTACGGTTGCGGCGACGATGACGCAGGCCGGCGATCGCCGAGCGCAGTCCGCGGCGGCGCCCGCTGACCGGGTCGACCGTCGCCACCAGGCGGCGCGTCGGGTCGTCAGCCTTGAACCGCAGTTCCGAGGCGGTCTCCGGGGCGTCGTCGGCGGTGGCCAGCAGGAACCGGTCGGGCAGCGACAGCTTGGCGATGGTGCGCCACGCCTTGAGGTACTGCACCGGCAGCGATCCGGTGGTGTACGGGAGGTCGTATTTCTCGGCGAGCGCCTGCACGCGCACCGAGATCTCCGGCAGCCGGTTGCTCGGCAGGTCGGGGAACAGGTGGTGCTCGATCTGGTAGCTCAGGTTGCCCGACATGAAGCCCAGCACCGGGCCCGAGTGGAAGTTCGCGCTGCCGAGCATCTGGCGCAGGTACCACTGCCCCTGCGACTCGTCGTCCATGTCCTTGCGGGTGAACTTCTCCGCGCCGTCGGGGAAATGGCCGCAGAAGATGACGGCGTTGGTCCACAGGTTGCGGATGACGTTGGCCACCAGGTTCGCTCCGGCGGTACGTCGCGCGGCCGCGGGCGATCGGGTCAGCGCGCCCACCAGGGCCGGGTAGACCACGTAATCCTTGCCGACTTGGCGGCCGATCTTCTCACCGACGTCGCGCAGGTCCCGGCGGAACTGTGCGCGCTCCTCGGGGGTCTTGCGCTTACGGCCGAGTTCGAGGTGCTGTGCGGCCACCCCGTATTCGAAGAACACCGCGAGGAAGGTGTTGTAGACGAGGTTGCCGAGGTAGAAGGGCCGCCACCGCTGGTCGCGCGTGACGCGCAGCAGCCCGTAGCCCACGTCGTCGTCCATGCCCAGCACGTTGGTGTACTTGTGGTGGATGTAGTTGTGGGTGTGCTTCCAGTGGGCCGACGGCCCGGTGTTGTCCCACTCCCAGGTGGTCGAGTGCACCTCGGGATCGTTCATCCAATCCCACTGGCCGTGCATGACGTTGTGGCCCAGTTCCATGTTCTCGATGATCTTGGCGGTGCCCAGGGTGGCCGCGCCGGCCCACCACAGCGAGCGGCGGCTGCCGCCGGCGATCATGAGCCGCCCGGCCAGGTCGAGGCCGCGCTGGAGGCGGATGGTGTTGCGGATGTACCGCGCGTCGCGCTCGCCCCGGTCGGCCTCGACGTCGGCGCGGATCTGGTCCAGTTCGCGGCCCAGCGCCTCGACGTCGGCGGCGGTGAGATGGGCATACTCGGGGATGTCGGAGATCGCCATGTGAGTCCTAACCTACGGTTACGTAACTTACGCCAGCGTAGGTTACGCTTATGGTGGTTGTCCAGCCCCCAGGAGGAGTCGAGAAAGATGACTTGGCGCGAACGCTTCGAAGAACCGGTCCGCGACATCGCGGCGCGCAGCCGGGGCACCAACTGGGCCCGCGCGGCCATCGCACGGATCACCACTCCGCTGCTGCCCGACGACTATCTGCACCTGGCCAACCCGCTGTGGTCGGCGCGCGAACTGCGCGGCCGCGTCGTCTCGGTCCAGCGCGAGACCGCCGACTCCGCGACGATCGAGATCAAGCCCGGCTGGGGCTTCTCCTTCAACTACCGGCCCGGCCAATACCTCGGGATCGGCGTCGACGTCGGCGGGCGCTGGGTGTGGCGGTCGTACTCGCTGACGTCGGCACCGGAGCGCGCCGAGCGGACGCAGACGGTGGCCATCACGGTGAAGGCGATGCCCGAGGGCTTCCTCTCCTCGCACCTGGTCACCGGCCTCCAACCGGGGACGATCGTGCGACTCGCAGCACCGGCGGGCGAATTCGTCCTGCCCGAACCCCTCCCCGCCTCCCTGCTGTTCCTCACCGCGGGCAGCGGCGTCACCCCGATCATCGCGATGTTGCGCACCGTCGCCCATCGACGCAAGCGGACCGCGGCATCCACCCCGACGTCGATCGTGCTGATCCATTCCGCACCCGCCGCCGACGACGTGCTGTTCGCCGAGGAACTCGCCGGCTACGCCGCCGACGGACTCGTCGACGTCCACATCCATCACACCCGCACCCACGGCCGTCTCGACGCCGACGACATCACGCGGATCTGCCCCGACTGGGCACAGCGGGAGGCGTGGGCCTGCGGCCCGGGCGGATTCCTCGACCTGGTCTCAGACATGTACCAGCGCGCCGGCGCGGCCGAGCACCTGCACCTGGAGCGCTTCGCCCTCGAACGCGGCGCGACCGGCGCCCAGGGCGGGTCCGTCACCTTCGCCCGCAGCGGCAAGACCGCCGACGTCGACGGCGCGACGACGCTGCTGGAGGCCGGCGAGGCCGCGGGCGTGCTGATGCCCTTCGGCTGCCGCATGGGGATCTGCCAGAGCTGCGTCGTACCGGTGGAATCCGGCGCGGTGCGCGACCTGCGCACCGGGGTCGAACACGTCGCCGGCGAGCGCATCCAGACCTGCGTCAGCGCCGCGGCGGGAGACTGCACGCTCGACGTCTAGCGGGCGCCGGCCCAGGTCACAGCAACTCGAGCAGGAACGGAACCTCCTGCGTCGCATACCAAGCCAGGTCGAAGTCTTCGACGTCGCCGATGGCCAGCTCCGCGTCGAGGTCGCCGAGATCGGCGGCGTCGACCGCCTCGATCGCCGCGCGCACGGCCGGCTCGGCACCGGCGCCGTCGACGTGTACCGACGCGATCGCCCGCCGGGGAATCGGCCCGCCGACCTTCACGACCGCCGCGTCGAGATCGGGGCGCAGCGTCGCGTCGACATCGGCCGCCACGACGACCCGCCGCGGCGGCAGCGACTCGCCGTCGTCGGTCTCGTCGCCCAGGAGTCGCAGGCTCGCGCGCGCGGCCTCCCGCATCGCGGCCTCGGACAGCTCCTCGTCGTCGCCGGAGGTGTACGACTCGCGCAGCGCCGGGGTCAGGGCGAAGGCGGTCCCGCCGACCGGCAGGAACTCGCCCGTCTCGTCGAGCCGCTTGAGCATGGCCAGCGTCGCGGGGAGATACACCCTCATCGTCGTCACTCCCCCGTCCCGTCACGGCCCGGCCGCAATTCGTCGAAAGCATCGTGCGTGTAGTCCACCATCGCGGGCAGGTCGGCGAGCACTCCGCGATCGCCGAGGTAGGCGAACTCGATCCGGTCGGTGTAGGTCACCACGGTAATCGCCAACGCCCGGTTGGCCAGTAGCGAGGGCACCAGGAACATGTCGCGCACCGGGGCGCCGTGCAACCAGCGCTGGCCGACCGGGGTCGGGGCGACGGAGATCGGCACGTTGTAGGTGTGCCGGTTCCAGCTGGTGAAGAACTTCGTGGCGACGTCGGCGAAGGGGGTGACGCCCAAGTCCGGGAGCAGCGGGTTCATCCGCCGCGACTGGCGCGACGCGGAGTTGGCATTGCGCTGCGCCAGACCCGCGACCTGCGCGAGCACCACCGACGGATTCGACTCCCCGACGGGCAGGTCGGTGACGAACCCCGGCCCGTCCTCCCCGGACCACGCGGTATCCGGGCCGTCGGCGGAATCGGGCGGGAGGTCGTCCGGGTCGGCCTGCATCGTCAGCGGCAGGACGACGCGCACCGCCGCTCCCGCGGCGAGGGTCTCGGTGAACGAGAGCAGCCACCGGCGCAGCACGCCGGTCAGGACGGCGAGTTGGACGTCGGCGCGGGTACACCCGTAGTGCTCGGCGATCCGGGTCGCCTCCGAGGCCGAGATGCTGGCGACGGCGAAACTGCGCGTCGACGTGGTCGCCCGGTTGAGCGGACTACTCGGCGCGGAGTTGGCGACCTGCGAGATCGCCTCGGTCACCTGCGACACCGACGATCGCGCCAGCGAGCGCAGCCCCGCCACCGGTCCGTTGCCGCCGAGGATGGTTTCGACCATCTCTCCCGGGCGGGCCAAGCCCTCGGTGATGGCACCCATCGCGAGCTGCACGTCGCTCGGGGCCGTCTTGGGCATCCACAGGTCTTCGGCCGGTTCGGTCGACGCGGGAACGCTGTCGAGCAGCACTTGCGAGAGCTCCGGCGAATCGGGCCCGAGCAGCGCCCGATGGGTCTTGGTGAGGACCGCGATGGCGCCGTCGGCGAGGCCCTCGATCACGTACATCTCCCACAGGGGGCGGTTGTGGTCCAGCGGGCGGGACAGGACACGCCCGACGAGATCCTGGAGCTGTTCGGCTCCCCCGGGACGGGGCAATCCGGCACGTCGGATGTGGAAGTTGATGTCGAAATCGGCGTCGTCCACCCACACCGGGCGGGCCAGCCCCATCGTCACCGGCTTCACCACCTGCCGGTACCGCGGCGCGTACTGGATCCGCCCCTCGGTCAGGGTGACGAGCGACCGGTAGTCCACGGTGTCACCGGTCGCCGCGGCCCGCGGATCGACGATCATCAGGGTGCCGACATGCACCGTCGAACCCGCCTCGTCGAGGAAGTAGTACATCGCTTCGCGGGGGGTCAGCCGATTCACCATGATCAAGCGATCCTATCGGTCCGCAACCCTTTGCGCGGACCCTCCCGCGGAGACCGGACACCGTCGTTTACGATCACCGCAGTCCCCGCCGACAAGCAACAGAGGAGTCGACCGATGGCCTCCCGCACGACTCAGCTTTGGACGGCGATCGCCGTCGTTTTCGCCAGCGGCGCACTGCTGCTGGCCACCGCCCCGCCGACCAACTTGGTCAACGCACCGATCAACCCGAATGCCGGGGCCCAGGGCGGTGACTTCGACACGAAGGTGACCCCCGCGCTCGCCTCCTTCTACGACACCCCGCTCCCTCCCGATGCGCACGTGGGCCAGTTGTTCGCCGCCCAACCGGTCGAGGAGGCCCCGGCCGACGTCAAGATGTTCCGGATCCTCTACGTGTCCACCGATCTGCGGGGGAACAAGATCGGCGTCTCCGGCCTGTACGTGGCACCGCGGGACGGCGCACCCGCCGCTGGCCGTCCGCTCGTCGCCTTCGCCCACGGGACCACCGGGGTCGGTCGGATGTGCGGCATCAGCCACACGCCCTTCACACCGTCGACCCCCGGGTTCACCGCGTGGGGTCCGCACCTGAAGCCGCTCGTCGATGCCGGGCTGGCCGTTGTCGCCTCCGACTATTCGGGCATGGGCGCCCCCGGTCCGTCGTCATACCTGGTCGGCCCCCTGGAGGCGCGCGGCGTACTCGACTCGATGCGCGCCGTCCTCAATCCGTCGCCGATGATCGGCGACATCCCGATCGACAAGGGCAAGCTCGCCGTCTACGGAAAGTCCCAGGGCGGCGAGTCGGCGACCAGCACCGTCGAGATCGCACCGACCTACGCCCCGGACCTGCGGCTGTCCAGCGGCGTGATCCTCGCGCCGGGCTACACGCCGCCGATCCGCGGCATCCTGAGCGCCGTCGCGAAGAATCCGACGAGCACCGACCAGAACATGTTCATGCTCCTGATCGCCAAGTCCTACGCCGAGAACTACTCGATCGGCCTCGACGAGATCCTGACTCCCGAGGGCGTCAAGCGGGCGAAGCTCCTCGAGAACCATTGCGGTTCCGACCTCGCCGACCGCCTCTCCGACATCCCCCTCAACCAGCTGCTCAAGACCCCCGTGTCGAAGGACCTGATCGCCGCGATGGGCCGGGCCATGCCCGGCACCAAGAGGCTCACCGCCCCGATCGGCGTGTGGCAGGGGCTGAAGGACAAGACGATCCTCCCCGAGGTCACGCACGCACAGGTGATGTCGCAGTGTGCCCTGGGCACCACCACGTTCTACGTGCGCTATCCCGAAGACGACCACGGATCGATGAACTACCAGGCGCGAATGCACCAGCCGTCGGCCATCGACTACATGAAGGGCATCTGGGCCGGCAATCCCGCTCCGAACAACTGCGCCAACCAGCTGCTCGGCACCGTGCGCACCAACTCGAAGGTGAAATAGCGTGAACCACCACATCCCGGTAGAAGCTTCGCTCGGCCTGGCCATCGGTTTCCTCGTCGTCACCTGGGCCGCCTTCCGCAGCTCGGACGCGCCCAAGCCGGGCGTCATGAGCCGCGGCGGGATGGCCGCCGTCCTCGTCTACGCGGTGTTGGCCGTCCCGGTCTTCGCGACGAGCGGCCTGACCCTCCTGGGCCTGGTCGTGCTCCTGGTCGTCATCGCGCTGGCGTTCGCGGCCAACACCCTCTCCCGCGGCCGGGCCGCGCAGGATTCCCCGGGAACCCTTGAGCGGTTCACCCGGACGGCGGTGTCGATCGGCATCGCGGCGGTGCTGCTGGTGTCTGCCGCCCAGACGATTTCGCTCGTCGGCCGCCTCGACCCGCGCATCGTCGTCGTCACGGTCGCCGCGGTGGCCGCCTACCTGGTGTTCGCGCAGGGCCTCGCCGCCACGCATCGCATCGGCTCGACCACGATGTGGTTCATGATCGTCCCGGTCGTGGTGGCACTGTTCCTCGGCCTCTTCCTCGGCGGCGCCGACGTCCTGGTCCCGCCCCTTCGGCCGGTGGCGGGTATCTCGGCGGCCTCCGCGGTCGGCATCGCGCTCGCGCTGATCGCCATCGGCTGGGCCGACAACACCCTGCGCACCAGCGCCCGGGTGGGCAAGTGGTCGCCGGTGCGGACCCTGCTGGGGCCGCTGGTCGTCGTGGCGCTCATCGTCGTCGGCCTGCTCATGTTCCTCGGCGGCGGCGTGCTCGTCCCGTCGTTGGAGTTCTTCACCGTCCCGGCGAACCTCGACAAGGTGCCCGGCGTCGCCGGCGCGGCCTTGCTCTTCCTCACGGTGTTGTTCACCGGGCTGACGGCGCACGCCTTGTCGGGCACGGCCACGGGTGAGCCGGACGCACAGCTCTCGAAGACCACCACGACGACGCTCTGGGCGGCGATCATCGCGGCCGTGCTCGCGCTGGTCGGCCTCGGCGCCCCGATGCTGCTGCTCCTCACCTCACTGGTGGCGGCGGCCCTGCTGGGCGCCCAGGCCGCCGGTCGCCACGCCGATCGCGGCTTGGCGGTGGGTCTGGTGGTCGCCTTGTTCGCGCTCACCGCCTTGCTGGTCACCGGCGAGACGGCCGTCGGATGGTGGACCGGGCTCGCCGTCCTCGTCACCGCGGTGGCGGCGTGGGCGGCAGCGGTCACCGGTACGGGCGAGTCCCGGGCGGTCCCCGCCGCCTGAGCCTCAGTCCACCATCAGGCCCTGGATCCGCCAGGAGGGGGTCCGCGCTCCCTTCTTCGTGCGGACCCGCGCCAACCTGCCCGCGAAGGCGCGCACGCGCTCACCGCTGGTGTAGGTGCCGAAGAACTCGGCCTGGCCGTCGGCCGCGAGTTGGATGTGTACCCGACGCAGGCGCAGTCCGGGGGTGGCCTGCCCGGCGCTCTGTGCCGCCAGCCGGGCGTCGTACCTCGACCTGCCCCGGCTGATGACGTGGTCGATCACCGGCGGCGCGACGAGCGGGCGCAGCGCGGTCACCGGCCGACGACGGTCGACGACCTCGAGCACGACGGTCATCGCGGCGACGGCGAACTCCCGCGCGGCCACCGCATCGGCGGCGACGGCACGTGCCGGCACCTCCGCTCGCCCCGGTTCGGGGGCAGGCGGTGCCGGGCGCAGGACGCGCGGCTGCGGCGTCGCGACCCCGTCGGCGCACTCACACGAGCGCCCCCACCGCCCCGGATGCTCGAAGGGCGGGGCGGGGCGAACGACGACCTGGCTGGTGTCCATATAAATGGGACGCAGCACAGGGCCGAACGGTTCCACCGGAACCGAAATTCATCGCCGAAGCGATACCTCAGCGACGACGCTTACCGCGCTTCGGCGCAGCCTTGGCGGCCTTCTTGCGACGGTTGGGCCGGGGGCGGATCCCCACCTGGTCGCCGTCGACGTCGGCCGCGTCCTCGTCGAAGGCGGCGGCGTCACCGGTCTCGTCGGGGCCGGTGAACACCATCGGCACCTCGGCGGGCTCGGCGGGCACCCCGCTGGCGCGCAGCGCCGCGGGAACCTTCGACTGGTCGGCCGAGTCGGCGACCGGACCGGTCGGCAGCTCGGGGCCGGGCTCCTGGACGGGTTCGGTCTCGACCTGCGCGTTGTAGAGGAAGCCGAGGCTCTCCTCCTTGATGCCCTCGAGCATGCCGTGGAACATGTCGAAGCCCTCGCGCTGGTACTCGACGACCGGGTCGGCCTGGGCCATCGAGCGCAGGTAGATGCCCTCGCGCAGGTAGTCCATCTCGTAGAGGTGATCGCGCCACTTGCGGTCGATCACCGACAGCAGGATGCTGCGCTCGAGCTGGCGCATCGCGCCCTCGCCCGCGATGGCGTCGATCTCGGACTCGCGGCGCTCGTAGGCCTTGTGCGCGTCGTTGACCAGCACCTCGCGCAGTTCGTCTGCCGCGACGTCGTCGCGCTCGCCGAACTCGTTCTCGCCCAGCACCTCCCGCGGCGTCAGCTGGATCGGGTAGAGCGACCGCAGCGCGGTCCACAGCTCGTCGGTGTCCCAGTCCTCGGCGTAGCCCTCGGCGGTCGCACCGTCGACGTAGGCGCCGACGACGTCGTCGATGAACTGCTGGATCTGCTCGCGGTGGTCCTCGCCGGCCAGGATCGTCGAGCGCTCGCGGTAGATCACCTTGCGCTGCTCGTTCATGACCTCGTCGTACTTGAGGACGTTCTTGCGGACCTCGAAGTTCTGCTGCTCGACCTGGGTCTGCGCCGACCGGATGGCCTTGGTGACCATCTTCGCCTCGATGGGCACGTCGTCGGGGAGGTTGACGCGGTTCATGATCGATTCGAGCGCCGCGCCGTTGAACCGTCGCATCAACTCGTCGCCCAGCGAGAGGTAGAAGCGGGACTCGCCCGGGTCGCCCTGGCGGCCGGAGCGACCGCGCAGCTGGTTGTCGATGCGGCGCGACTCGTGGCGCTCGGTGCCGAGCACGTAGAGACCACCGGCCTCGCGTACGTCCTCGGCCTCCTGTTCGGCGTTGCGGCGGGCGATGGTGATCGCCTCCTCCCACGCGGCCTCGTATTCCTCGGGCGTGTGCACCGGGTCGAGCCCGGCCTTGCGCAGCCGGGAGTCGGCGATGATGTCGGCGTTGCCGCCGAGCACGACGTCGGTTCCACGGCCGGCCATGTTCGTCGCGACCGTCACCGCGCCGACGCGGCCGGCCTCGGCGATGATCTGCGCCTCCTGCTCGTGGTACTTCGCGTTGAGCACGCTGTGCGGGATGTCGCGCCGCTGCAGCTGCCGCGACAGGTACTCCGACCGCTCCACGCTGGTGGTACCGATCAGCACCGGCTGACCCTTCTCGTGCCGCTCGGCGATGTCGTCGACGACGGCGTCGAACTTCGCCTCTTCGGTCTTGTAGATCAGGTCGGTCTGATCCTTGCGGATCATCGGCTTATTCGTCGGGATCGGCAGCACGCCCAGCTTGTAGATCTGGTCGAACTCGGCGGCCTCGGTGTCGGCCGTACCGGTCATGCCCGACAGCTTGTCGTACATGCGGAAGTAGTTCTGCAGGGTGATGGTGGCCAGGGTCTGGTTCTCCGCTTGGATCTCCACGCCCTCTTTGGCCTCGATGGCCTGGTGCAGGCCCTCGTTGAACCGGCGGCCGTCCAGCACGCGGCCGGTGAACTCGTCGACGATGACGACCTCGCCGTTGCGGACGATGTAGTCCTTGTCGCGGAAGAAGAGTTCCTTGACCTTGATCGCGTTGTTCAGGTAGCCGACCAGCTGCGAATTGGCCGCGTCGTAGAGGTTGTCGATGCCGAGCTGGTCCTCGACGAAGCCGACCCCCTCCTCGTGCACGCCGATGGTCTTCTTCTTGATGTCGACCTCGTAGTGGACGTCCTTCTTCATCATCGGCGCCAGGCGCGCGAACTCGACGTACCACTTGCTCGACGAGTCGGCCGGGCCGGAGATGATGAGCGGGGTGCGGGCCTCGTCGATGAGGATCGAGTCGACCTCGTCGACGATCGCGAAGGCGTGGCCGCGCTGGACCTGCTGGTCGATCGAGTGCGCCATGTTGTCGCGCAGGTAGTCGAAGCCGAACTCGTTGTTGGTGCCGTAGGTGATGTCGGCGTCGTAGGCGCGCTTGCGGGCCTCCGGCGACATCGCCGAGAGGATCACGTCGGTCTCCAGGCCCAGGAAGCGGTGGACGCGGCCCATCCACTCGGCGTCGCGCTTGGCCAGGTAGTCGTTGACCGTGACGACGTGCACGCCGTCGCCCGCCAACGCGTTCAGGTAGGCCGGCAGCACACAGGTCAGGGTCTTGCCCTCACCGGTCTTCATCTCGGCGATGTTGCCGAAGTGCAGCGCCGCGCCACCCATGATCTGCACGTGGAAGTGCTTCTGGTCGAGCACGCGCCACGCCGCCTCGCGTGCCACGGCGAAGGCCTCGGGCAGCAGCTCGTCGAGGGTTTCCCCGCCGGCGAGGCGCTCCTTGAACTCCGCGGTCTTGTCCCGCAGTTCGTCGTCGGTGAGCGCGGCGGTCTCGTCTTCGAGAGCTTCCACGTGACCGGCGATCACGTCGAGGCGCTTGACCATCCGGCCTTCGCCGACGCGGAGCAGCTTGTTCAGCACTTGGCAATCCCTTGTGTATAACCGTGAATGTCGTCGGGGCCCGAAACGGACCCCCTGACATGGTACGGAACTACCGCACGCCCGGCACCGTTGAGGTGCCGGGCGTGCCGTAGAAGGTGGGCTCAGACCAGCCGGATCAATCCGTAATCGAATGCGTGGCGGCGGTACACCACCGACGGGCGGTCGGACTCCTTGTCGTGGAACAGGAAGAAGTCGTGGCCGACCAGCTCCATCTCGTAGAGGGCGTCGTCGACGGTCATCGGCACCGCGGAATGCTCCTTGGTCCGCACGATCTGGCCGGGCTCATGGCCGTCGACCTCGTATTTCTCCTGGTCGCGGGCCGCTGCCGCCAGCGTGTCGGCGGTGCTGCCGGCCAGTGCCCCCGCACCGGTGGCGGTGGCCTCGGCCAACGAGGTCGGCGTGCGCAGGCCGTAGCTGATCTCCTTGCGCGACTTGGCCCGGCGCAGGCGCGTGCCCAGCCGGTCCAGCGCGAGCTCGAGTGCGGCGTAGAAGTTCTCGCCCCCCGCCTGCGAGCGGACCACCGGCCCCTTGCCGAAGGCGGTGAGCTCCACCTGCTGGCACGCCTTGGCCTGGCGGCGATTCCGCTCGTGGTAGAGCTGCACGTCGAAACGGGTGATCGTCGGGTCGTAGCGCTCGAGTCTCGCCAGCTTGTCCCCCACGTAGACGCGGTAGTGCTCGGGGATCTCGACGTTGCGCCCGGAGAAGGTCACCGAGGCATTCGGCTCGGCCGGTTCCGACGAGACCTGGGTGCCGGGCGGTCGTTTGAACGCGGCCGCGGCATCGAAGGAGGTGTCCGCCTCACGCGTGTGGTTGGCCTTGGACTCGCGATGGCCTTTGCGGTGGATGACAGTCGACATACAAACCTCCTACTGGCGGGGAAATCTCCGAAAGCTCATGCCAGCCTGGGCGGCTGGCACCTGACGTGGCAGCGGCCTCACCTCCCTGTCTTCGCTGCCGCGAGGCGGTGGGGGGAACGTTGAAATCGACCGTAGTCGCAGTTGCACCGCACTGCCAGGTTTTGGTGCACGCAGGCGCGCCGCGCCGGCGAACGTGATGGGATGGCAATCGAGGGGACCGACGGGGGGATCGAAATGAGGGAATCGGCGCGCCCGTTTGCGCCCGGACAACTGCTGCGCGCACTGGCCGACCTGGTCGTTCCCCTCGAATGCGGCGGCTGTGCGACGCCGGGCACCCCGTGGTGCGCCGCCTGCGCCGCCCACCTTCTCGACGTGCCCCGGCCCGTCGATCCGCGCGTCCGGATCGGGGCACCGGTCTGGGCACATGGTCCCTACCGCGATCCCCTGCGCAGCGCTCTCATCGGCGTCAAGGAGCGCCACCGTCGCGACCTGGTGGACCCCCTCGCCGCGGCGCTCGCCCGGTCGCTGGTCACCCTGGCCCGGTGGGGCGAGCTGCCCGACGCCGGACACCTGGTCCTGGTTCCGGCACCCACCCGCACGCTGGCTGCCCGGCGGCGCGGCGGCGATCCGGTGTCGGCCTACTCGCGCGGTGCGGCCCGTCGGCTGGGACCGGGCGCCGACGTCGCCGCACTGTTGCGGACCGCCCCCTGGGTGCGCGACTCCGCCGGGCTGTCCGCGTCGGCGCGTCGGGCCAATCTGCGCGGCTCGATCCATCTGCGGCGCACCCCGGACCTCCCGGCCGACGCCGCCGTCGTCCTCGTCGACGACGTGCTCACCACCGGGGCCACCGCGGCCGAATCGGTCCGCGTCCTCGCGACGGCGGGGATCCGCGTCGACCTCGTGCTGGTGCTCGCCGCAGCCGGTTGACCGGCTCGGTTGAGGACAACCGGGGTCAGGGCAGCACCGGCACCATGTCCGCGCCCTTGGCGGCGGGCACGTCCACCCACGTCTGGTCCCGGTCGCGCGTGCTGCTGGAGAGCATCAGGACCCCGCGGGTATCGGCGACATAGGTCGCCGAGAGGTTCGCGGCCACCGCGCGCACCGGCGGCGCCAGATTGCCGGTGACCAGTCCTGCGGCGGGCAGCCCGGAGATCGGCACCTGTGTCACCGGTGTCTCGGCGGCGTCCCGGCCGACGACGAGCGTGGTCGGGGACGCCCAGTCGAGTGCGACGGCGCGGTTGCCGATGTTGAACGCGGCGAATCGGGGGTGCGCCAGGACGAGCCGGCCGTCGTCGCCGGTCCCGATGACCGCGAAGATCACCTGGCCGCCGACGATGAGCGCCACCCGCACCCCGTCCGGCGAGACCTGCAGGTCGGTGATCGGGCCGTGCGCCAACGCCGCGAGTTCGGTGGTGTCGGCGACCGCGCCGCGCGGGTCGGCCCCGCCCGGCGCCCACCGGGTGGGCCGGCCGTCGACGACCGCCCAGATCTCCGAATCGGCGCCGAAGCTCGGCCGGGTGATGGTCGTCCCGGTGTCCAGCTGTGTGACCGCGCCGCCGTAGGGACCGGTCACCAGCGACGCGGTTCCGCCCGTCGACGGTTCATCCGTCACCTCGCCGACGTCGGGTGCGGCGGTGGGCCGGTCCGGGCGCGCGGCCCGGACCGCGGCGACCCGGGAGCGGTCGTGGCTCAGGCTCGCCGAGGCGACGATCCGTCCGTCGTTGAGATTCCCGCCGACCGGCCGCAGGGCATTGGGCTCCACCGACGAGAGCGTCCCGCCGCTGATCACGTCGAGCTTCTCGTCCTGCCCGGTCAGCGCGGTGGGCGAATACCGCTGCACCTGCGCCAGCTGCAGACCGTCGGGATGGTCGCGCAGCAGCGGCTGCCCGTCGAGGATCACCTCGTAGGGGGCCGGCGCGTCGGCGCTGCTCAGCGTCCACACGATCTGGGCCGCCATCAGTTGACGATCGGCGTCGGAGGGGGCGCCGCCGTCGGTGAGGTTGATCCGCACGCCGCCCTGATCGCGCCTGGTCACCTCACCGAGCTGCGTCTTGGGTCCGATCGCCGATCCCACCGACTGCTCCAGATCGATGCTGGGCCCGGCGAGCATGCGCGCGACGACCGACGACGTGGAGACCTGGCCGCCGAAGAACCAGCGCGGGTCGCCGACGAGGCGCTGGTGCCCCCGGTCGGTGAAGTACAAGGTGACCAGGCGATAGGTCGACTCGAACTGGGTGCGGTCCAACAGGACGCCCGTCGGCAACGGGCCGTCGATGCGCCAGCCGGCCGACGTGTGCGCGAGTTTGAGACTGGCCTCCACGCGCCCGGTGGCGGGCAGCAGTTGCCCGTTGACCTTGAGCGAGGCCGTGTTGTCCCCGACGATGCGGACCCGCGCGTCGTTGTCGGTCCGCGACTCGAGGAGCACGTTGATGTTGCTCAGGACCGCGGTGTCGCCGCGGTCGTCCCACCGGGCCCCGCTGTCCTGGGTGAGGAAGGCGCGTGCCGCCGAATGCGCGGCCGTCGGATCGGCCGTCGCCCGCAGGAAGGCGTGAACGGCCGCCTCGGGGTCCATCGATGCGTCGGGACGCGGCGGCGGCGGGGCGGCCGGTCGGCGGTCGAAGGATTTCATCGGCTGCGGCGAGGAATCGGTGGGGATGGCGACGCAGCCCGCAGCCAGCACCGTCACCGCCGCGGTCAGCACGCCGATCAGCGCGCGAGTCGGCCTACGCTCCACTGTTCACCCCCGTCGGACGCAGCGGCAGCGGACTGCCGAGCACCTTGTGCCCCCGCTTGAGCGGCAGCGTCAGGCGGAAGTTGGCGCCCTTGCCCGGCTCGCCCCAGGCCTCCAGTCTGCCCGAGTGCAGATGCGCGTCCTCGACACTGATCGCCAGGCCGAGCCCGGTGCCGCCCGATCGCCGGTACCGCGACGGGTCCGAGCGCCAGAACCGGTTGAACACCAGCTTCTCCTCCCCCGGCCGCAGGCCGACGCCGCGGTCGCGGACGGTGACCGCCACCGCGTCCCCGTCGGTGCGCATGGTGAGGGTGACCGGGCGCTGCTCGGAATGGTCGATGGCGTTGGCCAGCAGGTTGCGCAGGATGCGCTCCACCCGTCGCGGATCGATTTCGGCGATGACCGGATCCTCGGGGAGGTCGACGACGAGTTCGGTGCCGGTCTCCTCGGCGAGATGGCGCACCGTCTGCAGCGCCGCCTCGATCGGGATCGACATGGGCATCTGCTCGGCCGCCAACTCGGCCATGCCGGCGTCGTGGCGCGAAATCTCCAACAGCTCGTTGAGCAAGGTCTCGAAGCGGTCGAGTTCCTTGTCGAGCAACTCCACCGAACGCTTGCGCACCGGGTCGAGTTCGTCGCGGCCCTCGTACAGCAGGTCCGAGGCCATCCGGACCGTCGTCAGCGGCGTCCGCAACTCGTGGGAGACGTCGGAGGTGAACTGCCGTTGCAGGCCGCCGAACTCCTCCAGGTGCGCGATCTGCCGCTGCAGGCTCTCGGCCATGTCGTTGAAGGACATGGCCAGCCGGGCCATGTCGTCCTCGCCGCGCACCGGCATCCGCTCGGACAGCCGGCCGCTGGCGAAGCGCACCGCGACCCGGGCCGCGGACCGCACCGGGAGCACCACCTGCCGCGACACCAGCCAGGCGATGGCCGCCAGCAGGCCCAGCAGGACGACGCCGCCGGTGAGCAGCGTGCGGAACACCAGGTTGACGGTGTCCTGCTCCACGGTCAGCGGGAACACCAGGTACAGCTCGAGGCCCGCGATCGCCGAACTCGTCGGCGTGCCGACGAGCAGGGCCGCGGTCCGAACTCCCCCGGCCGTCTCCACCGTCGAATACTGGTAGGCCACCTGGCCGCTCTGCACCATGTTCCGCAGGTTGGCCGGGATGGCCGCCACCGGTCCGACGCCGACGTCGCCGACGCCGTCGCTCCCCGGACCGCGCACCAGCAACACCGTGTCGAAGGCCCCCACCGCGCGGGAGCCGGCACTGCCCGAGTCCGCGCTGTCCCGCTCGGTCAGCAGCGATCGGGTCTGGCGCAGACGCGTGGTGAGCGGGGTGCTCGGATCCGGGCTGGCCAGGTCGCGCTCGACCGAGGCGCGCGCACGGTCGATCTCCTCGCCCGCGGCGGCCAGCTTGGCGTCGAGCAGGCTGTTGGTGATCTGCGACATGAGCACGAAGCCCAGGATGACGAGCACGACCAGCGAGAGCGCGAGCGTCGAGCAGATGACGCGCAGCTGCAGGGAACGCCGCCACACGCCGCCGAATCGATGCCCCAGCTGGGACAGATTGCGGCGCAGACGAGCCGTCGGGCTGTTGGGCCGGCGCGGTCGGGCCGAGCGCACCCGGCCGGATCGGTCGGTCACGGCGGTCCGGCTTTGTAGCCGACACCCCTCACGGTCAGGACGATCTCCGGGTTCTCCGGATCGGTCTCCACCTTCGCGCGCAGGCGCTGCACGTGGACGTTCACCAGGCGGGTATCGGCCGGGTGGCGGTATCCCCACACCTGTTCCAGCAGCACGTCGCGGGTGAACACCTGCCGGGGTTTGCGGGCCAGGGCCACGAGCAGGTCGAATTCCAGCGGGGTCAGGGAGATGGGCTCCCCGTCGCGGGTCACCTTGTGCGCCGGCACGTCGATCTCCACCGGGCCGATGGACAGCATCTCGGCCGGCTCGTCGTCGGTGCGACGCAGGCGGGCGCGGATGCGCGCGACCAGTTCCTTCGGCTTGAACGGCTTGACCATGTAGTCGTCGGCGCCGGACTCCAGGCCGAGCACCACGTCGACCGTGTCGGTCTTGGCGGTGAGCATGACGATCGGGACGCCGGAATCCTGGCGCAGCACACGACAGACGTCGATGCCGTTCATCCCCGGCAGCATGAGGTCGAGCAGGACGAGATCGGGGCGTATCTCGCGCACCGCGGTCAGCGCCTGGGTTCCGTCGGCGACATGGAAGGGCTCGAACCCCTCCCCGCGAAGCACGATCGTCAGCATCTCCGCGAGAGCGGCGTCGTCGTCGACGACCAGGACACGTGGCTTCATGCGGTCCATAGTGACACTTCCGTGACCTTTTGTTCGGGATGACGCGCCGGGGGACCCGGTGGCCGGCGGACCGAGGGTTTTCCCTCGATTCCCCACCCGCACCGGTCCTGCCTACCGTCGTCTTACCCGCCGACGGAGCACCGCGCGGGACCGTGCGCGAGGAAGGGTCCAGTCATGGCAGCCGAATTCACCGGGAGGATCGCCGCCGACGTCCGCGATTCGCAGCCCGATTGGACGCCGTTCCTCGAGCCGAGCGCCCCCGACGGCGCGCCGAACGTCTTGTTCATCGTCTGGGACGACACCGGCTACGGCGCCTGGGACCTCTACGGCGGGCTCGTCGAGATGCCGACGATGCGCCGGATCGCCGATCGCGGGCTGCGCTTCTCGCAGTTCCACACCACCGCGCTGTGCTCCCCGACGCGCACGGCGCTGCTCACCGGCCGGAACGCTCAGAGCAGCGGCATGGGGACGATCGGCGAGATGGCCGACGGCTTCCCGGGCCTGTCCTGTCTCATCCCGCGGGAGAACGGGCTGCTGCCGGAGATGCTGCGCGAGCGCGGCTACAACACCTTCGCCATCGGGAAATGGCATCTGAGCCCCGCCGTGGAGATGGGGATGGGCGGCTCGAAGCGCACCTGGCCGCTCTCGCGCGGCTTCGACCGCTTCTACGGGTTCCTCGGCGGGCTGACCGACCAGTGGTATCCCGACCTGACCTATGACAACCACCCCGTCGAACCGCCCGCCCGGCCCGACGAGGGCTATCACCTCTCGACCGACCTCGCCGACAAGGCGCTGGAGTTCCTGCGCGACAGCCGCAGCGCCGCACCGGGCAAACCGTGGTTCGCCTACGTCGCGCCGGGAGCGGGCCACGCTCCGCACCACGCCCCGCGCGAATGGTCCGACCGCTACGCCGGGAAGTTCTCGATGGGCTACGAGCGCTACCGGGAGATCGTGCTGGCCAATCAGAAGGAGCTCGGCCTCCTCCCCGAGGACACGGAGTTGCCGCCGCTCAACCCGTATGGCGAGGCGACCGGCCCGGAGGGGCAGCCGTGGAGCGAGAGCGATCTGGTCCGCGCCTGGGACGACCTGCCGGAGAACGAGCGGCGCCTGTTCGAGCGGCAGGCCGAGGTCTACGCGGGCTTCCTCTCCCACGCCGACCACCAGCTGGGCCGGATCATCGACTTCCTGGAGGAGACCGATCAGCTCGACAACACGATCATCGTCGCCATCTCCGACAACGGGGCGAGCGCGGAGGGCGGCGCGCTGGGTTCGGTCAACGAGAACCGTTGGTACAACGGCATTCCCGAGGATATGGACCTGAACCTGTCGCTGCTCGACGACCTCGGCCTGGAGAACACCCACCCGCACTACTCCAACGGCTGGGCGATGGCGTTCAACACCCCGTTCAAGATGTACAAGACCTACGCCTCGGTCGAAGGGGGCGTCGCCGATCCGATGGTGCTGTCCTGGCCGGCCCGCGTCCCGGCGCGCACCGAGCCGTGCGCCGCCTACGTCCACGCGATCGACGTCGTGCCGACCGTGCTGGAGGCCATCGGCATCGACGCCCCGGCAGCGTTGGGCGGCGTCGAGCAGTCGCCGGTGGAGGGGGTGAGCTTCTTCCCGGTGCTGCTCGACGAGAACGCGGCCGTCGCCAAGGAGCACCAGTTCTACTCGATGCTCGGCACCCGCGGCATCTGGAGCGGTGGGTGGCATGCCTGCACCGTGCACGCGCCCACCCCGTCCGGCTGGGGGAAATTCGACGCGGACCGCTGGGAGCTCTACCGCCTGGCCGACGACCGCAACCAGCTCCACGACCTCGCCGAGCAGGAGCCGGCGAAACTGGCCGAGCTGCGCGACCTCTGGGATCGCCTGGCCACCGAGTACAACGGCTATCCCCTCGATGACCGCAGCTCCGAGGAGATCCTGGCCGTCGCGCGCCCGAACAACACCGGGATCACCGACAGCCTCGTGCTCTACCCCGGTTGCGCGCCCTTCTCCGAGCACGGCGGGGGCGTGGAACTGCCGCACCGGCCGTTCGCGATCACCGCGTCGATCACCGTCGACGATCCCGCGTCCGCGCAGGGCATCATCTTCTCGCAGGGCGGCCGATTCGGCGGTCACGCGCTGATGATCCGCGACGGGAGGATCCGCTACCTCTACAACTGGCTCGGCGAACTCGAGCAGGAGCTCGTCGCCGACACCCCGGTGGCCGGCGGCCCCGCGACGATCGAGGTGCGCTACGAGATCGACGAGATGGTCGACGGCTCCCCGCACGGGCCGGCGACGCTCGAGGTGAACGGGCAGACCGTGGCGCAACGGCGGATCCGCACCCAGCCCGGGTACTTCAGCATCTCCGGGGAGGGGTCGACGGTCGGTCGCGAGACGGGACAACCGGTCACCGCGGACTACGAGCCGCCGTTCACCTTCCGCGGCGGGACCATCGACCAGGTCGTCGTGCGGGTCGGCGCCCCCTTCACCGGCGAGGCGGCGGTCTCGGACACGGCCGTCACGGCGGGGTTCGCCCGGGATTGACCGGCGCTACTCCGAGGCGTTCCACGTGGCGACGCCGACGCGCGAGGTCACCCCGAGCTTTCCCATCAGGCGCGTGACATGTCCCTCGACGGTCTTCGGCGAGAGCTCGAGCCGCCGGGCGATCTGTTTATTCGCCAACCCTTCGCGGATGAGCGCCACGACTTCGGTCTCACGAGGGGTGAGTCCGACTCCGCCGTCATCGATCCGTCCCGGATCGTCGCCGCGGCGGGCATAGAGGAGCGCCTCACGGGCGGTCATCGACACTCCGAGCGCGTCGGCGCCCTCGGCGGTGATCGCCGCGAGGTCGGCCGCCACGTCGGGAGCCCGCGCGGTCGCCGGGTGCAGGCCGATCACATCGGCGTGCCCGGCGGCCGCGACCAGGGTGGCGGCCCGCGACCGATCGCCCCACCGGTTTTCCAGCAGCGCGCAGGTGATGATCAGGTCGATATTCTCCGGGCGATCCGGGAAGTCCAGGGCGACGTCGAGCGCGGCGCCGACGTGTCCGAACGCTGCCGCACGGTCGTCTCGGCGCCAGGCGTAGAGGGCGAACATCTGTTGGGCGAAGCCGCGGTAGTAGCTCTCGTCGAACCGTTGTGAGAGGACCACGATCTCGTCGCAGACATCGGCTGCCGCCCGGTAGTCGCCGCGCAGGTTGTGCGCGTACACCTGCAACTGCCGGCCGCGCATACTCATCCGGATCAGTCCCGGATCGGCGTCGGCGAGGGAGACCACGGCGGCCAGGGTGGTGATCGCCTCGGCCGTCTGACCCCGCTGGATCTGTCCGAATCCGGCGACGTAGCCGTGGGCGCCGCGGACGAACGGGTCGCCGCTGCCCGCGACCATCTCGGTCAGCTCGCGCAGGTAGGCGTCCCCGTCGTCGACCCGACGCATCCCGAAGGCGAAGGTGCCGGCCAGCACCAGGGTGCGCAGCCGCAGGTCCGGGGGCAGCCCCGGTTCGCGCAGCAGCCGCCGCAGCCAATACATCCCCTCGTCGAGGCGACCGGTGGCCCACCAGAGTTCCGGCGCGGGCAGCAGGACGAGGCCGAGGAGATCCGCGTAGGCCCCGACGGCAAGCGACGAGCGGGCCGCCTCGCCGAAATTGGCGACCTCCGACTCGGCGGCGCGCAGCTGCCGCGCCTGGTGCGGTCCCACCCATTGCTCTTCGAGGCCGGCGCCGATCCGGGCGTACCACCGGGCGTGTGCCGCGCGGACCGTTCCGGCCTCTTCCGGCGTGCGGTCGAGGCGGTCGCACGCGAAGGCGCGGACGGTCGCGAGGAGCCGGTAGCGCATCGGCCCGTCGGTCCCGGCGACCGTTTGCAGCAGCGAGCGCCCGACCAGGGCGTCGACCAGATCGAGGGCGTCCCCGCCGACGCCGTGCGCGCCGAGCACCTCGGTCGCCGCGGCCAGGTCGAATGATCCGCCGAACACCGACAGCGCCTCGAGCGCGAGCCGTTCGTCGGCCGATCCGAGGCGGTGACTCCAGGCGATCGAATCGACCAGTGACCGACGGTTGGTCGACGCGCGCCCCGGGTTGGCCGCCAACACGGCCAGCGGGGCGCGCAGCCGATCGTCGAGTTCGACGAGCGAGAGGACCCGGGCGCGGGCCGCGGCCAATTCGATCGCGAGCGGTAGACCGTCGAGGCGGGCGCAGATCCGCGAGACCAGCTCGACGTCGCCGTCCCCCTCGCCGATGTCGGCTCCGCGCGCCCGCGCACGGTCGTAGAACAGGGCCACGGCATCGGCGCGGGAGCCGCGGTCGATCGCCAAGGGGGCGACGGTGAACACCCACTCCCCGGCCACCCCCAGTTCCGAGCGCGAGGTCGCGATGATGCGCAGGTGCGCGCAGCGGTCCAGCAGGGCGACGATCACCTCGCCGACGGTGTCGATGAGGTGCTCGCAGTTGTCGACGACGAGCAGTGCGGGCCGGGCGTCGAGGTAGCGGACGATGTCGGCGACCGTGTCGCCGCCGCGCGTCGGTGCGCCGACCGCCGCCAGGATGGTCGGGGCGACCAGGCCGGGCTCACCCACCGGCGCCAGGTCGACGAACCAGCACCGGTCGTCGAAATCGGCGGCCAGGCCGCGGGCCGATTCGACGGCCAGCCGGGTCTTGCCGACGCCGGGCGGGCCGACCAGCGTCGTCAGGGGATGCGCCGCCACTCGGGTCCGGATCCGTCGGAGTTCGGCCCGCCGCCCGACGAAGGAGGACAACGGGCGCGGCAGCATGCGGGTCACGCGAGCGCGGCGAGCACCGTGTCGATGCGCCGCTGCCTGGTCTCCGGCCGCTTCGCCTCGACGACGCCGCGCGCCGCCTCTTTGCGTTTGGTGTACGAGAGTGCGTCGAAGGCGGCCCGTGCGCCGGGCACGCCGTCGAGCGCCGCGGCGAGGTCGTCGGGGAGATCGACCTCCCGCTCGGCGGTGTCGAGCGCGACCGTCGCGGTCACCTCGTCGCCGATGTCGACGCCGAGCTCGGCGCGCGCCGCCTTCGACAGGCCGATCAGATAGACACCGCCCATCGGGGCGACGCGCAGCCGCGCACTGCGGTTCCCGACGGTGACGACCACCGCGGCGCGCTTTCCCCCGCCCAGATCGTCGACTTGCCCGTCGGTCAGGGTGAGCGCGGTCGCCGGACCGACCGGTTCCAGCGTGGTGGTGATCGTCAGCGGCACGCCCCGAGTCTAGGCGCCGACAACGGCGCGGCGAAGTGAATGGCGGCGAGTCGGTAGTGTCGTGGATCGTGTCCACGTTCATCACCGTCGAAGGACTCGACGGAGCCGGTAAGCGCACCCTCGTCGACGGGCTGCGGCAGCAGTGGGCGGCCGACGGTTTGCGCGTCGCGACGATCGCCTTCCCCCGTTACGGCGAGTCCGTCCACGCCGATCTCGCGGCCGAGGCGTTGCGCGGCGGACACGGGGACCTGACCGACAGCGCCTACGCCATGGCCCTGCTGTTCGCCCTGGATCGGCGGGCGGCGCTTCCACGGTTGCGGGAGTTGATCGACGCGCATGACGTCGTCATCGCGGATCGGTACGCCGCCTCGAACGCGGCCTACACCGCGGCGCGCGTCGCCGACCACTCGACGGCGGCGGCGGTCGAGGCGGCCGAATGGGTGCGCGCCCTGGAGTTCGAGCGCTTCGGACTACCCGTACCGCAATGGCAGCTGTTCCTGGGCGTGCCCGTCGACGTCGCCGCACAGCGCGCCGTCCACCGCGCGGCGGCCGACGCCACCCGCGAACGCGACCGCTACGAGCGGGACGCCGCCCTGCAGGAGCGCGTCGACGAGGCCTACCGCGGCCTGGCGGCCGCACAGTGGGTGGCGCCGTGGCGCGTGCTGTCCGGCGACCCGGAGCCGGGGCTGGCAGCGGAACTACTCGACTGAACCGGTAAACCCAACACTTCGGGACAAACCCGACGCCTCGCGGCCGCTGGGTTTGTCCCGAAGTGTTGGGTTTGCGCGGGGATCAGTACCGGTAGTGCTCCGGCTTGTACGGCCCCTCCACGTCGACGCCGATGTATTCGGCCTGCTCCTTGGTGAGCTTGGTCAGCGTGCCGCCGAGCGCCTCGACGTGGATCCGCGCGACCTTCTCGTCGAGGTGCTTGGGCAGGCGGTAGACCTCGTTGTCGTATTCGTCGTTCTTGGTCCACAGTTCGATCTGCGCGATGACCTGGTTGGAGAAGCTGTTGCTCATCACGAAGGACGGGTGGCCGGTGGCGTTGCCCAGGTTCAGCAGGCGGCCCTCGCTCAGCACGATGATGCTGTGACCGTCCGGGAACACCCACTGGTCGACCTGGGGCTTGACGTTGATGCGGGTCATCCCCGGCGCCGACTCG
Organism: Gordonia sp. X0973; assembly: GCF_013348785.1. Taxonomy (NCBI): domain Bacteria; kingdom Bacillati; phylum Actinomycetota; class Actinomycetes; order Mycobacteriales; family Gordoniaceae; genus Gordonia; species Gordonia sp. X0973. The sequence goes on from NZ_CP054691.1 coordinate 2,762,628, forward strand.
AGCCCGGCCATGTCGATCTCGTTGTCGAAGTGGCCGATGTTGCCGAGGATCGCCTGGTTCTTCATCTTCTGCATGTGCTCGAAGGTGATGATGCCCAGGTTGCCGGTGGAGGTGACGACGATGTCGGCATTGCCGATCGCGTCGTCGACGGTGACGACGTCGAAGCCGTCCATCAGCGCCTGCAGCGCATTGATCGGATCGATCTCGGTCACCTGGACCCGAGCCCCCTGACCGGCCAGCGACTCGGCGCAGCCCTTGCCGACGTCGCCGTAGCCGCAGACCAGCACCTTCTTGCCGCCGATCAGCACGTCGGTGCCGCGGTTGATGCCGTCGATCAGCGAGTGGCGGGTGCCGTACTTGTTGTCGAACTTGGACTTGGTGACCGAGTCGTTGACGTTGATCGCGGGGAAGGCGAGGTCGCCGGCGGCGGCGAACTGGTAGAGCCGCAGCACGCCCGTCGTCGTCTCCTCGGTGACGCCCTTGACCGACTCGGAGATGGCGGTCCACTTGCCCTTGTCCTGCGCGAAGCGGTCGCGCAGCAGGTTGAGGAAGACCTTGTACTCGGCGGAGTGGTCGTCGTCGGCGGGTGGCACGACCCCCGCCTTCTCGAATTCGGCGCCGCGCAGCACGAGCATCGTCGCGTCGCCGCCGTCATCGAGGATCATGTTGGCCAGCACCGGGTTGCCGTCGGCGTCGGCGGGCCAGGTGAGCATCTGCTCGGCGCACCACCAGTACTCCTCGAGCGTCTCCCCCTTCCAGGCGAACACCGGCACGCCCTTGGGCTCGTCGACGGTGCCGTACGGGCCGACGACGACCGCGGCGGCAGCGTGGTCCTGGGTGGAGAAGATGTTGCACGACGCCCAGCGGACCTGCGCGCCGAGCGCGACGAGGGTCTCGATGAGCACCGCGGTCTGCACCGTCATGTGCAGCGAACCGGAGATGCGGGCGCCCTTCAGCGGTGCCACGTCGGCGTATTCGCGACGCAGCTCCATCAGACCGGGCATCTCGTGCTCGGCGAGTTCGATCTCCTTGCGCCCGAAGTCGGCTTCGGCGAGGTCGGCGACCTTGAAGTCGATTCCGTTGCGGTGCTCGGCGGTCGGCGTGGACTTGGACACGAGGCTCATCTGCTCCCCTAATCGATGATGTGCGCGGGTTCCGCCCAGGCTATCGTGCCGCCTCGGTCGGCCCGAGTCGGCCCCGCCGCTCGTCGGGTCAGGCTTCGCCCCGCTCGCGCCGCCCGACCATCGAGTGCCGGCTGCCGTAGGCGAAATAGACGACGAACCCGAGGGCCATCCACACCAGGAACCGGATCCAGGTCAGCGCCGAGAGGTTCAGCATGAGCCAGACGCAGGTCACGATCGCGAGCACCGGGACCACGGGACCGCCGCGCACGACGAATCCTCTGGGCAGGTCGGGTCGGCTGCGGCGCAGCACCATGACCGCGCCGGCCACCACGACGAAGGCGAACAGCGTCCCGACGTTCACCATCTCCTCGAGTCGGTCGATCGGGAAGAACCCGGCCACCAGGGCGACGACGGCACCGATGATCAGGGTCAGGCGGGCCGGGGTGCCGAACCGCGTACTGGTCTTGGCGAGGCCGCGGGGCATCAGGCCGTCGCGCGACATCGCGAACAGGACGCGCGATTGGCCGAGGACCAGCACCATGACCACCGTCGTGAGACCGGCCAGGGCGCCGATGGCGATCAGCTTCTCCGCCCACATCACCCCGTTGATGGCGAAGACGTCGGCGAGGTTCTTCGAATCGTCGCCCTTGCCGGCGAGCTGGTGGTAGTTGGCCATCCCGCTGACGACGAGGGTGACCAGCACGTACAGAACGGTGACGATGGCCAGCGAGCCGAGGATGCCGCGCGGGATGTCCCGCTTGGGGTTGCGCGTCTCCTCGGCCGTGGTCGCGACCACGTCGAAGCCGATGAAGGCGAAGAACACCACCGAGGCCGCGGCGAGGACGCCGTACCACCCGTACGAGGTGTTGCCCGCGCCGGTGATCAGCGAGAACAACGAGGAGTCCACCGACTTGGCCGCGTCGCCGCCGCCCTGGCTCGGCGGGATATAGGGCGTGTAGTTGGCCGCCTTGACGTAGAAGAAGCCGACGACGATGACGAGCAGCACCACCGCGATCTTGACGGCGGTGATGACGGCGCTGAACCGGGAGGAGAGCTTGGTTCCGACGGTGAGCAGGATCGTCACGAGGGCGACGACGGCGACCGCCCCCCAGTCGAATCCGATGCCGCCGATGGAGACCGAGTGCATGGACTTGGGCACCGACGGGATGAACGCGTGTACCAGGTTCCCCAGGTAGCCCGACCAGCCCTTGGCGACGGTGGCCGCGCCGACGGCGAACTCGAGGACGAGGTCCCACCCGAGGATCCACGCCAGGAACTCGCCGAAGGTCGCGTAGCCGTAGGTGTACGCCGATCCGGCGACCGGCACCGTCGAGGCGAACTCGGCGTAGCACAGCGCCGCCAGACCGCAGGCGAAGGCCGCCATCAGGAAGGAGATCGAGATGGCCGGCCCGGCGTTGTTGCCCGCCTGCGACACCGTGACGGTGAAGATACCGGCGCCGATGACGACCGCGACGCCGAAGACGATCAGGTCGCGGACCGAGAGGTCCTTGCGCAGCTGGTGGCCGGGTTCCTCGGCATCGGCGAGGGACTGCTCGATGGATTTGGTGCGCAGCAGCGGACTGACCATCGCCTAGACCTCCGCCGTCGTCGCGTCTGTCTCGTCGGTCCCGCGGTCGATATCGGGCTCGAGGTAGATCGGGCCGACCTGCGGCACCGCCTCGCGGATCCGGACCTCGGCGGCGTCGATGGTGCGCGCGATCGTCGATGCGTGCTTGGCCGCGGGGATGGCGATCTTGGCGGCGACGAGCAGTTCTTCGGGCCCCAGGTACTGCGTCTTGATGTGGATGACGCGCTCGATGGTCGGCTCGGCATCGAGGGCGGAGATGATCGCCCGGTGTTCCGCCTCGGTGGCCCCCTCGCCGATGAGCAGGCTCTTCATCTCGACGATCAGCACGACGGCGATGATGCCGAGCAGGATGCCGATCGAGACGGTGCCCAACCCGTCCCACAATCCGTCGCCGGTGGCCCAGGTCAGGCCGACGCCGATGATCGCCAACACGAGGCCGATCAGCGCGCCGCTGTCCTCCAGCAGCACCACCGGGAGCTCCGGGTTGCGCGAGTTGCGGATGAACCGCCACCAGCTGGCCCGGCCTTTGAGCGGTGACGACTCCTTCACCGCCGTGCGGAAGCTGTAGCCCTCCAGACAGATGGCGACGGCGAGGATCGCGACGGCGATATACGGCGACTCCAGCGTGTGGTCGTGACGGTGCTGGAGCTTCTCGAAGCCCTCGTACAGGGCGAACAGCGATCCCAGCGCGAAGATCACCAGGGCGACGATGAACGAGTAGAAGTAGCGCGCCCGGCCGTAGCCGAACGGGTGCAACGTGTCCGCGTCGCGCTTCGCCCGTTTCTGCCCCAGCAGGAGCAGTGCCTGGTTAGAGGTGTCGGCGACCGAGTGGACACCCTCGGCCAGCATCGACGATGAGCCGGTGATGGCCCAGCCGACGAATTTCGCGACGGCGATACCGCCGTTGGCGACGAGTGCGGCGACAATCGCCTTCTTGGATCCTTCAGCGGACACGGGTGCCTCACGGGTTCGGAAGATGGTCAGGGATGATTCGGACACAGCGTACCGTTGCCCGAATCATCCCGACCGTCTTACACGGCGAACGTGCGGCCCACCCGCATATCGGTGTTGCCCATCGTCGACGAGGCCTTGGTCACCGCCGAGCTCAGATTGTTGAGCCGGGTCCGTGATTCGTCGAAGACGCGGTCCCAGTGGTGCTGGGCGTCTTGGTATGCCTGCGCGCCCTGGGCGGACTGCCAATGGGTGGCCAACGCGTTCACCTGGGTCCGCAGCTGGCCCGACAACTGCTCGAGTCGGGCGAAGTTGCGGTTCAGATCGCCGGTCAGGGTGTCGAGCGCGGCGAAGTCGTACTGGATGAGACTCATGATTTCCTCCTTGTGGTTGTTGCTCTGGTCGGTCGGTCAGACCGCGAGCGAGCCGGTGATGGTCGCCGCCCCCGAGTCGTCCTCGTCGCCGTAGCCCGCGAACGACGAGGCGAGCTTCGCCTTGATGTCTTCGAGCGCGAGGTTGAGCTTCGTCGCGCTGGCGTTCCAGTCGGCGTGCGTCGAGTCGTACGCCCCAGATGCGCGTCCCTTCCAGGTGCCGGCCGCCGTCTGCGAGGCGGTCTGGATGGCACGGATGACCTGCTGCATCTCGTCGACGATCCCGGCGACCGACTTGGTCGACGCCATCGACGCCCCGACGTCGAGATTGAGCCCTGATCCGGGCATGGTGTTCCCCCTTCTCTCTGGTGTCGGATCACACGGTCGCGTGACCCGAGTCTGTGTCGGTCGGGCCGCGCACGACCCGCACCTCGTCGCCGACGGCAAGCTCCGCCCACGTCAACGCACCCGTCTCGCCGCTGCCCTGGCGGGTGACATCCGGCGTCGCGGCCGGGCCCACGACGGCCCCCGGCACGGCGGAGACACTCGCGCCCCGCGGTGCCCCGGAACCACTCGTCGGCGCCATCGCCCCGAGTCCGCCGCCGACCGGAGTACCCGCCGCCCCGACCCCGCGGGTGGTCGCCGACGGCTCCCCACCCGCGCCGCTAGACGGCTCCCCCGCAGGCGTTCGTCTGACCTGGGTCACCGGAGTCGCGGCGAAGGCCGTCAGAATCCGGGGTGGCGCAATCGCCGGCGGCATCGAAACCCCCGGGACTGCCCCGCTCACACCCGCCGCCCCACCCGACCCCGTCGACGTTGCCGGGGCCCCCGTGGCGCGGACGAGCGCGGGTGGGGGAAGGTGTTCGGGGGCCGCCGTCGCCAGCGGCTCGGAGTCGCGTTCGTAGTCGGCCATCACCCGCGCCGCGGTCGCGCAGAGTTCGCGCTCGGCCCGCTCGGCACGAACCAATCCGCCGGTCATCATCGCCGACAGGCCGATGGTCGAGGTCAGCCGCGCGAGTCCGACCCGGGCCGCGTCGATCGCCTCGGCGGCCGGCATCGCGAGCCGGGCCGTCTCCAGCGCCGACAGCCCGGCCCGGGCTAGCCTCTCCTGCGCCGCCGCCACGTCGGCGAGTCCGTCGATCCAGCCAGGCAGGCGGGACAACACGGACGCCGTCGTCCTCGCCCCCGCCGAATCCCACTGCTCGCTCAGCCCGTCGAGCGTGCGTCGGGTCACCGCGACCAGGGCGTCGAGGTCCGCGGCGAGATCGGCCCAGCCGTCGGCGCAATCGGCCAGCGGGACCGCTCCGGCACCGGCCATGAGGTCGGTGCGCAGCCGCTCGGGGGTCCGGGACTGCCAGTCGATGCCGGTGAAACCGGGTCGGATTCCGGTCATGGTCGGTGCGCGCCATCCGCCGCGGCCAGTGCGCGTGCGTGTTCCCGCAGTGCCGCCGCGGCTCCGACGGCCTGTCCGGCACCGGCGACGACATCCGCGCGAAACGCCCGCGCGGCGGCGTCCAACGAGGCCGCCACCCGTTCACTCACCTCGTCGTTGCCCGCGGCGGCCGGTGCGAGACGCGTGGTCCGCATGGTCACCGCCCGCTCCAGTCTGGTCGCGACCGACTCGAGTGCCGCTGCGACCCGCTCGAGTCCCGCCGGGTCGACGGTCAGTTTCGGCGTCATGACAACAGTTCCTCCCTCAACGCGGCGAGCCTGGCCCCCGCCGTCGACTTCTCGGGCGGTGCTGGTTCATCCGGCGCCCCGTCGGGGCCACGGTCGTCGCCGAACACCGCGGGCGCGTACGCCCGAGCGCAATCGGATACGGCATCGCTCGACTTGAGCGCCGCCAGTGGCGCGCCACCGGCCAGTCGCGCGACCGCATGCGCACCGCCCAGGGCACCGGCCGCGCCGACCGGGGCCATCCCGGTCCCCGTTGTCGGCGTGGCGCCCGCGGGCGACGGACTGGTCGTCGCGGCGAAACCCGCCGGCTCGGTTCCGCCCAGGACCGGTGTCCTCGCGGCGTAGCTGGCCGTGACTTCGCGTGGACCGCCCGCGCCGAGGCCGGCCCCTGCACCGCCGAGGCCCTTGGCAGTCGCTCCCTTTCCGCCGGCTCCCTTTCCGCCCTGACCGGCGCGCCCGGCCCCGGCGACACCCTGATGGTGGCGGTCGCCCTGTCGGCCGTCGTCCTGGGCGGGGCAACGACAGTCCCCGCCGCGATCCTTGGCCGTCGCGAGTCGCTTGCCCGGTGGTGTGGCCGCCTGTTTCGGCGCGGCCTTCGCCGCGGCGGTCAGCGCCGAGCCGAGGGCGCCGGTCGCCGCCTTGATCGGGCCGGCCGCGGCTTCCAGCACGCTCGCCGCGATCGCGAAGGCCGACCCCGCACCGGCCGGGGCACCGCTGACGGGCACCGGTTTGCCGTTCGCGGCCATCGACGCGGTCGGCGCCAGCAGCTGCGCCTTCGTCGCGGCGACCACCGCGCCTCCCTCGGCCAGACCAGCGCTGATGATCGCGAGCACGGCCGCCTGCCCGGGCGGGGTCGCGACGAACGGCAGCGCCGCGGCGAGGAGCCCCACGGTCTTCGCGATGACGGCTTGCAACGCAGCCAGGCCGCCCGCGACCATCCCCGCTCCGACGGTGATATCGGCCGACATCTTCGCTCCCTGGGCCGACACCGCCCCGGTCTCGGCGCTAGTGCGGGCCATCTTGGTGGCGGCCCCGGTCGCGGCGGCACCGGCCCAGACCTTGTCCATCTCCTTCAGCGCCGTCGTGGTACCCGAGATGGTCAGGTCGAGCAGCGAGGAGAGGCCCTTGAATATCGCTCCCGGGTCGCCCGCGCCGGCCAGATCCCCCGATCCGAACACACCGAGCAGATCGGTGAGCGGCTTCAACAGCACCGCCGGGTCCAGTACCGGAAGCGGCGGAAGACCCGGCAGCGGCGGTGCGGGAGGCAGAGCGGGCAGCGATGGCAGACCCAACGCCCGCAACACCGCCGGAACGGGGGTGTCGAGGATCGGGCCCAACCCGGCACCCCGCAGCGCGCCCTCGACGGTCGGCGGACCGATCAGCACCGAGGCGCTACCGCCTGCTCGCGCCGTCATCGCCCGATGCCGTCCGCGCCGGCGGCATCGGCACCGTCGAAGGCCGCGGTCCCGGCGAGCATCGCCGCGGCCGTCCCCGCATGCGCCGCGGCCAGGCCTCCGACCGACGCGAGGTGGGCGGCCTGTGCCAGCGCGAACGCCCCGACGAACTCTTGGCCGATCAGACCGAACACCGCGACCATCGCCGCGGTGTTGGCCGCCGCGTCTATCCCGCCCGCCGACGCCAGCGCCGTGCCCATCGTCGCCGACGTGGCCGCCAATCCCTCGACCGCCTCGCCGATCATCACCACCAGACCCATCACTCCCCCTCGTCGGTCGCGATACCGGCGAACTCGCCGAAGTCGCTGTTGAAATCCTCGGTGAGCCGGGCGCGCTGCGCGTAGGCCCGCTGCGCGGCGATCATCGCCGTCGACACGATCGACTCCCCCAATGCGTCGGCCCCGAGCCGCACCGCCGCGTGGTCGAGTTCCAGACCGACAAGCGCACCGGAGCCGTCGACCCGGGCGGTGACGGCTCCCTTCGGGTCCGCCGCCTCGGCGCGGATCGCCGCGTAGCCGTCGGAGAGATCGGCCATCCGGCCCACCGCCGTCGACACCCGCGCCAGGATCTCGTCGAGTTGTGGATTGGCCATCGGGATCACCGGAGCCACGACCGCGGCGCACAGCTCGCGTCGTCGGCATCGGACTGGATACGGGCGAGGTCGTCAGCGGTGGCCAGGCCCATCAATGCGAGCAACTCCTCGTCGACCCCGTCGCACGTGAGCGTTTCCCGCAGCCGTACGCCCGCGCTGACCCGCCCCTGCTCGCACAGGGCCAGGACCTGGGCGGCGATGGCCCGCGCCCCGAGGCGCAGTGCCGATTCGGCGATCGTCACCTCCACCGGCAACCCCTGCGCCGTCGTCGTCACCGAGATCGCCCCCGAGCGCGACCGGGTGGTGATCCGGCTGTCGATCCAGTCGAGCACCCCGGGTGTCGTCCCGATTGTCATTTCCCCTCCCCCGAGCGGCGGATTTCACCGCATATGGGATTAGACGCAGCACGGCCCCGAACGGTTCCATCGGATCGGCGATTAATCGGCGGCGCTTGTAAACACCCTGCTAATTCGGTGATACGCCCGAGGCGCCGCACCTGCGGGCGGGGTTGACTGGGAGACGTACCACCGCTGCGGCCCCAGGGAGGATCACGGTGACCACCACGAACCGCATCCGGATGCGCTACCGGACGATTCACGGCTACCGCCGCGCCTACCGCATCGCGGGCGAGAACCCCGACGACGGCTCGCGCCCCGTCGTCGTCCTCCTGCACGGAATCGGCGACAACTCGTCGACGTGGCAACCCGTCATATCCCGCCTGGCGAAATCGCATACCGTCATCGCCCCCGACCTGCTCGGGCACGGGTCCTCCGACAAGCCGCGCGCCGACTACTCGGTGGCGGCCTTCGCCAACGGTTTGCGCGACCTGCTGTGCGCACTCGGCCACGACCGCGTCGTCCTGGTCGGCCACTCGCTCGGCGGCGGGGTGGCGATGCAGTTCTGCTACCAGTACCCGTCGATGGTCTCCCGGCTGATCCTCGTCTCGGCCGGCGGCGTCACCCGCGACGTCTCCCCCGCACTGCGCCTGGCCACGCTGCCCGGCATGACGCAACTCCTCGGTCTGCTGCGCCTGCCCGGCGCACCCGCCGTCCTCGACGGGGTCGCCCGCACACTGGCCGCGACGCCGGAGCTACCCGGCCCGGCCGGACCCCTCTCGCCGCGCCGACACCTCGTCGACCGGCCCGACCTGCTGCGCATCCTGGCGGATCTGAGCCCGCGCGATTCCCGTGCCGCCTTCAGCCGGACCCTGCGCTCGGTCGTCGACTGGCGCGGGCAACACGTGTCGATGCTCGACCGCAGCTATCTCACCGCCGGCATCCCGGTACTGATCGCCTGGGGCACGGCCGACACGGTGATCCCCTACCGGCATGCCGAGATCGCCCACTCCGCGATCACCGGCTCACGCCTGGAGACCTTCGACGGCTGCGGTCACTTCCCGTTCCGCGACGAGCCGGACCGCTTCGCGACGATGGTGACCGAGTTCATCTCGTCGACGACGCCGCCCGCCTTCGACCGGCAGGCCTGGCGACACCTACTGCTGGAACCGCCCTATCCGCCGCAACAGCCCGAACCGCCGGTCACCTCGTCGGCGTCGCGGAGGTCACGGGTGGTCGCGTTGCGCGCGGCCCACTGATCGGGCGGCGGATAGTCGACGCCGATCAGGCACAGACCCCGCGCCTGGGCCACCGGCACCTGCGCGCTGCGCTCGGTCTCCCGGAGCAGACCGGCACACCAGTCGACGTCCCGCCGACCCTCGGCGACGGTCGCCACCGCGCCGACCAGTGAGCGGACCATCGACCAGCAGAACGCGTCGGCACTGACCCGGCCGACGAGCACGCCGTCCTCCGCGCGGTGCCAGGAGAACCGCTGCAGGTCGCGGATCGTCGTCGAACCGGGCCGGAACCGGCAGAAGGCGGCGAAGTCGTTCAGCCCGACCAGGGTCGCCGACGCGGCGTTGAGCGCATCGAGGTCCAGCGGACGGGGCCAGTCGGCGGTCGTCCGGGCGGACACCGGTTCCGGTCCCCACGGCGCATCGGCCAATCGGTACTCGTAGTGCCGGCGCAGGGCTGAGAACCGCGCGTCGAAGTCGTGCGACACCTCGTCGACGGACTTCACCCGCACGTCGTCGGGCAGCAGTTTGGCCAGTCGCCGGACCAGCGTCGACGGGTCGCCGTGGATCGATCTCGTCTCCAGCGCCGCCCGCGGCACATCGAGGTGCGCGACCTGGCCGCTGGCATGCACCCCGGCGTCCGTGCGCCCGGCGACGGTCAGTCGCACCGGCTCGCGCAGCACCGTCGTCAGGGCGTCGGTCAGTACCCCGGCGACCGTCCGCCGCCCCGGCTGCAGGGCCCAGCCGCTGAACTCCGTGCCGTCGTAGCCGACCAGCAACCGGAGACGACAAACCCCGCCACCGGCTGGGGTGGCGGGGTCGGTCGGCATAGAACTCAAGCCTCGTCGCGGAGCGACGGACTAGGACTCGTCGCGCTGCGACGGCGGCAGCTGGTACCCGGCGGCCTCCGCGTCGGCGTCGGTCGCGAACCAGATCTCGGCCTCGGTGCTCTCGTAGAAGCGGGTGCCGGGACGGTGGTACAGCTTCGAGGAGGCGTTGCCCTTGATCGGGAAGCCCTCGGGCTGCGAACCGTCGTCGAGCGGTGCGTGCGCACCGGCCGGCAGCTCGGCCGAGTCGGCGGCCTTGTCGGCCTTCGCCTCGGCCGCCTTGGCGGGCTTGGCCTCGGCGGCCTTCGCCGGCTTCTCGTCGGCCTTGGCCTTGGCGGCCTTGGCCGGCTTGGCGTCGGCCTTCGCCTCAGCGTCGACAGCCTTCGCCTCGGCGGCGTCGTCGGCCTTGGCCTCGGCAGCCTTCGCCGGCTTCTCGTCGGCAGCCTTGTCGCTCTTCTTCGAAGCGGCGACGCGGTTGGCGCGGTTGGCCTCGGTGGTCACGGTCGACTCGCGGACGAGTTCGATCACGGCCATCGGGGCGTTGTCGCCCTTGCGCGGCAGCGTCTTGATGATGCGGGTGTAGCCGCCGGGACGCTCGGCGAACGACGGGCCGATCTCCGCGAACAGGACGTGGACGATGTCCTTGTCACGGATGAACTTCAGCACCTGGCGACGATCGGCAAGGGAGCCGGCCTTCGCGTGGGTGATGAGCTTCTCGGCGTACGGGCGCAGCCGCTTGGCCTTCGACTCGGTGGTGGTGATGCGGCCGTGCTCGAACAGCGAGGTGGCGAGGTTCGCCAGGATCGCCTTCTGGTGGCTGGCCGACCCGCCGAGGCGGGCACCCTTGGTGGGCTTGGGCATTGTCTTCTCCTCAGAGGTGACCGACTCTCACGAGTGGGTCGGGGGTTTGGTACAGCCGCTTACAGTTGCTCGGTCTCGGCGAAATCCTCGCCGTCGTCGGCGCCCGCGTCATCCGACCATGTGCCGGTGGCCGGGTCGTAGCCCGCCACCTGCGACGGGTCGAAGCTGGCCGGGCTGTCCTTGAGGGACAGGCCCATCGCGTGCAGCTTGACCTTGACCTCGTCGATCGACTTCTGGCCGAAGTTGCGGATGTCGAGCAGATCCGACTCGGTCCGCGCGACCAGCTCGCCCACGGTGTGCACACCCTCGCGCTTGAGGCAGTTGTAGCTGCGCACGGTCAGCTCCAGGTCCTCGATCGGGAGGTTGAACGACGCCATGTGGTCGGCCTCGATCGGCGACGGGCCGATCTCGATGCCCTCCGCCTCGACGTTGAGCTCACGGGCCAGGCCGAAGAGCTCGACCAGCGTGGTTCCGGCCGACGCCAGGGCGTCGCGCGGGCTGATGGAGTTCTTGGTCTCCACGTCGAGCACCAGACGGTCGAAGTCGGTGCGCTGCTCGACACGGGTGGCCTCGACCTTGTAGGTCACCTTGAGGACCGGCGAGTAGATCGAGTCGACCGGGATGCGGCCGATCTCGGCACCGGTGGCCTTGTTCTGCACGGCCGGCACGTAGCCGCGGCCCCGCTCGACGACCAGCTCGATCTCGAGCTTGCCCTTGTCGTTGAGGGTCGCGATGTGCAGGTCAGGGTTGTGCACGGTGACACCGGCCGGGGGCACGATGTCGGCGCCGGTGACATCCCCGGGACCCTGCTTGCGGACGTACATGGTGACCGGCTCGTCCTCTTCGGAGGAGACGACCAGGCCCTTGAGGTTCAGGATGATCTCGGTGACATCTTCCTTGACCCCCGCAACGGTGGTGAACTCGTGCAGCACGCCGTCGATGCGCACGCTGGTGACCGCCGCGCCCGGGATGGACGACAGCAGGGTGCGGCGCAGCGAGTTGCCCAGGGTGTAGCCGAAGCCGGGCTCGAGGGGCTCGATGAAGAACTTCGAGCGGTTCTCGGCGATGACCTCTTCGGACAGGGTGGGTCGCTGTGAGATGAGCATGTGCGGTGTTTTCTCCTTTGCCGCCCACTATTTGACGGCGTCGGTGGATGTGCTGTCCCCCGGAATGGGGGCAGTCGGGGGGCGGAGCCCCCCGACTGGATGACTACTTCGAGTAGTACTCGACGATGAGCTGCTCGGTGAGCGGCACCACGATCTGCTCACGCTCGGGCACGTTGTGCACGAGGATGCGCAGGGTCGAGGGCACGACCTGCAGCCATGCCGGCACCGGCCGGTCGCCCTGGATCTCCTTGGCGATCTGGAACGGCACCGTCGCGAGCGACTTGGGTCGCACGTCGATGATGTCGTACTGACCGACGCGGTAGCTCGGGACGTCGACACGCACGCCGTTGACGGTGAAGTGTCCGTGGCTGACCATCTGACGGGCCTGGCGGCGCGTGCGGGCCAGACCGGCGCGGTACACGACGTTGTCCAGACGGGTCTCGAGGATCTTCAGCAGCTCGTCGCCGGTCTTGCCGGTGCGACGGTTCGCCTCTTCGTAGTAGCGGCGGAACTGCTTCTCCATGACGCCGTAGGTGAAGCGGGCCTTCTGCTTCTCCTGCAGCTGGAGCAGGTACTCGGTCTCCTTGATCCGCGCGCGGCCGTGCTGCCCGGGCGGGTAGGGACGACGCTCGAACGCCTTGTCGTCGCCGATCAGGTCGACGCGCAGACGGCGCGACTTCTTAGTTGCTGGTCCGGTATAACGAGCCATTGTTTCTAGTCCTTACCTTCCCGCTAGACCCGGCGCCGCTTGGGCGGACGGCAACCGTTGTGCGGCTGCGGGGTGACATCGGAGATCGTGCCGACTTCGAGGCCGGCGGCCTGCAGGGAGCGGATCGCGGTCTCGCGACCGGAGCCCGGGCCCTTGACGAACACGTCGACCTTCTTGACGCCGTGCTCCTGGGCCTTGCGGGCCGCGTTCTCGGCAGCGAGCTGCGCGGCGAACGGGGTGCTCTTACGCGAGCCCTTGAAGCCCACGTGACCCGACGACGCCCAGCTGATGACGTTGCCGTTGGGGTCGCAGATCGAAACGATCGTGTTGTTGAACGTCGACTTGATATGCGCGTGGCCGTGCGGGACGTTCTTCTTATCGCGACGGCGGGTGCCCTTCTTGGGGCCAGCGCTACGTGACTTAGGAGGCATTACTTCTTCTTCCCGGCGATGGTCTTCTTCGGGCCCTTGCGAGTGCGGGCGTTGGTCTTGGTGCGCTGACCGTGGACCGGCAGGCCGCGACGGTGCCGCAGGCCCTGGTAGCAGCCGATCTCGATCTTGCGACGGATGTCGGCCTGCACCTCGCGGCGCAGGTCACCCTCGACCTTCACCGACGCCTCGATGTATTCGCGCAGCTTGGCGACATCGGCGTCGGTCAGATCCTTGGCGCGCAGATCCGGCGAGAGGCCGGTGGCGGCGAGGATTTCCTCCGAAGTGGTACGACCCACCCCGTAGATGTAGGTAAGTGCGATCACCAGCCGCTTTTCGCGGGGGAGATCGACACCGGCAACACGTGCCATGTGTTCATTTCCTTCTCGTTGTCAGAGGTCTTCCCCCAGTCCGTCCCGACTCGGTCGGGCCCCGGCCTCTGATCCGGGGGTGGGCGGGTACTCGTCTGTGCCCGCTGGTGCTGGAGGTTCGTCGTATTCAGTTGTCAATCACTTGTCGGCCAAGCGACCGGTGGAAGGGCGCTGCTCAGCCCTGGCGCTGCTTGTGGCGCAGGTTTTCGCAGATCACCATGACCCGTCCGTTACGGCGGATCACCTTGCACTTCTCACAGATCGGCTTGACGCTCGGCTGGACCTTCACGTCAGCTTCTCCTGTTTTCTTGTCACGGGCAGTGCGGTATCCCGCACCACGGCCGTTGCTGTTCCCCGGCGACGCCGGGAAGTCCTACTTGTACCGGTAGACGATTCGTCCGCGACCGAGGTCGTAGGGCGAGAGTTCGACGACCACGCGATCCTCGGGCAGGATGCGGATGTAGTGTTGCCGCATCTTCCCGCTGATGTGGGCGAGAACCTTGTGGCCGTTCTCCAGCTCAATGCGGAACATCGCATTGGGCAGGGGTTCGACAACGCGACCCTCAACCTCGATGGCACCGTCCTTCTTCGCCATGTCCTCCGCGATTCCCGGCCCGATCAGGCCTGGTAGTCATCAGTCCGCCGTCGCCATCGCTGACGTCGGCGGTGTTCCGGTCGGTGCCGGGCCATCCCCGTCGCACATGCCGCGAAAGCATGCGGAAACGGGCACGACAAGCGCACCGACGATCTATATTACGGCACGCGGCGCGGCATTCCCAATTCGCCCGCCGGCGCCGCGGCCGGCCACCTAGACTTTGACGCCCATCGACCGGGCCATCGCCCCCAGGTCGTCGAACCGCTCGCCGCGTGCGGCCAGGATCCATCGGTCGCCGTCGCGGCGCAGGTCGGCGTAGATCAGTGCCCGCTCGCCGCCGAACCGGGCCTGCAGATCGCAGCGGGCGAGCAGCCCCGCATCGGAATCGGACAGTTCCACGAACCCGGCCGGATAGTCGCCGAAGGTGGTCTGACCGCCGTATGAGCTGACCCCGATCGCCACCCGGTCGACGGCCGCCGGCAGGGCGGCGGTGTCGACGGTCAGCTCCTCGCGCCAGCCGGTGCGCACCGAGCGGTCGGAGTTGAGGCGGACCGCGCCGTTGTAGGCGGCCAGGTTGTTGAAGAACACGAAGTCCGTATCCGAGGTGACCACCGCGCTCGTCGGCAGCACGAAGGCCGCGAGGTCGAGATCCAGGGCGACGCCGGGGGGCTGGTCCCAGCCGACCCCGACCGACACCTGCTGCAATCCGGCGCGGCTCATCGGGCCCCCTCCACCATGACGTTGTTGGCGGCGAGCACCCAGCGGACCGGGTCGGTGACGCGGAACGGGGAGATGCCGCGGTCGCTGAGCTTCTCCCCCTCCGGCGGGGCGCCGAGCGCGGAGACCGCGAAGAACCGGTGCTCGTACTGCCGTCCGGTGACCTGGTTGACCATCGTCGTCAGCGCCGGACCGGCGTCGAGACGGGTGAGCAGGCTGCGCACCTCCTCGTGCAGCCGCAAACCCTCCTCCTCGTCGTAGCCGCGTTCCAGCAGCCCCGGGTCCCGGTTGTAGGCGGCCCCCGGCTGCCCCATCACCTGTCCCCACGAACTGGCCTGGACCGCCGACAGCGCCTGCAACGCGTCGAACTTGGAGAGGATCACCGCGAGTTTGGGCGACCCGTCGCCGATCAGGTTGGTGACGGTGTGCAGCACGTGGCGCGGGTCGCCGCCGACCGTCGTCGACGCGGGGACCAGGTCGCGCAGCTGGTTGGCGACCTCCCCGACGCGCAGCGGGTCGAAGAGGAACAGCACCGCGTCGGCGCGGCTGAAGAAGTCCCAGGCAACGCCCCCGACGTCGGCGGCCTCGAGGTCCTCCCCCGCCACGTCGCGGATCACCAGGTACTGCCTGGTCCCGCCCCATTCGCCGAGGTTGAAGATCAGCGGGTCGTGTTGGTAGCTGCCGTGCAGCGAGGCCCGCGGCGTCGGCTGCAGGATTCCCCGGTCCTCGAACAGCGGCGTCTCGTACTCGTCGCGGAACCGGCGGACCGTCTCCTCGTTGGCACCGAAGACCTCCCGGTCCAACCGGGCAGCGAATCGCTGCAGCTGTTTGACCAGCACCGCGATGTACACCGTCTTGCCGGTGGCGCGCGCCCCGGCCATCGTGATACAGGTGGCGTTGCCGAAGTACCAGTGCGACGGCAGCACGAAGTGGCAGTGGGGGCACGCCGCGTCATACGGGTGCTCCGGCGAGGGCGGCCATTCGCCGCTCCACTCCGACCGGTTGGCCACCGTGACCGGCCCCATCCGCACCTCGCGACCGGCATAGGCCGACGCGACGGGATCGGCGACGACCTGGCGCGGCTCCTTCTCGACCCAGGCGAACACGTCCAGGTGCAGCGGCGAGAAGCACCGTGGGCACTTGGTCAACGCGCACCCCCCAGTCCCACGGGCGCCAACAGCGCCGCGACGACCCGCCCGATCCGGTCGGGCTGGGCCACCAGGGCGGTCCCCGGGTCGGCGACCGGCGCCAACACCGCCCCGCGCAGTCCGGGTCCCGCCGCCGCCGCCGACTCGGAGAGCACCAGCAGCACCTGGTCCGCGGCCGGTTCCACCGCGCCGACCGAATCAGTGAGCAGCACGGTCAACGTGCCGGGCGCCGGTGCGACCGCCAGTCCGCCGCTCAGGGCGTAGCCGGCGGCCGGAGCGGCGGCGAAAGTGCTGCCGACCCGGTCGGCGGGCACCGGGGCGGGCGGGGGCGAGGCCGGGGAGGCATACCCGACGGAGACCTCCGGGGTGCCGGCGACGACGGCACCCATTCCCGCGACGATGTCGGCGGCGGCCGCGACCATCCCGGAGGAGAAATGCGCGGCCATCGACGCCGAGGTGTCGACGAGCAGACGGACCGGGCGCGCCTGCGATTCGGGCACCCGATCGGCTCGGATGACGCCGCGGGTCGCGATCCGGGCCGCCGCGGCCACTGGCGGCAGTGTCCCGTCGGGGACGGTCAGCCGGGTCGTGACCGACAAGGTGTCCCCCGCGCCGGGGGCGATGCTGGCCAACTCGATGAAGCCGAGACCGGATACGTCGCGCGGGGTCAGTTGGGCGATGTCGGCCTCGTAGTCGGCGGTGCCGTCCGGCCCGATCGACACGTGCACGGTCGTGCCGCTTGCGAACAACTCGCTTCCCGCGGGCACCGCCGCGATGACGACCTCCTCGGCCACGCGCGGCAGGATCAACAGCGCGGGCGAGGTCTCGACGACCCCCGCCGCCGGTCCGCCGGCCCGGGTCCGCGCCACCAGCCGCACCCCGTGGGGATTGGGGGCGCCCGACACGGCGAGGCTGACCGCCAGCGGGCGCCGGGCCAGGGTCGCCGCCGATTTGCCGTCCAACACATAGGTAGCCACTAGCCGAGTCCTCCCAGTCCGGAATTCGCCGCGATGCCCGTGCGCGCCAACCACTCGGCCGCGGCCGGCCGGTAGTCGGCGAAGAATTTCTCGGCGGCCGCGGGACCCAGGCCCCGCACCACCAGCCAGCCGGCGTCGCGCAGCCCGGCCACATCGGCCGGTCCGCGATAGGTACCGGCCTCGACCCGCTGGTCGACCAAGGACTGCGACCATCCCACCGCACCGGCACGATCGTCCGCGAGCGGGCCGGCCCCGGCACCCGCGATGCGCAGGAAAGCCGTGAACGCGTGCCCCGCGACCCATGCCGGGTCGAGCAGCCAGGCCCATTCGGCGCGCGCGAGTTCGTCGCGGACGCGCTGGTCCAGCGACGTCATCCGGCCGCGCAGCGAGGCGCAGAAAGCCGATTCGGGATCGGCCCACGGCGCGCCGTCGCTCTGCCCGAGCACGAAACCGGCCGCGGCCATGACGACGAGTTCGTCGGCCGCCTGCCCGACCCAGGCGACGGTGCCGTCGGGTGCCGGGGTGCTGGCCGACGAGGTGGCCAGCGTCGCGACGCTGGCGCACCACCCGTCGCGGTCGGTGGTGGCGGTGCGGGCCCCGCGGCGCAACCAGGCGGCGGCGACGAGTTCGGGCGTCGCCGAGTCGCGCGCGTCCACCACGGCCTGCAGTGCGGCATCCTCCACCTCGCCGTAGAACACCATCGAGTCGAGGAGCTGCGGGGGCACCCGACCGCTGTCCGCCGAGAAGCGCAACAGATCCTCGGGCGGCGGGGTCGCCAGCGCCACGATCGCACCGACCAGGTCGCGACAGTCGTCGTCCTCGAGACGCGCGGCACCCAGCGCCGCGTCGATCGCTGCGCCGGCCAGCGCGCCGCGCGCCGACGGATCCAACCGGTTCGCCGACGATGCGGGGTCGGCGAGTACCGCTCGCGTCGCGAAACCGAAGAGGTAGTCGTCGTCCGGGGTGGCCGGAGTCGGATGGACGTAGCCGAACGGTCCAAGCGCGCCGAACAGCCATCCGGCGACGTCGCCGGGCAGCCCCACCAGGCTGGGCACCGCCAGCCGCGCGAACAGCGGGCGGACATGGGCGGCCAGCGTCGGCTCGCTGATCGCCGCGGCGTCGAACCGCTCGATCCATCCGGGATCTCCGATGCCGAGGAGCCCGGAACTCGTGCATGCCTGTGTCAGGGCGGCGCGCGCCGCCGTCAGGTCGGCGTCGGGTGCGGCCAGGCGTTCGACGATCTCCGCCGTGCGCAGCAGCGGCCGCGTCGCCTCCTCCCCCGCACCGGCGAGTTCCCCGGCACGTTCAGCGATCCGGTCGCGCAGCGGGCCGAGGGGGACGGACTCGACGGCCGGTACCCCGGCGAGGTCGCAGGCGTCGAGCCACGCCGGGTCCGCGCAGGCCGCCGCCAACACGCAGCGGGCCAACGCCGGGGTGGCCCGGCGGCGCAGCGCCGCCCGGCGCAACCGTGCGAGCGCCTCGTCCGGGGTCGGCGGATAGCGCCGCAGCGTCGTCTCGACGAGGTCGGCGGCCCACGGCAGCGCGCCCAGTCCGTCGGGGGCGTCGTCCACGACGACGGCGGCGGCATCCGGGTGGAACTCCGCCAGCTCGGGGTCTTCCAGAACGGCGACGGCGATCGGCCACTCCGGGGCGAGCCGCGCCGCGGGAGCGGCGTCGGCGATTTCGGCGGCGACCCGGTCACGGCGCGCGAGGATCCGCCGCGCCACGTCGTCGTCGGCCAGCACGGCCTCGGCCAGCACCGAGAGCGCAGTCACCGGCACCGGGCCGGAGGCCACCCGGTGCCCGGCGGCGGCGCTGTCGCCGAGGTAGGGCTCCTCGTGCTCGTCGACGACGACGCCGGGATACCCGGCCAATTCGCCGAGTCGCGCACGCGGCACCGCGACCAGGTGCAGTGCCGAACCGGCACCGGCCAGCACCGCGTCGGGGGCATCGTGGGTGCTCCAGGAGAACCGGCGCGCCCCCTGCGGGGTGAGGAACCGGCTGACCGCGGCGATCCAGGCGGCCGCGCGGTCGTGGTCGTCGACACCGAGGACGACGGTCCCCGGCGCATCCCCGGACAGCCGTGCGGACACCGCGTCGAGCAGGACGCGCAGCACGCTGACCCGATCGGCCGCCGGGTCGAGGAGGAAGTCGAGGGTCGCCGCCTCCGACAGCGCGGGATTCGGCGCGGGAGCGGTGCCGCCCGCGGGCAGGGCGGCGGCGCGCACCTCGTCGGGCCCGTACGGCGAACTCCACCCGGACCAGCGCCACAGTTCGACGGGGAGGAATCCGGCCGGGTCGTCGGGTGCGTCGTCGGCGAGGACGTGCGCGAAGACGTTGCCCGGGCGCCCGGTGGCGTCGCGCCCGGCGTCGACGGTGTGCCAATAGGCGGCCCGTCCGGTCCCGTCGGGTCCGGTCGTGTACAGGTAGCTCAGCCGGGCCGGCCTGGTCGCGATCTGCTCGGGCGTGGGGAAGCCGGGCAGGGCCGGCTCCAGGTCGAACCGGGTGACGATCCGCGCGACCAGCTCGTCGAGGTAGGCCGGGTCGAGGGTGCCGACCACCTGCTTCACCTGCCATCCGCCGCCGTGGCCGCGACCGCCCGGGGCGGCCATCGCGCTGACGGGCGCCCCCTCGTCGAAGGAGGTGTACGTGAACTGTGCGTAGCGGTCGGCGGCCACCGGTGCCGGGGTGACTCGTCGCGCCGCCTGGTGTTTGGTCAGGTCTGCCATCGGTTCACCACCCGGGCTGCGCGGCCGGCGGCGGAGGCGGGCTGATCCACAGCGATGCCATCGGCGGGTCGAGCATGCCGATGGGCGGGCGGGCATCGCCGCGCGCCGGGTCGGCGACGAAGATCCGCACGAAACCGGTCAGATTGGTCAGGTCGACGACCCACGGCGTGACGGTGCGCCCGGCCGGGATCTCGCCGTAGATCTGACAGTGCGGCCGTTCCTCGCCCATATCCGAGCCGAAGCGGAGGGTGCGCCCGTCGGAGGCGTCGAGGGGAAGGCGTTCGGGCCGGTGGACCGCGACGAGCGGCGGGAGGTCGCTGACGGCGACCTCTGCGTGCAGCACCAGGCGGACGACGGTGCGCCCGGGCCCGGCCGCCACCGGCTCGAACTGGTAGGCCATGCGGATCAAGCCGCGGTAGGGCAGCCCGACCGCTTCGCCGGTGATCTCCCGACCGGCCGAATAAGAGACCGGGACCAGGTAGACGTGGCATCCCTTGGGGGTCAGTGGCCGGGTGAGGATCAGCGCGCCGTCGCGTTCGTACTGCTCGGCGCTGACCTCGCCGAAGGGCTTGCCGGTCAGCAGTTGCTCGCTCGGGATGGATGCCGGTCCGATGTAGGCGCGCACCGCGGCTGCACCGCGCGGCCACCCGAAGGTGATCATCTCGCAGTGGAAGCGCTCGACGATCTGCGGCTCCACCACGCCGGGCAGCGGTCGGGCCAGGACGCGGGTCGTCCCGATGCGCGCCCGCCCGGCGGCGACGGTAACGGGGGTGAGGTAGGCGCGA
This sequence comes from Gordonia sp. X0973, assembly GCF_013348785.1. Lineage (NCBI taxonomy): Bacteria > Bacillati > Actinomycetota > Actinomycetes > Mycobacteriales > Gordoniaceae > Gordonia > Gordonia sp. X0973. Next base: position 2,783,208 of record NZ_CP054691.1, read on the forward strand.
TCCCACCCGCTGGGCCACGGCACCCCGGTCATCTGCGAGAAGGTCGGGTCCTGGCCGGCCTTCGCCGGATGGCGCACCCGCGTCTCCTCGGTGAACCCCTGCACCGACAACGCCTCCAGCGGCAGGTCCTCGCGCTCGAGCCCGGCCGGGGGCGGCTGCTGGAATCGGTAGACCCGCACCTCCTGCCCGCTCTCCGGGGTGGTCCAAGCCAGGTCGAACAGGGAGCCGTTGTCGTTGATTGCGACCTGCAGGTCGGCGATGGACGCCAGGTCGACCGAGACGAGGATCTCCTGCTGCGCCGGGCGCGAGAGGCGCAGCGATTCGCCGACGGGCACCTCGGCCAGGGCGCGGTACAGATAGCGGCGCCCGCGCGGCACGTCGGCGTCGACGAAGCCGGTGAGATTCGCGTCGTCGACGCAGATCTGGAAGCGCGGGTCGGTGGTCGCGGGGCCGCCGGCGTCGAGCGGGATGCGGAACACCCGCACCGCCCGGGTGCCGGGGAACACCGACCACTCGCCGACGACGCGGCCTGTGTCCTCGGTCAGCACCATGTCCTCGACCGGGCTGATGTCCTGCCCGATCGCCCACTGCACCGGCTGTGCCGCACGGGCGGCGGCCTCGCTGTCGCCGACATGCGCCCACACCTGGTAGTGGCGCACGGCGCTGGTCAGGAAGCGGTTGTCCTCGGCCGCGGTGGCCGCGGTGACGCCGACCAGCTCGCCCGCCTCCGGTTTGTACGGTGGCACGTCGTCGCCGGACACGACGCGGTAGAGGACGACGGGGCCGCCGGGAAACGGATCCCAGGCCAGCCGCACACCGTCCGGGGTGGTCGCGATGCGCAGCGCTCCCGGTGCGATGTCGGTCTCGGGGTACTCGTAGTCGCAGAAGTCGGCATGCGTCAGCGGCAGGAGGCTCGACGCCGGGGGCGCGCTCCGGGTGACGGCGGAGGGAGTCGGCGACGGCGCGACGGCCGGCGCGGGGGGCGACGGCGCGACGGCGGCGGTCGGCTCCGGCGGAGCCTGCGACGGCGCGGAGGACGGCGCATAGCGGGCGAACAGGGCCGCCAGCTCCTCGACGAGGTCGGCGGCGCCGGGCAGCTTCTTGCGGATCTGCTCGGCGCTCACCGGCGCACGCTTGGCCAGGTTGCGCAGCGTGATGTCCTTGATCGTCTCCGCCCCTGGCGCCCCCTGCGCGATCTTCTCCCCGCGCCACGCGATGAGGGCCGCGGTCAGCGCGGCGAGCGGGTCGGCACTGCCCGCCCGCGCCGCGGACCCCTCGTCGTCGACGGTGGGCGCACGGTGGGCTCCGGCGGTGCCCGATGCGGGCGGCGGACCCGCGGGTGATGCCAAGCGGTCCGGCAGGTGGGCGACCGCGATCGCCGGCAGCACCCCGAGCTCGACCTGACCGAGCAGGTGGTCGATGGCGGCACCCCACCACTGCGCGACCGGCGAGGCGCCGCTGTCGCGCCAGGTGCCGGGGTGCTCGGCGATCAGGTGCAGCTCGTCGGCGGCGGGGACGGGCACATCCCGTGCCGCCACCCCCTGTGCCCACAGCTGCAGGGCAGCCGTCAGGTCCGAATCGGACGCCATGCTCAGCCCTGCCCCATCTCCGGCGCCCGGAACCGGTCCGGTGTCGCCCCGAGCCCGCTCGGGTCGGCCGCCCCGGACTGGCGGACCGGCGACTGCGGCACCTCCCACGTCGTCCCGGACGCGGCGGCGGCACTGCCCTGCGCCCGCAGGTAATCCAGCCCGATGGCCTCCGACAGTTGGGTCGCGACGCAGACGATGCCCAGGCCGGTGCGGACGCGGTGGCGGGTGTCGACGCGGACGGCCGCCGCCCCGTTGGTCACCGCGATGTCGGTGAGCAGGGCGTGGTCGAAGGACCCGCTCGGCGCGGCGTCACGGTCGATCCCGGCGAGGAACTCCGCGAGCGGCAGCGGGGCGCCGCCAGACACGGCGACCGTGCCGACCAGGCGGGGGACGAGTTCCCCGAGGGATCCGCCCAGCGAGTGCAGCGCTTTGCCCCACACCAGGTCGGCCCCGGTCGAACCGATCACGCCGCCGAACAGATCGGTGGACCAGCGGTCCAGCGAGGTTCCGCTGCCCATCCCATGGTCGAGCCACACCGGCGACGCCTGCGCCCCGACCTCGCGCGAACCGACGCGCGGCGGGATGTAGGTGGTGATGATCGAATCCCACGACTCGGTCAGCCAACCGGGCCGGAACAGGTCCTGGCGCAGGTAGCCGACCGCCTCGTTGACGTCGCCGCCATTCGGCTGGGCAGTCCCGAGACCGGTGGACAACGGCAGGCCGGAGGTGATCGGCAAACCGGTGGCGGCGGCCGCCGACGGGGTGCCGAGCGGCGCCTCGAGGTAGGCGCCGAGGGCCCGGTTCCAGGAGAGGAATTGGCGGTACGCCTGCGAGAGCCGCCGGACGTCGCGCAACGCCTGGCGCAGGTTGTGGCGGTCCACCTCCAGCCGGTCGATGCTCGCGCGCCGTTGGTGCAGCATGGCGAAGATGGTCCGCTGGGATTGGATGAACCCCCACAGGCAGAGTCCGAAACCGATCAGGACCGCCGCCACGATCACCAACAGCGACACCCACCACTGCACGTCCCACTTGACGGTGAGGTACACGAACAGACCGGTGAGCAGGAGCAGCAGCACGACGGTCAGCTGGACGGCGCGGCCCAGCGACTTATTGCGCTGGTCGGGCTCCGGCGGCGGTGCGACGGCGGTGTTCACCTGGTGCAGCAACTGCTGCACCTCGTTGTAGGCGCCGTAGAAGGCGTCGGCGAGTCGCTCGGCGGCGGCCACCCCGAAACTGCGGCCCAGGGTGCGCCGCCAACCGGACAGTTCGGTGAGCGTCGAGCGGGCCGCCACCCCCTGGTCGGAGCTGGATTCCAGTTCGGTCAACCGGTTGGACAGGTCGGCGGCGCCCAGCACGTCCACCGGGTCGACCGACGCGCAGTCGACGGCGGCCTGCACCGGGCCGGGAATGGCCCGGAACGCCGACGCCGGCCCCGGCACGACCTGCGCCGCATACTTGACGATCCCGCGCGCCGAGCCGACCTGGATCGGCGGCAGGTCGCGGCTGCGCGCCCCGGCGTCGGCGAGGGTGAGCGCCGCCCTGGCATAGTCCTGCCACACCTGCGAGAGGTCGGAATCGGCGTCGGCCAACTGGCCCGTCGGATCGAAGAGCGCACCGGACAGCGCATTCGAGGCGGCGCCGATGTCCTCCCACCCGGCGACCCGGCCCGCCGAGGTGCGGCCGTTGACCACCACCTGGTAGGCGGCGGGCTGACCGGCGAAGACCGCCTCTTCGACCCCGACCGCGATCTTCGACGACACGCTGTCGACGACACTGCGGTACCAGGCGCCGGGGGCGTTGCGGATCGACGCCCATACGAATCTGGCGAACATCCTGAGCACCGCCATCGCGCCGATCTGCTGCGGCGGGGTGGCGGAATAGGACTGTCGCGGACCGCGCAGCACGGCGGCGTATTTGCGCCAGAAGCCGTCGGCCATCGCGGTGGTGGCCGTCGCCGCGTCGGAGACGTACACCACCTGAGAGCGCTGGTCGCTGGGCAGCGGCAGCACGCCGTCCGAACTCAGCAGCGACGTGCTCAGCTCGGACTCCACCTCGTCGGTGCGCAGGCTGCGGTAGAAGGAGCGGGCCAACCGGACCGACTCCCCCGGGACGACGGGCAGCGCGTCGAGGGGCGCGTGGTCGACGCCGGCCCACAGCCCGGCCAGGCCGGCGACGACCGGAGCGCTGTAGCGGCCCAGGTCGTCGGGGCCCACCCCGGCTGGCAGCGGAATGCGGCCGTAGTCCGGGCCGCGCGAATCCTCCGGGGAGATCGCGATGTTGTGCCAACCCGGCACGGCCAGCTCGGCGGGGGCGCCGGCGACCTCGGTGCCGCGCACGAGCAGCGCGCGAATGCGGACGACCGAGCCGGCGCCCGTCGCGGAGATCAACTTGTCGGCTACGCCGGTCTCGTCGGCCACTGACAGCCGCCGCGCACCGGGCAGTGCCGGGACCACCGAGCACACCCGCAGCACCTGGGTGCGCCGCGCCGAGACCAGATCGGGCACGGTGACGTCGCGGGCGATCCCCTGCGAGACGAGCACGACCGTGGACAACGGCGCCTGCCCGTCCGGGTCGCCGATCCACAGGAAGTCGTCGACCATGCCCGCCGCGGACAGATCGCACAGCGCGGAGAACACGCTGTGCGCGAGCCCGCTCGGTGCGAGGAGCGCGGTCAGCGTCGTGGGCCGCGACGGCATCAGAAGCCGTCCGGCTTCCCCGGTGCCTGCGGCGCCGTCGGGTCGGGGGCCGCGGACCCCATCGGGGGCGGGTTGAACGAGTCCATCGAGGGGGCCGCGAAGGTCTCGCCGGACTGGAAGGTCGGGGCCGTCGTCGGCGCCGCCCCGCCCTGCTCGGCGAGGGCGACCGCCGCGTCGAGGACGCCCAGCAGCTCGTTGGTCGCCCAGTAGATATCCGGCGCGATGTCGCGGTAGATGGGTGTCTTGGACGCCTGCTCGCGCACCGTGATGCGGGCGAACACACCGGTCCCCTCCGCCCCGGACTGTCCCGGTCCGGCGCCCTCACCGGGCTCCATGTAGTTCTTCGACACGAACTCGTGCTGGTAGGCCAGGTAGGCGCGCAGCCGTTCCGCGCGATCGCGAATCGAGACGCCGGGGCCGGTGTCGGCGATGACCGACGCCACGCCGGTGCCGGTCTCCCCGGTGCGCAGCCAGTTGGCCATATTGGTGACCGCGGCGAGTTGGCGCTGGTCCAGCCCGGTCGACGGGTTCTCCGCGCCGGCGTCGAAGATCGCGCGCAACGCGCGGTAGGGGGCCATCGACGCCATCACCGGCGGCTGGTGGCTCTGCGCGATCGCGACGAGCAGCGACTCCAGCACGGCGGGCAGCCAGTCGTACTCGGCGAGGAATTCCGACGGCGGGGTGAGCAGTGGGTTCGGGAAGGGCAGCCAGCGACTTGCCTGGGAGTCCCACACGTGGACGGCGTCGGCGAACGGCGGCCCCGGAATCTGGACCTGACCGATCGCCTGGCCGAGCAACCAACCGCCGACCATGGCCCGCCGCTCGTTCTCGTGCATCGGCAGGCTCGCCTGCAGCGGCCGGGAGCGGCGCATCGTCCAGAACGCCTTGCGCTGCCCGGGCGACGACGCCAGCCACTGGCGGGCGGCCGGTTCGATCACCGCCTCGTAGGCCAGCGGCGAGTAGTTCGGATAGGACCCGAAGATGTCGATGCGCTTGATCTTGGCCTCGTCGGTGAGCGCGTTGCCCAGGGCGTCGGCACTCTTCTTGTCGACGCGCGCGGTCGCGGCGAGAGCGGTCTTGAGGTCGCCGGCGACGGACAGGCCCAGGAACGGGATGGCCGAGAACTTGTACCGGTAGGTCATCTCGGCGACGCCGTGGATGGCCTGCATGGCGTTCTCGTTGACGCTCGCCAGCGGGCGGGCCAGGTTGACCGCCTCGCCGAAGCGCAGCTCCAGATCGGTGCGGCGCGCGGCGCGCTCGGACTCCGGCGCGTCCTCGCCCTCGACGTATTGGCGCAGCGAGACCGAGCAGAACCGGTCGAAGGACTCCCCGGTGCGCGCGACGAAGCGGCGCGAGCGCCCCAGCAGCTCGGCCGGGCGCAGGTGGACGTCGTAGGTCGCGCGCTGCGCGATGAGGCCGTCGCCGGTCTCCGGGTGGCGCGGGAAGGCCCGCGAGACCCAAGTCGTGGTGCGTTCGACGACGGGCTGCTCGGCCGCCGGGCTCGTGCTGCCGTCGACGGTGGTCCAGAAACCGGTGATGACGTGCCCGGCCGCGCGCGAGATGCCCTCGCCGAGGAGCCGCGGGTCGCTGGAGGTCGCCCCTACCGAGGCGGGCAGGTCCATCTCGTAGCGCTGCTTGAACTCCGCCGACCGGGTCAGCATGACCTCGTTGTCGGCCTCGGAGAAACGTTCGGCGACGAGTTCGTCGGTGTCGGCCGGCCAGGCCGCGTACTCGTCGGTCTGCAGCAGGGCCAGGCCGACCTGCTGCCGGTTGGCACCGGCCGCCTGGCGCAGCAGGGTCTGGGATTCGTTCAGCGCGTCGACCAGCGGGTCGAACACCTCGGTGATCATCGCGCCGACCGCGTTCCCGACGTGGTGGGCCAGGGCCGCGTAGACCTGCCGCTCGACGGTGCGCGCCGAACCGGCGAACACCTCGTCGGCGATCGGGGCCGGGTTGGCGATCGTCCCCGAGAGCGAGGCCAGCGTCGCCTTGACCTCGGGCGGCAGGTCGGCGATGTCGGGCGGGCCGTACTTCGACAGGTCGGTCATCGCGGGCAGGATCACCTCGTCGAGCAGGCGTGCCACGCGCTTGACCATCCCCGTCGCGTACGGCAGGCCCTGGGTGGCCAGCGCGCGGGCCGTCGCCTGCTCGAGGGCCCCGGCGAAGTGCAGGTGCCAGTTGAAGGCCTGGTGGTAGGCGACCGAATTGGCCCCCTCGGCCAGGGCGTGGCGGCGCTCGGCCAGGACCTGTCCGACTCGCGCAGCCCACTGCTCGCCGTTCACCCCGGGCGTCTGGTCGATCATCGGCCGGACCGCGGTGTTGACGACCCCGCGGGCCTGTGCGAAGACCTGGTCACCCGGCAGCACCGAGGACATCAGCCACTGCGCCAATCCGGACGACGATCCGTCCGCCCCCTCCGGCAGCCCCAGCGAGTAGCAGATGTTGCTCCACTGGTTGTCGAGGATGGCGTTGACCTGCTCCTCGTCGGAGGCGTCGTTGCCGGGCTGGAGGTGTCCGCGCAGCAGCTTGTCGACGCTGCTGCGGGCCAACCGCTGCGACGAGTACTCGGCGTAGCGGTCCCGGCCCATCGACAGGCTCGCGTAGCCGAAGGTGCCCCAGGGCACGTTGTTCCACTGCTTGTTGCCCCAACCCAGGTACTCCAGCGAGCCCTGATCGCCGACGGCGTTGGTGAGATCCCATTCGACGAATTGCTGGGTGGCCGACCCGGACAGCATCAGCCCGGCCAGTCCGCGACCGAGGCCGCGGTAGACCGCGCCCGGCGTGCCGTCGCCGAAGATGGTGCGCTGCGCGCCGACATACCGGCCGACGGGGAAGACGCGCGCGAACGGGATCAGTGTCCCCTCGCCGTGCTCGTGGCCCAGGGCGCGCAGGAGAGCGACGTCGGTGGCGCGGGCCGAACCGGTCTGGCTGGCCACGATCTCACCGAGCATGGCCAGCGCATTGGCGCGGGTGCCGGTGATCGCCGAATCGGGCAGCGTCTCGAAGATGTCGGGGGTCACCATGAACACACCCATGAGGCGCGGGTCGACGCCCTGCACGAGGGTGAGGATGCGGCAGACGTCGAGCGCCATCGACGCCCCGGCGCCGCCGGCCATCGAGGAGACGACGAGCACGATCGGCTGGTCGTTGGAGCTGTAGGCCCCGGCGCCCGGGATCTTCAGCGAGCGCATCTCGGTGTCGGTGGGGTTGGTGAACAGTTCGTCCCAGGCGCGCTGCAGCGCCTTGCGGACGGTGTCGACCCGGCTCAGCGTGATCATCCGGCCCAGTGCGCGGTATTGGCCGGCGCCGGTGGACAGCGGCGTGTAGACGGTCTCCGGGTCGCGCGGCGCCCAGGTGGCGATCGTGTCGAGTTCGTTGTTCGCGACGAGGCGCTGGGTCATGGCGTTGTCGAGGACCTTGTAGCTGTCGCTCTCCGGGCCGGTGCCGACGTAGACCCCGCCCTGGTCGGGCACGGTTCCGACGCCGGGGACCCCCGACGGCGACGTCGGGACGTCGAGGTGCACGAACTGCCAACCCGAGGGCAGTTTGTCGATCCCGTGGGCCCGCAGGTCCGACTTCAGCTGATCCATCATGTAGGCCAGCGCGGCTCCACCGGAACCACCGCAGCCGACCACCAGAAAGCGCTTCATCTCGTTATCAATCCTCTTCGCGAACTATTTGTCCATCTGCGGCCCACCCCGAACCGGGCGGCAGCCTCACCGTTGGAACGGGTTGAAATCCGTCCCGGCCTGGCCCGGCTGCCCCGCCGGACCCGGTTGCGGGTTCGGTTGCGGGTTCGATTGTGCCGGATCGGTCGGAGCGGCCGTCGGTCCGGCGGGGGATGCGGCCGGCGGGCCGTAGGGATTGACCGGCCCGGCTCCGCCCGGTCGCGGCGGGCCGAATGCCCCCGGCGCGGGCGGCGGCACCGGAGCGCCGAACGGATCGGCACCGGGTCCGCGGCCACCGCTGCCGAAGGGATCGGCACCGGCGGGTCCGGCCGCGGCGGCACCGGCCTGGGCGCGCAGCGTCGCGAGCCCGGGTCCGAGGTGCTCGGTGATCTCCTCGGTGAACCGGGCGAGCACCGGCTCCCCCGCGTCGGCACCGGCCAGCACGACCACCGTCGCCCGGTCCGGCGCGCCGTTGGGGTCGTGCAGGATGAACCACCGGTTGTGGACCGCCAGTGGCAGCTTGGCATCCGGGTTCGGCCCCACCGTCTCGCCGCTCTTGCCCGCGGCGCCGACCGTCCCCGGCGCACTCGCCTGCACGTATCCGGTACCGAACGGCGACCGTCCGACGCGGGTGTCCAGACTGATCCCGTCACCGAGGTCGAGGTGCCGCGACGCAGCGGCCGTCCCCGGCACCATGCGCACCAGATCGGTGTCGGCGAAGGCGAAGGGCTCGCCGTCGCGCAACACGCTGGAGCCGCTGATCGTCACCGGAATCGCCTGGGCGCGCAGCGACCGGGCCGGGATGCGGGCCGTCCACCACTTGGCCAGGTAGGCCAGGCCGAGCGGGATCAACGGGCCCAGGAGCAAGGCCGCCAACACCCCGAGCAGGGTGTTCGCCGCGTTCTGCGTCTTCGCCAGACTCGCCGTGAACTGCACGTCCATCGACTGCGGGTCACCCTTGCCGTCGGCCTTGGCGACCTTCACGGTCACCGTGCCGTTGGCTTCGCCGCGGGCCTGGTTCGGCACGTGCAGCGTGAGCGGCAGTTGCCCGTCGTCCCCGCCGTCGGAGGTCTTGATACAGGATTCGCGGCTCGACGCCGACGAGGTGACCGACAGCCCCTCGGCCGGTGCCGCGGCGATCTTGGCCGCCCCCTGCGGCTCCACCCACACGCAGCCCGCCCCGGTGATCCGCACGTTCACCGTCGCCTCGCCGGCCCCGGTCACGGTGCCGAAGTCGACCCGCGGCTGCACCTGCGGGTAGCCCGCGGGCGGGTTGATCACGGTGGGGATGTCGACGCCCTTGGGCACCAGCGGCGTCCCGGCCACCAATTTGCCCTTGGAATCACGGGCTGCGGCGGTCGTGACGGCCAACGTCAGGTGCAGCGTCGCCGCCCCCGGCGGCACCCCGGTGAGATCGAGGGTGTGCTTCTCGGTCAGCTTGTCCTTGGGCACCTCCGAGGCGATCGGGATGGTCTTCCCGTTCCGGGTGACCAGGCTCGCGTCAAAGGTGACGGTGCCGGGCAGGTCGGCCACGTCGACCGCCTCGTTCTTCTTGTTCGTGACGGTGAACAGCATCGCCTCGTGCTTGGCACCGCTGCGCAGCTTGTAGTTGCCGTTGCCCGGCCACTGCGGCGTGAGGTCGCCGTAGATGCGGATATTCGACTGGGTCTGCGCATCGGTCTTGCCGGGCGAGACGAACACCAGCGCCCACACACCGCGCCACTTCGCCTTGCCCGAGTTGGACATCTCGATGGAGACCGACTTATCCGTCGGCGAGGTGAAGTCCACGGCTACGCCGTTGACGTCGACGTGGCCGGATGCGCCCTTGAGTCGGTGCTCGTGACCGTCGGGGGAGACCAGGACCGGCGTCAGCCCCTTGGTGGTCGCGTCGGCGATGATGCTGACGCTCGACACCGACTGGTCCAGGACGAACACGTGCTTGGCGCTGTCGCAGACGCGGTTGTTGTCGCAGGCGCCGCGCTTGGTCTCGACGCCGGTACCGCCGCCGAGCCGCGCGAAGGCCATGACCAGGTCGTTGATGTCGGTCACGCGATAGAACGCGCCCGGGACCGGTTCGGTGACCGTGCCGCAGGTGCGACCGCCGGGACCCTTGCCGGTGGCGATCGACTGCAGCAGGTTGAACTGGGAGGCCTTGGCGTCGGCGTCGAGTCCGATCGCGACGGTGATCACGCCGGAGGTGCGCAACTGGTCGGCGATGCCGCCCGGCCGGCACAGGGCCTGCTCGGCGGCCTTCTTCATCGCGTCGCGATCGGCCGGCGTGTGCAACTGCTGGCCGGGGGCGAATTCCTTGTCGACCTGATCGCGGTTCTGATAGTCGAAGTCGAGGGATCCGTCGGTGAACCACACCATCATCTGACATCCGGGCGCCGCATCGGGAGTGCGCTTGGCGGCCAGCGCGGCCGACGCATCGGTCAGCGCGGTCGCATAGTCGGTGTCCCGGCCGGTGTTGCTGGTCGCGAGGGTCATCAGACCCTCGTTCACCTTGGTCATCGCGTCGCGGTTCAGCGGCGTCCAATCGGTGACGACGCGGTACCGGTCGGCGAAGGCCGCCACCGAGAGGTCGAGTCGGGCACCGTCTCGCTCGGCGGCCAGCTGCAGCTGGCGGGCCAATTCCTTGGCCGCCGCGACCCGGGCCGCCTGCGCGTCGCTCTTCTGCAGGCTCAACGACTCGTCGATGAGGAACAGCACCTGCCCGCTGCGCTGCCCGGCCACGCAGGAGGCGAACCGCGACACCGCGGCCTCACCCTCCGGCGCCGCGTGTGCTGCGGTCCCCGCCAGTAGTCCGAGCGGGGCGAGCAACCCCGCCAGCGCCACGGCCGCCAGCCATCGCGTCACCTTCACCGGACCACCGCCACTACTCCCCCTCGACATCTACAGCCTTCCGATCCAGAAGCCCACCGCGAGCGCCGTCACCGCGATGGCGATGACCACCACCGCGAGGGCCACCGTCCACAACACCCCGGTGGAGCTCGGGCGCGAGTACACCGTCGCGGTCTTGCGCAAGGTGTCGACCGCGATGAAGCGGGCGATGAGCCAGATGGCGATCGGCCCGGCCAACAACCAGCCGAGGAGCGCCCACCACTGGCCCCAGCCGACCGCGCCGACGACGGCGCCGATCGCCGCGACCCCGCCGGCGAGGATCAACAGACCGTTCGGCGGCGTCGCCAGTGTCAGCGCCCCCGCACCGGATGCCTCCGCACCCGGCCGCGCGAGCGGGTCCTGGCGCTCGTATCCGGCCGTTGCCAGACCCGTGTCGAAGACCTGCCCGGCCTCGTGCCGACCTCCACCGGAGGCCGGCGCCTCGTGGCGGCCCGGGGCGTCGACGGGACGCCCGAACCGGGGCTGGTTCGGGGCCGGCGACTGCACCGGATTCGGATCGTTCGTCGGTGTCCACGGCTGCCCGCCGCCCGCGGGCGGCTGGTATCCACCGGGATACGCCCCGGGTTCGGGGCGCGGTTGCCCCGGGTCGGCGCCCGGGCCGAAAGGATTGAACGTTGACACGCTGGCCATGCTTCCATACGCCGGTAACATTCGGGTGACCTCACCAAATGATCGTCGCGGCGCGTCGTGGGCCGCCAAACCCTCGCCGTGCGGACGCCCTTCTGGCAGTATCGCAACGATGATCCCCTTCCTGTGGCGCACCGCCACCACCGGCGTAACCCTGTGGCTCACCACCCTCCTCATCCCGGGCAGTCTCAAGTTCGATTGGGGGACGGCTACCGCCACGTGGCAGAAGGTGGGGATCGTCGCCATCGTCGCGGTGATCTTCGGCGTCGTGAACGCCTTCATCAAGCCGTTCGTCCAGGTGTTGTCGATCCCCTTCTACATCCTGACCCTGGGCCTGTTCGGAATCATCATCAACGCCTTCATGTTGTGGATCGTCTCCTGGTTCACCCAGAAGGTCACCCACTGGGGATTGGTGGTCAACAACTTCTGGTGGTCGGCGATCTGGGCGGCCATCATCGTCGCGATCGTCGGCATGGTCGTCAGCGCGGTCGCCGACGCCGTCGCGAAGTAGGGATGGGCATGTCGCTGCGCGTGACCGCCGTCGCCACCGCCGCCGTCGTCGCCGGGGCGCTGCTCGCCGGGTGCTCGTCGACGCCCTCGAACGTCGACAGCGCGCGTTCGGTGACCGTCGTCGGAACCGGCAAGGTCACCGGCGTGCCGGACACGCTCAGCGCCACCATCGGCGTCGAGGCGGAGGCCCCCGACGTCTCGGCGGCGATCAACACCGCGTCGGACAAGATCGCCAAGATCACCGAGGCGGCCGTCGCGGCCGGGGTGGAGAAGAAGGATATCCAGACGCAGCAGGTGTCGATCCAGCCGCGCTACTCCTCCCCCGGTGCCGCCGGCGGCACGACGACGATCAGCGGATACGAGGCGAGCAACACCGTCTCCATCAAGGTGCGCGACCTGTCCAAGGCGTCGAAGGTCCTCGGCGACACGGTGACCGCCGGTGGCAACAACACCCGGCTGTCCGGGGTGTCCTTCGCCATCGACGACAATTCCGCGCTTCTGCGCAACGCCCGCGAGGCCGCCTTCGCCGACGCACGGGCCCGCGCCGACCAGTACGCCCGCCTCTCCGGTGACAAACTCGGCAAAGCCCTCGTCATCACCGAGGCGAATACGGCCACCGACACCCCCGCCCCGTCGTACCGCTCGGCCCCCGACGTCGCCGCCGCACCCATCCCCGTCGAACCGGGTCAGCAGACGCTGAGCTATTCGGTCACCGTGAAGTTCGCGCTGACCTGATGAATCCGGCGCTGGAACCGTGGGCGAACTTCAATGTCGCCGTGGCCGGGGCCAGTGCGGCGTTGGCCGGTCTGATCATCGTCGCGATGTCGGTCAACCTCGACGGGATCCTCGCCGCACCAGCCATCGTCGCGCGGGGCGGCGCCGCCATCGGCGCGCTGGTCCTCGCGGTCATGGCGGCGTGCTTGACACTCGTCCCCGGCCAATCCCTGTTCGCCCTCGGCCTCGAGATCCTGCTCGGCGCGGTGGCCGCCCTCGCGATGGCGCTCGCCGCCGCGCGCGACATCTATCGGGTCCATCCCCCGCGACGACGACTGCCGTTCAAGTTGGCGATGAGCATGCTCTCGCCGGTCCTGTTCACCATCGGCGCGTCGCTGCTGCTGGCCGGCAATGCGGCCGGGTTGAACTGGGTGGCCGCCGGGGCCGTCGTGTCCATCGTGGCCGGCGTCGGGATCGGATGGATCACGCTGATCGAGATCCGGCGCTGAGTCGGCGATGCGAGCGGTAGTCCAGCGCGTCGGCTCGGCCCGGGTCCTCGTCGACGACGAGGTGGTCGGCGAGCTGGCGCTATCCGACGGCGACCAGGGGCTACTGGTCCTCGTCGGTGCCACGCACGCCGATACCGTCGAGCAGTCGCACGCCCTGGCCGACAAGATCTGGCGGCTGCGAATCCTCGACGGCCCGGATGGCACCGCGTCGAGCGCGGCCGACCTCGGGGCGCCGCTCCTCGTCGTCAGCCAGTTCACCCTCTACGCCAACACGGAGAAGGGCCGCCGACCGTCCTGGAGCGCGGCTGCGCCGGGAGCGGTGGCCGCACCCCTCGTCGACGCCGTGGTCGAGCACCTCCGGGTGGCGGGGGCGAGTGTGGCGACCGGCCGCTTCGGGGCGCATATGCAGGTCGAATCGGTCAACGACGGTCCGGTGACCATCCTGCTGGAGGTGTGAGGGGGCCTAGGGGCGGGTCGTCAGGATGCGCGGACCGTCCGCGGTGACCGCGATGGTGTGCTCCCAGTGCGCGGCACGGCTGCCGTCGTCGGTGACGACGGTCCAGTCGTCGTCGAGCACGCTGGTCTCCTCGGTGCCGAGGGTGAGCATCGGCTCGACGGCCAGCGTCGACCCGACCACGAGGCGCGGGCCGCGGCCCGGCTCGCCCTCGTTCGCCAGGAAGGGCTCCATGTGCATCTCGCGGCCGATGGCGTGGCCGCCGTAGCCGGCGACGATGCCGAAATGCCTGTTGAACTTCTCGCGCGCGGCGAGTGTTCCGAGCTCGATGGCGTGGGAGACGTCGGTGAGACGGGCGCCCTCCACCATCGCGGCGATACCCGCCTCCAGCGACAGCCGCGTCGCCTCGCTCAGCTCCTCGTCGGCGCGCGAGAGGGTGCCGACGCCGTAGGTCCACGCCGAATCGCCGTGCCAGCCGTCGAGGATGGCGCCGCAGTCGATGGACACGAGATCACCGTCGGCGAGGACGACGTCCTTCGACGGGATGCCGTGCACGACGACATCGTTGACCGAGCTGCAGATCGAGCCGGGGAAACCGTGGTAGCCCTTGAACGAGGGCACGGCCCCGGCCCCTCGGATCACCGATTCGGCCACCTCGTCGAGTTCGAGGGTCGAGACGCCGGGCGCCGAGGCCTCCCGGACGGCGACGAGTGCGCGGCCCACCACCTCGCCGGCGGCGGCCATCGCGTCGAGCTCGCCGGCCGAGCGGAACGGGACGACTCCGCGTCGACCGAAGAGACCCATCGGTTAGACGTCTGGCTTGTCGTCGATGCCGAGCGCGGCCAACACGCGCCGGTGCACCTCGTGGATGTCGCCGACGGCGTCGATGGTCGTGACCTCGTCGCCGTAGAAGTCGAGCAGCGGAGCGGTCTCGGTCGCGTACACCGCGAGGCGGTTGCGGATGACTTCCTCGCTGTCGTCGGCGCGCCCGCGGGCGAGCATCCGCTCGACGACCACGTCGGCGTCGACGGTGAACGAGAGCACCGCATCGAGCTTCACGCCCATCGCGGTCAACGCCTCGGCCTGCTCGATCGAGCGCGGGAAGCCGTCGAGGATGAACCCGCGGGCGGCGTCCGGCTCGGCGATGCGGTTGCGCACCATGTCCACGGTCACCTCGGAGGGCACCAGATCGCCGGCGTCGAGGTAGCGCTTGGCCTCGATGCCGATGGCCGTGCCCTGCGCGATGTTGGCGCGGAACAGGTCACCGGTGGAGATGTGCGGGATACCGAGCGCCTCGGAGAGCAATTCGGCCTGGGTACCCTTGCCGGCTCCGGGAGGGCCGAGGATCACGAGCTTCAATTGAGGAACCCTTCGTACTTGCGCTGCATCAACTGGCTGTTGACCTGCTTCACGGTGTCGAGGGCGACCACGACCATGATCAGCAGCGCGGTGCCGCCGAACGGAAGGTTCTGCACGCCTCCGGAGTTGCCGACGTTGAGGAACAGGTTAGGCAGGATCGCGATCACACCGAGGTAGATCGAACCGGGAAGGGTGATCCGCGAGAGCACGTAGCCGAGGTAGTCGGCCGTCGGCTGACCGGGGCGGATGCCCGGGATGAAGCCGCCGTACTTCTTCATGTCGTCGGCCCGCTCCTGCGGGTTGAAGGTGACGGCGACGTAGAAGTAGGTGAAGAAGATGATCAGCAGGAAGTAGACGACGATGTAGACCGTCGAGGTCGGGTTCGCCAGGTGCTGGTCGATGAACTGCTGCCAGCCCTTCGCGTTGTCGCCCTTCGTCAGGTTGCTGACCAGCATCGGCAGGTACAGCAGCGAGGACGCGAAGATGACGGGGATGACGCCGGCCTGGTTGACCTTCAACGGCAGGTAGGTAGAGGAACCGCCGTACATCTTGCGGCCGACCATGCGCTTGGCGTACTGCACCGGGATGCGGCGCTGCCCCATCTCGATGAACACCACGCCGCCGACGATGACGAGACCGGCGACCAGGACCAGGGCGAAGGCGAGTCCGCCGCGGTCGTTGAGGATCATCTTGCCCTCGGCCGGGATGCGCGCCACGATTCCGGCGGAGATCAGCAGCGACATGCCGTTGCCGATGCCGCGCTCGGTGATGAGCTCGCCGAACCACATGACGACCATGGCGCCGGCCACCATCACGACCACGATCAGGGACAGGCCCCAGATCGACTTGTCGTGGATGATCTGGTCCGGGTAGCAACCCGCGGCACCCTCTTTGCCCTGCAGCAGGCTGCCGCTGGAGCCGAGCGCCACGATGCCGGTGGCCTGCAGGACCGCCAGGCCCACCGTCAGGTACCGGGTGTACTGCGTCATCTTGGCCTGACCGGCCTGGCCTTCCTTGCGAAGGTCCTCGAAGCGGGGGATGACGACGGTGAGCAGCTGCACGATGATGCTCGCCGTGATGTAGGGCATGATGCCGATCGCGAACACCGACAGCTGCAGCAGTGCGCCGCCGGAGAACATGTTGATCAGCGAGTACAGGTCCTCCGCGCCCTTCTTGCCACCGGAGTTGTGCAGACAGTTCTGCACGATCCCGAAGTCGACTCCCGGCGACGGGAGGGTGGCGCCGAGCCGGTACAGCACAAGGATAAAGAGGACGAAGAGGATCTTCTTCCTCAGTTCCGGGGTGCGGAACACGGCGATCAGGGGGGAGAACACTAATTCCTCCTAGTGGCGACCACTTCGGTATGGGCCTGCAGGATTATTTGTCGCGGGCAACGCTGGAAACTCTAACAGTGTCCGCCAGCGGCGGACCGGCGAGCAACGCGGTACGCGCTGCCCGGCCGGCCCGCCGACTGGGGTATCAGAGTTCGGTGGTGCTACCGCCGGCGGCGGCGATCTTGTCCTTCGCCGACGACGAGAACTTGTTGGCGGTGATGTCGAGCTTCACCGACAGTTCGCCGTCACCGAGAACCTTGACCAGCTGGTTCTTGCGGACCGCACCCTTGGCGACGAGATCCTCGACGCCCACGGTGCCGCCCTTGGGGAAGAGCTCGGCGAGATCGCCGACGTTGACGACCTGGTACTCGACCCGGTTGCGGTTGGTGAAGCCCTTCAGCTTCGGCAGCCGCATGTGGATCGGCATCTGGCCGCCCTCGAAGCCGGCCGGCACGTTCTTGCGGGCCTTGGTGCCCTTGGTGCCGCGGCCGGCGGTCTTGCCCTTCGAGCCCTCACCGCGACCCACGCGGGTCTTCTCGGTCTTCGCACCCGGAGCGGGCCGAAGGTGGTGGAGTTTGATGGTCATTCTTAAACCTCTTCGACGGTCACGAGGTGCCGGACCACATTGATCAGGCCCCGCGTCTGCGGGTTGTCCTCGCGGGTGACGGTCTTGCGGATGCCCTTGAGGCCAAGGGTGCGCAGGCTGTCACGCTGGTTGCTCTTGGTACCGATGGTGCTTTTGATCTGGGTGATCTTCAGCTGGCCCACTTCAGTCTCCTTCTTGGCCATGACGGTCACGCTCCCTTGGTCGTGGCCGCGGCAGCGGCGACCGCGCGGGCGCGCAGCATGCCGGCCGGAGCCACGTCCTCGATGGGCAGACCGCGACGCGCGGCGACCTCTTCGGGACGCTGCAGCAGCTTGAGGGCCGCCACGGTGGCGTGCACGACGTTGATGGCGTTGTCGGAGCCGAGGCTCTTGGCCAGGACGTCGGAGACGCCCGCGCACTCGAGCACGGCGCGCACCGCGCCACCGGCGATCACACCGGTACCCGGGCTGGCCGGGCGGAGGAGCACGACGCCGGCCGCGGCCTCGCCCTGCACCGGGTGGGTGACCGTCCCGCCGATCATCGGGACGCGGAAGAAGTTCTTGCGAGCCTCTTCGACGCCCTTCTGGATCGCGGCCGGGACTTCCTTGGCCTTGCCGTAGCCGACGCCGACCATGCCCTGGCCGTCGCCGACCACCACGAGGGCGGTGAAGCTGAACCGACGGCCGCCCTTGACGACCTTCGACACGCGGTTGATCGTGACGACGCGCTCGAGGTGGTTGCGCTCCTCGCGGTCACGGCCCCCGCGGTTGTCGCGACGATCGCCGCGGCCTCCGCGACGGTCGCCGCCGCGCTCGTTGCTGTTGGGGTTGTTGCTGTTGGCGGGACCGTTCCCGCCGTCACGCTGACGTCCGGGCATCAGAGGGTCCCTCCGTTGTTGATCAGGCAAATAGTGATGGTCATCAGAACTTCAGGCCTCCCTCGCGGGCGGCGTCGGCGAGCGCCGCGATCCGGCCGTGGTAGCCGTGGCCACCGTGGTCGAACACGACGGTCTCGACGCCGGCAGCCTTGGCGCGGCTGGCGATGAGTTCGCCGACCTTGGTGGCCTGGGCCGACTTGTCGACGCCGGCCGCACGCACGTCGGCCTCGATCGACGACGCCGCGGCCAGCGTGTTGCCGGCCAGGTCGTCGACGAGCTGCACGTGGATGTGGCGGCTGCTGCGCTTCACGACCAGGCGCGGACGCTCCGGGGTGCCCGCGATCTTCTTGCGGAGCCGGAAGTGGCGTCGGGTGGTGGCGGTGCGGCGACGCGTCGAAGCGTCCTTGCCGACCGGCTTGCGGTTCACTGTTGCGGTTTCACTCATGGCTTACTTACCCGTCTTTCCGACCTTGCGGCGGACCTGCTCGCCTTCGAAGCGGATGCCCTTGCCCTTGTAGGGGTCCGGACGCCGCAGGCGGCGGATGTTCGCCGAGATCTGGCCGACTTGCTGCTTGTCAATGCCCGACACCGTGAACTTCGTCGGCGATTCCACCGCGAAGGTGATGCCCTCGGGCGCCGCGATGGGCACCGGGTGGCTGTAGCCGAGCGCGAACTCGAGGTCGCGGCCCTTGGCGGCCACGCGGTAGCCGACGCCGAAGATCTCCAACTTGCGGGTGTACCCCTCGGTGACACCGACGACGAGGTTGTTGATCAGGCTGCGCGACAGACCGTGCAGGGCACGGTTGCGGCGCTCGTCATTGGGCCGGGTGACGACGATCTGGTTGTCCTCGACGGCGACCGCGATGGGCTCGCTGACGGTGACGGACAGTTCGCCCTTGGGGCCCTTGACCTTCACGTCCTGGCCGTCGACGTTGACGTCGACACCGGCCGGGATGGCGATGGGGTTCTTACCGATACGCGACATGTGCTCCGCCCCTTACCAGACGTAGGCGAGGACTTCGCCGCCCACGCCCTGGTTGGCTGCCTGACGGTCGGTGAGCAGGCCCGACGACGTGGAGATGATGGCCACGCCGAGGCCGCCCAGCACCTTGGGCAGGTTGGTCGATTTCGCGTACACCCGGAGACCCGGCTTGGACACGCGGCGCAGGCCGGCGATGCTGCGCTCGCGGCTCGGGCCGTACTTGAGGTTCACGACGAGCTTCTTGCCGACCTCCGCGTCTTCGACGCGGTAGTCGGTGATGTAGCCCTCTTTCTTGAGGATCTCGGCGATGTTCGTCTTGATCTTCGACGACGGCAGGCTCACCTCGTCGTGGTACGCCGAGTTGGCGTTGCGCAGACGGGTCAAGAAGTCTGCGATGGGGTCAGTCATGGTCATGGTTGACCGTCAACCTTTCTCGTAGCGGTTCCCATGCAGCGGCGGACTGGGTTTCCCCAGGTCACCGGTGGGCCTACCACGAAGTGGAGTTGTGCGTAGGTTCTTCCCTATCGATGCCATTGGCTTTTCGCCGGCACCGACGGGGTATGAAGTTGTGACTCCCGGGGGGCACAGTTCACCCCGGGCAACCGTTTCAGTGTAGGGAATCACCAGCCCAGACCCAAATCGGGACCAAGGTCGGAAGATTCACGCGTTGATATCACGCCGGCGAATTTTGCGGACTAATGTCCGTTTTATGAGCCGCCCAGCCCAGGTTCAAGGTAGATCGGCACAGGCCCTGCTCGATGTCGGGAGGTTCTTCACCCGCTGGGCCGAGACTGAAGACAGACGTGCGGTGTTCCGGGAGGGCGGCCGCGCCGGTGACGTCTTTTATCGGGACCGCTGGAGTCACGACAAGATCGTGCGGTCGACCCACGGCGTCAACTGCACCGGGTCGTGCTCGTGGAAGGTCTACGTCAAGGACGGCATCATCACCTGGGAGACCCAGGAGACCGACTATCCGTCGGTGGGTCCCGACCGGCCCGAGTACGAGCCGCGCGGATGCCCTCGCGGCGCCGCGTTCTCGTGGTACACCTACTCGCCGACGCGGGTGCGCCACCCATACGCGCGCGCCGTGCTCGTCGAGATGTACCGGGAGGCGAAGGCGAAACTCGGCGACCCGGTGCTCGCGTGGGCCGACGTGACCGGTGACCCGTTGCGGCGCCGGGCCTATCAGCGGGCACGCGGGCGCGGCGGCCTGATCCGGGTCGATTGGGACGAGGCGATAGAGATGGCCGCGGCCGCCCACGTGCACACGATCAAGACCTACGGACCCGACCGCTGCACCGGCTTCTCCCCCATTCCGGCGATGTCCATGGTCTCCCACTGCGTCGGCACCCGTTTCGTCCAACTCCTCGGCGGCGTGATGACGTCCTTCTACGACTGGTACGCCGATCTTCCGGTCGCCAGCCCGCAGGTGTTCGGCGATCAGACCGACGTCCCCGAATCGGGCGACTGGTGGGACGCGACCTACCTGATGATGTGGGGCTCCAACGTCCCGGTGACCCGCACCCCGGACGCGCACTGGATGGCCGAGGTCCGCTATCGCGGCACCAAGGTCGTGACCGTGTCCCCCGACTACGCCGACAACACCAAGTTCGCCGACGAATGGCTTCCGGCGCAGGCCGGAACCGACGGCGCGCTCGCGATGGCGATGGGACACGTCATCCTCAAGGAGTTCTTCGTCGACCGGACCACCCCGTTCTTCACCGACTACGTACGCAAGTTCACCGACTTGCCGTTCCTCGTCGGCCTCGACGAACAGGACCACGACGGGCAACGGGTCCTCGTGCCGGGCAAGTTCGTCACCGCCGACGAAGTGGGCCTTGGCACCGCAGACGAAGACGAATGGAAGACCGTCTTCCTCGACGATGCGACCGGCGCGGTCGTCGCGCCCAACGGATCGATGGGCTTCCGCTACGCCGACTCGGGGCGGGGCCGCTGGAATCTCGACCTGCAGGGCCGCGTGCCGCGATTGAGTCTGTACGACGATGATGACGCCGAGCCGGTGGCGATCAGCGTGGCGGCCTTCGATGCCCCGGACGGAAGCGGCTCGGTGCTGCGCCGCGGCGTCCCGGCGCGCCGCATCGGCGGACGCCTCGTCACCACCGTGTACGACCTCATGCTCGCCCAATACGGCGTCGGGCGCGACGGACTCCCCGGTGAATGGGCCGACGGCTACGACGACGCCGACACGCCCTACACGCCGGCGTGGCAGGCCGCGATCACCAGCGTTCCGGCCCAGTCCGCGATTCGAATCGCGCGCGAGTTCGCCGCGAATGCGGTTGACTCCCAAGGGCGTTCGATGATCATCATGGGCGCGGGCATCTGCCAGTGGTTCCACGGCGACGTGACCTACCGGGCCATCCTCGCCCTGCTGAACCTGACCGGCAGCATGGGCCGCAACGGCGGCGGCTGGGCGCACTACGTGGGCCAGGAGAAGTGCCGACCGATCACCGGGTGGATCTCCTTGGCCAACGGTTTGGATTGGTCGCGCCCGCCTCGAACCCAACCGGGCACGTCGTTCTGGTACATGCACACCGACCAGTGGCGCAACGACGGCTATTCGACGACCACTCTGGCCTCTCCCCTGTCCCGCGGCGTTCTCGACCATCCGCATACCGCCGACGCGATCGCTCAGTCGGCCCGATTGGGCTGGATGCCGTTCTATCCGCAGTTCTCCGCCAATCCACTCGCCGTCGCCGAGGACGCGCTCGCCGCGGTCGACGCGGGCGAAGCGCCCGACGTCGGCACCTGGGTCGCGCGGCAGCTCGCCGACGGGGCCCTCACCCCGTCGATCGAAGACATCGATGCACCGGAGAGCTGGCCGCGCACGCTGGTTCTGTGGCGATCCAATCTGCTCGGCTCGTCGGCGAAGGGAGACGAGTACTTCCTGCGCCACCTGCTCGGCACACAACACAATGTGTTGGGGACCGAGGACTCGGACACCCCGCGGCCGGCGGAGGTCCGCTGGCACGCCGAGGCGCCCGAGGGCAAGCTCGACCTGCTGCTGTCCGCGGACTTCCGGATGACCTCGACGACGCTGATGAGCGACATCGTGCTGCCGGCGGCCACCTGGTACGAGAAGCACGACCTGAGCTCGACCGACATGCACCCTTTCGTGCACGCCTTCACCCCCGCGATCGACCCGCCGTGGGAGGCCAAGAGCGACTTCGAGTTGTTCCACCTCCTCGCGGCGGAGGTGGCGAGACAGGCCGAGAAGCACCTGGGGACGGTGCACGACCTGGTGGTGACGCCCAACCAGCACGACACCCCGGGCGAGACCGCCAATCCGCACGGCCGCGTCCAGGATTGGGCCGGTACCCCGGACCCGGGTGTCCCGGGGCGGAACCTGCCGCAGTTCACCGTGGTCGAGCGCGACTACACGGCGCTCGCCGACAAACTCGCCTCGGTCGGCCCCCTCGCCGACCGACTCGGCTTCACCGTCAAGAACCTCACGTTCGACGTGGGGTCGCAGCTGGCCAAGCTCGCCGCCAAGAACGGCGTCATGATGCGTCCGGACGGGAGCGACAGCGTCGTCGACGGTCGGCCCGCGATCGACACCGACGAAAAATTGGCCGAGGCGATCTTGATGTTCTCCGGCACCACCAACGGTGAGCTCGCCGTCGACGGTTTCCGCAAGCTCGAGGAGCGGACCGGCAAGAGCTTCGTCGACCTGGCCGTCGGCTCGGAGGAGAAGCGCATCACCTTCGCCGACACGCAGGCGGCCCCGCAGCCGGTGATCACCTCGCCGGAATGGTCGGGTTCGGAGACCGGCGGGCGACGGTACGCGCCGTTCACCATGAACGTCGAGCGGGAGAAACCGTTCCACACTTTGACCGGACGAATGCACTTCTACCTCGACCACGATTGGATGCTCGACATCGGCGAGGCGCTGCCCGTCTATCGCCCGCCCCTGGACATGCACCGACTGTTCGGCGAACCCCGACTGGGCCCGACCGGCGAGATGGAGATCGCGGTCCGGTATCTCACGCCGCACAACAAATGGTCGATCCACTCCGAGTACCAGGACAACCTGTTCATGCTGTCGCTGTCGCGAGGCGGACCCGCGGCCTGGTTGTCGCCGGCCGACGCCGAAGCGATCGGCGTCGTCGACAACGACTGGATCGAATGCGTGAGCGCCAACGGCGTCTTCGTCGGGCGGGCCGTCGTCAGCCATCGCATCCCGGCCGGTGTCACCTACGTCCACCACGCGCAGGAGCGGACGATCGACGTCCCGAAGTCGGAGGCGACGGGCCGACGCGGCGGCATCCACAACTCCGTCACCCGACTATTGGTCAAGCCGTCGCACCTGATCGGCGGGTACGCCCAACTCTCCTACGCATTCAACTATCTGGGACCGACGGGGAATCAGCGCGACATCGTCTCAACCATCCGCAAACGCAGTCAGGAGGTGACGTACTGATGCGAGTCATGGCGCAGGTCGCCATGGTGATGAACCTGGACAAATGCATCGGCTGCCACACGTGCTCGGTGACGTGCAAACAGGCCTGGACCAACCGCGCGGGAACCGAATACGTGTGGTTCAACAACGTCGAGACGCGGCCCGGCCAAGGCTATCCGCGTCGCTACGAGGACCAGGAGCGCTGGCGAGGCGGGTGGAAGGTGAACCGCCGCGGCCAACTGCGGCTGCGCACCGGCGGGCGGTTGCAGAAACTGGCCACGATCTTCTTCAGCCCGGTTCAGCCAACGCTCGACGACTACTACGAACCGTGGACCTACGACTACGAGAACCTCATCAGCGCACCGCTGGGCGACGATATCCCGGTGGCGCGACCCAAGTCGCTCATCACCGGCCAGGATATGAAGATCACCTGGTCGGCGAACTGGGATGACAATCTCGGCGGGTCGGCTGCCACCGAGCGGTTGGACCCCGTTCTGGACAAACTCCGCCAGGAGGCCGGCGACAAGGTCAAGTTCTCTTTCGAGCAGACCTTCATGTTCTACCTGCCGCGCATCTGCGAGCACTGCCTGAACCCGTCGTGCATGGCGTCGTGCCCGTCGGGCGCCATCTACAAGCGCGAGGAAGACGGCATCGTTCTCGTCGACCAGGATCGCTGTCGGGGTTGGCGCCAGTGCATCACCGGGTGCCCGTACAAGAAGATCTACTACAACCATCGCACCGGCAAAGCCGAGAAGTGCACCTTCTGCTACCCCCGTATCGAGGTCGGCCAGCCGACGGTCTGCTCCGAGACGTGTGTCGGCCGGCTGCGCTACATCGGCCTCTTCCTGTACGACGCGGATCGGGTCACCGAGGCGGCTTCGGTCGCCGACGAGCAGGACCTTTACGAGGCACAACTCGACCTGATGCTCGATCCCGCCGATCCCGAGATCATCGCCGCGGCCCGCGCCGAGGGGATTCCCGACGACTGGCTTGAGGCGGCGCGGCGCTCCCCGGTGTATGCCCTGGCGAAGAAGTACCGCGTCGCGCTGCCGCTGCATCCGGAGTACCGCACCATGCCGATGGTTTGGTACGTCCCCCCGCTGTCGCCGATCGTCGACCTGTTGACCGAGCAGGGCCACGACGGGGAAAGCCACACCAATCTGTTCGGGGCGATCGACGCGCTGCGCATCCCCGTCGAGTACCTGGCCGAGTTGTTCACCGCCGGCGACTCCGACGTCGTGACCGGCGTGTTGCGCAAGCTGGCCGCGATGCGTTCGTACATGCGCGATGTCGCCCTGGGCCGCGAGCCGAATGCGCTCATCCCCGCGTCGGTGGGGATGAGCGAAGAGTCCCTCGTCGAGATGTATCACCTGATGGCGATCGCGAAGTACGCCGACCGCTACGTCATCCCGACGGCGCATCGCGAGGAGGCCCACGGGCTCGAGGAGATGGCCTGCTCCCTGGACTACGAGGACGGCCCGGGCATGTATGAATCCGGTCCGTTCGGAGAGGCGAGCGGACGCCCGACGCCGGTCTCGGTCGAGACCTTCCAGGCTCTGAAGCAACGGCAGACGTCGGACCGCGCCGCCGACGAGGACACGCTGCGCGGACGGGTCAATCTCCTCAACTGGGACGGCAACGGCAGTCCGCCCGGCCTGTTCCCCGGGGGATCGTGATGGGCGGCCCATTCGGGCGCGCCCTGCGGCGGCGCGCAACCACCGCGGATCACCGGGTGATTCACCAGGTCGCGTCGTGGTGCCTGCAGTACCCCGACGACGAGTTGATCGCGCGCCTCGGGCTCCTGCGCGGCGCGCTCGACGAACAACCCGCGTCTGCGGCCGTCGACGCCCTGCACCGATTCGTCGCCCATCTGACCGAGGCGGATCCGGCGGAGTTGCGGCGCGACTACGTGAACGAATTCGACCTGTCCCGACACCAGACCCTCTATCTCACCTACTGGTCCCACGGCGACACGCGCCGTCGGGGCGACGCGCTCACCGCGATCAAACGCCGATACCGCGAGGCCGGGTTCCTGGTCGACACCCACGGCGAACTGACCGACTACTTGCCCATGGTGTTGGAGTTCGCCGCCCGCGTCGACCCGTCTTCGGGCCTCGAACTGCTGGTGGAGCACCGCGCGTCCGTCGAGTTGATTCGGCTCGCCCTGCGCGAGAAGGAGTCGCCCTACGCCGATGTGCTCTTCGCGGTCTGCGCCACGCTGCCCGGCGACTCGCCGCCGGACAAGGCGAGCGCCCTGGCGATGCGCGGCGCGGCAGCGCGTTCGGACGTCGTCGAGCAGGTCGGACTCGACTCCGGCGATCCGCGATTGATGCCGTTGTTCACGAAGTCCGAGTTCGCCGGCTCGGCACCCAAACCGGTCGACGGCGCCGACCGCCGTCGCGAGGAGGTGGCCCGACGATGAGTGTCTTCCTCTGGGGCGTCGTCCCGTATCTGGCGTTGATCGCCGTCGTCGGAGGCACGATCTGGCGATTCCGCTACGACAGGTTCGGCTGGACGACCCGCTCGTCCGAACTGTACGAGTCGCGGCTGCTGCGGATCGGATCGCCGCTGTTCCACTACGGGATCTTGATGGTGATCGCGGGACACGCGATCGGACTGGTCATTCCCGAGTCGTGGACGGCTGCCATCGGGATCAGCGAGTCCACCTATCACTGGGTCGCCGCGGGCGGCGGGGTGATCGCAGCGGTGGCGACGCTCGTCGGAGTCGCAATCCTCGTGTACCGCCGTCGAACGGTCGGTCCGGTGTTCGCCGCGACCACCGCGAACGACAAGCTGATGTACCTCGTATTGATCTCGGCTTTGATCGCCGGCACGTACATCACCGTCGTCGGAATGGTCGATCCCCACGGTCCCGGGGTGAACTATCGCGAAACCGTCGCACCGTGGTTCCGCTCGATTTTCGTGCTGCGCCCCGACATTGACGCGATGGAGGCGGCCCCGTTGCGGTTCCACGTGCATGTTCTGATCGGCATGGTGCTGTTCATCTTGGTGCCGTTCACGCGGTTGGTGCACATATTCACCGCACCGCTGCACTACCTGTTCCGCCCCTACATCGTCTATCGCAGCCGGGATAGCCGCCCAACGTCGGGAACGGGCCGCGCCGAGGCATGGGCCCCGATCGGCACAAAGGATCGAGCACGACGATGACGACCACCAACACTGGACCCACGTCGGCCTCGGACACGTTGCGCGCGGACCAGACCCGCAACCTGGTTCTCGCCACAGCGGCGTTCACGATCACCTTCTGGGCGTGGAACCTCATCGCGCCGCTGGGCGTGTTCTACGCGAGCCCGGGCGAGATGGGCCTGGATTCGACGCAGAAGTCGATCCTCATCTCGGTCCCCATCCTCGTCGGATCACTGGGCCGCATCGTCGTCGGCGTGCTCACCCCGCGGTTCGGTGGACGCGTCATGTTCACCTCACTGCTGTTGTTGTCGGCACCCTTCGTCATTCTCGTGGCGGTCGCCGGTGAGCTGAAGTCCTATCCGCTGATGATCGTGATCGGCTTCTTCCTCGGTGTGGCCGGAACGAGCTTCGCGGCGGGCATCCCGTTCCTGAACAACTGGTACGAGCCCGCGCGGCGCGGATTCGCCACCGGCGTCTTTGGCGCCGGGATGGGCGGGACAGCCCTGTCTGCATTCTTCACACCCCGTTTCAAGGAGTGGTTCGGCTACTTCCCGACGCACCTCATCATCGCCGTCGCTCTGGTCGTCGTTGCCGCGGTCTGCTGGGTGATGATGCGCGACGCACCGAGCTGGGCACCGAATCGCGAGCGTCCGCTGCCCAAGCTCGTCGACGCGCTCAAGCTGCCGATCACCTGGCAGATGGCCTTTCTCTACGCAGCCGCCTTCGGTGGTTTCGTGGCCTTCTCCACCTACTTGCCCACCTACCTCAACGACGTCTACGAGATCACCGACCTCAAGTCCGCTGGCGCCCGCACCGCCGGATTCGCCATCGCCGCGGTCGTGGCAAGGCCGCTCGGCGGCTCCCTCTCCGACCGTTTCGGTCCGCGCCCGATCACCGCGATCTCCTGTGGCGGTGCCGCGGTCCTGGCGATCTGGATGATCACCAAACCCGCGATGCCGTGGCTGGCCGGCGTCGACTTCATCCTCATGGCCGTGATGATGGGAATGGGTGCCGGATCGGTCTTCGCCTGGGTGGCCGTCGCCTCCCCGGCCGCACGGGTCGGCGCGGTGACCGGCCTCGTCGGAGCCGCCGGAGGACTCGGTGGCTTCTTCCCGCCGCTGGTGATGGGTGCGACATACGACGACGCCACTCGCTCCTACACGGTAGGACTCTCGCTCTTGGTCGCGTTCGCTGCTGCGGCCTGCCTCTTCACCATCTTCGGCATACCGCGCCAGAAGGACGACGACCAACCCGATCCCTAAGGGAGGCCGCGACCGGGGACCTTGGTCAGGACACCGCGAAACGTTCGGCGATCGAGTCCAGCACGAGGTCCAGGCCGTAGCGATACTCGTCGGCGAATCGGTAGCCGGATTCCATGATCGCAGCGCCGAGCTCGGCCAGATGCGGGTACAACTCCATCGGCATCGCCTCGGTGAACTCCCCGACGAAGTCGTCGGCACTCTCGCTGAATGGGAGGTTCATCTCGGTGAGCACGAATCCGTAGACGTACGAGTCGATCGCCGAGAACGTATGCGAGGCGAGTTCGACGGAGAAGCCATTCCGGCGCAGACACCCGAGCACGGCATTGTGATGAGTCAACAGTGCCGGGCCAGGGGTCCGGCGGGACTCCACCAATCCCAACGCCCACGGATGGGCGGACAGGACCTCTCGAGCGGAGTCGGCACGACGGGCCATCCCCGCGCGCCATTCGTCGTCGACGGTCGGTAGCTCGATGCGGGCGAAGATCCAGTCGACCATCGCATCGAGGAGGGAGTCCTTGTCGGAGACGTGGTGATACAGCGACATCGCCTCGACGCCCAGTTCGCGCCCGACGTTGCGCATGCTGACCTGGGCCAACCCTCCCTGATCGGCGACCGCGACGGCGGCGTCGACGATCCTCTCGGGACTGAGGCGGGCACGCACCACCACGGGGCGATCCTCTCTGCCTGTTGCATGCTTACACCCGTAAGGCTAGCATTCAACCACAGACTTACACCCGTAAGGAGAACCGCCATGCGCGCTGCCATCGCCCAGGATTACGGCCCACCCGAGGTCGTCTCGGTGAAAGACGTACCGGTCCCCCGTCCCGGCACCAAGGACCTCCTCGTCCGCGTCACCGCCGCCGCGGTCACGTCGGGCGATGCCCGTATCCGCGGGGCCGACTTCCCGGCCGGTTTCGGCGTGCTCTCGCGGCTCGCGCTCGGGTTCACGCGACCGCGCAACTCGGTGCTCGGCGGCGCCTTCTCCGGAGTGGTGACCGAAGTCGGCACGAAGACCGACGGATTCGCCGTCGGCGACGAGGTGTGCGGGATGACCGGCGTATCGATGGGCACCCACGCCGAATACGTCGTCGCGCCCGCCAAGAAGACGTCTCACAAACCACCCCGGGTGAGTCACGAGGATGCTGCCGGCCTGTTGTTCGGCGCGACGGCGGCGAACCACTTTCTGCGAGTGTCGCAGACCGGCTCCGACTCGACGGTTCTGATCAACGGAGCGTCGGGCGCCATCGGTACGAGCGCGATCCAGCTCGCGAAACTACGCGGCGCCACGGTGACCGCGGTGACGAGCACCCGCAACGCTGCGCTCGTGCGGGATCTCGGCGCTGACGAGGTCATCGACTACACCGTCTCGCCGATCACCGCGTCGGGCCGACGTTTCGACGTCGTCATCGACGCTGTGGGGAATCTGGACCGCAAGTCCGGCCGAGACCTCCTGTCCGAGAACGGGATTCTGGTCCTCGGTGTCGCCAGCCTCGGTGACAACCTCTGTGCGCGCGGCAATGTCAAAGCCGGCGTCGTCCCCGAACGCGCCGACGACTTCGCGCACCTGCTATCCCTGGTCGCCGACGGCAGACTCCGCGTCGTCATCGATGAATCGCTCCCGCTCGACGACATCGTCGCCGCCCACCGTCGCGTCGACTCGGGGCGCAAGGTCGGCAATATCGTCATCACGTGCTGACGCCTCGGTACGGTGGGCAGATGGCACGCAAACGTTGGAGCGACCTGTCCCCCAAGGCGAAGGGCGCCGTCGTCGGTCTCGCCGCCGTCGATGCCGGACTGCGCGCGTGGGCGCTGCGCGACCTGGCCAGCAGAACCAAGGACCAGGTCAACGGTCCGAAGATGCTGTGGCAGTCGGGCATGGCGGTCGTCAACTCTGCCGGCATCCTGCCGCTCGTCTACCTGGTGCGGGGCCGCCGATCGACGCCCGACACGCAGACCGCCTGATCCACGGCCGACCATGAAGCCACGGACCGCCGCCGTCAGCGTCGCGATACTCGCGACGGTTCTCGGCCTCGCCGGATGCGATCGATCGTCGTCGCCGAATACCCCCGCCCAGGTCACCGTCACGTCGACGATCACCCAGAGCGCACCGGGGAATCCGGCACCGTCGACGGGTGAGGAAGCGCAGACCCCGGGCGCGGGCGGCGCGAATCCCGCCGACTATCAGGGGACGGGCGGCTACTACTTCGTCTCACCGTCGGGCAAATGGCATTGCGCCATCCTGACCGACACCCGGCAGGCGGGCTGCAACGGCACCATGCCGCCGATGGCACCGAACGTGCCGGGCGCGGGCGCACCCGATGCGATGGTGCGGCCCAACGCCATCGTCGTGGGCACGGGACCGGGCATGGGCCCAGTTCATGTCCTTCGGTGGCGCCGACCTGCAGATGTTGGGGCCGAATACGAACCCCCTCCCCTACGGCCAGACGCTCACCGTCGGCGATTTCCGCTGCTCTGTGGAAACCGACACCGGCGTCACCTGCGACAACACGCTGAGCCATCACGGATTCACCATCTCCGACCACACGTTCGACCTGCGCTGACGCACAGCGCAGCGGATGCGGATCGATCATCAGAAGGAAACACGTGAACACGGAGGACCTACGAGCCGGCCTCAGCAGTATCGCCGCGCACGAGCTATTCGACTCCCTCCCCGCGGTGTCGGTCGCCGAAATCCTCGGCCGCTGGCACGGATCGGAATTGCCGACCGGTCACCCGATGGACGGCCTGCTCGCCTTGTCCGGGTGGTACGGCAAAGAGTTCATCGACGCCGAAACCGTTCACCCGCTGCTCTTCGGCGACGATCCGGAACACCTCTACGCGGTGAACCCGAAACTCGTCCCGCTGCGCACCTTGAACCGGCTCGGATCCAAGGTTCCGCGCATCATGCCACCCGGTGGGCGCTCCTCCTTCCGCGCGATGCGGACGACCAAGCCGCGAGCACGTCTGCGGACCGTGGAGTACCGCGGGCTCGGCAGCGCTGCGATGGTCTACGACGACATTCCGGTCATCGACCATTTCCGGCGACTCGACGAGACGACCCTCCTCGGCGCCATGGACCAACGCGGATCCGACGAGACCTACTTCTTCCTCCTGGAACGCGAGTGACTGCGATGCGCCCACTCCGGTACTCGATCAACGTCACCGTCGACGGGTGTTGCGATCATCTGGCCGGGCGCCCGGACGAGGAGTTGCACGACTACACCGCGGCGATCATGGGCCGCGCCGACACGCTGCTCTTCGGACGCGTCGTCTACGAGATGATGGAATCCGCGTGGCGCGTGCCCGACGACGAGCAATCCGACGACCCGTTCGTCGCGACGATCAACGCGATGCCGAAATACGTCGTCTCCCGCACCCTCTCGACCGTCGACTGGAACGCACAGCTGGTGCGCGGCGACCTGCGTGCGGCCGTCACCGAGTTGAAGGAACAGCCGGGCACGGGCATCTACACGGGTGGTGTCACGTTGCCACTCGCGCTGGCACAGCTGGGGCTGATCGACGAGTACGAATTCATCGTGCACCCACGGATCGCCGGTCGCGGTCCGACGCCGTTCGCCGGTCTGCGCGAATTCGTCGACCTGCGGTTGATCGGTCGAACCGAACTCGCCTCCGGCGCCGTGGCCCTCCGCTACGAGCCGCAGCGCTAGCCACCGCTAGGCGTCGAGCTTCCTCAGCAATGCCCGGGTACGGTCGCGCACCTGCTCGTCGCGATCGAAGACGATGCCGACGTATTCGTCGACTCCGGCATCGACGAGTTCGTTGATCCGCGCGGTCACGGCGGCCTCGCCGCCGACGATCGCCGCGTCGACGGGGGTGTCGTAGCCCTCCCGGTCGAGCATCGCTCGATACGACGGGAGGTTGTTGTACATGGCGAACTGCTTGGCCGCAGTTGCCTTCGACGTCTCCACGTCGTCGGTCACGGCGACGGGCAGGAAGGCGACGGTCCGCACCTCCGACGACGAGCGGCCCGCCTCCTCCGCGGCGGTGCGCAGGCTGGGGATGATGTGGTCGCGCAGCGTCTTAGGCCCCGTCATCCAGGTCACCGTTCCGGCCGTCCGCCGCCCGGCGAGGTCGAGCATCTTCGGCCCGAGCGCGGCCAGATAGACCGGCGGCGCGGGTACTTCGGTGAGGCTCATGTCGCCGCGGGTCGTCGTGAACTCGCCGTCGACTGCGGCCTGCTTCTCGTCGAGCAGCGGCAGCAGGCCGTCGAGATAGTCCGACGTCCGGGCCACCGCCCGGCTGAACGGGATCCCCCACATGCCTTCGGTGACGATCTTGTGCGAGAGCCCCAACCCGAGCGTCAACCGACCGCCGGTCACCGCGTTGACGGTCAGCGCGCGCTGCGCGAGGTTCATCGGGATCTGCGTTTGGATCGGCAGGACGCCGGTGCCGAACTCGATCCGCGGTACTTCTCGACCGGCCAACGCCAGCACGGTCAGCGTGTCGGCGTCGCGCGGCATCTGCGTCGCCCAGATGCGTTTGAAGCCCTCCGACTCGAATTTCGCCAGCTCCGCGATGTAGGAGTCGAGGTGCAAGGTCTTGCGGCTGTCCACCGCGTGCATGATGGTGATCTCCACGGGTTCCAACGTAGCCGTCCGACGGGGAGGGTTGGCGAGATCGGTTGCGAGGTCTCGATACGGTTCCTCGCCTATCGGCTCGGATCCACTCGACCACCCAGTCGTTGCGGGGTCTCGATACGGTTCCTCGGCTAGCGCCTCGGATCCACTCGACCACCCAGAAGGTTGCGGGGTCGTCTGTCCACTCGACCACGTCAACGCACGACGACCCCGCCTCTTGTCGAGGCGGGGTCGTCGTATCGTTCGTGAAGCGGCCCGGAACGGATCCGGGCCTCAGCTCACCAGCTGGACTTCTGCACGCCCGGCAGCTCGCCGGCGTGCGCCATCTCGCGCAGGCACACTCGGCACAGGCCGAACTTGCGGTACACCGAGTGCGGACGGCCGCACTTGTTGCAGCGCGTGTAGGCGCGCACGGCGAACTTGGGCTTCTTGTTGGCCTTGTTGACCAGAGCCTTCTTTGCCATCAGATTTCCCTACCGTCAGTTCTTCGCGTTGTTGTCTTTGAACGGGAAGCCGAGCGCGCGGAGCAGCGCACGACCCTCGTCGTCGTTGGTGGCCGACGTGACAACGGTGATGTCCATACCGCGCGGTCGGTCGATCGAGTCGATGTTGATCTCGTGGAACATCGACTGCTCGTTGAGCCCGAAGGTGTAGTTGCCGTTGCCGTCGAACTGGCGGTCGCTCAGGCCGCGGAAGTCGCGGATACGCGGGAGGGCGATCGACACGAGGCGGTCGAGGAACTCCCACATGCGGTCGCCGCGCAGCGTGACGCGCGCACCGATCGGCATGCCCTCGCGCAGCTTGAACTGCGCGATCGACTTGCGGGCCTTGCGGATCTCCGGCTTCTGACCGGTGATCAGCTCCAGATCCTTGACCGCGCCGTTGATGAGCTTGGAGTCGCGGGCGGCGTCGCCGACACCCATGTTGACGACGACCTTCACCACGCCCGGGATCTGCATGACGTTGTCATAGCTGAACTCCTTGTTGAGGGAGTCCTTGATCTCTTCGCGGTAGCGGGCCTTCAGCCGGGGCTGCACTTTTTCGGAAGTGGTCATCTCAGATGTCCTTCCCGTTCTTGCGGGAAATCCGGACGCGCTTGCCGGTCTCCTCGTCGGTCCGGTAACCCACGCGGGTGGGGTTGCCGTCGGAGTCCACGACCATCACGTTTGAGACGTGGATGGAGGCTTCCTGGGTCACGATGCCCCCGGAGGAGGCGCCGCGCTCGTCAGCCGAGGCGGCGGTGTGCTTCTTGATGCGGTTCACGCCCTCGACGAGGACTCGCTGCTGCTTCGGGAAGGCCTGGATGACCTTGCCCTTGGCGCCCTTGTCCTTGCCGGAGACGACGATCACGGTGTCGCCCTTGTGCACCTTCATGTCAGAGCACCTCCGGAGCCAGCGAAACGATCTTCATGAAGCGCTTGTCGCGCAGCTCGCGGCCGACCGGGCCGAAGATGCGGGTACCGCGCGGGTCGGTGTTGTCACCCTTGAGGATGACGGCGGCGTTCTCGTCGAAACGGATGTAGCTGCCGTCCGGACGGCGCCGCTCTTTGATGGTGCGGACGATGACGGCCTTGACGACCTCGCCCTTCTTGATGTTGCCGCCCGGGATGGCGTCCTTGACGGTGGCGACGATGACGTCGCCGATCCCGGCGTATCGCCGCGAGGAGCCGCCCAGCACGCGGATGCACAAGATTTCCTTGGCTCCGGTGTTGTCGGCGACCCGCAGGCGAGATTCCTGCTGAATCACTCGGTTCTCCTGACCTGGATTTTTTGCCCGCCGGATTTCCGACCCGACGTGCACGGTCTGCTGCCGCCGGACACGCGCCTGCCAGGGGTTTTCCGGTCTCCCGGAGCACTCCAGTGGGTTCGCATGCCGACTCGCGACGCAGATGCGCCGCGGGCAACCGCTTCAGTCTAAGGGAAACCGCAGGTCGGGGCCAAATCGTGGTCCGGGTGCCCCGACGGTCAGCGGAAGTACCCCGCGACCGCGGCCAGGGTGTCCCCCATCGCCATCGGCACCACTCCCCCGTGGTCGGTGGGATAGGTCCGCATCGTCACGGCCGCGCCCCCGCCGCGCAGCTCGTCGACGAGGGTCTGGGTGCCGATCGCCGGGATGACCGGGTCGAGCACCCCCTGCTGGATCAGGATCGGCCGGCGCCAGCCCGTCGTCGGGATGTCGGCGTAGTCGCGCAACGCGCGCACGAAGGCGGTGCCGTCGACCGGGGTCCGATAGAAGGTCCCGGGCGCGACGGTCGTCATCGCGTTCGCGAGTTCGCCCGCGCACACGGTTCGCGCCGTGGTCAGCCACCGCTTCCCGGTCGGCGTCAGGTATCCCAGCGGATTGACGTCGGGCCGCGCATGCGCGAGTCCGCTCATCAGGTAGAGCGCGAACCCGTAGTAGCTGTTCAGCACGCTGAGGTTGGGCACCCCGGGCCGCTGGATCGTCGAGAAGATCTTCGAGACCTGGCTGTACGGCGCGAGTGCGACCACGCCGCGGACGTCCAGGTCGGGTGCGTAGCGCGGTGCGAGTCGAGTTGCCCACAGCGCCGCGTGACCGCCCTGGGAATGGCCGACGGCGACCCAGCGTCTCCCGACTCCCGAGTCGACGTCGCGCGCGGCGCGCACCACGTCGATCACGTCGTGGGCCGCTGCCCGACCGCCCAGATACTCCGCTTCGGCGCCCGCGCCGGCGTAGTCGGTCGCCGCGACGACGTACCCGTGGCGCAGGGCCGCCGCGATCAGCGGCTGGTCGCGGTCTTGCACCCGGCCGGTCATGAGGCTCGGCGCGCACTGCGGCGCGATACCCGTCGTGCCGTGCGCCCAGGAGATGACGGGCCAGCCACCGCGCGGCGCGGCGCCGCGCGGGAAGTAGACCGCGCCGGTGCTGCGCGCCGGGCGCCCGTTCTGATCGCGGGTGGCGTAGAGCAGCCGCACCCCGCGGGCCGCCCCCGACGGCAGGTCGGCGGCGGCAAGCGCCGACGTCGAGAGGACCGCCCCGTCCGCGGGCGCCGCGCCGGCCTGGGCCGGCACGACGACCGACGCTCCGACCGCCAGCCACAGGCCGACCAACAGGGAGTACAGACGCATGCCGCGATGCTACCCAACCCGTCGCCGACACCACCGTCGCCGCGGACGCGACGACGAATGCCCAGGTGATTGCCAGGATCGGATGTAAACCTGGACCTGTACACTCGTGCCGAACTTTGCCGAAGGGAATCCTGTGTCGTCTGCCGTCTTGAGGACTGTCGTGGGATTGGCCCTCGCCTTCGCCGCCACGGTGTCGGCCGTACCCGCGGCACACGCGGAGGACGGCAGCCGGATCGTCAGCGCCCGGTCGACCGGTGTGCAGGAGGAGTCGCTGGTCGTCTACGCGGCCTCTATGAAGCGCGAGGTACCCCTCACCGTCCTGCTGCCGAAGGACACCGCGAAACCGCGACCGGTCCTCTACCTCCTCAACGGGGTCGGCGGCGGCGAGCGCGTCAAGACGGCCGACGGCACCAAGGGGTCGTCGTGGGGCGACTACACGACCTATCGGAAGTTCTTCCGCGACAAGAACGTCTACGTCGTCACGCCGATGTCGGGCCGCTTCTCCTACTACACCGACTGGCGCGAACCCGACCCCCAGCTGGGTATCCAGAAATGGCAGACCTTCCTCACCGAGGAATTGCCGCCGCTGATCGACCAGCACTACGGGACGGCGCGCCGGAACGCGATCGCCGGGCTCTCGATGGGCGGCACCTCGGTGTTCAATCTGGCGATCGCGAATCACAGGCTCTACCGCTCGGTTGCCGCCTTCAGCGGCTGCGCGCGGACCAGCGACCCGATCGGCCAGCAATACGTCAAGCTCACCATCAACGACAACGCCCGCAACAGGCGCGCCGAAAAGATGTGGGGACCCGTCGGCGGTCCCGGCTGGCTGGCGAACGATCCGTACGTGCAGGCCCCCCGCCTGCGCGGCATCAAGATCTACATGACGACCGGTTCCGGCCTGCCCGGCGAGAACGACACGCTCGAACGGCAGGACGTCAAGAACGGCGGGCCGCACTGGCTGGCCGACCAGATCCTCTCCGGCGGCGTCATCGAGGCCGCGGTGAACCTGTGCACCCAGCAGATGGCCCAGCGGCTCTCCTCGATCGGCATCCCCTACCGCCTGACGGTCCGGCCGACGGGGACCCACGCCTGGAGCTATTGGCAGCAGGACCTGTACAACACCTGGCCCGCGCTCGCGCGCGACCTGGCCACCTCCTGACGCCTCCGGACTAATCCGGGTCCCGACGCTCCTCCGTCGTGTGCGCCGCCGCATCCAGCCCGTCCTGCACGGCGGGTCCGATGACCGCGAGGGAGTCGGCATCGGCCATGCCCAGATGATGGGTGTCGACGTCGACGTTGATCACGCGGCCGGTGACGCGACCACGCCAGCCCGCGGCGACCGTCGCCGGATCCGCTTTGTCCGCGGTGGCGGTGAAGACGTGCAGATCGCCGTCGAAAACCGGCGGCTCGTACGCCGATCCGATCCGGGCGGCATTGGCGAAGCTGTCCATCACCCGGTCGACCTGGCCGGGCCGCAGCAGCCCCATCTTCTCGATCTGGTCGCGGACCACCTCGGCGACCTCCTCGGCGCTCTCGACTGTGACGCCCTCGTCGAGCTGGAACAGCTCGCGCCAGCCGCCCAAGAGGTCACCGACATCGGGGGTCGGCGCCCCGTCCGTTTCGGCGGTCCCCGTATCGGCCGGCGCACCCTCCTCGGCCACGGCGGCATCCATCAAGCCCAGATAGGCCACCGATTCGCCGGCCGCCTGCAGGGCCACGGCGACCGCGTGGGCCACGTGTCCGCCGATGGACCACCCGAGCAGATGGTAGGGGCCGCGCGGTTGGACCGCGCGGATCTCGCGCACGTAGCGCTGCGCCAACTCCGGAACCGACGAGGCCTCCGGCTCGTCGAGCACGACGTGCGGGTCCTGCAATCCGTAGACGGGTCGGTTCGCCACATAGGGCGCCAGTCCGCCGTAGAACCAGGCCAATCCGCCTGCCGGGTGGATGCAGAACAGCGGCGGCGCGCCGCCGTCGGCGCGCAGGGTGATCAGCACGTCGTTGACCACGCCGGCCGATCCGGCCAGGGCAGCGGCCACTCCGCGCGGCGTCGGGTCGGCGAACAGCGTGGCCAGGGACAGATCGGCATCGGCCCGGTTGCGCAGCGCGCCGACGACCCGCGTGGCCGAGAGCGAGTTGCCGCCCGCGTCGAAGAAGCTCTGCGCCACGCTGACGCGGTCGACGCCGAGTACCTCGGCGAACACTTCGGCGACGAGGCGTTCGACCTCGTTCGCCGGCGGCTCGTAGCCGCCGGTGTCGTCGGGGAACTCCGGTTCCGGGAGTCGGCGGCGGTCGAGTTTGCCGATGACCGTCAGCGGCAGTTCGTCGATGACGACCAGGGCGGCCGGGACCATATAGGCGGGTAGCCGCAGGCGCAGGGCATCGGCCACGGCGGCGACATCCACCGCCGCCCCCGGCTCGGCGACCAGATACCCGGCCAACCGGCTGCGGCCGTGCCGGTCGGTCACGCCGATCGTCACCGCCGTGGCGACGCCGGGTTGTTCGGCGAGCGCGGCGTCGATCTCGCCCAGCTCGACGCGCTGGCCGTTGATCTTGACCTGGTGGTCGGAGCGCCCGACGAATTCCAGCTCGGCCGGATCCCCGGTCCAGCGCACCAGGTCACCGGTGCGGTACATCCGCTGCCCCGCGTAGTCGCCGAAGGGGTTGGCGACGAACCGGGCCGCGGTCAGCCCCGGTTGGCCGTGGTAGCCGCGCGCCAGCTTGTCGCCGAGGAGGTATAGCTCACCGACGACACCGCGACCGACCGACCGGAGCCGCTCGTCGAGGACGACGGCACCCATCCCGGGCACCGGTCGGCCGATGCGGATCGGCCGCCCGGCGGTCAAGATCGCTCCGGTGGCCGACACGGTGGTCTCCGTCGGGCCGTAGCCGTTGAAGAGTTCGCGGCCCGGCGCCCAGCGCGCCACCACCTCGGGCGCGACCGCCTCCCCGGCGGTGCCGAGGTGGCGAAGCGAGGACGCGCGCGCGGGGTCCATCGTGGCCAGCACGGCCGGGGTGATCACCGCGTCGGTGACCCGATGCCGGGAGATCACCTCGACCAGTCCCTCGCCGGCGTAGACGTCGGCCGGTGCCACGACGAGGGTGAGCCCGAGGCCGAACGCGGCGAACAGCTCGAAGAAGGCCCCGTCGAAGCCGATGGCCGCGACGGCCAGGACCCGGGTGTCGGGAAGCTCGCGCGTCCACTCGCGATGCTGCTGGTTGAGCCGGGACAAACCGCGGTGGCTCACCGCGACGGCCTTGGGCCGCCCCGTCGACCCGGAGGTGTAGACGAGGTAGGCG
The DNA here is from genome assembly GCF_013348785.1 of Gordonia sp. X0973. Classification (NCBI taxonomy): domain Bacteria; kingdom Bacillati; phylum Actinomycetota; class Actinomycetes; order Mycobacteriales; family Gordoniaceae; genus Gordonia; species Gordonia sp. X0973. The sequence goes on from NZ_CP054691.1 coordinate 2,821,828, forward strand.
AGCGAGTCGACGCCGCACCTCCCGCTCAGCTCCGCGTCGGCGACGGGGAGGTCCGGGTGCCCCGAGACGCTGCGGACGGTGAGGTCGGCGGCCGGGGTGATCGCGGCATCCGGTCGCGGCGCGAGGTCGCCGACGGTGATCAGCCGCTGACCGGCGAATTCGAAGACGTCCCGATCGGCGCGACGCACCGCGATCAGCAGCGGGTCGGCGTCGGCCACCATATGCGCCAGGCGCTCGGGCGGCAGCCCCGGATCCAGCGGCAGGTAGGCCGCGCCGGCCTTCAGGATCGCGGTGATGAGGACCGCGGCCTCCAACGACCGCGGCATCCCGATACCGATGACGGTCTCCGGTCCGGCGCCCCGACCGATCAGCTCGCGCGCGAGCCGGTTGGTCAGCGACTCGAATCCGGCGTAGTCGAGCGCGCGGTCGGCTTCGACGACCGCTGGCCGACGGGGGTCGAGCGCGCGCCGGGCGAAGATCTCGCGCGCCGTCGCGGGCGCCAGGGGGTTCCGGTCGCCCAGCACCGGCACGAGGTCGCGACGGTCCTGCTCGTCGAGGATGTCGATGTCGGCGACGACCGCATCGGGATCGGCGGTGACGGCGTCGAGGATCGCCAGGAAGGTGTCGCGGAACGCCGCGATCGTCGCCTCGTCGAACAATGCCGTGGCATAGGTGAGTCCGCCGCGCAGGCCGCGCCCGGCCGTCTCGGTGAATGCCGCCTGCAGATCGACCTTCGCGATCGGCGCCGGATCGTCGATCACCCGCAGCTCGGTGCCGCCGTCGGCCGCCGTATCCCCGGCGGCGGCGCCGCCGGCGTCGACGAGGTAGTTGATCCCCACCTGGAACAACGGGGCATGGGCGGTCGACCGGTTGGGCGCGAGGGCTTCCACCACCTGCTCGAAGGGCACGTCGGCGTGGGTGAAGGCCTCCATCGCGACGCCCGAGACCTGTTGCAGGAGGGCCCGGCCGCTGTCGCCGCCGCCGTGGCGGGTGCGCAATACGACGGTGTTGACGAACATGCCGACCAGGTCGTCGAGGGCTTCTTGCCCCCGCCCGGCGACCGCCGCGCCGATGGCGACGTCATCGGTGCTCGCCAGCCGGGCGACCGTGGCGGCCAGGGCGGCGTGCAGGACCATGAACGGGGTGACCCCCTCCCGCGCGGCGGTCGTATGGACCGCCGCGGACCGCTGCGGACCGAAGTCGAAGACCAGCTGGGCGCCGGACAGATCCGCGACCGCCGGGCGCCGACGGTCCGCGGGCAGGTCGACGACCTCGGGCAGTTCGGCGAGGGTCTGCGACCAGTACCGGATCTGGGCGGCGAGGATCGACCCCTCGTCGTCGGGGTCGCCGAGTTGCTCGCGCTGCCACAGCGCGTAGTCGGCGTACTGGATCGGCAGCGGCGCCCACGTCGGTGTCACACCGTTGGCTCGGGCCGCGTAGGCCGCGCCGAGGTCGCGGGTGAAGACCGGCATCGATTCGGCGTCGGTGGCGATGTGGTGGACCACGATGACCAGCACGTGGTCGGCACCGTCGGCGGCGACGCGCGCACGGATCGGCAGGTCGGTGCCGACGTCGAATCCGCGAGCGCCGACGGCGAGCGCCTCCTCGGCCGTGTCGGTGACGGCCCAGTCGAACCGCGCCGCGGCGTCCCGCTCGTCGACGATCTGCGCGACCGGCGTGCCGTCGACCACCGGGTAGACGGTGCGCAGCACCTCGTGACGGGAGACGACGTCGACGAGTGCGGCGCGCAGAGCCTCGACATCCAGGCCGCCGGGCACCCGCAGCGCGACCGGGATGTTGTAGGCCGGCGACGCCGGGTCGAACCGGTTGAGGAACCACATCCGCTGCTGCGCGTAGGCGAGCGGGATGTGCTCGGGTCGGGGGCCGGCGACCAGCGGCGCACGGGTGGCGGCCGTCCCCACGCGCGCGGCGAGCCCGCGCACCGTGGGCGCCTCGAAGACGTCGCGGACCGTGACATCCGCGCCGAGCGCCTCGCCGACCCGCGCGGCCACCCTGGTCGCCGAGAGCGAGTTCCCGCCGATGTCGAAGAACGAGTCGGTGACCCCCACCCGGTCCAGGTGCAGGACCGCCGCGACGACGTCGGCGATGGTCTCCTCGATGGGGCTGGTCGGCTCGATCAGCGCGGTGACGGCGAACTCGGGTTCCGGCAGCGCCTTGCGGTCCAGCTTGCCCGCGGCGTTGAGCACGACGTCGTCGAGGCCGACCCACACCGTTGGCACCATGTAGCCGGGCAGGGCGGCGCGCACGGTTTCCCCGATGGCCTGCGACGACACCGACGACGGGCTGTAATACCCGACGAGGTGCTGCTCGCCGGAGGATGTCTCGTGCACCGTGGCGGCGACGTGGACGACGCCGGGGGCCCGCCCCATGACCGCTTCGATCTCGCCGAGTTCCACCCGCTGGCCGCGCAGCTTCACCTGGAAGTCGGTGCGACCGAGATACTCCAGCACACCATCGGGGCGGCGGCGCACCAGGTCGCCGGTCCGGTACATCCGGGCGCCGGGCTCGCCGAACGGGTCGGCGACGAATCGGTCGGCGGTCAGGTCGGGCCGGGCCGCGTAGCCGCGCGCGAGTTGGACCCCGCCCAGATACAGCTCGCCGGCGACCCCCTCGGGCACCCGCCGCAACCGCGAGTCCAGGACGATGGCCGACGAGTTCCAGACCGGCGTGCCGATCGCCACCGACGTCGCGGAGCCGTCCACCGACTCGATCGGTTCGGCGGTGATTTCCACGGCGGCCTCGGTGGGGCCGTACAGGTTGAACAGCAGGGATTGCGGCAGCGCGTCACGCACCGCGGCGGCGCTCGCCGGCGGCAGCGCCTCCCCGGTGAAGGACATGATGCGGACCGAGTCGAGTTCGGCCAGTCGGGCCGGTCCGACGACGTCGAGGAAGGCACCGAGCATCGACGGGACGAAATGCACCATCGTCGCCCGCGCGCGGGAGATCGCATCGGCCAGCGCCCGCGGATCCAGGTGCGTCTGCGGCCCCAGCACCAGCATCCGGGCGCCGGTCATCAGCGGGGCGAACAACTCGGGAACCGACACGTCGAAGGTGTACGGGGTCTTCAGGACGACGACGTCGCCCTCGTCGATCGGGAGCGCCGCCAGCCCCCACCACAGTCGGTTGAGCACTGCCGCGTGACTGAGCGTCACCCCCTTGGGCACACCGGTCGAGCCCGACGTGAACAGCGTGTAGACGGCGTTGTCTGCACTGACGGCGCCACGGCGCTCCGCCGCCGTCAGTAGCGCCTCCTCTCCGAGAGGTTCGTCGGCGGTGAAGTCCAGCACGCGGGCGCCGCGGCTGCCGGCGACCTCGACGACGGCCGGTGCCGCGCCCACCGCGTCGGCGGTGAGCACCACCGACACCCCGGCCGCGTCGAGCATGTGTTCCACCCGTTGCGCCACCGCGCCGGTGTCGACCGGGACGTACTGTCCGCCGGCCGCGACGATCGCGTGGATGGCGATCACCATCTCGATCGACCGGGGGATGGACAGCGCGACCGCGTCGTCGGGGCCCACCCCGGCGGCGATCAACCGCCTGGCCAACTGCGACACCCGCGCACCGAATGCGCGGTAGGTCAGCTCGCGGCCGTCCTCGGCGACCAGGGCGACGGCCTCCGGGGTGGCCTCGATCTGGGCGAAGACCGCGTCGGTCACCAGCGGCAGAGCCGGCACGTCGCGCCGCTCGCCCGACTCGACACGTTCGAGCCGGGCCGCCTCCGGCGCCTGCAGGATCTCGATGTCGCCGACGGCCCGCGCGGGATCGGCGGTGGCCTCGGCGAGGACGGTGACGAGGCGGTCGGCGAAGCGGGCCACGGTGGCGGCGTCGAACAGATCGGTGGCGTACTCCAATCCGAGCGACCACGGCTGGCCCGCGGCCCCCGCGGACACCTGCACGGTCAGATCGACGCGCGAACTCACCGTCGGCGCCTCGACCTGCTCGATCGACAATCCCGGTAGGTCGACACCCGTCGAAAGGCCGCCGAGCCGGTTGAAGAAGACCAGCACCTGGGTCAGCGGGGCGAAGGCCTCCGACCGCACCGGGTTGAGGGCGTCGACCAGCGATTCGAAGGGGACGTCGGCATTGGCGAAGGCCGACGTGTCGATCGTCTTCACCTTCTCGAGGAAGTCGGCGAAGCGCTCCTTCGGGTCGACCGCGGTCCGCAACACCAGCGTGTTCACGAACATGCCGACCAGCGGGTCCAGGACGGCCCGTCCCCGCCCGGCGCTGGACGCGCCGATCGCCACGTCGTCCGCGGCGGCCAATCGGCCGATCAGCGCCGCGAGGGCGGCGTGGAAGACCATGAACTCGGTGGCACCGCTCGCGCGCGCCAGCCGCTCGATTCCGCTGACGACCGACGCCGGGATCTCGGCACGCACCAGGGCGCCCCGATGCGTCGCGACCGGCGGCCGGGGGCGGTCGCCGGGTAGCTCGACCAGGTCGGGCAGCCCGGCGAGTTCCCGCTGCCAATAGTCGAATTGGCCGGCGAGCACCGAATCCTCGTCGGCCACCGTCCCCAGTTCGCGCTGCTGCCAGAGGGCGAAGTCGGCGAACTGCACCTCCAGCGGCTCGAAGCCGGGGTCGCGACCGGCGGACCGGGCGGCGTAGGCCCGGACCAGGTCGCCGGTCAGCGGTTGCAGGGATTCGCCGTCGGCGGCGATGTGGTGTGCCACCACCGCGAGGACCACCCCGTCGGCGCCGGGCCACACCCGCACCCGCACGGGCCACTGCCGCGACACGTCGAAACCGGTCGTGACGGCGCTCTCGATCCCGGCGAAGGAGTCGACGACCTGCCAGTCCAGGTGCTGGGCCGCCGAGTCGGCGGCGGCGATCACGGCCGTCGGCGCACCGTCGACCGCGGGGTAGACGGTGCGCAGCACCTCGTGACGGTCGACGACGTCGTCGAAGGCGGCGCGCAGCGCCGCCAGGTCCACGTCGCCGACCAGCCGCAGGACCAACGGGATGTTGTAGGCGGGTGAGGCCGGCTCGAATTGGTTGAGGAACCACATCCGCTGCTGCGCGAACGACAACGGGATCTCGTCGGGTCGCGGCACCACGGCGACCACCGGTGCCAAAGCGGCGCCGGTAGCGGCGGTGGCGATGCGTGCCAGATCCCGCACCGTCGGGGCCTCGAATACGTCGCGGACGCCCACCTCGGTGCCGAAGGCCTCACCGACGCGGGCGGCCAGCCGGGTGGCCGACAACGAGTTGCCGCCCAGGTCGAAGAAGGAGGCGGTGGCCCCGACGCCGTCGACCTCGATGTCCAGCAGGTCGGCGACGATCGCCGCCACGGTGTGTTCGGCGTCGGTGGCCGGCTCGACGTAGTCGTCGGCGGCCGCGAAGACCGGCTCCGGCAGCGCCGCCGTGTCGAGTTTGCCGACCGGGGTCATCGGGAGTTCGTCGATCACCGTGATGCTTCCGGGCACCATGTAGGCCGGCAGCGCCGCGGCGGCATGGGTCCGCACCCGGTCGACGTCGAGTGCGCGCCCGGGCACCGGGACCAGATAGGCGGCCAGGGCGGTGGCGCTCGACCCGCCGACTCCGACTACGGCGGCGGACGCCACGTCCGCGTGCGCGGCGAGCACGCCCTGGATCTCGCCCAGCTCGATGCGCAGGCCGCGCAGCTTCACCTGGTCGTCGGAGCGACCGACGTATTCGATGCTCGGCGTCCCGTCCTCCCCGCGCACCCAGCGCACGACGTCACCGGTGCGGTACATCCGCTCCCCCGGCTCGCCGTGCGGATTCGCGACGAAGCGCTCCGCACTCAGCCCGGGCCGGTCGAGGTAGCCGCGGCTCAGCCCGGCGCCGGCGACGTAGAGTTCGCCGGCCACCCCGTAGGGGACGGGTTGGAGTCGACCATCGAGGACGAGGAGCGCGATGCCGGGGATCGCCCCGCCCAGCAGCACGGGTCCGCCCGTGTCCCGCAGCGGCGGGGACAGGGTGACGCCGATGGTGGTCTCGGTCGGCCCGTAGAGGTTGTGGACCACGACATGCGGCGCCCAGCGGCCGACGAGGGCGGCGGGCACGGCCTCGCCGCCGGCCATCAGGGCCTTGAGATCGGGCAGGTCCCGCGGGTCGAGGGTCGCCAGGACCGAGGGGGTGAGGAAGCCGTGCTCGACCCGCTGCTCGGTCATCCACGCCTGGAGCTCGGCGCCGCCGACGGCCTGGGTCGGCCGGTAGGCGATGGTGCCCCGAGCCGTCACGGCCATCAGGTATTCCAGCACCGAGGCGTCGAAGCTCGGCGAGGCGAACCCGAGGACCCGCGCACCCCGCTCGACGCGCAGACCCGCGTGTTGGGCGGCGGCGAAGTTCGCCAGGCCGCGATGGCTGACCGAGACCCCCTTCGGGCGCCCGGTCGAGCCGGAGGTGTAGATGACATAGGCCAGGTTGTCGGCGTCGACGGGGGCGGCGAGTTCCGCGGCGCGCAGCGGCTCGGAAGATTGTGCGGCGATGTCGGGGAGCAGCCGCGTCCCGCCGATGTTCGCCGTAGCGGGGGCGCCGTCGGGGGGCTCGATGCCGTCGACGGTGAGCGCCAACACCGCGCCCGAGTCTTCGAGCATGTTCGCGACGCGCTGCGGCGGATAGTCGGGGTCGATGGAGACGTAGGCGGCACCGGTCTTGGCCACCGCCCAGACCGCGGTGTAGGCCATCGCCGAACGTGGGATGAGCAGTGCGACGATCTGCTCGGCGCCGACGCCCCGGGCGATCAGCCAGCGGGCCAGGCGCGTGGAGCGCTCGTCGAGTTCGCGATAGGTGAGCTGGACGCCGAGTCCGTCGACGACGGCGACGGTATCCGGAGCATCGGCGACGGCGGCCGCGAACAGATCGGCCAGCAGCACCGGCGGGACGGCGCGACCGGTGGTCATCGGCACCAGTTCCCGCTGTTCGGCGTCGTCGAGCAGCGGTACCGCCCCGACCGGTGTGTCGGGTGCGGCGACCAGGGCGCCGAGGATCGCGACGATCCGCCTGCCGAGGGCGGAAACCGAATCGTCGGTGAACAGGTCGGCGGCATAGGCGATGCGGCCACCCCACGGCTGCCCGGCGGGCGCGACCCCGACGCCGACGGTGAGGTCGACCCGCGCCGGCTCCTCGGCGAGGGTGAGCGGCTCCACCGCGAGACCGCCAGGCAGGGTGAGCCCGGCGGTGTCCCCGGCGCCGTCTTCGACGGTGAGCAGGACCTGGGCCAGCGGCGCGAAGGCCTCCGAGCGCGTCGGCGCCAATTCGGTCACCAGGTATTCGAACGGCAGATGCGCGTGCTCGAAGGCCGCGAGGTCGACGTCGCGCACCTGGTCGAGGAGTTCGCCCAGCGGCACGCCCGGGTCCACGGCGGTGCGCAGCACCAGGGTGTTGACGAACATGCCGACCAGGCCGTCGAGTTCCCGGCGCCCGCGACCGGCCACCGGTGAGCCGATGACGATGTCGCCGGTGCCCGACAGCCGGGCCAGGAGGGCGGCCAGCGCGGTGTGGACCACCATGAACGGGGTGACGCGGTGCTCGCGGGAGAACTCGGCGATCGCGGCGGCGAGGTCGGCCGGGATCTCGAATCCGACGCTGGCGCCCCGGGTCGAGGCGACCGCCGGGCGCGGGAAGTCCGTTGGCAGTTCGAGCAGGTCGGGGGCCGCCTCCAGGTTCTTGCGCCAGTAGTCCAGCTCGGCACCGAGCACCGATCCCGAGTCGTCGGCCGACCCGAGGACCCGCTCCTCCCAGATGGCGACGTCGGCGACCTGGATCGGCAACGGGTCTGCCTGACTCTCCCCGCCGGCGGCGGTGGCCGCGTAGGCCGCGATCAGGGCACGGGCGAGGACGCCGCCGGACTGCCCGTCGCCGGCGATGTGGTGGATCATGACGAGCAGGATGTGCTCGTCGTCGGCGACGGGCTGCAGCCGCACCCGGATGGGCAGTTCGTCGACGAGGTCGAAGCCGTCGGTGGCCGCCGCCTCGAGTGCGGCGCGGTCCCCGACCACCGCCCAGTCGACCAGTTCCGCGGCGTCGTCGGCCGGGAGGACCAGTTGGTGGGGCACGCCGTCGTGGGCGGGGAAGAGCGTGCGCAGCACCTCGTGGCGGGAAAGCACGACGTCGAGTGCGGCACGCAGCGCGTCGATGTCGAGCGGGCCGCGCACGCGCAGGCCGATCGGGATGTTGTAGGCCCCCGAGGCCGGGTCGAAGCGGTTGATGAACCACATGCGGCGTTGCGCGTTGGTGAGGGGGATCCGGGCGGGGCGCGGTTCGGCGGCGGTGATCGGCGGCAGACCGGCGGGGGCGTCGCCACCGACGCCGCGCAGGAGTTCCCGCACCGTCGGCGCCTCGAACACGTCGCGGACCGAGATGTCGACACCGAGGGCGTCCCCCGCCCGCGCGGCGAGCTTCGTCGCCGACAACGAGTTGCCGCCCAGGTCGAAGAAGGATTCGGTGACGCTGACCTCGGACAGGCCGAGGACTTCGGCGTACGCGGCGGCCACCGCCGCCTCCCGCGGATTCCGCGGTGCGACGAATTCGGCGGCCAGGGCGGTGAAATCGGGGGCGGGCAACGCCTTTCGGTCCAATTTGCCCGCGGAGTTGAGCACGACGTCGTCCAGCGGCACCCACACCGTCGGCACCATGTACGACGGCAGGACCGCGCCCACGGCGGCCTTGACCGACGCCACGTCGACCTCCGGCCCCCCGGCGGCACTGACGTAGCCGACGAGGTGTTCGGTGCCACCCGGCCCGGCGACGACGGTCGCGGCGGCGTGCACGACGCCGGGAGCGGCGGCCATCGCCGACTCGATCTCGCCGAGTTCGATGCGCTGCCCGCGCAGTTTCACCTGGAAATCGGTGCGGCCCAGGTACTCCAGCCCACCCGATGCGTTCCACCGCACCAGGTCGCCGGTGCGGTACATCCGCTCCCCCGGCGCGCCGAGCGGGTTCGCCACGAAGCGCTCGGCGGTCAGGTCGCCGCGCGCAGCATATCCGCGGGCCAGCTGAACCCCGCCCAGATACAGCTCGCCGGCCACCCCCGGCGGCACCGGGGCCAGCCGGGCGTCCAACACCAGCGCCGTCGAGTTCCACACCGGTGCCCCGATCGGCACGACCGCGCCGACCTCGGTCACCCGCTGGTAGGTGATCTCCACCGCCGCCTCGGTCGGGCCGTACAGATTCCACAGGTCCACGTCGAGGGAGTCGAGGACCTGTGCTGCGACGGCCGGGGGCAGCGCCTCGCCGGTCGTCGAGACGTAGCGCAGCTCGGTCAGGCGGGCCAGTTGCTCGCGCGGCACCACGTCGAGGAAGACCGAGAGCATCGACGGCACGAAATGCACCGAGGTGACCCGCTGCGACTCCAGCAGCTGCGCGAGGTAGCGGGGGTCGGCATGGCCGCCGGGACGGGCGATCACCAGGGTCGCCCCGGCCAGTATCGGCGCGAACAGCTCGGTGACCGAGCAGTCGAAGGTATAGGGCGTCTTCTGCACGACGACGTCGTCGGCGCGCCACGCGATCTCGTCGAGCCCCCACCACAAGCGGTTGAGCACAGCCTCGTGGGTCAGGGTCACACCCTTGGGCCGGCCGGTCGATCCGGAGGTGAACAGCGTGTAGACCGCGTGGTCGGGTCGCAGCGGCGTGAGTCGCTGCGCGTCGGTGATCGGCACGATGCCCGGGTCGAAACCGCCGGAGGCATCGACGATCACCAGCTGGGCGCCGGCCGCCCGGGCGGTCTGGGCGACGGTTCCGGACTCGTCGCCGGGGCCCACCAGCACCGTGCGCGCCCCCACCGTGGCGAGCATGTACTCGACGCGATCGGCGGGGGTCTGCGGGTCGATCGGCACGTACTGCCCGCCCGCGGCGATCACCCCGTGCAGTGCCACCAGCATCTCCACCGACCGCGGCAGGCACACCGCCACCGCGTCCTCGGGGCCGATCCCCGCGTCGACCAGTCGCCGACCCAGTTCGGCGACGCGGGCGGCGAATTCGCCGTAGGTCACCGACCGGTCCTCGAATACCAGCGCGACGGCCTCGGGATTCGCGGCCGCCCGCCGCACCAGGTGATCGGGCAGCAAGGTCGGGTCGACCTCGCGCACCGCTCCGCTCTCCCACTGCGCCACCCGCCGCCGTTCGTCGTCGTCGAGGAGCGCGATGTCGCCCACCGGGAGCTCCGGCGCGGTGGCCAAGGCGGTGAGCACGGCGACGAAGCGGTCGGCCAGCCGCTGCGCGGAATGGGCGTCGTACAGGTCGGTGGCGAAGGGCAGCCGCCCGGTCCAGCCGCCGTCGGCATCGGGGGCGAGAACGAAGGTGAGGTCGTTCTGCACCGCCGTGGTGGGTGCGGCGACGGGATCGACGGTCAGGCCGGCGACCTCCTGCGCTTGCCCCGCGGCACCGTCGGCGAAGTTCTGGAAGGCCAACTGGATCCCGAAGAGCGGCGTGTGAGCCTCGGTGCGCGTCGGCGCGAGTTCTTCGACGAGGTATTCGAAGGGGATGTCGGCATTGGCCAGTGCGCGCTCGTCGGCGGCGCGCACGGTGCCGATCAGTGCGCGCGCGTCGGCGGCCGGGTCGACCAGGGTCCGCAGCACCAGGGTGTTGACGAACATGCCGACCATGCCGGCCGTCTCCGGGTCGCCGCGCCCGGCGACGGGCGTGCCGATCACCACGTCGTCGGTGCCGGCCAGGCGGGAGATCAGTGCGGCGAGGGCGGCGTGGACCACCATGAAGTCGGTGGCCCCGACGGACCGGGCCAGGTCGCCGACCGCGGCCACGACCCCCGCCGGAACGGCGAAGTCGACCGAGCCGCCGGCCTGGGTCGCCACCGGCGGTCGCGGGCGGTCGCCGGGGATCTCGACGATCTCCGGGATGCCCGCCAGCTCTTCGCGCCAATGCTCGAATTGCCGGGAAAGCTCGGAGCCCGGATCGCTCACCGACCCGAGGCGCTCGCGCTGCAGCAACGCGACGTCGGCGAATTGCAGCGGCAACCGCTCCCAGCCCGGTTCGCGGCCGGAGACACGGGCGGCGTAGGCCGTCATGAGGTCGGCACCGAGGATGCCCAGCGAGACGCCGTCGGCGGCGATGTGGTGCACGACCGAGGCCAGCACCTGCGCATCACCATCGGTGAACAGCGCGACGCGGACCGGGATCTGGCGCGTGACGTCGAAGGTCTGTCCGAGGAATTCCGCGACCGCGGTACCGACGTCGGCGACGACGCGGCGGGAGAATCCGATCTCCACCACCGCCGTATCGAGGTCGACGATCTCCTGGACGGGATCGCGCCCGTCGTCGCCGGCCGGGTAGCGGGTCCGCAACACCTCGTGCCGCCCGAGCAAGTCATTGACCGCCGCGGCCATCGCCGCGTCCTCGACGTCGCCGGTGATGCGCATGGCCAGCGGCAGGTTGTAGGCGGTGGTGTCCGGGTCGAAGGTGTTGAGGAACCACATCCGCTGCTGGGCCAACGACAACGGCAGCCGGTCGGGACGTTCGGGCCGCTCGGCGACGGATACTTCGCCGAGGCCGATGGCCCCGTCCAGGTCGAGGGCGCGGGCCAGCGCCGCCGGAGTCGGGTTGTCGAAGAGCAGGCGCACACCGACGCGCTCGCCGGTCAGCGCCGTGAGCCGCCCGGCCAGCTGGGTCGCGGTCAGCGAGTTGCCGCCGATGTCGAAGAACCCGGCGTCGGCACTGACCTCCGACAATCCGAGCACGTCGGCGAAGACGTCGACGAGGACTTCCTCCGCCGCGGTCGCGGCCGGGCGGAACCCGGTGTCGGCGGTGAACTCCGGCGCGGGCAGCGCGTTGCGGTCGAGCTTGCCCGCGGTGTTGAGCACGATGTCGTCCAGCGGCACCCACACCGTCGGGTGCATGTATTCGGGCAGGGCCAGCGCGACGGCGGCGGCCACGGTCGGCGGCGCGACATCGGCCGGCGCGTAGTAGCCGACCAGGTGCTCGCCGCCGCCCGGTGCGGTGACGACGGTCGCGGCGGCGTGCACGACGCCCGGAGCGGCGGCGATCGCCGACTCGATCTCACCCAGTTCGATGCGCTGCCCGCGCAGCTTCACCTGGAAGTCGGTCCGGCCCAGGTACTCCAGCCGATCGCCGCCGCCGGCCGCGCCGGGCAGGATTCGCACCAGGTCGCCGGTCCGGTACAGCCGCGATCCCGGCCCGCCGAACGGGTCGGCGACGAAGCGCTCGGCGGTGAGGTCGGCGCGAGCGGCATATCCGCGGGCCAGCTGGACCCCGCCCAGGTAGAGCTCGCCCGGCATCCCCGGCGGCACCGGGCGCAGCCTCTCGTCGAGGACGTAGGCCGTCGAGTTCCACATCGGCACGCCGATCCCGACGCGCTCCCCCACCGTCTCGATCTGCTCGTAGGTGATCTCGATAGCCGCCTCGGTGGGGCCGTAGAGGTTGTAGAAGTCGGCACCCGGGACGAGTTCGCGGGTGCGCGCGGCGACCGCCGGGGGCAGCGCCTCACCGGTCGTGTAGATCCAGCGCAGACTCGACAGCGTCAGATCGGTCCCGCTCCCGCCGTTGGCCAGGCCCCCGACGACGTCGTTGAACACCGAGAGCATCGACGGCACGAAGTGGATCGAGGTGACACCGGCGGAGGCGACCAGCTCGGCGAGGTAGACCGGATCGGCATGCCCACCCGGCTCGGCGATGACGACCTGGGCGCCGACCATGAAGGCCTCGAAGAGTTCGGGGACCGAGCAGTCGAAGGTATAGGGCGTCTTCAGCATCACGACGTCGTCGGCGGCCCACCCGAACTCGTCGTTGCCCCAGTACAGGCGGTTGAGGACCGCCTCGTGCGACAGCGTGACCCCCTTGGGCACGCCGGTGGAGCCCGAGGTGAACAGGGTGTAGGCGGCGTGGGCGGGGCGCAGCGGGGCGCGCCGGTCGGCATCGGTGACGGGCACATCGGCGGCCGCCGGATCGACCGGTCCATCCGCGTCGACGGCGACGACCCGCGCGCTCGTCCCGCGCAACGGCTCCACCCGCGGGTCGACGACCAGGGCCAAGGACACCCCGGCGGTGTCGAACATCTGCTGGGTGCGCTCCGGCGGCGCCTCGGTGTCGACCGGCACGTACTGCCCGCCGGCGGCGACGATCGCGTGCAGCGCGACGAGCATCTCGACCGAGCGGGGCATGCAGACCGCGACGGCGTCCTCGGGTCCGACGCCGAGCCCGATCAGTTCCCGCGCGAGGGAGTTCACCCGCGCGCCGAATTCCCGGTAGTCGACGACCCGGTCGCGCAGGCGCAGTGCCGGGGCATCCGGGGTCGCCGCGACCTGTGCGGCGAGGGTATCGGGCAGCGTCGTGCGCGCCACCTCGACGACCGGTCCGCGCGCCCGCGCCAACGCCTCGGTCCGGGCGCGCTCCGACGCCGGGTCGATGTCGCCGAGGCGGCGGGCCGGATCGGCGACCATGACCCGCAGGATCTGGCGGTACACGTCGGCGAAGGCCTCGACCTGTGCGCCGGTGAACTCGCCCGGCAGGTACTTCAGGGTCGCCGAGATGTCGTCGGCGACCGGCTGCGTGTACAGGTTCAACGGGTAGTGCGAGGCGTCGGCCATCGCGATGTCACTGATCGCGACGTCACCCGGTGTCGCCGCCTCGATCCCGGCGACGTCGATCGGATAGGACTCGTGCAGGGTCAGGGTGTCGAAGAGGACGTTCTGGCCGACGGCGGCGGAGATCTCGGCCAGGCTCACGTGCTGGTGGTCGAGGACGTCGACCTTGGCGCGCTGCATCCCGTCGAGCAGTTCGGCCACGGTGCGGTCGGGGGCGATCCGGGCCGCGACCGGAAGCGTGTTGATGAACAGGCCGATCATCGATTCGACGCCGTCGAGCCCGGCCGGGCGGCCGGACACCGTCTCGCCGAAGCACACCGTGCGATTGCCGGTCAGCCGCGAGAGGAACACCGCCCAGGCCGCCTGCAGGATCGTGCTGGGGGTGACCTGCTGCTCGCGGCCCAGCGCGCCCAGTTCCGCGGTCAGATCGGCACCCAACCCGAAGCGGAATTCGGCGGGGGGCTCGTCGGCGCTGACGCCGGCACCGGTGCCGACGAGGGTGGGGCCGTCGAGGTCGGCGAGGAGATCGCGCCAGGCCGCGAGGCCGGCCTCCCGGTCGGTGTCGGCGAGGTGGGCCAGGTAGTCGGCGAAGTCGGGCTCGTCGGGAACCGCGGGCGCACCGGTCCCGTACAGCGAGAGCAGGTCGGCCAGCACCAGTGGGCCCGACCATCCGTCGAAGAGGATGTGGTGGTTCGTGACGACGAGGCTGTCGTGGTCGTGCCCGGCGGCCAGGACGAACCGTACAACGGGCGGCGCGGCGAGGTCGAACGGCCGGTAGCGCTCCGCACCGGCGAGGGCGGCGACCGCCGCCGCGTCGGGAGTCTCGTGTATCTCGAAGGGCAGCGACACCGAATCCGGGACGACCGCCGCGATGGCCCCGCTCTCGGTGCGGATATAGCCGGAGCGCAGGACGCGGTGCCGGTCCAGCAGGGCGGCGACCGCGGTGCGCAGCCGCTCCCGGTCGAGGTGGCCGGTGAACTCGATGACGGCCTGCGTCGAATAGACGTCGAGGCCCTGCGCATCGTCGGCGACCAATTCGTGCTGGAAGTAGAACCCGCGCTGCAACGGGGAGAGCCCCCACACCTGCGCTTCGGGATAGGTGCGCGCCAGCGCGTCGAGATCGGCCTGGGTGAGACCCGATCCGGGCACGTCGGACGGGCTGAGCCCGATTCCGCCCGCCCGGGCCGCGGCGACGATCCCGCCCAGTTCGGCGGCCCAGCGGGCACCGATGTCGGAGGCGGCGGCGAGGTCGAGGACGGTGTCGTCGTATCCGATGTCGGCGACGAGTTCGCGCCCACCCTCGCCCGGTACCGCGCTGACGGTGAACGCCAGCGCGTTGGCCGGGCGCATCCGGCCGCTGACAGTCGCCGGGAGCGACGGCCCGTCGGCGGCGGGCACCAGGTCGTCGGCCAGCTCGTCGGCGGAGTCGGGGGTCGCGGCGGCGGCCGTGCCGGCGCCGAGGAAGTTGAACCCGATACTGGGCAGCGGTCGGCGTGCCAGTTCCGGATCGGGTTCCGGCCCGTAGCGGAGCATGCCGAATCCGGCGCCGTCGGGTTGCCCGGCGATCTCCTCCTTGGCCGCCTTGACGGCGTGGACGGCATCGGCGCCGGGGTCGAGTAGCACCGGCGCGATGGTGGTGAACCAGCCGACGGTCCGCGTCAGGTCGGCCTGGCCCGTCTGGTGCGCCAGGACCGTGTGGTCGCGGCCGTGTCCCTCGAGCTGCACCGAGATCGGCCGGTCGTCGACGATTCCGGCGGCGCACTGGTAGCCGCGCACCGCCCGGGCCAGGGCGGCCAGCATGATCTCGGTGCTGCCGGTGCGGAACGCTTTCGGCGCGGTGCCCAGGACCGCTTCGGCGACATCGGCCGGCACGCGCAGGCGCGTCGTTCGGGCCGCGCTCATCGGTCCTCCCCCGGATTCGTCGGTGCCAATACCGTCGGCGTCTGCGGCAGCCGGTCGAGCCAATAGCCGGTCTCGTCGCGGCGCGCGGCCGCCTCCCGCGCGACGGCGGTGTACCAGCCGCGCACCGAGGTCACCTCCGGGCGCAGGTCGATCGGGCTGCCGCCACGGTGCTGCGCCCAGGCCGTAGCGAGGTCTTCGACGAGGATAGGCCAGGACACCACGTCGACCCCGAGGTGGTGAACGGCGAGCACGATGCGGCCGTCGCCGGCGGAGTCGCGCACCAGCACGGCGGCGACGAGGAGCCCGACGGCCGGGTTCAGGTGGGCCAGGGCGTCGGCGTGGGCCGCACGGATCTCGTCGTCGAACGCCGGGCTGCCCGCCGCCGCGTCGCAGACCCGGTGCGCGATCCACACCGCGTCCTCCGCGTCGACCACCCCGGTTCGCAGGATCGCGTGCTGGAAGTCCTGGTCGAGGGTGGCGCGCAGCGCCGGGTGCGCCTGCGCGACCGCTCCCACGACGACGCGCAGCGCATCGGCGTCGAGTGCGCGCGGCGCGGTGAACACGATCGCCTGCGAGAAGTCGGCGTAGTCGCTCGGCCCGTCGGCCGACTCGGCCATCCACGCGACGATCGGCGGCAGCGGCACCTCGCCGTCGGCGCCGCCGTCGGGTTCGGGCAGCGCCGGTGCCGTCGATCCGTCCGTGGCTACCCGGGCCATCGCGCGCACCGTGCGGTGCTCGAAAATCTCGCGCGGGGTCAGCGGCAGCCCGGCCGCCTTGGCCGCCGACGCCAATTGGATCGACATGATCGAGTCGCCGCCGAGCGCGAAGAAGGATTCGGTGACCGACACCCCGTCGCGGCCGAGCAGGCCGGCCACGATGTCGGCCAGAGTGGCCTCGGCCTCGGTCTCCGGTGCGGCGAACTCGCCGGCGACCGGGGCGCCGGGCACCGGCAGCGCGGCACGGTCCAGCTTCCCCGACCGCGTCATGGGCAGTTCGTCGATGGTGAGGAGTTGCCCGGGCACCATGTGGGCCGGGAGCAGCAGCGCCGCCGCGGCGGTGACCGCCTCGATGTCGGGGGCCGGGGCCGCCTGGTCGGCGACGAGGTATCCGACGAGGCGGGTCACGCCGTGGTCGTCGTCGATGCCGACCACGACGGCCTGCGCGACGCCCGGCTGCGCGGCGAGGACCGCCTGGATCTCGCCGAGCTCGACGCGCTGCCCGTTGATCTTGATCTGGTCGTCGGCACGGCCGGCGAACTCCAGGTCGCCCGAGGCACCGCGGCGAACCAGGTCGCCGGTGGCGTAGAGGCGGGCCCCCGGCTCACCGTGGGGGTCGGCGACGAACCTGCTGGCGGTCAGCCCGGGGCGGCGCGCATAGCCGCGGGCGAGCCCGGCGGCCGACAGGTACAGCTCGCCGACCACGCCCTGGGGCACCTCGTGCAACCGGGCGTCGAGGACCCGCGCGGTGAAGCCCTCGATGGCGCGGCCGATGGTGACCGGCTTGTCGGGCAGCATGCGTGCCCGGGTGGCCCACACCGTCGTCTCCGACGGGCCGTAGAAGTTGAACAGCCGCCGCCCCCGCGCGGCCCACCGCTCGACGAGCGGCGGCGGGCAGGCCTCGCCGGCGGTGGCCAGGTTGCGCACGGTCTCCGCACTCGCCGGGTCCAGCGAGGACAGCACGGAAGGGGTGATCACCATGTCGGTGACCTGGCCGTCCGCGATCACCTGGTCGAGGGCCGGGCCGGCGTAGTCGTCGGCCGGCGCGATCACCAGGGTGTGCCCGGCGGCGACGGCCCAGATCATCTCGAAGAAGGAGGCGTCGAAGCTGGGCGAGGCGACGTGCAGCACGCGGGTGTCCGGGTCGTCGGCCCGGCTGCCGGTGATCGAGCGGTGCGCGGCGACGAGGTCGGCGATACCGGCGTTGCCGACCGCGACGGCCTTGGGCTGCCCGGTCGAGCCGGAGGTGTAGATGAGGTAGGCCAGGGTCGCCAGGGTGACCGACCCGCGGCGCTGAGAGTCGAGCACCGGCGAGTCGTCACCGGAGGCGAGTAGGTCCTGCACGGTCACCCAGTCACAGCCGCCGCCCAAGCCGGTGCCCGCATCGATCCCCAGCGCCGCGGCGCTGTCGTCGAGCATGAAGGCGATGCGCTCGGCCGGGTAGGCCGGATCGACGGGCAGGTAGGCGGCCCCCGACTTCACGACGCCCCAGACGGCGACGACGAAGTCGATCGATCGGGGCAGGCCGATCGCCACCACGTCCTCGGGTCCGAGGCCGCGTTCGATCAGGGCGTGTGCGACGCAGTTGGTGCGCGCCTCGAAGGTGGCGTAGTCGAGCTGCTCGTCGCCGCAGATCAGCGCCGGGTGGGTGGGGTCGAGATCACGGCTCGCGAGGACGTCGACGAGGGTGCCCGCCGCGCTGGTGCCCCCAACCGCCCGACGGCTCCCCGGCTCCGGCAGGCGCGTCGCGACCGCCGGAGGCGACGACGCTTCCCCGACGATGTCGATGTCGCCGACAGCGACAGTCGGGTCGGCGACGGCCGCGGCGACGATGCGCTGCCACACCTCGGCGAACCGGCGGATCGTCCCCTCGTCGAAGAGTGCTGTGGCATAGGAGAATTCGAGGAAGGACTCGGTCTCGCCGTGCAGCACGCTGAGCGTCAGGTCGACCTTCTCCTCGTCGATGTCGACCGGCAGCGGTTCGACGGTGATGCCGGCGCGGCGCAGTTCCGCGCTTTGCAACCCGTCGTCGTCGGTCACCGTCAGCGCGATCTGGAACAACGGGGCGTGTGCGGTCGACCGTTCCGGCGCCAGCTCCTCCACCAACTGCTCGAAGGGCACGTCGGCGTTGTCGAAGGCTTCCAGGTCGGTGCGGCGCACCTGCGCCAACAGCTCCGCGACCGACGCCCCGGCGTCGATCCGGGTGCGCAGCACGAGGGTGTTGACGAACATGCCGATGAGGTCGTGCAGCGCCGCGTCCGCGCGCCCGTCGATGGGGGTGCCGAGGACGACGTCGTCGGTGGCGGCCAACCGGGCGACGGTCGCGGCGAACAGGGCGTGGTGCGCCATGAAGCCGGTGACGCCGTGTGCGGCGGCGAAGCCCTCGATCCCGGCGCGCAGGTCGGCCGGGATCGGGAGGCGCACCCGGGCGCCGGCGCGGTCGGCGACGGCCGGGCGCGGGCGGTCCATCGGGAGGTCGGTGACGGCGGGCAGGCCGGCCAACCGGTCGCGCCAATAGGCGAATTGCCCGCCCATCGCCGAGTCCGGGTCGTCCGGATGGCCGAGTTCGTCGAGCTGCCACAGCGCGTAGTCGCCGTATTGGACGGGCAGGTCGGGCAGCGGAACCGGCGCCGCACCGACGCGCGTCTCGTAGGCGGCGACGAGGTCGCGCAGGAAGATCGGGCCGGATTGGCCGTCGAAGGCGATGTGATGCACGACGATCAGCAGGTCGGTCGTGCCGTCGGCGGTGTCGTCATACCAGCGACCGCGGATCGGCAGTTCGGTGGCGACGTCGAATCCCCGCCCCGCGTCGGCGACCAGTTCCGGCGCCGACTCGACCCGGCGCCAATCGAGCCGTCGCCGGGCGTCGGCGGGGGTGAGGATCTCCTGCCGGGGACCGGCGGCGGGATCGGCGGGGAACACCGTGCGCAGCACCTCGTGGCGATCGAGGACGTCGCCGAGCGCGGCGTGCAGCGCGTCGAGGTCGACGGCGCCGCGCAGCCGCACCGGGATCGGGATGTTGTACGCGGGTGAGGCGGTGTCGAATTGGTTGAGGAACCACATGCGCCGCTGGGTGGCCGAGAGCGGGAGCGGATCGGGCCGCTCGCGCAGCACCGGCCGCGACGGCAGGTCGCCGCGGAGTTCCTCGGCGCGGCGGGCCAGATCGCGGACGGTGGCCAATTCGAAGGCGTCGCGCACCGTCAGCGACGACCCCAGCGCCGCGTTGATCCGCGCCACGAGCCGGGCGCCGGAGAGGGAGCTGCCGCCGAGGTCGAAGAAGGAATCGTCGGCGCCCACCTCGGCCACGTCGAGCAGCTCGCCCATGATCGCGGCCACCGCGCGCTCCGCCTCGGTGGACGGCACCGCACCGCGGCCCGCCGCGGCGACGAACTGCGGCGCGGGCAGTCGGTCGCGGTCGACCTTGCCGATCGCGGTGAGCGGGAGTGCGTCGAGCGGCACGTAGACCGACGGCACCATGTAGGCGGGCAGCGACGCGCGCAGCGCCTCGGACACCGCGTCGGCGTCGAAATCGACTCCGGGTGCGGCGACGACGTAGCCGACCAGCCGGGCGTGACCCGCCGGATCGGTGGCCCCGACGGTGTACGACTGGTCGATTGCATCCAGCGCCTGCAGGGCGTGGTCGATCTCGGCCAATTCGATCCGCAGGCCGTTGATCTTCACCTGGAAATCGGTGCGCCCGGCGTATTCGAGCTGCGGGCCGTCCAGCCCGTCGGGGATCACCCAACGGACCAGGTCGCCGGTGGCATACATCCGGTCCCCTGCCTTCGCGGGGCTCCCCGGGCCGGTGGTCGACGCGGCGTACGGGTTCGCGACGAAACGGGACGCGGTGAGCCCGAACCGGTTCCAGTAGCCGTTGGCGACGCCGTCGCCCATCAGATACAGCTCGCCGACGACGCCGACGGGGACGGGTCGCAGCCGCGGGTCGAGGACGACCGCGGCCATCCCCTCGACGGGCTCGCCGACGAGCACCGGGTGCTCGGGACGCAGGTCGAAAAGGGTCGAGACGACGGTGGTCTCGGTCGGGCCGTAGTTGTTCTGCAGGGTGATCCCCGCGCCGGTGACCCGCTCCACCAGCTCCGGCGGGCAGGCCTCGCCGCCGGTCTCCAGCCGCTTCAGGGTGGGCACGCGTTCGACCTCGGTGATCGCGAGCACCGCCGGGGTGAAGACCGCATCGGTCACCCGACCCGCGTTCATGACGTCGACGAGTTCGTCGCCGCCCACCACGTCGGCGGGGACGACGACCACGGTGTTGCCCGCCGCCACCGGGGTGAGGTAGTCGAGCAGTGCGGCGTCGAAGCTGGGCGAGAGCAGGTGCAGGACCCGCGCATCCTCGTCGTCGGGCCAATCCTGGGCGAAGGCGAGGATGTTCGCGATTCCGCGGTGGCTGACGGCGACGGCCTTGGGCAGACCGGTGGAGCCGGAGGTGAAGATCAGATAGGCCGTGTCGTCGACGCGGGAGGGACGGATGCGCTCGGCCGCGGCGACGGACTCGGCGGACAGCTCGGCCAGCGCCACGTCGGTCTGCGGGGCGTCGATCACGATCGGCTCGACGGCCGGAGCAGCGGCGACCACCGCCTCGCGGTCGCGCAGTCGTGTCAGCACGGCGTGCGCATCCGCGTCGGCGAGCATGAAGGCGATCCGGTCGGGCGGCAGCTTGGGATCGACCGGGAGGTAGGCGGCGCCGGTCTTCATGACGGCGGTGATGCCGATGACCGAGTCGGCCGAGCGCGCCATGACCACCGCGACGGTGTGGCCCGGGCCGAGGCCGCGGCCGATCAGCAGCCGCGCGAGACGGTTGGTCAACGCCTCGAACTCGTCGAAGGTCCACTGCCGCTCACCCTCGATCACGGCGATCCGGTCGCCGGTCAACCTCCGCGCGTCGAGGATCTCGGTGATGGTGCGGCGCGGGCGGCTGGGCAGGCGCGAGCGCCGCGGCAGCAGTTCGACGTGCTCGGTGGCGGTGAGGAGGTCGATGTCGCCGACGGGCTGGCCGTCGCGGCGGGTCAGCGCCTCGAGGACCGTACGCCAGATGGTGCCGAAGCGGCGCACCGTGGACTCGTCGAACAGCGCGGTCGCGTAGGCCATACCGGCCCGCAGGCGCCCGCCAGCGGAGGTGACGACCTCGTCCACCTCGAGGACCAGGTCGACCTGCGCGGGCATCGCCCCGGTGTCGAGGGGGGTGACGTCGATACCGGCCCGCAACAGCGGGTCCTTCTCGGTCGCGGCAGTGGAATTGAAGGTGAAACCGATTTGGTAGAGCGGGGAGTGCGCGGTGGACCGCGGCGGGGCCAGGATCTCCACCAGCTGCTCGAAGGGCACGTCGGCGTTCGCCATATCCGCGACGTCGCCCGCCCGGACCCGGGCCAGCAGGGCGTCGGCGTCCTCCTGGGGTACCACCTGGGTGCGCAGCACGACGGTGTTGACGAACATGCCGACCAGTTCGTCCAGTTCGCGCTGCCCGCGGTTGCCCGCTGCGGCGCCGATGGCGATGTCGGCGCTGCCGGTCAGCCGTGCGACGGTGACCGCGAGGGCGGCGTGCAGGACCATGAAGGTCGTCGTCCCGGTGCGAGCGGCGAGTTCGGCCACGGCGCGGGCCAGCTCATCCGGCAACTCGATCGCGACGCGGCCGCCGGTGTGGTCGAACACCGCGGGGCGCGGTCGGTCGAAGGGCAGGTCGAGCGACTCGGGCAGATCGGCCAGGCGCTCGCGCCAATACCCGACCTGGCGCCCCACCACCGAATCGGGATCGTCGGCCGCCCCCAGCGCCGACTGCTGCCAGAGCGCGACGTCGGCGAAGCGCACCGCTAGCGGCGGCAACGGATTCGGGCCGCCCCGGGAGCGGCTGACGTAGGCCGCGACCAGGTCGCGGGCGAGCACCGGCATGGACTGGCCGTCGGCGGCGATGTGGTGGACGGCGAGCACGACCACCGCGCTGCCCGGCGACTCGACGACGACGCGGGCCCGCACCGGGATCTGGCTCGCCACGTCGAAGCCTCGGGCGGCGGCGGACATGGCCTGCTCGACGGTGCCGACGACCTCCCAGTCCAGTTCGGCCGCCGCCTCGTCGAGGGGGCGGATCACCTGCCTCGGCACGCCGTCGGCGGCGGGGAACACGGTGCGCAGCAGTTCGTGGCGTCCGACGACGTCGAGCAGGGCCGCGCGCACCGCGTCGACGTCCACCGCGCCGCGCAACCGCAACGCGATGGGGATGTTGTAGGCGCCCGACTCCGGGTCGAATCGGTTGATGAACCACATCCGCTGCTGGGCGGAGGAGAGGGGCACGACCTCGGGCAGCGGTTCCACCCGGCTGATCGGCGGGAGCGCCGAATTCGCCGCCCCGGCGGTCAGCCCGGCCAGGCCGCGCACGGTCGGCTCGTCGAAGACGTCGCGCACCGACACGGCGTGGCCCAACGCGTCGGCCAGCCGGGCCGCCAGCCGAGCCGCGCTCAGCGAGTTGCCCCCGAGGGAGAAGAAGGAGTCGGTCGCACCGACCCGGTCGAGGCCGAGGAGTTCGGCGACGGTGGCGGCCACCGCGCGCTCGGCGTCGGTGGCGGGTTCGATGAATTCACCGGATCGCGCGACCTCCGGTGCGGGCAGGGCGCCGCGGTCCAGTTTGCCCACCGGGGTCAGCGGCAGGTCGTCGATCACCGTCACCGTCGCCGGCACCAGGTGGCTGGGCAGGGCGGCGCCCAACCGCTCGCGGACGGTCTCCCCGGTGACCGCCGCTCCCGGTTCGCCGACGACGTAGGCGGCCAACGATGCGACGACGTTCTCGCCGGACTCGGCGATGCCGCCGTCCTCGCGGACCCCGACGACGACGGCGCTGCCCACCCCGTCGAGTGCCCCGATCGCCGCCTCGATCTCGCCCAGTTCGATGCGCAGCCCGCGCAGCTTGATCTGGTCGTCGTTGCGGCCGCGGTAGCGCAGGACCAACCGGCCGGCGCCGTCGCGGTGCCAGGCGACGACGTCGCCGGTGCGGTACATGCGGTCGCCGTCGGCGCCGAGCGGGTTGGCGACGAAGCGGTCGGCGGTCAGCCCGGGTCGGTCGAGGTAGCCGCGCGAAAGCGCGTTGCCGTAGACGTAGAGCTCGCCCGGGAAGCCGAGGGGCACCGGGCGCAGCCGCTCGTCGAGCACGGCCAATCCGACACCGTCCAGCGGCGCGCCCAGCACCACCGGCTCGCCGGGTACGAGCGGGGCGCTGATCGTGATGCCGATGGTGGTCTCGGTGGGACCGTAGAGGTTCTGCAGGCGGTGCTGCGACCACCCGGCAACGAGCGACCGCGGCACCGCCTCGCCGCCGACGAAGAGGGCCCGCAGGGTCGGCCACGCGTGCGGGTCGAGCGAGGCGACCACCGACGGCGTGAGGAATCCGTGGGTCACGCCGCCGTCGGCGATGACCCGTTGCAGCGCGTCGCCCCCCACCGCGTCGGAGGGCCGGTAGACCAGGGCGGCGCCGGAGACGGTCGCCAGGAGGTATTCGAGGACCGAGGCGTCGAAGCTCGGCGAAGCGAAGGCCAGGACGCGCGCATCCGCGGTGATGTCGCTGCGCCGGGCCTCCTGCGCGGCGAAGTTGGCCAGTCCCCGATGGGTGACCGCGACCCCCTTGGGCCTCCCCGTCGAGCCGGAGGTGAAGATCACGTAGGCGGTGTTGTCGACATGAGTGCGCGGCAGCTCCGGGATCGGCTCGGCGCTCGCGGCCCGGTAGCGGGCGACGAACTCCGCCCCGTCCACGCGGTGCCACCCGCCGGGTTCGCCCGGCAGGGCGGGCAGCTCGCCGACGGCGGTCACGGTGAGGCCGTGGCCCGCACCGCAGTCCGCCAACATGGCCGCGACCCGCGCCGACGGGTAGTCGGGGTCGATCGGCACGTATCCGCCGCCGGTCTTGGCGACCGCCCAGATGGCGATCAGCAGTTCCACCGATCGCGGGATGGCCAGGGCGACGAGTGTCTCGGGGCCGACCCCGTCGGCGAGCAATACCCGCGCCAACCGGTTGGACGCCTCGTCGAGCTTGCGATAGGACATCGACGAACGGCCGCTGACGACCGCCGTCTCGTCGGCGTGGCCGCGGGCCGCGGCGGCGAACAGCTCGCGCAGCAGCACCGGCGCCGTCCCGCCGACCATGTCGGGGCCGGGCGACGCGTCGGGTGCGGTCAGCGCCAGATCGCCCACCGATTCGGCGGTACCGGTGGCGATCCCGCCCAGCACGGTGCGCACGGAGTCGACGACGGCGGCCGCCTCCTCGGCGGTGAACAGGTCGGGCAGGTATTTCAGCGTGAGCGCGAGGTCGCCGCCGGATGCGGGCGCGGCGGCCAGGGTCAACGGGTAGTGCGTGGCGTCGTCGGCACGCACGCCGACGATCTGCACGCCGAGGGAGCCCCCCGCGGCGGCGATTCCCTCCGCGTCGACCGGATAGGACTCGAAGACGGTCAGGGTGTCGAAGAGTTCGGGTTGCCCGGCCGCCGAGGCGATGTCGGTGAGCGAGAGGTGCTGGTGGTCGAGCACCGCGGCCTTGCGCGCGGTCAGCTCGGCCAGCGCCGCTGGAATCGGCTGGCGCTCGTCGACGGTGACGGCCACCGGAACGGTGTTGATGAGCAGGCCGATCATCGTCTCGGCACCGGGCAGTTCGGGCGGGCGGCCGGAGACGGTCTCGCCGAAGGCGACCGTGTCCACGCCGGTCAGCCGGTGCAACACCACCGCCCACGCGAATTGCAGCAGCGTCGCGGTGGTGGTCTCGTGATCGCGGGCGAAGGCCGCCAGCGTTGCGCTGAGCCCCGGGCCGAGGTCGATGCGGTGATCCACACTCGCCCCGACCGCGGACACCGCTCCGGGGGCCACCAGCGTCGGGCCGGTGACGTCGGCGAGGAAATCACGCCACACCTCCCGGCCGGCCTCGACGTCGCGCTCGGCGAGCCACCCGAGGAAATCCCGGTAGTCCGAGGCGGCGCCACGGCTCGGTTCGCCGGCGTAGGCCGCGAAGAGTTCGGCCAGCACGAGCGGGCTCGACCACCCGTCGGCCAACAGGTGGTGATTGGTGACGACCAGTTCGGATATCCCGTCCGGCAGCAGCACGTGGACGAAGCGGATGAGCGGCGGCTCGGCCAGGTCGAATCCGGTTTGCTTCTCCGTGCGCGCCAGGTCGTCGGCCGTGGCCCGCGCCTGCTCCCGGTCATCGGCGCGCAGGTCGACGGTGCGCCACGCCGGCTCGACGTCGGGGGCGACGAGGGCGACCGCCTGTCCGTCGGTCGTGCGCGTGAAGGCGCTGCGCAACACGGCATGCCGCTCGAGCAGTCGGCGGGCGGCCCCGACGAGCCTCTCCTCGTCGAGGTCGCCGCTCAGCCGCACGACGGCCTGCATCACGTACGGATCGGCGGCGCCGGGTTCGTCGGCGGTCAACTCGGACTGGAACAGCAGACCCTGTTGCAGCGGTGAGAGCGGCCAGATCTCGGCACCGGGATGCGCGCCTTCGATCGCGTCGATCTCCTCCTGCGCGAGGTCGATCCCGACGAGATCCGTCGGACTGCGCCCCGGGTCGCGCTCGGCGACGGTCGCGGCCAGCTCGGCCAGCACCTGCCCCAGCGCCTCGGCGATGGCGGTCGACTCTGCGGCGCCCAGCCCCGGCCCGGCCGCAGCGACATCGACGAGGAAGCGACGTCCGTCCGAACCCGTCTCGGTGTTGATGTTGACGGTCAGCGGCGCGACCGACATCTGTCCGTCCACCGAGCCGGGCAGCGCGGGCGCATCGGCCACGGGCGCGAAAGCGACGGACCCGGGACCGTCGGACTCCGCCGTCGCGGTCGCGGCACCCGAGCCGAGGTAGTTGAAGACGATCGGCGGGAGCGGCGCGGCGGCGATCTGCTCGTCGCGACCGGGTCCCCAGCGCAGCGGACCGAATCCGATGCCGTCGTCGGGGCGGACGGCGACCGCCGTCTTGACGGCTTTGACGGCGTGGACGAGGTCGCCGGTGAGGACCGATGTCGCGACGGCGACCGGTGAGACGCTGGTGAACCATCCGACCGTGCTCGACAGGTCGGCTCCGAGTGCGATGGATTCGACGCGGCCGTGCCCCTCGATCAGTGCCGCGGCCCAGTCGGCACCGGAGTCGTCGCGCCGTGCGACGGCGATCAGCAGCGCGGCGAGCAGGATGTCGTCGACGCCGGTGCGGAACGTCTCGGCGACGCGGCGCAACACCGCCTCGGTGACCGCGGGCGGTACCTCCGCGCGGATGCCGACGGCCTCCGCGACCAGGGGGCGGCGGTCGGTGGACAACAGCGCGGCGGCGGGCAGGTGCGCGCGCCACAGCGCGACCTCCTCCCGGCGGTCCGCGCCGGTCTCGGTGAGGACCCGCGCCCACCGGCGCATGGAGGTCCCCGCCGCAGGCGGGAGGTCGATCGGGCCACCGGCGGCCAATGCGGCCCCGGCCGTCACCAGGTCGCCGACGACGGTCCGCCAGGACACCGCATCGACCGCGGCGTGATGGATGGCGAGCACCAGCCGACCGTCGCCCCCGGCCGGCCGGATCCCGGCCGCGGCGACCATCGCCCCGGTCGTCGGGTCCAGCAACGACAACGCGACGCGGTGCGCCCGCCGGATCTCCTCGTCGAATTCGGCCGTCCCGGGGCGCGCCACCGTCTCCTCGACGAGGACGCGATCGGCGACCGGCATCCCCGATCCGGCGGTCATCGTCCACTTCCCATCCTGCTCGGCCAGGCGTGCCGACAGCATCGGGTGGCGGGAGACCACCGCGTCGAGGGCCGCGGCGACGTCGGCGGCGGAAACGGCGGCGGGCAGGGCGAGCACCACCGACTGCGAGTAGTCGCGGAAGGCGCCGGGGGTCGGCGCATTCTCCAGCATCCAGCCGATCGTGGGGGTGAGGTCGACCTCGCCCACCGCGCCGCCGGGTAGTTCGTCGAGGCGCACGGCCTCGGCGCTGCCCGCCCGGGCGGCCAGGGCCCGCACGGTCCGTTGTTCGAAGATGTCGCGGGGGCCGACCTCGTAGCCCTCGCCCCGCAGCAGCGAGGCGAGCTGGATCGACATGATCGAGTCGCCGCCGAGGGCGAAGAAGGAATCGGTGACGCCGACCTCGTCGACGCCCAGGACGCCGGCGACGATCTCGGCGATGCGGGCCTCGGCGGGCGAGGCCGGGGCCACGCGATCGGCGCCGGCCGTCGCACTGAAGTCGGGGGCGGGCAGGGCGCGACGGTCGAGCTTGCCCGCGGTGTTGAGCCGCACGTCGTCGAGCACCTGCCAGACGGTGGGCACCATGTAGGCGGGTAGGGCCTGCTCGACGACGGACCCGGCGGTCTCGATGTCGATATCGTGTCCGGCGAGGTAGGCGACGAGGTGTTCGGCGCCGCTGGACGCGGTCGCGACGGTGGCCGCGGCGTGGACGACGCCGGGGACCTGGGCCAGTACCGATTCGACCTCGCCCAATTCGATGCGCTGCCCGCGCAGCTTCACCTGGAAATCGATCCGCCCCAGGTATTCGAGGGCGCCGTCGCCGTTACGGGCGACGAGGTCGCCGGTGCGGTACATCCGGGCGCCGGGGGCGCCGTGCGGGTCGGCGACGAACCGCTCGGCGGTCTGGTCCGGGCGCGCCGCATAGCCCCGGGCCAACTGCACGCCGGCCAGGTAGAGCTCGCCGGGGACCCCGGGTCCCACCTGGGCGAGCCGGGAGTCGAGGACATAGGTGGCCGTGTTCCACACCGGGTAGCCGATCGGCACGGTGCGGCCGACGGTGTGCAGGTCGGCGTGGCTGACCTCGACCGCGGCCTCGGTCGGCCCGAACAGGTCGTGCAGCCCGGCGTGCGGCCAGATCTCGCGGGTCCGCTTGGCCAGCGACGGCGGCAGGGCCTCGCCGGAGGCGAAGACGTATCGAATGCCGTCCAGTGCTCGCAGGCGCCCGGCGTCGACCACGTCGAGGAAGACCGCGAGCATCGACGGGACGAAGTGCACCGAGGTGATGCCGCGGCTCTCCAGCACGCCGATCAGGTAGTCGGGATCGGCGTGCCCGCCGTCGCGGGCGATGAACATCGCCGCCCCCGCCAACGGCGGCGCGAAGAGTTCGGGCACCGACACGTCGAAGGTGTAGGGGGTCTTGAGGATGACGGTGTCCGCGGCGGAGAAGGGGAAGGTCGCCATCCCCCATCGGAGCCGGTTGAGCACCGACCGCTGCGAGACCGTGACGCCCTTGGGCCGACCGGTCGAGCCGGAGGTGAAGATCGTGTACGCCGCGTTGTCCGGGCGGACCGGCGCGCGCCGCTCGTCGTCGCGGATCGGGGCGCCGGACTCGGCGGTGACCGCCGCGGTCCCCGGGTCCACGTCCACCCGCGCGATGTCGCGGCCGAGGATCGGTGTCGGGTCGTCGCCCGGCCCGACGAGCACGACGCGCACCCCGGCGTCGGCGAACATGTAGTCGGCGCGATCCGCCGGCAGCGCGGTGTCGACCGGGACGTATTGGCCGCCCGCTGCGAGGACCGCGTGGATCGCCACGACCATGCCGAGGCCGCGCGGCATGCACACGGCCACGGCGGTGTCTGGGCCGACGCCGTGCTCGGCCATCAGGATCCGGGCGTGATGGGCGACCAGGGCGGCGAACCGGGAATTGGTGACCTGCTCGTCGTCGGTGACGAATCCCACGGCCTCGGGGTGGGCGCGCAGGGCGTGGTCGAGCGCGTCGGGCAGGGTCTGTGGTTCCACGGCGACGTCGGGGCCGACCGACGCGGCCACGACGGCGGCCCGCTGGGCGTCGTCGAGCAGCGCGATGTCGCCCAGCGGCACCCCGTCGCCCCCGGCGGCCAGCGCGCGCAGGATCTGTTCCAGCGCCCGGGCGAACCAGCCCGCGGTCGACTCGTCGAAGAGGTCGGCTGCGTAGACGAGCGTTCCGCGCATCCCCTCGTCGTGCCGGTCGGCGATGCCGAAGGTCACGTCGTATTTGGCGGCCTCGACGCCGGGATCGACCGGGGTCAGGGTGAGGTCGTCGATCGTGATCGGCGGCTGTTCCCGCGCGACGAACACCAGCAGCACCTGGGCGAGGGGCTCGAACGAATCCGAGCGCACCGGGTCGAGGGCCTCGACGACCTTCTCGAAGGGCAGGTCGGCGTGGTCGAAGGCGGCGAGGTCGCGATCGCGGATCTGGGCGAGGAAATCCGCGGCGGTGGTCGCCGGGTCGAATTCCGCGCGCAGCACGAGGGTGTTGACGAACATGCCGACCAATCGGTCCAGTTCGCCGAGTCCCCGCCCGGCGACCGGGGTGGCGACGGTGATGTCCGCGGTGCCCGACAGCCGCGCCAGCAGGGTGGCGACGGCGGCGTGGACAACCATGAACATCGAGGCGCCGTGGCGACGGCCCAGGTCGTCGAGGGCGGCGCGGACCTCGCCGTCGACGGCGAACCCGACCGATCCACTCGCCCCGGACCCGGCGGCGGGTCGCGGCCGGTCCGCGGGCAGGTCGAGGACCTCCGGGGAGCCGGCGAGTTCCGCGGCCCAGAACCGGGTCTGGCGTGCCTGCACCGAATCGTCGTCCCCGGCGTCGCCGAGCACCGCCGCCTGCCACAGGGCGTAGTCGGCGTACTGCAGCGGCAGCGGCGCCCACCCGGGCGCGTCCCCGGCGACCCGCGCCCGATAGGCGACGACGAGATCGGCGGCCAGCACCGGTCCGGATTCCCCGTCGGCGGCGATGTGATGGGCGACGACGACCACGCGCGCCCGGTCGGCGGCCTCGCGGATCACGCGGAACCGGATCGGCAGTTCGCGCCCGACGTCGAATCCTTGGGCCAGGACCGCCGCGACGTCCGACGAGGCGTCGGGTGCCGCGACCACCTCGAAGTCCAGGCGGGGCAGCGCCTCCTGCGCGTCGAGGATCAGCTGGTAGGGATGACCCGTTGCGTCGGCCGGGTAGACGGTGCGCAACACCTCGTGGCGGACGAGGACGTCGGCCGCGGCCGCGCGCAGCGCCTCGTCGTCGAGCGGGCCGTCGACGGTGAAGACCACCGGGATGTTGTAGGCGGGCGAGGAGGTGTCGAACTGGTTGATGAACCACATCCGCTGCTGGGCGGGTGAGAGCGGAAGCACCTCCGGGCGCGGCATCGGGCCCAACGGCACCGCGGGTGCCTGCGCGTCCGACGACGCGACCGCGGCGTCCACCACGGCGGCGAGCTCGCGCACCGTCGGCGCGTCGAAGAGCGCCCGGACGCCCAGGTCGACGCCGAATGCCGCGCCGACGCGTGCGACGACGCGCGTCGCGGACAGCGAGTTCCCCCCGATGTCGAAGAACGAGTCGGCGGCACCGACGCGTTCGATGCCGACGACCTCGGCGAAGGTCGCGGCGATCGCCTCCTGCGTCGCGGTCTCCGGCGCGAGGTACTCCCCCGCGTCGAACGTCGGAGCGGGAAGGGCGTTGCGGTCCAGCTTGCCCGCCGAGTTGCGCGGCACGTCGTCGAGCAGCATCCACACCGTCGGCCGCATGAACTCGGGCAGCGGCCCGGCGATCGACGCCCGCACCGCGTCGAGATCGAGGTCGGCGGCGCCGCCGTCCCCGCCGGCGAGATAGGCGACGAGGTGCTCGCCGCCGTCGGGACCGGTGGCGACGGTGGCCGCCGCGTGGACGACGCCGGGGGCCTGGGTGAGCGCCGCCTCGATCTCTCCGAGTTCGACGCGCTGGCCGCGCAGCTTCACCTGGAAGTCGGTGCGCCCCAGGTATTCCAGGTCGCCGTCGCGGTTGCGGCGCACCAGGTCACCGGTGCGGTAGATGCGGCCGCCGTCTCCCCCGAAGGGGTCGGCGACGAACCTCTCTGCCGTCAGATCCGGCCGGGCGGCGTAGCCGCGGGCCAACTGCACGCCGCCGACGTAGAGCTCTCCGGGCACGCCGTCGGGGACGGGGTGTAGCCGGGCGTCGAGCACGTAGGCGGTGGAGTTCCACACCGGCACGCCGATCGGCACCGTCAGCCGGTGCGCCTCGTGGATGTCGGCGTAGGTGATCTCGATGGCGGCCTCGGTGGGGCCGTAGAGGTTGTAGAGCTCCGCCTGCGGCAGGGTCTGCCGGACCTGGGCGGCGACCGACGGCGGCAGCGCCTCGCCGGTGGTGGAGATGATGCGCAGTCTGTCGAGTCGGGCCAGGCGGCTCGGTCCGGCCAGCTCGAGGAAGACCGCCAGCATCGACGGCACGAAATGCGCCATCGTCACGCCGTGCTCGGCCATCAGATCGGCCATGTAGACGGGATCGAGATGACCGTCGGCGTCGGCGATCAGCAGCGGCGTGCCGTTCATCAGGGGTGCGAAGATCTCCGCCGCCGAGCAGTCGAAGGTATAGGGCGTCTTGAGGACCACCAGGTCGTTCGACGTTATGGGCAGCTGGTGCAGCCCCCAGCGCAGGCGGTTGTGCACGGCGGCGTGCGGCAGCGTCACGCCCTTGGGCCGACCGGTCGAGCCGGAGGTGAAGATCGTGTAGACCGCGTGCCCGGGGCGCAGCGGGGCGAGCCGGTCGGCGTCGGTGACCGGCGGCGCGTCGTCGGGCGCGGCAGCCTCGGCGTCGACGGCGATCACCGACAACCCGGCGGCGCTGCGCACCGCCTCGGGGCGCTCGGTATGCGCGGACACGAGGACCAGCTCGGCACCGGCGGTGGCGACCATGTACTCGAACCGCTCCGCGGGGGTGTCCGCGTCGATCGGCACGTACTGTCCGCCCGCGGCCACCACGGCGTGGATGGCGATCATCATCTCCACCGACCGCGGGATGCACACCGCGACGGCGACGTCCGGGCCGACGCCGTCGCCGATGAGTGCGCGTGCCAGCGTCGCGACCCGGCTGCCGAACTCCCGGTAGGTCATGGTGCGGTCGTCGTGGACCAGCGCCACCGCGTCGGGGGTGCGCGAAACCTGCCGCGCCACCGCGTCGGCCACCGTCTCGCGCGCGAGTTCGACCGCCTCACCCCGGCTCGTCGCGAGCACCTGCGCGCGCCCGGCGTCGGTCAACACCGGCACGTCGCCCACCGGCGCGGCCGGGTCGGCCAGCACCGATCGCGCGACCAGGGTGAAGAGGTCGACGAACCGGGCGATCGTCGCGCTGCCGAACAGGTCGGCGTTGTATTCGATCACCCCGGTCAGCGGGCGGAGGCCGCCGCGGTCACCGGCCACGAGGTCTTCGATGAAGGTGATCGCGAGGTCGTTGTCGGTGAGGTCCCGGTACATCTCGACCAGCTCGCCGCGCGTCTGCCCCAACTCGAAGGTCGCCCCCTGCGACTCCTGGAGCAGCAACAGGACCTGGAAGATCGGCGCATGCGACGTGCTGCGCGCCGGGGCCACCGCGTCGACGACCATCTCGAAGGGCACGTCGGCGTTGCCGAGGGCGGCGAGGTCGGCCTCCCGCACGACGTCGACCAGCTCGGCGAAGCCCTTGGCCGGATCGACGACGGTCCGCAGGGCGACCGTGTTCATGAACATCCCGACGAGGTCGTCGAGCGCGCGCTCCCCGCGACCGGCGTACGGCGTGCCGATGACGATGTCGCGGTCACCGGTCAGCCGGTGGAACACCACCGCCCAGATGGCGTGCAGGGTCATGAAGGTCGACGAGTCGTGCGCCCGGGCGCCGCGTTCGATCGCCGCCACCAGATCGGCCGGGACCTCGAAGCGGTGCGCCGCGGCCCGCTGCGTCTGCATCGGGGGGCGCGGATTGTCGGTGGGCAGGGCCAACAACTCGGGTGCACCGGCCAGGGCGTCCGTCCAGTACCGCAGTTGGCGGGCCGCGAGGGAGGCCGCGTCATCCGGGTCGCCCAGCAGTCGGTGCTGCCACAGGGCGTAGTCGGCGAACTGGACCGGCAGCGGGGACCAGTCGGGGGCCGCCCCGTCGGCGATCGCGGTGTAAGCCCGCACGAGGTCGCGGGCCAGCGGCGTGAGCGAGCCGCCGTCGGCGATCACGTGGTGGACCACGAGCACCAGGACGTAGGCGCCCTCGTCGTCGAGGAACATCCGCGCGCGCAGCGGCGGGGCCGCCGACAGGTCGAACCCCGTTCCGGCGACCTCGGCGACGGCGGCGGGCAGGCCGGCGGCACCCACCGGGCGCGGATCGGCGATGGCCAAGTCGGGTCGATGGGTGCCGGGAGCCAAGACTTCCTGGTAGGGACTGTCGTCGACGAGGACGAATCTCGTCCGCAGCACCTCGTGCCGCTCGATCACCGCCGCGAGCGCCTTCTCCAGCACGGTCGGGTCCAGCTTCTCGCCGAACCTCAGCACGAGGGGGATGTTGTAGATCGGGGTCATCGGATCGAGCTGGGTGATGAACCAGATGCGCCGTTGGGCGGCCGACAACGGCAGCCGGTCGGGGCGCGGCGCGGCCACGAGTTCCGGCCGGTGCTCGTGTTCGCGCCCGCCGATCAACGCGGACAGGCCGGAGACCGTCGGCGCGTCGAAGATGTCGCGGACGGCGACCGGGATGTCCAGATCGTCGCTGATCCGCGCCGCCACCTGCGCGGCGATGAGCGAGTTGCCGCCGACGTCGAACAGCGACTCGGTGGCGCTGATCCCCTCGACGCCGACGACGTCGCCGATGATCGCGGCCAATTCCGTCTCGAGCCCGGGTGCCGGTGCGACGTATTCGGCGACGGCCGACACCACCGGGTCCGGCAACGCCCGGCGATCGAGCTTGCCGTTGACGTTCAACGGGAGTTGCGCGAGGGGCATCACGACGTCGGGCACCATGTACTCGGGTACCCGGGCGGCCACGGCGGTGCGGATGTCGGCGGGATCGAGGTCGACGCCGTCGCGTCCCACCACGTATCCGACGAGCTGCTCGATCCCGTCGTCGCGCTGTTTGACCGCCGCGCCGGCGGCATTGACGCCGGGGGCGGCCAACAGCGCCGCCTCGACCTCGCCCAATTCGATGCGGAAGCCGCGCAACTTGATCTGGTCGTCGCTGCGCCCCAGGTATTCGATGCTGCCGTCGCGATACCGCGCCGAGTCCCCGGTGAAGTACATGCGGCCGCCGCCGTCGGGGTCGAAGGGGTCGGCGACGAACCGCGTCGCATTCAGCCCGAACCGGCCCGCGTAGCCGCGGGCGACCTGTTCACCGGCGATGTAGAGGTCGCCGGGCACGCCGTCGGGCACGGGCCGCAGCCGGCCGTCGAGGATGTAGGTGCGGGTTCCCTCGATCGGGAATCCGACGTCGGAGGCATGCGTGGCCGCGACGAAGTCGACGGTGAGTTCGCGCCGCGTCATGTAGACGGTCGCCTCGGTGGGCCCGTACATGTTGTTGAGCTGCGGGCCGTCGTTGCCGTCGACCGCCTGCCGATCGGCCTGCCAGCGGCGCACCTGTTCGAAGTCGAGGGCCTCGCCGACGAAGATCATGTAGCGGATGGACTGGGCGAGCCGACCGCCGTCGGGCGGTCGCACGGCCGCGGCGAGCTGGTAGTAGGCCGACGGGGTCAGGTTCACCGCGGTGACCTGTTCGCGCTGCAATACGTCGACGAAATCGGCGGGGGTGCGCGTGGTCAGGTAGTCCAGGACGACCAGCCGCCCGCCGTAGGCCAGCGCGACCCAGATCTCCCCGACCGAGACGTCGAAGGCATAGGACTGGAACATCGTCCAGACGTCCTGTTCGGACAGGTCGTACATGCCGTCCAACGCGCGCAGCAGCGCGACGACGTTGGCGTGCGTGACGACGACGCCTTTGGGCTTGCCCGTCGAACCCGAGGTGTACATCACGTACGCGGGGTGGTCCGGGTTCACGACCGCGGGCAGCCGGGAGCGATCCGTCGACTCCCCGCGCCCCAGGAGATCCGGCACGGTCAGCATCTGCGCCGGGAGGTCGGCCCATTTCACGACGATCTCGTCGTCGCCGACGATGGCCACCGGTCGCGCATCCTCGACGATCATCGTCAGGCGCGACAGCGGGTGGCTCCGGTCCAGCGGTAGGTAGGCCGCACCGGTCTTGGTGATCGCGACCAGCGCGACGATCAGTTCCACCGATCGGTCGAGGGCGACGCCGACCAGGGTTTCCGGGCCCGCGCCGCTGGCGAGGAGGCCGCAGGCCAGGGCATCGGAGCGCTCGTCGAGATCGCGGTAGGTCAGCGCCGCGCCGTCCATCCCGGTCAGCGCGATGCGGTCGCCGAAGCGACGCGCGGCGGCGCGCACCAGGCCGGGGAGCGAGGCGAAGTCGTCGGTGCCCAGCACGGCACGGGCACTCGCCCGTACCTCCCGCAGCGCCGCGGCGACGCGCCGGGCCGTCTCCGCCTGCTCCGTGCCGGGCGGTGCGACGAGTGGGGAGACCACGGCGGGCACGGCAGCAGCGGCGTCCACCCCGCTCGCCGCGAGCACGCGGGCGGTCGACGCGATGCGCTGCGCCAGCTCGCCCAGCGCCACCGGCCCCTGCGCACCCTGGAAGGCGGTCGTCGTCGGATCGGCCGCAGCGGCCGTTTCGACGAGCACGCCCAGGGGCAGGGACTCGCCCGAGCCACCCCACAGCGCCGCGATGCTCCCACGTGATTCGGGTATCACCGCTCAGAGGTTCCTTGGCTTGTCATCGATGAAGAGGTGGCAGCAGACGATCCGTCAACGGTACCGATTTCGTCGACGTTGTGCCGCAGCTGGGTCAAGACCTCGTCCAATGCCGCGGGACCGCCCGCGGCCAGGGCCGGCAGCGCCGAGAGCAAGGCCATCGTCAGCGCCGAACCGCCGTCGGCGTCGGGCAGCACATCGGCCAGCGCAAGGGCGCCAGCGGCGAGTTCGCCGATGCTCACCCGCTCCCCCGCCAGTTCCGCGGCGAGGTGTCCGGGATCGATCGCCGCCGCCTCCGAGACGGCCTGCGGCAGCGGGACCGCCGCCGTCTCCGGGACGTCGGCGACGGCGCGCACCGGAAGCTCCAGACTGATGTCGCCGACGACCGACTCCGGGTCCTCGACGACCGCCTCCAGCACGCCGAGATACCACTTCGCGAACCGCTGGACGGTCGCCTCGTCGAACAGCTCGCGGGCGAAGGACCAGGTGGCGCGCATCGCGCCGTCGGTCGACCCGGCCAGCGGGTCGTTGGGGAACAGGGTCAGACCCAGGTCGGTCTGGACGGTCGTGACGGGCACCGCCTGCGGCTCGACGCGCAACCCGGACAGCTCGACCGTGGGGAAGGTGAGGTTCTGGAAGGTGAACATGACCTGGAACAGCGGGTTGTAACCGGCGGTGCGGCCGCGGCCCAGCGCGGTGACGATCTCCTCGAATGCCACGTCGGCATGGGCCAGGTCGGCCAGGTCGGCGGTGCGCACGCGGCCGACGAAGTCGGCGAAGGACTCCCCCGGGTCGACGGCCGTGCGCAGCGGCACCGAGTTCACGAACATCCCGACCACGCCGTCGAGTGCCTCGCTGCCCCGTCCGGCATAGGGCGTGCCGACGACGACGTCGGCCTGGCCCGACACCTTGGCCAGCATCACCGCGAGCGCGGCGTGGGCCACCATGAACAGCGTCGCGTTGTCGGCCCGCGCGATGGCGGTCAATCCGTCGACGATGCGCGCCGGGATCTCGCACTCGACCTCGCCGCCGGCGAAGGTCGGCGCCTGCGGGCGCTGGCGATCGGCCGGCAGGCCGAGCAGTTCGGGCGAGCCCTGCAGGCGGGCGGACCAGTAGCCCAGCTGGCGGTCCCGTTCGGATTCGCCGTCGTGTGCGACCCCCAGCCGCTCGTCGGTCCAGATCGCGTAGTCGGCGAACTGCACCGGGAGGGGCGGCCACTGCGGTGCCTCGCCGGTCCGTCGGGCCTCGTAGGCGATCATCAGGTCGCGGGCGAGCGGCGACATCGAGGCGCCGTCGACGCTGATGTGGTGGACGACGAGCGTCAAGACGTGCTCGAGCGGCGCCAACCGCAGCACAGCGGCCCGGATCGGCACCTGTCCGGTGACGTCGAATCCGCGGTCGGTCACCTCGGCGAGGGCCGCGGCGGCCGGCGCGTCACCGCCCGACAGATCGACGAGTGGGGCGTCGATCTGCGCCGCGACCGCCTCGGTGCTCTCGATCACCTGGACCGGAACGCCGTTGATCATCGGGTACATCGTCCGCAACGACTCGTGCCGGTCGACGACGTCGACGAGCGCGCGGCGCAACGCGTCGAGGTCGAGTTCCCCGGTGAGGCGCAGCGTGAGCGGCAGGTTGTACGCGGAGGACTCCGGATTGGCCCGGTTGAGCAGCCACATGCCGCGCTGCACCGCCGATACCGGCACCAGGTTGGCGCGGGGGCGCGGCCCCAACGGCGGCGGCCCGGGTCGGCCGTCCCGATCCTGCGCGAGCCGCGCCGCCAACCCGGCGGGCGTCGGGGCCTCGAAAACGGTCTCGACGCCCACCGGCCGGTCGACGACGCTCGCCAGCCGGGCCGCCAATTTGACCGCGGACAGCGAGTTGCCGCCCATCTCGAAGAATCCGCTGGTCACACTGATCCGGTCGATGTCGAGGACCGCGGCGAAGACACCGGCGACGGTCGCCTCCAACTCGGAGCGCGGTGCGACGAACTCGGCGTCGCCGAACTCGATCGCCGGGAGCGCGGCGCGATCGATCTTGCCGATGGGCGTCCGGGGGAATTCGTCGATGACCTTCACCAGTTGCGGGACATAGTGTCCCGGCAGGTGTTCCCGCGCGAATCCCAGCAGTTCGTCGGGTGCGATCACCTCACCCGGTCGGGGTGCCACATACGCCGCCAGGACCTGTTCCCCCGACGGTGCGTCGACGCCGACGGTCGTCACGTTGGCGACCGTGGGGTGGGTGGCCAGCACCGCGTCGATCTCCCCCGGCTCGATGCGCAGGCCGCGGATCTTGAGCTGGAAGTCGCTGCGCCCGTGGAAGACGAGTTTGCCGTCGGCCCGCCGCACGACGCGGTCGCCGGTCCGGTAGATCCGGCCGCCGCAGCCGAAGGGATCGGCCACGAAGGCACCGGCGGTGAGACCGGCCCGGTCGTGATAGCCCCGGGCGTTCTGCGCGCCGCTGAGATAGAGGTCGCCGACGACGCCGACGGGGGTCGGGCGCAGGCCGCTGTCCAGGACGAGGGCCCGCACCCCGGGCAGCGCCCGGCCGATCGTGATGGGGTCGCCGGGCACCATCGGCCCGTCCGCGGTGGCCCAGATCGTGAACTCGCTCGGTCCATAGAGGTTGAAGAATCGCCGGTGCCGCGCCCAGGTGCGCGCCAACTCGTCGGGACAGGCCTCCCCGGCGGCCAGGACCGTCGAGAGGCCGGGCACGGCCGCGGGGCCCAGCGTCGCGAGCACCGTCGGGGTCATCACCGCATGGGTGACACCGCCGTCGGCGATGGTCTGCTCCAGCTCCGGTCCGGCGATGGTCTCCGCGTCGGCGACGACCAGGCGGGCCTGCGCCCCCACCGCCATCATCAACTCGAACACCATGGCGTCGAAGGCGGGTGAGGCCATGTGCAGGACCACGGCGCCGGGGTCCAGGCCCAGCACGTCGCGCTGGTTCGCCACGAGGTTCGCCAGGCCGGCGTGGGTCACCTCGACCGCCTTCGGGCGCCCGGTCGAGCCGGAGGTGTAGATCAGGTAGGCCGTGCCGTCGACGGGCACCGGGGCGGTCAGTTCCGCATCGGCCACGGCCATCGTCGGATGGCCGGCCAGGTGCAACTCGGTCACCTCGTCCTCCAGGACGAGCCAGTGCACCGCCGCATCGGGAGCCGCCGTGTCCGGTGCCGCACCGGCCGCGGTCGTGATCCCGAGCGCAACGCCGCTGTCGGCGAGCAGGGCCGCCTGCCGGGCCGGGGGGAGCTTCGGGTCGATGAAGACGAAGGCGGCACCGGCCACGGCGACCGCCAGCATCGCGACCACCGAGTCCACCGAGCGCGGGATCCGCACGCCGACCGTCGTACCCGGCCCGATCCCGCGGGCGATCAGTTCCCGGGCGAGCTGGTTGATCCGCGAGGAGGCCGCGGTCGCGGTCAGAGCAGCATCGCCCACCAACAGCGCCTGGTCGTCGCGACGGCACCCGGCGGCAAGCCATTCGCCGACGAATGCGCGCAGGGTGCGCGGTTGCGCCGACGCCGCGGCGGGCGCGGTGAGACGTCGGACCTGCTCGGCGTCGACCAGGTCGATGCGCCCGATGGGGGTGTCGGGTGCGACCGTCATCGCGTGGAGCACCCGCTCGACGTGGACGGCCAACGATTCCACCGTCGCGGGGTCGAACAGGTCGGCGGCGTAGTTGTACTCGAGTTCCAGTCCCCCGGCACCCTTCTCGACGGCGGTGATCGACAGGTCGTACTTCGCCGCCGGGACCCGCGACGCCACGACCTCGAAATCGTGCTCGGTGTCGATCGCGCCGACAGCGTCGGCGACCAGGGTCAGGGCCACCTGGAAGATCGGGCTGTGCTCGAGGGTGCGGCTGGGGGCGACGGCGTCGACCACGTGCTCGAACGGGGTGGTCGAGTGGGAGAGCGCCTCGGCGCGGTTGCGCTGCACCGCCGTGAGCAGCTCGCGAACGGAGAGACCGGGGGTGATCGAGGTGCGCAGCGCGACCGTGTTCACGAACATGCCGACGAGGTCGGCCAGCTCGGGCTCGTCCCGACCGGCGACCGCGGTGCCGATGACCACGTCGTCGGTATCGGACAGGCGCGCCAGGACGACGGCGAGCGCCGCCTCCACGACCGTGAACAGCGTGACCCCCGTCGCGGCCGCCAACTCCCGCAGCTCGGCGACGGCCGCCGGCGTCAGCACCCGGTCGACGAAGCCGCCGCGCCCGGTGGGGCGGTGCGGCCGCGGCCGATCAGCGGGCGGGGTGGTGAGCTCGGGCGCACCGGCGAGGCGCCGCTTCCAGTAGTCGATCTCCCGGCTCGCCACTGAATCGGGAGCGTCGGCGTCGCCGAGGACCTCGGCGTACCAGAGGGTGTAGTCGGCGTACTGCACGGGCAGCGGCGGGAAGAACGGGGCGAACCCGTGTCGGCGCGCGTTGTAGGCGGTCAGCACGTCGCCGATCAGCGGGCGCAGGGAGGCACCGTCGCCGACGATGTGGTGCAGCGTCACGACGAGGACGCTCTCCGGCCCGCGCAGAAGTTCTGCGCGGAAGGCGCCCCGCGACAGGTCGAATCCGACCGCCGCCGCCGATACCACCGCGGCGTCGACGTCGGCGGTGTCGACGACCGTCACCGCGGACTCGGGGGTGACCGACTCGGCCGGGCCGACGACCTGCACCGGCTCCCCGTCGACCTCGACGAATCGCGTCCGCAGCGACTCGTGGCGGATCACGACGTCGGCGATGGCCTGGCGCAGCGCGGGCAGGTCGACCGCGGGTCCGAGCCGTACGGCGCCGGGCATGTTGTAGGCGGGGGAATCGGGGTCGAGCCGGTTGACGAACCAGAGCCGGGTCTGGGTGGCCGAGACGGGGATCGTCGGCGGACGGTCGGCGGCACGTAGCGGCGGACGGTCGGGGTCGGACATCTGCGCCGCCGCGGCGAGTGCCGCGACATCGGGGCCGGCGAAGATCGCGGTGAGCGGGATGGTCAGGTCGTCGCGGGTGCGCAGCGCGGTGGCCAGACGGGCGGCCGCGAGCGAGTCGGCGCCGAGGCTGAACAGGTTGTCGCGCAGGCCGACGCGCCGCACCCCGAGCAGCTGCTCGATCCGTTGCGCGATCCGCTTCTCGACCTCCGAGGCGGGGGCGACGTATTCGACGTCGCCGCCGCGCAGCACCGTCGGCTCCGGCAGCGCGCGACGGTCCAGCTTGCCCGACGAGGAGGTGGGAAACTCGTCGAGGACGACGACCGCGGCGGGCACCATGTGCGCGGGCAGCACGGCGGCGCATTCGCGCTCGAGTTCGTCGAGCAGCTCCGGCCGACCGGACGGGGCGCGGACGTAGCCGATCACGGCCGCCCCCGCGTCGAGTTCCCGCACCACCGCCACTGCCGAGTCCACGTCGGGGTGGCTGCCCAGCGCCGATTCGATCTCGCCCAGCTCCACGCGCTGCCCGCGGATCTTCACCTGGAAGTCCACGCGCCCGACGTATTGCAGCGTCGCGTCCTCGGTCCACCGGACGAGGTCGCCGGTGCGATACATCCGTTCGCCGCGGCCGTCCGGATTCGCCACGAACCGGTCCGCGGTCAATCCCGCCTGTGCGGCGTATCCGTCGGCGAGCTGATACCCGGCGAGGTACAGCTCGCCGATCGCGCCGACCGGCAACCGCCCGAGGTGGTCGTCGAGCACCAGCACCGTCGAGTTGGCGACGGGTGCGCCGATCCGCATCTCGGTCGGCCGCGCCGGTACCCGGTATTGGGTGATGTCGACGGCCGCCTCGGTGGGTCCGTACAGGTTGACCAGCTCCCCGTCGAACAGGTCGGATACGCGGGCGGCCAGGGTGGCGGGGAGGTCTTCGCCGGAGGTGAAGATGCGGCGCAGCGACGACGGGAGGCCGCCGTCAGCCGCCTCCAGGAACACGGCCAACATCGCCGGGACGAAATGCATGGTCGTCACCGACCGACGTGCGATCAGGTCGATCAGGTATTCCGGGTCACGGTGCCCGTCGGGTTTCGCGATCACCATCGCCGCACCGGTCCGCAGCGGCCAGAGCAGCTCCCACACCGAGACGTCGAAGGTGATCGGGGTCTTGTACATCACCGCGTCGGCGGGCCCGATCGGATAGTCCTCCTGCATCCAGGACAGCCGGTTGAGGACTGCCGCCGTGCCGACCTGCACGCCCTTGGGCACACCGGTCGACCCCGACGTGAAGATCACGTAGGCGGGCAGCCCGGCCCCGGCCAGCGGTTGCGACGGCGACGGGGACGCGAGTGCCCCGGCGACGGTGAAGCCGACCGTCTCCAGGAATTCCGTGTCGACGACGAGCGCCGGGGAGGCGGTTTCGACGATGAGTTCGCGACGGGCCGCCGGATCGGCCGGGCCGACCGGGACGTAGGCGGCGCCGACGGAGAGTGCCGCATACACGGCTGCGACCTGGGTGACACCGCGCTCCAGGACGATCCCGACCCGGTCGCCCGGCTCGGTCCCCCGCTCCCGCAGGATCTGGGCCAGCGCCGAGCGGATCGCGTCGAACTCGGCGTAGGTGTACCGGTCGTCGCCGTCGTAGACGGCGATGTCGTTCGGCGAGGCCCGCACCCGGCCCGCGAACGCGTCGAGCAGGTGTGCGGAGCCGGTCTCGAAGTCCCGGACCCGCCCGCGCTCGAAATCCCGCAGTGAATCCTCCTCGCCGGCCAGCAGCAGGGGCAGCTGCCACACCGGGGCGTCCGGATGCGCGACGAACGCCTCGACGAAGGCCAGGAATCGGCGGTGGTGCGCGGCGATCTCGGCCTCGGTGTAGCGGAACGGGTTGCCGTGCAGGTCGACGACCAGCGGCAGCCCCGGACCGGCTTGGTACAGGTTGACCAGCAGGTCTTCGAGGATGCCCGAGGCCAGGATGCGGTAGTCGACGCGGGCGCCGTCGATCTCGATCGGCGCGTCGAAGAAGACCATGTTGATGGTGGGGCCGAAGCCCACCGCGTCGGCGTCGAGGCCGGCGTCGCGCCGGATGTCGTCGGAGCGGTACCGCTGGTGGCGCAGGGCGCCGGTCATCTCCAGCTGCACCGATCTGACCAGGTCGCCGACCGAGGTCTGGGCCAGCCCCGTCATCCGGACCGGGAGGATGTTGGAGACCATGCCCCCGGCGCGCTTGATCTTCGCGGTGGCGCGACCGGTCACCGGCAGGCTGATCAGCACGTCGTCGTTGCCGGTCATGCGGTAGAGGTAGGCGCCGTAGGCGGCGGCCAGGATCATAGCCGACGAGCTGCCGAGTTCGCCGGCCAGCTCCTCGATCCGGGACTGGACGGCGGCGGGCAACGGGGAGCCGGCCACGATGTTGGCCGGCGAGAGACCGGTGGCGGCCGGGCGGCGGCTCAGGGTCACCCGCTCGGGGAGGTCGGCCATCAGCTCGGCCCAGTGCTGGTGATCGGAGTTGCGACGGGGGCTGTCCTGGTATTTCTGCTCGTCGGCCACGATCTCGGCCAGGGTGGCCGCCGGCTTCTCGACGGGTTCGGCACCGCGCCGCGCCGCGTTGTAGCGCTCGACGGTCAGCCGGACCAGGGTGAGCGCGGCGAAGCCGTCGATGACGATGTGATGTCCGCGGCCGTACCAGAACGTGCGGTCGTCGGCGATGCGCAGCAGCCGCGACACCACCAGCGGGTCGTGCGCGATGTCCAGCGGCGCCCGGTACTCGGCGCGCATCCAGTCGAGGGCAGCGGCCTCCGGGTCGGTCTCGTCGCGGAAGTCCAAGATGTCGACGGTGATCGGCAGGTCGAAGTCCACCACCTGGGCGGGGGTGCCGTCCTCCTGCTCGACGAGGCGCACATACGGCGACTGGAGGACGCGGCCCGCGGCGAGGTTGCACTCCCCGAAGAGTTCCAGGTCGAAACCGCCGGGTTCGTGCCGGATGTCGAGGTACTGTGCGACGTTGACCGAGTAGTCCGGGGACAGATTCTCGGCGAACCACATGCCGCGCTGGGCCGGGGTCAGGGAGAGCACTTCAGCGGTCGGCAAGGCAGCACTCGACCTGCGCTCTGCCATCAGCCTTGACCTCCTACCGCGTCATTAGTGCTTGTCGTCGGCGACAACTCATTCGTTACGAGTCGCGCGCCCTCGCCACCGGCCGGTCGGCCCGCCAATATAGTCGTCAAGAGGACCGCGGATTCCGACCAGCGCGGGAGCCCGCCGCCGCGAACCACATCCCGCCCCGCGTGACACCGCCGGAGCAGCGGACGGTTACCGGCACGCATGACGAGACGACGAGGGGAACCGCCAAATTGGGAGCCTATAACGAGCCCGACCACCGGGTGGTTCGCGCCGGTCACCGCTCCCACGGTACCGACGACGCGGCGGCGGTGCAGGCGCGGCCGGGCGCCCCCGAGCCCGATCCCGGCGAACCGGACACGCCGTCGGTGCGGGCGTCCGGGCCGGCCGTCGCGCCCGCGTCGCGCAACATCACGCCGACCGGCGACCCGCAGCCGTCGACGCCGAACATCACGCCGGTCGAGGCGGATTCCCCGCAGGTCTACGACGACTACTACGGCAGTGAGCCGTCGGCGGCCGGTACCGGGGATCTCGTTGGCCCCGCGCCGACGGACGCCGCCGTGCGGCCCGCGACCGCCGTCGCCCCGGTCCCGCAGGCCGACCCCGACCCGGTACCGGTGCGCACCGCGGCCTCCCGCATCGCCCGGCCGCGCGTCCCGTTGAGCGAGCCGACCATCAAGGTCGGCGGGCTGACCAAGTCCTTCGGCGAGAACACCGTGGTCGACGGCATCTCCTTCTCGGTGGCCCCCGGCACGGTGCTCGCGCTACTCGGCCCCAACGGCGCGGGCAAGACCACCACGGTCAACCTGCTGACCACCCTGCTCAAGCCCGA
This sequence comes from Gordonia sp. X0973, assembly GCF_013348785.1. Classification (NCBI taxonomy): domain Bacteria; kingdom Bacillati; phylum Actinomycetota; class Actinomycetes; order Mycobacteriales; family Gordoniaceae; genus Gordonia; species Gordonia sp. X0973. The sequence continues at coordinate 2,866,340 of NZ_CP054691.1, forward strand.
TGCGGGCACCGCCGTCGTCGCCGGGCACGACGTCGTGACCGCGGCCCGGGAGGTCCGGCGCAAGATCGCGTTGACCGGTCAGTTCGCGGCACTCGACGAGTCGCTGTCCGGCCGCGAGAACCTCGTCCTGTTCGGGCGCCTGCAGGGGTTGCGCAAGCCCGCCGCCCAAGCCCGCGCCGACGAACTGCTCTCCCTGTTCGACCTGGCCGACGCCGGGGCCAGGAAGGTCTCCACCTATTCCGGCGGTATGCGCAGGCGCGTCGACCTCGCCTGCGGCCTGGTCACCGCACCCGAGGTCGTCTTCCTCGACGAGCCGACGACCGGGCTGGACCCCCGCAGCCGCCAGGAGGTGTGGTCGCTGGTCGAACGCCTGCGGGACCAGGGCGTCACCATCCTGCTGACCACCCAGTACCTCGAAGAGGCCGATCTGCTCGCCGACGAGATCGTCGTGATCGACCACGGCCGGGTCATCGCCGAGGGGACCGCGGCACAGCTCAAGGAGCAGACCGGCGGCACGTTCTGCGACGTGACCCCGGCGCATCTGGCCGAACTGCCCCACCTGGAGACGGTGTTGGCCGACCTCATCGGCGCCGGGGCCGGTCACCGCGGCGAGGTGTCGCTGTCCATCCCGGCCCCCACCGGCACCGATGTCCTCGTCGAGATCGTGCGCCGCACCACCGACGCCGGCATCGAGCTGGCCGACATCACCATGCGCCGCCCCTCCCTCGACGACGTCTTCCTCGCACTGACCGCACCGGGCCGGCTCCCGTGAGCGCCGGGGTCGCGACGGCGGTGCCCTCCCCGGCGGGCGCCGCGCATCCCAACGCCGTCGGTCAGTGGTGGGCGCTGTCGGCGCGGGCGATGCGCGGCGTGGTCGTCAACGGGGAGGTCGTGATGGCCTTCCTCTCGCCGGCCTTCCTCGCGGTCTGCTTCTACCTGCCCCTGCGCAACATCATGGACGTGCCCGGGATGGGCTACGCCCAGTTCCTGATGCCGATCATCGTGCTGCAGTCAACGGCGTTCACCGCCTCCTCGGCGGCCATGCGCTCCGCCCTCGACCGACAGAACGGGATCACCACGCGGTTCGCCACCCTGCCGATGCCGGCCGTCGTCGCACCGGCCGCCCGCTTCAGCGCGAACCTCCTGCTGCTGGGCATCTCCCTGGTCTGCGGCGCGATCGCGGTGCTGATCATCGGCTGGCGTCCGGGCGGCGGCGTCTCCGGGACCCTCGCCCTGATCGCCATCGCGGCCGCGATCGGCGCCTGCCTGATGGCGATCGGCGACGCACTGGGCGTCGTCGCGCCGTCGCCGGAGGCCACCAGCCAGGTCTTGACGTTGCCCATCCTGATCCTCGGGATGGTCTCCACCGGATTCGCCCCAGCGCAGCGCTTTCCGACGTGGATCCGCGGTTTCGCGGAGAACCAGCCGATCTCGGTGTGGGCGGAGACGATGCGCCACCTGGACGGGGCGACGGGCACGGCCAACCGACTCGGCGCCTCGGTGATGTGGATCGCGGTTCTCGCCGCCGTCGCCGTCGCACTGATGGTGCTCGCCGCACGGAAGACCATGCGGCGATGAGCGCGCCGACGGGGACGGCGACCGCGCAGGCGGGTCGTCGCGACGTCCTCACCCACGCATCGTCGCCCGCCGCCCTGGGCTGGCCCGCCCAGACCCTGATCCTCACCGGTCGACAGCTGCGGGTGTGGGGGCGCGATCCCATGTCGGTGATGACCGTGCTGGGCGTACCGATCCTGACGATGGTCATGTTCAAGGTGGTGCTCGGCGACGTGGTCGGCTCGGCCACCGGACAGAACAGCGCTTTCGGCACCGTCCCGCTGGTCATCATCGTCAGCGCGATGGCCGGTTCGATGGCCGCGGCGATGAAACTCAACGTCGAGCGCAGCTCCGGCCTTCTCGGTCGGCTGGCCACGCTCCCGATCAGCCGGGGCGCCGATCTGGGGTCGCGGCTGCTCACCGAACTCATCCGCATCCTCGTCACCACCGCCCTGCTGGTGGTCGCGGGATATGCGATCGGATTCCGGTTCACGCAGGGCATCGGCCCGGCCGTCGGACTGTTCGGCGTCGCCCTGGTCTTCGGCGGCGGATTCGCGGTCATGGTCCTGGCGCTGGCCGTCTCCTTTCCCACCGGCGCCCCGGTGGTCCCGCTGCTGTCGCTGCTCACCAGCCTGTTGATGTTCTTCAATTCCGGTTTCGCACCGGCGCACGGCTATCCCGGTTGGCTGCAACCCCTGGTCCGCAACCAACCGATGACCCCGGCGATCGACGTCATGCGCCATCTGGCCGCGGGCGGTCCGGTCGCCCACGACCTCCTGGTCGTGCTGGCCTGGTCGCTCGCCTCCGTCGCGATCTTCACCGTTCCCGCCTTGCGCGGCTACGCCCGCGCGGCGACGTCGCGGCATTGACGCTCGAGACCCCAGGAGGTAAAGCAGGATCATGGAACCAACATTCGACGAGGTGGCCCGCTCCAAATACGTGAGCCTGACGACGTTTACCAAGAACGGGACGCCCAAGCCGACGCCGGTCTGGATATGTCCGTCCCCCTCCGGGCAGGGCCGCTACTGGATCATCTCCGAGTCCGACGCCTGGAAGGTCAAGCGGATCCGCAACACCCCCCGAGTCACGCTGGCCCGGTGCGACTTCCGCGGCAACGTCAAGGGTGAGGCGGTGGAGGCGACGGCGACCTTGCTCCCGTCGTCGGATACCGCGATCGTCTACGACGCGATCAATCGTCGCTACGGCCTGATCGGCCGGGCGTTCGGCTTCTTCTCCAAGCTGCGCGGCGGAATGGAGAACAACGTCGGGATCGAGGTCCGGGCGGCCGACTGATTCGTCCGTTATGCGTGGGTTAGGCTGATTCGCGCTATGACAGACATCAAATCGTCGCCCGCCCCGCAGGTATCCCCGCGCCATCCGGCGCAGGAGAGCTTCGTCCGATTCGTCGGCTCGTCGATCTTCATCAGCCGCTGGCTGCAGGCGCCCCTCTACATCGGACTCATCGTCGCCCAGGCGGTGTACGTGGTCGTGTTCTGGAAGGAACTCATCCACCTCGTCACCGATTTCAGCCACCTCTCCGAGGAGAAGGTGATGCTGATCGTCCTCGGCCTCGTCGACGTGGTGATGATCGCGAACCTCCTCATCATGGTCATCATCGGCGGCTACGAGACCTTCGTCTCGCGCATCGGCATGGAGTCGCATCCGGATAAACCGGAATGGCTCTCGCACGTGAATCCCAACGTGCTGAAGGTGAAGCTGGCGATGTCGATCATCGGCATCTCCTCGATCCACCTGCTCAAGTCGTTCATCGAGGCGGGTTCCACGGTCAACGAGCCGCACGGCGGCGACAAGCTGATGTGGCAGACGATCATCCACATGGCCTTCATCGCCTCGGCCATCGGCCTGGCCTTCGTCGACTGGATCTCCGCGAAAGCCGCCGCGATCAACCACGACGCCACCGGCACCGCCGACCAGGTCTAGCCCGGCGATTCGGCTTCGCCACTGGGTCTCGATACACCGACTCGGCTAGCGCCTCGCCGGCACTCGACCACCGTAAGTAGATGGTCGGTCTCGATGCGATCCTTCGGCGGGTCTCGATACACCGACTCGGCTAGCGCCTCGCCGGCACTCGACCACCGTGGATGGGTGGTCGGTCTCGATACACCGACTCGGCTAGCGCCTCGTCGGCACTCGACCACCGTAAAGGTGGTCGAGTCGGCGGATCCGACGGTGGTCGAGTGGATCCGAGCCGCTAGGCGAGGAACCGTATCGAGACCCCGCTAGGCGAGGAACCGTATCGAGACCTCGTTAGACGAAGGCCCTATCGAGACCATCACGGGGGATAATCGTCGACGTGACTTCGACGACGACAGCGCGCCCATGACCGGCGCCCTCGACGGCATCCGCGTACTCGAGATCGGCACGCTGATCTCGGGCCCCTTCGCCGGGCGGCTGCTCGGCGATATGGGCGCCGAGGTCATCAAGATCGAACCGCCCGATCATCCGGACCCGATCCGCACCTGGGGCCAGGTCGACGTCGACGGGCACCGGCTGCTCTGGACCGTCCACGCGCGCAACAAGAAGGCGGTGACCCTGGACCTGCGGGCGCCCGCGGGTCGTCGGGTATTCCTAGACCTGGTCACCTGCAGCGACATCGTCGTCGAGAACTTCCGCCCCGGCACCCTGGAGAAATGGGATCTGGGATATGACGTGCTGTCCGCGACCAATCCGGGGATCATCCTGGTCCGCGTGTCCGGGTACGGCCAGACCGGCCCGGATGCGGCGAAGGCCGGCTACGCGTCGGTCGCCGAGGCGGCCAGCGGGTTGCGCCACATGAACGGATTCCCGGGCGGCCCACCGCCCCGGCTGGCCATCTCCCTCGGCGACAGCCTGGCCGGGATGTTCGCCGCCCAGGGCGCACTGGCCGCCCTCTACCGCCGCACGGTCACCGGGCGCGGGCAGGTGGTCGACACCGCGCTGCTCGAGGCCTGCCTGGCGGTGCAGGAGTCGACCATTCCCGATTACGACGTCGGCGGAGTGATCCGCGGACCGTCGGGCACCCGGCTCGAGGGATTGGCACCGTCGAATATCTATCAGGCCGCCGACGGCACCTGGCTGGTCATCGCCGCCAACCAGGACACCGTCTTCCGCCGCCTGTGCGGTGCGATGGGGCAGCCCGGACTCGCCGACGATCCCGACTACGCCGACCACAACGCCCGCGGCGCCCACCAGGACGAACTCGACGCGATCATCGGTTCCTGGGCGGCGAAGCACTCCCCCGACGAGATCACCGAAGCCCTGACCGCGGCCGGCGTGGTGTGCGGTCCGATCAACACCGTCGCGCAGGTCGTCACCGACCCGCAGCTGCTCGCCCGCGACATGATCGTCGACCATTACGACGAGCGGATCGGCCGCACTGTGAAGGGTCCGGGGATCGTGCCGAAGCTCTCCGAGTCGCCCGGCGAGATCCGCTCGGCCGGACCGGCGCGGTCCGGTCAGCACAACGACGAGGTGTTGCGCGACCTGCTCGGCTACTCCGCCGACGAGGTCGCCGCCCTGCGCGAGGAAGGGATCGTATGACGCATGTGACCATCCGCGACGTCGCACTGCGCGACGGCTTGCAGATCGAGAAGCCGGTCACGCTCGAGCAGAAGCTGGCACTGCTCGACGCGGTGGTGGCCACCGGCGTCACCGAGATCGAGGCCACCGCCTTCGTCTCGCCGAGCAAGGTCCCCGCGATGGCGGATGCAGCCGAACTCGCCACCGAGTTGAGCCGCTACCCCGACGTCGCGTTCTCCGCCCTCGTGGCCAGCCAGAACGGCGTGAAGCGCGCCCTCGCCGCCGGATTCGACTCCGTCGAGTACGTGGTCGCGGCCACCGACGGTTTCAGCCGCGCCAACGTCGGGCGGAGCACCGACGAGGCCGTCGCGGCCATTCCCGAGATCGTCGAGATGGGCCACGACGGCGGTGCGGCGGTGGAGATCGCGATCGCCACCGTGTGGGATTGCCCGTTCGACGGCCCGACGCCGATCGAGCGGGTCCAGCGGGTCGTCGACGCGGCCGTGGCGGGCGGCGCCGACCGGATCATGATCGCCGACACCATCGGCACCGCCGTCCCCAGCCGGGTGACCGCGGTCGTCGAAGCAATCGCGCCGTTGATCGGCGACCTGCCGTTGAGCTGCCATTTCCACAACACGCGCGGCGCCGGGCTGGCCAGCGCCTATGCGGCCGTCTCCGCCGGCGTCACCCGCCTCGACGCGTCGACCGGCGGTTTGGGAGGCTGCCCGTTCGCTCCCGGGGCGACCGGCAACATCGCCACCGAAGACCTCGTCTACCTGCTGCGCGACAGCGGGATCACCGTCGACGTCGATCTGGAGCGCGCCATCGCGGCGGCCGCCGTCGCACAGCGGGTGGTCGGGCACGACCTGCCCAGCGCGCTGCTGGCCGCCGGCGACCGCGGGCACTGAGGACGCGGCGTCGGGTCCTATCGCGATTCCACCCGCACGGTCGACGCCTCGGTCAGCGCGCGCAGCACCTCGTCGACGGGCGCGGTCTGATGGATCCGCGCCGCCCGGTGGCTGTACACGACCCGTTGCCCGCCGCGGGTGGCGACGAAGGCGCCGCCCAGCTGGGCGTTGTCCCCGGTGCGGCCGTACGGGTAGACCCGCTCGGTGGCCATCACGCGCAACAGCGGGACGAGGTTCGTCGGGCGCAGCGGCTCTCGCGCATCGCGCCACAGCCCCATCGTCCGATGGAGCGCCCGATCGTGGGTCGTCAGCACCGGATATCGGGTGGCGGTGCGCTCCCGGAACACGTAGCCCTCCATCGAGTTGCCCAGCCCGACGAAGACGAGGTCGGCACCCAGATCGCGGATCTCGTCGTAGTGCCGGTTGAACGCCCGCGCCTGACTCACCGCGAAGGCGCTGCCGAATTGGCGCAGGAAGATCAGGGCGAGGGGCCCCTTCGCCCAATAGTCCTGTATCTCGTGCAGTTGTTGCCGGTCGTCGATCAGCCGCTCGTTGGCGATGACATCGATGCGGGTCATCGGCGCGCCTCCAGCGCGGGCTCGTCGACGGTCACCGGCGCCGCGGGCAAGGTACCGCCCTTGCCCCGCTGCAAGTGCAGCCCCGGGTCGCCGGCGAACGGCACCCGGCCCGTGCCGGGGGTGTGTCGCATCGCGTTCTGCTGGTACCCCCACGTCTCGGGGGCGAACGGGACGAGGACCGCGGCCTGCAGCAACGGGGACTGCACGATTCGCGAGACCTGCCGGATCACCTGCACCGACAACCTGGTCCGCCAGGGGCGGATCCCCAATCCGCTGATCTCGCGGACGTAGGGCGTCAGCAACGGGACCGTCGACCACATGCCGACCGCCAGCCCCGGCTTGAGCACGGCCATCGGCCACAGCGGCGTCCACCGCGGATGGAACAGGAAGTCGACCAGGTCTTGGGCGGGCCGGGTGTTGGCGACGATCTCGCGTTCGGCCCGCTCGACCCAGGCTTGCACCTCTTCGGGGGTCAACGGCAGTTCGCCGACGGGGATGCCCAGCAATTCGCCGACCATATGCTGCTCGGCGTAGAACTGCCGTTCCTCCTCGGCGGTGGCATTCGGATCGCCGTACAGCTTGTAGGCCCGCCACAGATGCGGCCAGCCCATGACGTAGGTGAACTTCAACGCCTCGACGTGATTGGCCCGGAACTCCTCCCCCGTCGACGGGATGGTGCCGTTGATGTGGGAGTGGGTGCGGAACAGGTCGACGCCGACCTTGCGCGCCGTCGCGGTGTCGCCGAGAACCGCGCCGGCGAAGAATCGGAGGCTCCGGCGGACCCGGGTCAGGGTGTCGGACTGGTAGTAGCTGTGCTGGCCGACGCCGTAGCCGCCGATCGGGTCGAACACCGCGATGACCAGCCCCGACAGGGCGCCCATGCCCGCGACGAGGATGTTGTCGTACACCTTCCAGCTGATCGACTCGGGGCCGAAGAAGCCGTCGTCGGCCCGCGGCGCCTCGGCGATCTCCAGCGCCCGACGGCCGCGTTTGCCGTGCAGCCGGACGATCCAGTCATATTTGCGTGCAGCTTGCGCCCGGACGGCCAGCGGCGGCCGGTAGCGCGCTTCGTCGACTCGACTCAACATCCCCAAATAATAAGACTGACACGTCAGAACCGCATAAGAATGCGGGAAAACGACGACGGCCCGCCCCCGAAAGGGAGCGGGCCGTCGCCGGATATTCGATTCGCAGAAGCGCGAGGGGCCTACTTGGCCTTCTCGAGCACCTCCACCAGGCGCCAGCGCTTGGTGGCGCTGGTCGGGCGGGTCTCCATCAGACGCACGCGGTCGCCGATGCCGGCATCCCCGTTCTCGTCGTGGGCCTTCACCTTGCTGGTGGTGCGGATGATCTTGCCGTACAGCGGGTGGGACTTGCGGTCCTCCAGCTCGACGACGATCGTCTTCTGCATCTTGTCGCTGACCACGTAGCCAATCCGCTCTTTGCGGCGGTTACGGGTGTCTTCAGTGGTGCTCACGTTCTTTTCCTCACTCATGCCTGCGCCTCCGGACCACCGGCGAGGCCGAGCTCGCGCTCGCGCATCACGGTGTAGATCCGGGCGATCTCACGACGCACGACGCGCAACCGGCGGTTGTTGTCCAACGACCCGGTGGCCGTCTGGAAGCGCAGGTTGAACAGCTCTTCCTTGGACTCCTTGAGTCGGTCGAGCAGTCCGGCGTCGTCGAGCTCGCGCAGGTCGGCAGCGGCGGTTCCCAGTGCCATCAGAAGCGCTCCTCTCGCGTCACGATACGGGTCTTGATCGGGAGCTTGTGCTGCGCGCGGCGCAGGGCCTCGCGGGCAATCTCCTCGTTGGGGTAGGTCATCTCGAAGAGCACGCGGCCCGGCTTGACCGGGGCCACCCACCACTCCGGCGAACCCTTACCGGAACCCATGCGGGTCTCGGCGGGCTTCTTGGTCAGCGGGCGGTCGGGGAAGATGTTGATCCACACCTTGCCGCCACGCTTGATGTGCCGGTTGATGGCGATACGAGCGGACTCGATCTGCCGGTTCGTGATGTACGCACCCTCGAGCGCCTGGATGCCGTAGTCGCCGAAGGTCACCTTGGTGCCGCCGGAGGCCCGGCCCTTGAGGCTGGGGTGGTGCTGCTTGCGGTGTTTAACCCGACGTGGGATCAACATGGCTAGCTCTCCTGGTTCTGATCCTGCGCGGGCGCAGCATCGGTCGCGGGCGTCTCGACCACGACGTCGACAACGTCGACCTCGGTGCCGGCCGCCTCGGCCGCGCGGCCCGCCTCGGTGCTGGTCCCGGTGGTACCGGAAGCACCGCTGCGACGCGGGCGGCTCGGACGGCGCGAGCGCCGATCGTCGGCCGGCGCGGCGGCAGCGACTGCCTCGCGGCGGCCACCGACGACGTCGCCCTTGTAGATCCAGACCTTCACGCCGATCCGGCCGAAGGTCGTCTTGGCTTCGTAGAGGCCGTAGTCGATGTCGGCGCGCAGCGTGTGCAGGGGCACGCGGCCCTCGCGGTAGAACTCGCTGCGGCTCATCTCCGCCCCGCCGAGGCGGCCCGAGCACTGGACTCGGATGCCCTTGACGTTGGGCTGGCGCATCGCCGACTGGATCGCCTTGCGCATCGCGCGGCGGAACGCCACGCGGTTGCTCAGCTGCTCCGCGATGCCCTGGGCCACCAACTGGGCCTGCGACTCGGCGTTCTTGACCTCGAGGATGTTCAGCTGCACCTGCTTGCCGGTGAGCTTCTCCAGCTCGCCGCGGATGCGATCGGCCTCGGCGCCGCGGCGACCGATGACGATGCCCGGGCGGGCGGTGTGGATGTCGACGCGGACGCGGTCACGCGTGCGCTCGATCTCCACCTTGGCGATGCCGGCGCGCTCCAGCCCCTGCGAGAGGAGCTTGCGGATGGCGACATCCTCTTTCACATAGTCCGCGTACTGCTTGTCGGCGTACCACCGGGAACTCCAGTCGGTGGTGATGCCCAGACGGAAGCCGTGCGGGTTGATTTTCTGACCCACTACTGGGCTCCCTTCTTGGGCTGGCGCGACCGGGTGCGGCCACCGGCGGCGGGCGCGTCGGAAACGCTCTCGACGATCACGGTGATGTGGCTGGTGCGCTTGCGGATCCGGAAGGCGCGGCCCTGGGCACGCGGCTGGAACCGCTTCATGGTCGGGCCCTCGTCGGCGAACGCCTCGGCGACGACCAGGGTCCGGCGATCCAGATCCAGGTTGTTCTCGGCGTTGGCGATGGCCGAGGCGAGCACCTTGTACACCGGCTCGCTCGCGGCCTGGGGCGCGAAGCGCAGGATGTCCAGCGCCTCGTCGACCTTCTTGCCGCGAACCAGCGCGAGCACACGGCGCGCCTTCATCGGCGTCGTGCGCACGAACCGGGCGGTGGCCCGGGCCTGCGGGTTGTCAGTCTTCGTAGTCATGATTACCGGCGCTTCGCTTTCCGGTCATCCTTGATGTGACCTTTGAACGTACGGGTCGGGGCGAACTCGCCCAGCTTGTGGCCGACCATGTTGTCCGAGATGAACACCGGCACGTGCTTGCGACCGTCGTGGACGGCGAAGGTGTGACCGATGAAGTCGGGGATGATGGTCGAGCGGCGCGACCAGGTCTTGATGACCTGCTTCGTGCCCTTCTCGTTCTGCGCGTCCACCTTCGCGAGGAGGTGGTCGTCGACGAACGGGCCCTTCTTGAGGCTGCGTGGCATTCTCTTACTCCCTCCTGGCTATCGCTTGTTCTTGCCGGTACGGCGGCGACGGACGATGAGCTTGTCGCTCGGCTTGTTGTTCTTGCGGGTGCGGCCCTCGGGCTTGCCCCACGGGCTGACCGGGTGGCGACCACCGGAGGTCTTACCCTCACCACCGCCGTGCGGGTGATCGACCGGGTTCATCACGACACCGCGGACGGTCGGGCGCTTGCCCTTCCAGCGCATACGGCCGGCCTTGCCCCAGTTGATGTTGCTCTGCTCGGCGTTGCCGACCTCGCCGACGGTGGCGCGGCAGCGCACGTCGACGCGGCGGATCTCACCCGACGGCATGCGCAGGGTCGCGTACGGACCCTCCTTGCCGAGGAGCTGGATCGAGGCGCCGGCACTGCGGGCCATCTTGGCCCCGCCGCCCGGGCGCAGCTCCACCGCGTGGATGACCGTACCGGTCGGGATATTGCGCATCGGCAGGTTGTTGCCGGGCTTGATATCCGCGTTCGGGCCGCTCTCGACGATGTCGCCCTGCTTGAGCCCCTTCGGCGCGATGATGTAGCGCTTCTCGCCGTCGAGGTAGTGCAGCAGCGCGATGCGCGCGGTGCGGTTGGGGTCGTACTCGATGTGCGCGACCTTGGCGTTGACGCCGTCCTTGTCGTTGCGACGGAAGTCGATCAGCCGGTAGGCGCGCTTGTGCCCGCCACCCTTGTGACGGGTGGTGATGCGGCCGTGGGCGTTGCGTCCGCCGCGACCGTGCAGCGGGCGAACCAGCGACTTCTCCGGGTGGTCGCGGGTGACTTCCGCGAAGTCCGAGCCGCTCGCACCGCGACGACCCGGGGTCGTCGGCTTGTACTTACGAATTGCCATGAGTCAAAGTCCTCTACTCGTCTCCAGGTAACCGGTGCGCCTAGGCGCCCGGGCTCCCGAAGATCTCGATCGGCTTGCTGCCTTCGGCCAGGGTCACGATCGCGCGCTTGGTGGCCTTGCGCTGACCGAAACCACCGCGGCTGCGCTTGCGCTTGCCCTGGCGGTTGGCGGTGTTGACGCTCGTCACCTTCACGTCGAAAATCTTCTCGACGGCGATCTTGATCTCGGTCTTGTTCGACGACGGCGCCACCAGGAAGGTGTACACGTTGTCCTCGATCAGCCCGTAGGCCTTCTCCGAGATCACCGGCGCCAGGATGATGTCACGCGGGTCTGCGTGCGTAGCCATGCCTAGGCCTCCTCTTTCTTGCTCTGGGCGCCCTCGATGAAGGCGTTCAGCGTCTCGACGGTGAACACGACCTCGTCGGAGTCCAGCACGTCGTAGGTGTTCAGCTGATCCGGCGCGATCGGGGCGACGTTGCCCAGGTTCGCGACGCTGCGCCACGCGGCGTCATCCTCGCGGCTGAGCACGACGAGGAACTTGCGACGGTCGCTCAGCGCCTCGAGGAACTTGCGCGCCGACTTCGTCGACGGGGTCTGGCCGGCGACCAGCTCCGTGATGACGTGGATGCGCTCGTTGCGCGCCCGGTCCGAGAGGGCACCGCGCAGGGCGGCGGCCTTCATCTTCTTGGGCGTGCGTTGGCTGTAGTCGCGCGGCTGCGGGCCGTGCACGGTGCCACCGCCGTTGAACTGCGGCGCGCGGGTCGAGCCCTGACGGGCGCGGCCGGTGCCCTTCTGGCGGTACGGCTTGGCGCCACCGCCGCGGACTTCGCCACGGGTCTTGGTCGAGTGCGTGCCCTGGCGAGCGGCGGCCAGCTGGGCCACCACGACCTGGTGCATCAGTGCGACGTTGGCCGGTGCGTCGAAGAGCTCGGCGGGCAGCTCGACGGTTCCGTCGGTCTTCCCGTCGGCCGTCTTCACGTCCAGCTTCAGGTTGGTCTTGGTCTCGGTGCTCATGATTACTTGGCACCACCCTTCACGGCGTCACGCACGACCACGATGCCGCCCTTGCGGCCGGGGATCGCGCCCTTGATCAACAGCAGACCCGCCTCGGTATCCACCTTGTGGATGGTGAGGTTCTGCGTGGTCACCTTGTCGTTGCCCATCCGGCCGGCCATGCGCATGCCCTTGAACACTCGGCCCGGGGTGGCACAGCCACCGATCGAGCCGGGTGCGCGGTGGACGCGGTGCGCACCGTGGCTGGCACCCAGGCCGGCGAAGCCGTGGCGCTTCATGACGCCGGCAAAGCCCTTGCCCTTGGAGGTGCCGGTCACGTCGACCAGCGTGCCCTCGGCGAACAGCTCGGCGGTCAGCTCCTGGCCGACCTCGAACTCGCTCGCGTCGTTGACGCGGATCTCCGCGAGGTGGCGGCGCGGCGTGACGCCCGCCTTGGCGAACTGGCCGGAGACCGGCTTGTTCACCTTGCGCGGGTCGATCGCGCCGTACGCGACCTGGACGGCGGTGTAGCCGTCGCGCTCGGGGGTGCGGATCTGGGTGATCACGTTCGGTCCGGCCTGGACCACGGTCACCGGGACAACTCGGTTGTTCTCGTCGAACACCTGGGTCATGCCGAGCTTGGTGCCCAACAGACCCTTCGTGCTGCTCTGATTCGTCATAGCTCGAATCCCTCGCCTACTGGATGTTCACATCGACGCTCGCCGGCAGGTCGATGCGCATCAGCGCGTCGACCGTCTTCGGCGTCGGGTCGAGGATGTCGATGAGTCGCTTGTGGGTGCGCATCTCGAAGTGCTCGCGGCTGTCCTTGTACTTGTGCGGCGAGCGGATGACGCAGTACACGTTCTTCTCGGTGGGCAACGGCACCGGGCCGACAATCCGCGCACCCGTACGGGTCACGGTTTCCACGATCTTGCGCGCCGAAGCGTCGATCGCCTCGTGGTCGTAGGCCTTGAGCCTGATGCGGATCTTCTGTCCCGCCACGCTTGTCCTCTTCCGTCAGTTGTTCTCGACAGACGAACGCACGCGTGGGCGCCAAGCAACATGGCGATCACAGTCTCCGGACACAGCCGGGGATCGACGCTGTTCATCTGTCGTTGTACGTGCCGCCGGTGAGATCGGCGACGGGTCCTGCATCCGGTCCACGCGGTCGGGCGTGTCGGGTCCGTGAGGCTGCTGCTTCACGCGTTACACGATCGATTCCCGCGAGGAACTCGAAGTATCGGCTCCCATGATCGAGACCGCAGTAAACCGCGCTGCCCGATCAAGGCAACCTGACAAGTATGCACTACCGCCTCGGTGCAATCCAAATCCGCCGACGAGCGGTCCCCGGCCCCCGTTCCGGCGAATCTGGCAGTTGGTTGTGAGGTCGGTTGGGGCTCGTTGTGGAACCACAGGAAACCCTTGGTCCCGACACATCGCCCCCATAGGCTTCACCTCGAATGCCGCGGGAGACCCCGCGGTAGTTCTCCGACAGAAAGAACCGACTGATGTTCCAGAAGCGAATCGCGCTCATCGCCGCGCCCCTGATCGCCGGCGCGGTCCTCACCGCGCCCGCCGTCGCGATGGCGGCCCCCGGTCAGGGCCCCGGTACCCAGCAGCAGGACCAGCAGAACGGTCCGCGCCACGACGGCCCGCGCCAGGACGGTCCGAAGCAGGACGGTCCGAAGCAGGACGGTCCGCGCCAGGACGGCCCGAAGCAGCAGGGGCCGAAGCAGGACGGCCCGAAGCAGCAGGGCCCGCAGAACCAGGGACCCAAGCCGCAGGGTCCCGGCCAGCAGGGTCCGCAGCACCAAGGCCCCGGGCAGCGCGGTCACGACCGTGATCGTGGCCATGACCGCGACCGTGGTTACGACCGCGACCGGGACCGCGGTTACGACCGCCACCGCGGCCACCGGGGTCCGGACTACCGCCACGGCCCCAAGCACGGTCCGCAGTACGGCTCCAAGTGGATCCGCACCCACCAGCGCTGCGGCTTCATGTGGCGTGGCACCAAGTACGTCAACCGCTACTCGGGTTACACCATCTGCGTCCGCCCGGGCCAGTACCCGCCGCGCTGATCCACCCCCAAAGCAACCGGCCGCGACCATTCATTGGTCGCGGCCGGTTCTTCTTTCCCCGTATCGCCTAGGAACCCCACCAGGGCGGCGGGGGCTTGCGCTTGCCCCGCGGCGGGGTCCGATGCTTGCCGCGCGGCGCCGGCTTGGCGTTGGGTCCCGGGCGTTGGTAGCTGTTCAACCCGGGCTCCGGCGGGCCCTGGTTGTCCGGATTGGCACCCGGGCCCTGCATCCGGTTCTGCCCCGGCTCGGGCGGACCCTGGTTGTCCGGGTTCCCGCCGGGACCCTGCATCCTGCTCTGACCCGGTTCCGGCGGATCGGACGGATCGGCGACCGCATGCGGTACGCCGAGGAGCAACGCCCCGGACAGCGCGGCACCGATGACGGCTCCACCGACCCCTCGACGGGTGAGTTTGTTCTGCATCCTGCGCTCCTCGCTTGCCACACACCGCCCAATAGAGCAGTGCTATAGCGCAATGTAGCGACACTTAAGCCGATGGTGACGGCTTTCGTCGATCCCGCGGCGGGTATTTGGTCCCGCACCGACACTCGGGCGACGTGGGGTCCGCGATGGCACACCGCGACAGCAGAACTTACCGTGGAGTAAGATCGAGTCATGTCTTCTGCGAATCCGCGCCCGAGCGCGACCTACGCCCTGCGCCGCCGACTGCCCAAGAACATGATCGGCAATGCCCTCTTCTCCGCCGGCATGGTGGCGAAGGTGCCCTACTTCGGCACCATCCTGCCCCTGGTCACCGAGATGGAACCCGGCTACTGCAAGGTGACGGCACCCAATTGGTTCGGCGTCCACAACCACATCGGCACCTTCCACGCGATCGCCGCGTGCAACCTCGCCGAAACCGCGATGGGCATGCTGATGGAGGCGACCACCCCCACCTCGCACCGGTGGATTCCCAAGGAGATGCACACCCAATACCTGGCCAAGGCCACGACGCGACTGACCGCCGAGGCGCGCCTGGCCGAGCCGATCGACTGGGACTCGCTCACCGAGGGGCGCGACGTCGTGGTGAACATCGCCGTGCGCGACACCAAGGGCGACGAGGTGGTCCACTGCGACATCACCACCTGGGTCACGCCGGCCTGAGTTCCGCAGTCAGCGCAGCGCGTCGGCGATGACGAGCGCGGCCATCATGATCGTCGCGTGCGGGCCGCTGCCGACCTTCGGCAGGATCGAGCCGTCGACGACGCGCAGGCCGGACACACCGTCGAACCCACCCAGCCAGTCGGTCCGCTCGCCCATTGCGAGGCTCCCCCAGCCGTGCTGCGAAGTACCGACGACCGGCTCGACCCGAACCGATCCGTCGACGACGAAGTCGGCCATCGCCGGTGACGACAAGGCGCCGACCACCTGCTCCACCGCGTCGCCCACCGGGCCGATCGGCGCGAGGCGCACGCGGAGCCGATCACCGTCGAGCCGCAGCTCCCCGGCCTCCGCCGGGTACATCTGGGCCACCCCGACGGCCGGCGTCGACGACGGCACTCCGGCGATGAAGCGCGCGAAGTCGTCCGCGTAGAGGCGGATCTCGGCGTCGGCGGTGTGGACCACACTCGGGAGCAGGACCGGACACGACGCCGACGGCTGCTGCGGTCGGTACCGCACGAGGACCTCGCGGTGTTCGTAGACGGCCAGCGAACCCCCGACGATCCCCGAGCGCAGCAGCAGTTCCGCACTGCCGAGCGTGCCCGCGCACAGGATCACCTCTCCGGCCCGCAGCTCCTCCCCCGAATCCGACACCGCCCCGACGACCCGCCCGCGTTCGACGATCAGCCGGCGGATCGGCGTATCGGCGCGCACGGTCGGCTCCGCACCGGGTCGCGACAGGTAGGCGTCCGCGGCCGTCCACCGTCGGCCGCCGCGGCGATTGACCGGCACCCGTTGCACTCCTGGTCTCGGCCACGGACCTGCGGGGGCGCGCTCCCACCGTGCCTCCAGCGCGCGCACGACCGGCGGCACGTCCTCGTCGGATGGCCGCGACACCGACATCGTGCCGCCGCCGGGACCCGCGCCGCCGTCGAGTTCGTCGTAGGCGGCTTCGATCGCCGCGCCGGTGAACGGACCGCCCCAACCGGCGAAGTCGTCGTGCGAGGTGCGCAGGAAGTAGCCGCCGTTCACCACCGACGACCCGCCGATGGCCCGGCCGCGCATCACCGGCGGATCGTCGGCGAACCAGCGCGTGAACCTTCCGGGATCGTGCCGCGATCCGAGCGCCAACCGGTCCACTCGGCGGGTGTCGGCGTCGGGTGCCGGCCCGGCCTCCACCAGCAGCACCGCGCGATCCCGCGACAGCCGCGACGCCACCGCACATCCGGCGCTGCCGGCTCCGACGACGAGCACATCGGCGCGCGGACTCACCGTGCCAGCACCGGCAACAGCGCCGTCGGATCGCGGTGGGCGACGGCACCCTGCCACAGACCCGCACCGTAGGCCAGGTCGTCGAGGCGGCGCATCGCCGCGAACGACAGCGGTCCCAGGCCCCGACCGCCGTCGTGGCGGTAGCGGATCCAGGCGACGGCCGCGTCGACGAGGGCCACCTGCACGAACAATCCGCGCAGCCGCCGCGACACGAGCGCTCCGAGCAGCGCCAGCGGCCAATAGTGCCGGCACACGGCTCCCGCGACCTGCGTCAACCCGCTCCCGACCGCACGCCCGGTCAACCCGGCGACAATCCGCTCCCGCCCCGGCATCGGCCCGATCCGGGCCCGGATGCGCGCGGCCGCGAACCCGACGGCCACCACCGCGACGACTGCGCCGAGGCGGGTGCGCGTCAACAGCGCCGCCATCGCCACCGACACGGCGGCCCCCATCACCATCGGCGCGGCGCGGCGCCCGTGACGCCGGGCGAGATGCGCGGCACCGGTGCCGTAGAAGCGGCGGCGCGCCAGCATGTCCGGCAGCGAGGTCCGGTGTTCGTGGGCCACCTCGACGACCGGGTCGTAGCGCATCCGCCACCCCGCCCCCGCCATCCGCCAGCACATGTCGACGTCCTCGGCGACGCGCAGTTCGGCGTCGAAGTGGAGGAAGGCGCTGCGCCGCACCACCATCGCCGCACTCGGGACGTACGGCAGCGGTCCACCGGGGACGACGGGTGACTCGCGCGGCCCCATGTCCAGCGCCGAGAACCGTGCCTCATACCGCTCGACGATCCCGGGAGGCCGATCCGATCCCGCCGACGGCAGCGCGACGATCCGCGGCGCCACCAGGCCGACCGCCGGGTCGGAGAAGTGTGCCAGCAGCGCGGTCAGCCAATCCCCGGCGCACCCGGCGGGGGCCGCGCCGTCGGCCAGCGGCACGACGTCGGAATCGAGGAATACCAGGAACTCGGCGCTGCTGACGGCCGCGCCGTGGTTGCGGGCCGCGGCCGGTCCGCGGTTGGTGTCCAGGCGCACCAGGTGCACCCACCCCGGCACGACGATCGGCACCGTGGACCCGTCGTCGACGACCACCACGTCGCCGCCGTGCAGCGTCGCCAGCAGCCGGTCGACGCCGGCCTGGTTATCGCGCACCGGGATGATGACGGTGACCTGGTCGTCGTGCGGGCCGAACATCGGCCGGGGGTGCGCCACACCGGCGTCGATCAGGGTGCGCGCCAACTGCCTGCTCCCCTCGTCGACGACCGTGATGCGCCCGTCCACGTCGATCATGTCGGTGGCTCGGCGCGACATCCTCAACAGTCGCGTCGGCGACCCGCCCACCAAATGGGTCCAGCTCCCGCGCGCGGCGCAGCGGGGATCCACCTGCGCTTGGAATCCGTCCGGGAGTCGCGCGTCCGGCCCGGTGGCCGTGGCGGTCACGAGAGTCGGCCCTGCTGGGTCGGCTCCCAGGTGTCGACGGCGCATACCAGTCCGTCGACGATCGTCGCGAGCAGCGCCTCGCCGTGGTCGGCGGCGGCGGCCGTCGGGTCGCCCAGGATGCCGTTGGGGCTGACCGCCGCGACGCCGCCACGACGCAGCTCCGGCAGCAGCTGTGCCAGCGGGGCGGAGTTTCCCGGGACGGCGCGCGTCAGGTCGACGGCCTCCGGGGCGAAGGCGAGCAGCATCGAGGTCTCGGCGTGCCCGGCGTGGGCGTCGAATCCCGGCGCGGCGCACGCGAACCACCCGGCGTCGCGGCCCTCGTATCGCAGGGTCGCGACGACCTCGGCGAGCGTGGCGAGGTTGCCGCCGTGACCGTTGACGAAGACGAGCCGGCGCGCCCAGCGGCAGGCGCTGCGCCCGTACTCCAGGAGCACCGCGTGCAGGGCGTCGTGGCCGATGGACACGGTTCCCGCGAAGGCTTCGTGCTCACCGCTGGCCCCGTAGGACAGCGGCGGGGCGAGGACGACGAGTCCGCCGTCGTCGGCGCGCCCGAGCCGTGCCGCGCCGCGATGGGCGATCTCCTCCGCGATGCGGGTGTCCGTGTCGAGCGGTAGGTGCGGACCGTGCTGCTCGGTGGCGCCGAGCGGGACGAGGAGCAGCACGTCGTGACCGGCAAGATCGGTCGACGCGAGCGCCCCCAACTGCGCAACGGTCATTCGCCCGAGTCTAGTGCCGCCGCGACGGCAGCGATACGGGGAAATCGGACCGCACGGCCGGCGGTCGGCCCCCGGCCCGATATGGAATGCTGTAGATAACAAGTCAACTGAAATCGAGCGTTGTCAGACGCCCGACCCGCTGTGGAGGCATTCGCATATGACCAACGATTCCGGCCGTCCCGGCCCGCTCAGCTCGATCCGCGTCATCGAATTCGCCGGCATCGGACCCGGCCCGCACGCGGCGATGCTGCTGGCCGACCTCGGCGCCGACGTCGTCCGGGTGCAGCGCCCCGGTGACCTCCCGCAAGAGGGGCGCAACGCCGACATGTTGCTGCGCGGCCGCCGCGTCGTCGAGGCGAACCTGAAGAACCCCGCCGACCGCGAGACCATCCTCGCCCTCGTCGCCAAGGCCGACGCGATCATCGAGGGCTTCCGCCCCGGTGTCATGGAACGGCTCGGCTTCGGCCCCGACGACCTCGCCGCGGTCAACCCGCGCCTGGTCTACGGCCGGATGACCGGCTGGGGTCAGGACGGACCGCGCGCCAACCTCGCCGGGCACGATATGAACTACATCTCGCTGACCGGCATGCTGCACGCGATCGGCCGCGCCGACGAGAAGCCCACTCCCCCGCTCAACCTCGTCGGCGACTTCGGCGGCGGCTCGATGTTCCTCGTCATCGGCATCCTCTCCGCCCTCGTCGAACGCGAGGTCTCCGGCAAGGGGCAGGTCATCGACGCGGCGATGGTCGACGGCGCATCGGTGCTCGGCCAGATGATGTGGTCTTTCCGCGGCACGGGTCTCTGGCAGGACAAGCGCGGCGCCAACCTCCTGGACACCGGCGCGCCCTTCTACGAGGTCTACGAGACCTCCGACGGCAAGTGGATGGCCGTCGGCGCGATCGAGCCGCAGTTCTACGCCGAACTCCTGAAGGGGCTCGACCTCGCCGAGGCCGATCTGCCGCATCAGCTGGACATGGGCCGCTGGGATGAGCTGAAGGCGAAGTTCGTCGAGGTCTTCAAGACCAAGACCCGCGACGAGTGGGCCGCGATCTTCGACGGCACCGATGCCTGCGTCTCGCCGATCCTCGACTTCACCGAGGCGCCGGCCGATCCGCACCTGGCCGCGCGCGGCACGCTGGTCGAGATCGACGGCGTCATGCAGGCCCAGGTCGCCCCGCGCTTCTCGCGCACGCAGCCCGATACGCCGACCGGTCCGCAGCGCACCGCCAGCGATCCGGTGTCGATCTGGAAGGACTAGCGCCCGTCGTCGCGCGCCAATCGCCGCAGCCAGTCGGCGAGCAGCGCCGTCTCGGCGGAGCCGAGGATCTCCGGATGACCCACCGCGTAGTCGAGCGCGGTGAGGAGGGCCGCCCGAGCGGCGCCCTCGTCGCCGACCGACACGCCGGTGACGGCCGCGAGCACGCCGTCGCGCACCGCCGCCGACAATTCGGGGTCCGGGCGCGCCTGCACGATCTGCCGTAGCGTCACCCCGACGTTGGTGGCCAGGATGTGCTCGACCGCCTGCTCCACGGGCACCGCGAGGCGTCCTTGATCGGCGGCCTTGCTGACCAGGCCGCGCAAGGCGGCGGTCGGGCGTGCCTGCGCGGGCGGCGACTGACCCGGCTGGACCGAGCCGTACATCAACGCATAGACACCCGGATTCGCCAGGCCGAATGCGACGTGCTGATCCCAGCCGTCGCGGATGTCGCGGATCGGGTCGCCGCTCGACTCGCGGCTCGACTTCGCCGCGACGTATTGCTCGAAGCCGCGCTCGACGACGGCGTCGACCAGACCCTTCTTGTTGCCGAAGAAGTGGTACAGGGTCGGCATCGCTACGCCGACGCGCTCGCAGACGTTGCGCAGCGAGAACTCCTCGCCGGGCGCGGAGGCGATCTCCTCGGTCGCGGCGTCGAGCAACCGCGTCCGGGTATCGCCTGCCGCCTTGTCCATAAGCCGTTATAGTATTCCTGTATCACTGATATATAGCGACGTATCGCCCTTATGGACCGTCAATCGAGAGGATCCACCCGATGAGCACGACCATGCCCGCCGCGGTCACCGCCTTCGTCGAGGCCGTCAACCGTCACGACGAATCCACCTTCCTCGACGCCTTCACCGCCGACGGCTTCGTCGACGACTGGGGCCGGATCTTCACCGGCCGCGACGACATCAAGGCCTGGAGCGACAAGGAGTTCATCGGGGCCGAGGGCACGATGACGGTGAACGAGGTGAGCACCACGGGCAACGCGACCACGGTGGTCGCCGACTGGCGGAGCAACTGGGCCAACGGCCTGAGCAAATTCATCTTCGCCGTCGACGGCGACCACATCGCCTCGATGACCATCCGAGAGGGATAGCCCCCGTTTCCGGCTTCCGCCGGGCCTCAGACCTTCGACGACCCCATGTCGATCGCGAACTCCGCCCCGGTCACCGCCTTCGCGGTCGCCAGGTAGAGCACCGCATCGGAGAGGTCGTCGAGGGTCGCCACCGGGTAGTGGTTCATCATCGACGGGAAGTGCTCGCCGAAGGTGTCGAAGGCCTTGAACGCCTCAGTGTCCTCCAACGCCATCGGCGTGTGTACCGCGTACGGGTGGACGGTGTTGACGCGAATCCGCTTGGGGCCGAGTTCCTTGGCGGCCGATTGGGCCAGACCGCGCAACCCGAATTTCGACGCGGAGTACGACGACTGCATCGGCATCGCTTTCAGGCCCGCCGTCGACGAGATGATCGTGATGGACCCGCCGCTGCGCGCCTCGATCATCGGGGGGATGACCGCTTTCAGCGTCTTCCAGGTGCCGACGAGGTTGACGTCGACGACATCGGCGAACTGCTCCTCGGTCAGCTCCCAGGTGAGCCCCCAGGTGAGGATGCCGGCGTTCGCCACGACGTGGTCGAGACGGCCGAAGGTCTCGATCCCCTCGGCCACCAACTCCTGCTGGAAGGCCAGGTCGCGGATGTCGCCCCGGCGGGCCAGGAGCTTGCCCCCGGCCTCCTCGACGAGGCGGACGGTCTCGGCCAGATCGGCCTCGGTGGCCGTCGGGTAGGTCTGATGGTCGGCGACCGGCGAGGCGATGTCGAGACCGATGATCGACGCCCCCTCCCGCGCGAAACGGATCGCGTGATTGCGACCCTGACCTCGGGCGATGCCGGTGATGTAGACGACTTGGCCGTCGAACTGTCCCATGAGAGAAACTGTAACACGTTCTAGTTTCAGCGTGACGGCTTGAGCCGACGGGCGACGCCGGGCCGATGCCCGGGCCGTCTCGACCGATCCGACGGCGCCGGTGACACACCGAGCCACTCGGAGGTACACTTCGCCCATGCCGACGGCTCTTCCACGCATTCAGGTGACCCAGACGCCGCAGGTCGCGGAGGCCCTGGAGGTTGCCGCGCGAACATGGCCGGACGTGCCGCGATCCGAACTCGTCACCCGGCTGATGACTGCCGGCGCCGAGACACTCGAGACCGAACGGGCCGACCGACGCGCGCGGCGACGGCGCCAACTCGACCGTCTGCGCGGCACCGTCGACTACCCGCCGGCCTACCTCGACGACCTGCGCGCCGGATGGCCCGAGTGATCGTCTTGGACGCGGCCGTGGTGATCGCGCATCTGAGCACCTCCGATCCCCACTCCGACGCGGCAGGCGACATCCTCGACACCGAGGAGGAACTCGCCATCCACCCGTTGTCGCTCGCCGAGGTCTTGGTCCATCCGGCACACACCGGCCAGGACGTGGCTATTTTCGAACGCCTGACGACCCGACTGGGCATCGAAACCGTGACGCCGACGCCCACGGAACCGATCGAACTCGCCCGCCTGCGCGCCCAGACCAAGCTCAAGATGCCCGGCTGTTGTGCGCTGGTGGCCGCCGAACGACTGGGCGCCCACTTGGCAACCTTCGACCGGCGCCTCGCCGAGGTGGCGCGCGGTCGCGGGGTTCGCGTCATCGCGAACTGAGCCGGCGTCCTCCGTTCCTCCCGCACTTTCCCTTCCTCCCGACGGAACTTCATCGGGAGGAAGGTCAGGAATCGCCCTCGCAGCGTCGTCGAACCTCTTCCAGATTCGCCGTCATCGCCTCGCGCAGCGCGGCCATGCGGCCGGCGATGATCCGGCCCTCCTTCTCCGGTGCGGCGTCGATCGCCCCCTTGAGCGGCGACCACCCCAGGCCCATCCGGACGAATTGGCGCACGACCGAACCATCGCGCGACGGGTCGACCTCGAATCCCCACTGCGCCCACGGATCCGCCTCCGGCGCCGCGACACTCCAGACCCAGCGCCGCCCGGGCTCGACGTCGACCACGGTGCACAGCGTCTCCCACTCGCCGACGAAATCACTGCGGTTGCGGCCGACGAACTGCGCGCCGACCGCCGGTTCGGAAGCACCGTCGATCCACTGGGCGCCGTACAGTTCCCCGGGCTGGTCGACCGGCAGGCTGATGTCGGCGACGCTTCGCCACACCCGCTCGGGCGCGGCGCCGATCTTCGCCTCCACCTCGACGGTGGGTTGGTCGCGGTACCGCATCTCAGTCTCCGTACTCCCGCTCGAATCCGGCCGGGATGATCAGGTCGCCGCGGTCGAGGTCGGCGACGTCGGCCTTGCCCAGGCCCATCAGCGACGAGTCGATGCCCATGCGCAGCAGGTCGAGCACGTTCTCGACCCCCGCCTGCCCGTTGGCGGCCAGGCCCCACAGGTAGGCCCGCCCGATCATGACGGCCTTCGCGCCGAGCGCCAACGCCTTCACCACGTCGCTGCCGCGGCGGATCCCCCCGTCGAGCAGCACCTCCACGTCCTTGCCCACCTCGTCGGCGATCGGGCCGAGCACCCGGATCGTCGCCGGCGTGCCGTCGAGATTGTTGCCGCCGTGGTTGGAGACGGAGATGGCGCTGGCCCCGATGTCGACGGCGCGCTTGGCGTCGTCGATCCGGGAGATGCCCTTGACCATGAACGGGCCGTCCCACTGCTCGCGCAACCACTTGATGTCTTCCCAGGTGGGCGGCGGCGTATTCATCCAGGTGCCGTAGACGTCGAAGAAGGTCGGGCCGGGTTCGCCCTTGTGCGCGATATTCGGCGCGGAGAGATCGGGGATGATCAGCTTTCCGTCGCGGAACCAGCTGAGCGCATACCGTGGCTTGGTGACCATCTCGGGGGCGAGCTTGGCGACGGCCTTCGCGTCGACCCGCTCCGGGATCTCCGGGCTGCCCCAGTCGCGCCCGACGTTGAACACCCAGTCGGTGGTGACGATCAGCCCCTTGCAGCCGGCCTCCTTGGCGCGCTGCGCGCGGGCCAGGATGTCGTCGCGGCTGCCGAGCCAGTAGATCTGGAAGAAGATCTTGTCGTTGACCGCGGTGACCTCTTCGACGGGCTTGCTGGCGAAGCTCGACAGCCCCATCGCGGTACCGCGGTTGGCGGCGGCGCGGGCGACGGCGACCTCACCGTCGGGATCGACCGCCTGCACGCCGGTCGGCGAGATGAGCACCGGGAAGGAGATCTCCTGGCCCATGACCGTCGTCGCGAGGTTGCGCTCCGGCGCGACGCCGATGACGTGCGGGGCGAAGCCGAGTTCGTTGTAGGCCTCGACGTTGTCGGTCAGCGTGATACCCGCCTGGGTGCCCGCGACCAGCGACGAGTAGACCGTCTTCGGCAACCGCTTCTGCGCGCGGCGCTGCGCCTCCCCCACGGTCTCGAACCACGGGTTGCGGCGCCACGGGTTGCGCTCCATCAACTCGGCGAACTTGGACACGGGTCTCTCCTTGATAGTGAGGCGGCGACGGCAGCGGTCGTCGTCGTCAGCAGGTGCCGCAGGCCGACGAGGAGCAGCCGTTGGCGGTGGTCGGCATGAAGCCGGCGAGCGGATTCTCGTCGCAGTCCCGCGACGGCGGCCGGGTCATGAGCTGCAGCGGGACACCGCGGGAATGGTCCTTGTTGGCGGTCGGCTTGCTGCGCTCACCGGCCAACAGCGCTTCGCCGTAGCCCTGGACGCATTCCGGGTCGGGGCCGTCGAGCGGCAGGCCGGTGAAGAACTTGGCCGCCATGCAGCCGCCGCGACAGGCGTCGAAGTGGTTGCACGACGCGCAGGCCCCGGCGCTTTGCGGCTCCCGTAGCGAGGTGAACAGGTCGGAGCGCTGCCAGATCTCCTGGAATCCGCCGTCGGTGGTGATGTTGCCGGCGAGGAAGTTCTCGTGGATCGCGAACGGGCAGGCGTAGACGTCGCCGATCGGGTCGATCAGGCACACGACGCGTCCGGCGCCGCACAGGTTGAGCCCGGGGAGCCCGCCCCCGGCGCCCGAATCCCCCGCGAAGGCGGAGAGGTGGAAGAAGGAGTCGCCGGTCAGCACGCCGTCGCCGTGGGCGACGAGCCAGTCGTAGAGCTCGCGCTGCTGGTGCGGCAGGGGGTGCAGGTCGTCCCACACGTCGGCGCCGCGACCCGACGGGCGCATGCGGGTGATGCGCAGCGTCGCGTTGTACCGGTCGGCGAGCGCTTTGAACTCGTCGAGTTGCGCGACGTTGTGTCGCGTCATGACGACGCTGATCTTGGCGTCGGCAAACCCCGCGTCGCGCAGGTTCTCCAGCGCGCGCACGGCCATGTCGAAGGAGCCGGGACCGCGGACGGCGTCGTTGACCTCAGCGGTCGCGCCGTCGAGGGAGATCTGCACGTCGACGTAATCCGACGCCGCCAGGCGTGCCGCGACATCCGGGGTGATGCGCAGCCCATTGGTGGAAAACTTCACGCCCACCTGGTGGTCGGTGGCGTAGTCGACGAGTTCCCAGAAATCCGGGCGCACCGTCGGCTCCCCGCCGCCGACGTTGACGTAGAAGACCTGCATCCGCTGCAGCTCGTCGATGATCGCCTTGCACTGCTGCGTGGACAGCTCGCGCGGGTCGCGCTTGCCCGACGACGAGAGGCAGTGCACACACGCCAGGTTGCAGGCGTAGGTCAGCTCCCAGGTCAGGCAGATCGGCGCATCGAGGCCGCGCTCGAACTGGTCGACGAGACGGCCGACGGCGACCGGCGGCTTCGCCTCGGCGGGAAGCGCTGCGGGGCGTTCGAGGGTGGTCATTGATCCGGATCCTCTCGGCGGATGATCATGCCGGACTCGGCGAGGGCGCTCAGCGCCTGCACGTACAGCGGGCGCGACGAATCGTCGATGCCCGCGTCGGCGAGAGCGGCCTCCGCGTCGGGATGCGTCCTGAGGGACTGCACGATCCCGACGACGGTCCGGTTCTTGAGGAAGGAGAGTTTGCGGGTGCCGAAGTGGTAGAGCAGGGCGCCGAACGGCTCGGGCCGCACGGCGACCTTGGGGTTCAGCGTCCAGGCGGCACGGGTGTCGAAACCCGGGCGCGCGACGCGACCGGGAGTGTCATCGGCGACGCCCGTCCCGGCGACCGACGGACGGTCACCGGGACGAGTCACCGGAGTGGCGGTGGTCATCAGTAGACCCCGCACATCCCGTCGATCGAGACTTCCTCGACAAGCGACTCGCTGACGAGTTCGGTGTCGACGACGGTTTCTTGATCGGCCATGATCCAACCTCCTGTGGGCTAGTGATGTGGATCACGCTCGAATATAATGGCACCGAGTGCAGAAACACAACCATCAGTTTTCGCGACGGAAAGGGGGCGGCCGGGGTGAGCCGACAGCCGATCACGACCACGACGCGGATCAGCGAAGTGGCCATCGACCTGTTCGACCGCCACGGCTTCGAGGAGACGAGCGTCGACGACATCGCTGCGGGCGCGGGTATCGCCCGGCGCACCCTGTTCCGCTACTTCGCGTCGAAGAACGCCGTCGCGTGGGGTGATTTCGACGTCCACCTCGAGCAGATGCGACGACTGCTCGACAGCCTGCCGAACAGCCTCCCCCTCGCCGAGGCGCTGGCCACCGCCCTCGTCGAGTTCAACGACCTGCCGGAGAGCGAGGCGCCCCTGCACCGCCGTCGGATGACACTCCTGCTCACCGTCCCGGCGCTGCAGGCCCATTCGATGCTCATGTACGGCGACTGGCGTCAGGCGATCGCCGGGTATGCCGCGCGACGCCTGCGTGGGCACCCCGACGAGCACCTGCCGCAGCTGATCGGCTGGCTCGCACTCGGGACCGCGCTCGCGGCCTACGAACAGTGGCTGGCCGACGACACGGACCCGAGTGCGCGACGCCTGCGCGAACTCCTCGTCGAGGGCAGTAGCCTTCTCGCGGTCGGCATCGACGCCGCACTATCGCGCAGTACGCCCGCGATAGGATAAATTAGAACGTGTTCTACTTCTGGATCCGAGAGGACGGCTGATGGCCGACTTGACCCCGCACGGCTCGCGCAGCGTCATCCTGACCGTGGCCGAGGTCGTCGACGAGACCGCCGACGCCCGCAGCATCGTGTTCGAGGTTCCCGAGGTTATGGGCGAGAAGTTCACCGACTACGACCCCGGTCAGTTCCTCACCCTGCGCATACCGAGCGACCAGACCGGCTCGGTCGCGCGGTGCTACTCGCTCGCCTCGTCGCCGCGGACCGACGCGCTGCCGAAGGTCACCGTCAAGCGCACCCCCGACGGCTACGGGTCCAACTGGGTCTGCGACAACCTGGCCGCCGGGTCGCAGATCGAGGCGCTTCCCCCGTCGGGTGTCTTCACCCCCGCCAACATCCACGTGCCGCTGCTGCTGATCGCCGCCGGCTCCGGGGTCACCCCGGTGATGTCGATCCTCAAGTTCGCACTCAAGACGGGCACCGGGCCCATCACCTTCTTCTACGCCAACCGCAGCGAGAACGACGTGATCTTCGCCGCCGAGCTGCGCGGGCTGCAGCAGGCCAACCCCGGGCGGCTCACCGTCGTGCATTGGCTGGAATCGCTGCAGGGGCTGCCCGACGTGCGGGCGCTCGCGACGTTCTTCAAGCCGATGGCCGGCACCCACTCCGCCTACATCTGCGGACCCGGGCCGTTCATGGACGCCGTTCACGAAGGGTTGTCGAAGGCGAAGTTCGACCACCACGACGTGCACACCGAGGTCTACAACTCGCTCTCCGGCGACCCGTTCGTCGACGTCGAGCACGAAGAGGTGTCCGAGGAGGAGGCCGCGTCGGCCGCGCACGTGGAGGTCGAGCTCGACGGCGAGACACACGAACTCGTCTGGCCGCGGTCGCGGACCCTGATCGACGTGATGCTGGCGGCCGGCCTCGACGCGCCCTACTCGTGCCAGGAGGGTGAGTGCGGGTCCTGCGCGTGCACGCTCAGCGAGGGCACCGTCGAGATGGAGAACTCCGGGGCGCTGGACCCCGACGACATCGCCGACGGTTACATCCTCGGCTGCCAGGCGCGCCCGACGTCGGACAGTCTCAAGATCGAGTTCTGACAGTAGGGTGGGTGCCATGCTGAGCACCGACCGTCTGGCCAAGATCCTGTCCGCGATCCTCCTCGTCCCGGGCGTGCTGCACTTCCTGGCGCCCAAGCCCTTCGACTCGATCGTGCCCGAGGAACTCCCCGGCGACGCCCGCGCCTACACCTACGCCTCCGGTGTCGCGGAGGTCGGGATCGGCGCGGCACTACTGGTACCGAGGTGGCGCCGGCGCGCGGCAGGTCTGGCCGCGCTGCTGTTCACGGCGGTGTTCCCGGCCAACGTCAACATGGTGCGCCTCTGGCAGGACAAGGGCCCGTTGATGAAGGCGATCGCCGTGGGCCGCCTGCCCTTGCAGATCCCGATGATCGTGCTGGCCCTGCTCGTCTGGCGCCGTGCCGGCAAGGACGAAGCGCCGGCCTGACCGCGCCAAGCGCCGAGTGGGCACCCCAACCCCGCCGAGTGGGCACCCGCCATGGTGGTCGAGTGCCGACGAAGCACGGTGGTCGAGTGCCGACGAAGCACGGTGGTCGAGTGCCGACGAGGCGCTAGCCGAGTCGGTGTATCGAGACCCCGGACACCGGGTTATGCGTTGCGCTGATCCCGCCACCGGCAGATCGCTTCGGCCTGCGCGAGGTCGTAGTCCGGTCCACCAGCGTCGACGGTGAGCAGGCCGATCCCGAGGTCGGCCATCGCGTCGGCTTCGCGCAACAGCTCGTCGACCGACTTGCGCCGACCGCCGATGGCAACCGAGCGCGTGATCTCCGACGGGTCACGCCCGACGTCGGCACAATGACGCGCGAGGACCTCGGCCTTGTGGCGGTACGCATCCGCGTCGGCGAACGAATGCCAGACGTCGCCATACTCGGCGACGATTCGTAGCGTCTTGCGCTCGCCGCTGCCGCCGATGAGCACGGGGATCCTCCGAGTCGGCGGCGGGTTCAGCTTGCCCCACCGCTCGACGATCCTCGGCATCGCCGCCGCGAGTTCGTCGAGCCGGGACCCCTTGGTACCGAAGTCATAGCCGTATTCGTCGTAGTCCCGCTCGAACCAGCCCGAGCCGATTCCGAGGATGAGCCGCCCGCCACTGATGTGATCGACGGTGCGGGCCATGTCGGCCAACAACTCCGGATTGCGATACGAATTGCACGTGACGAGTGCGCCGAGTTCGACGCGCGACGTCTGCTCGGCCCAGGCGCCCAGCATCGTCCAGCATTCGAAATGCGCGCCATCGGGATCGCCGTACAGCGGGAAGAAGTGGTCCCAGTTGAAAACGATGTCGACGCCGATCTCCTCGGCCCGCATCACCGCGTCGCGGATCAGTCCGTAGTCGGGGGCTTGTTGGGGTTGGATCTGGACGCCGATGCGCATTGCGGTCATGCGCCGATCGTACGCACAGGGCGCCGGGAACGCTCGACGGAATTGCAGCGCTCGCGGTGGTCGAGTGATGACGAGGCGCAATCCGAATCGGTGCCGGATCGGAGTGCCCACTCGACCGGGTTGAGGTGCCCACTCGACGGGGCTGAGGTGCTCACGGTGGTCGAGTGCCGACGAGCCGCCAGCCGAGTCGGTGTATCGAGACCCGACCGGGTTGGGGTGCCCACTCGACCGGGTTGGGGTGCCCACTCGGCGGGGTTGGGGTGCCCACGGTGGTCGAGTGCCGACGAGGCGCCAGCCGAGTCGGTGTATCGAGACCCGGCGGGTCGGGGGTCGGGGTCAGCGCAGCGAGCGATAGTGCGCGCGGAGATCGGGATCGAGATGCTCGACGGCGTAGCTCAGTGCCGTGCGACCCAACTCGGGCGCGTGGGCGTCGAGGTACCCGATCAACGTCTCGCGCGAGACCCGCTTACCCATCTCGCGCAGCATCCAGCCGAATGCCTTCTGGATCAGATCGCGCCGATCGTCGACGACGACGGGCGCGACCGCCAGGGTCGCGGCGGCATCGCCGACGAACAGGTGCGCGTGCGTCCCGACGATCCCGACGCGCCGCTCCCACAGCGCCTCTCGTCGGGCATAGGCGACCAGCTCGTCGAAATCGCCCGACGCCACGCACCACGCGCCGAGGATCTGGCGCGCCGACGAGTCCACCAGGTCCCAGTTGTTGACGCGACCGGCCGCCACGGCGTCCCGATAGCCCTGCACCCACTCGGCGCGGGCGGAGTCCGACGCGCGCTCGTACCCGTCGACCATCAGGAACAGCGCCAGCATCCGGACCTCGTGCAACTCGTCGTCGAGCAGGGCCGCGACCGTCGGCAGCGATGTGCCTCTAAATCCGCGCGCCAGTTTGCGCAGTTCCGGCACCGAAACGCCGGCGAAGACGTCCCCTTCGCCGTATTCGCCCGGCCCGGTCTTGAAGAACCCGGCCGCGGACGCGGCGCGCGCCGGGTCGCCGACGGCCATGACCGCGGCGCGCACCTCCGTCGGTGTCGGGGAACCCTTCGTCAAGCCAACACGTCCGCGATCGGCGTCGGGGTCACGAGCTTGGGCCGCGTCTTCATCACGGCGCCGATCTTCCCGGCTCCGGCCACGGCGGTCAGCATCCCGTCGCGACTGAAGTAGGCGAGCCACTTGTGCCCGTCGTCGTCGACGATGTGTACGTCGTCGTCAGGTTTGGGCCAGCCGAGCACCTGGATCTTGAGGTCGTACTGGTCGCTCCAGAAGTAGGGCACGGCCGGCACGACGGCATGATCGGTGCCCAGCAGCGCCGCCGCGACGATCGCCGCCTGCTCGACGGTGTGGTTCCAATGCTCGGCCCGGCGCTGGGTGCCGCCGTGGTCGCGCCAATTGGCCATGTCGCCGAGTGCGTACACCCCGTCGACGCCGGCGCGCCCGACCTCGTTGCAGGCGACTCCACCGCCGACCTCGCGGCTGGCCAACTCGATTCCGGAGCCGTCGAGATAGTCGACGACCGGCGTCGAACCTATGCCGACGACGACGAGGTCGGCGTCGACCAGCGTCCCGTCGGACAGTCTTACCCCGATCACCTTGCCGGCCTCTGCGACGATCTCGTCGACACCGATCCCGGCCCGCACGTCCACGCCCTTCTCGACGTGCTGGCGGGTGACGAGTGCGCCGATCTGGGTGCCGACCGCCTGGGCGAGCGGCGTCGGCGCCGGTTCGACGAGGGTGACCGCCAAACCCAGCGTGTGCAGCGACGCAGCGACCTCGCATCCGATGAACCCGGCGCCGATGACGACGGCCTGTCCGCCTGCCGACGCGGCCTCGGCGATGCGCTGGGCGTCCTCGACGGTCCGCAGCGTGAACACCCCGTCGACCCCCGCCACGCCCGGAAAGGGCCGCGGCAGCAGTCCGGTGGCGAGGACCAGCGCGTCGTAGTCCTGCGTATAGGACGTGCCGTCGGCTTTCGTCACGGTCACCGACTTCGCCCCCGGGTCCACCGATGCGACGCGCTCGCCCATCCGCAGGTCGATCGAGGAGTCGGCATAGAACTCGTCTGCCTTCAGATCGACGCGCCCGATCGCCTCGGTGAGGACCTTCTTCGACAGCGGCGGACGGTCGTAGGGTGGATGCGCCTCGGCACCGATCATCACCACGGGCCCGGTGTGGCCGCCGGCCCGCAGGTTCTCGGCCACCCGCACACCGCCCAACCCGGCCCCGACGATCACCACCGTCGCCTCGGGCGCCAGCTTGTCTGTCATCGACGTCCTCTCCTGGAAATCATCGGCCGACCGGGATTCAGCCGAGCGCGCCGGTCACCGGCGAGAGTCCCGCCAGTAGCCAATCCCCGTCGACTTTACGCATCGACGCCCAGCGGGATAAGGCAACCCTTGGTACCTGCTGACCCGCGCCCTCCGGCGCCGCCCACAGGTCGACGAAGAGGAGCACCCGGGCGCGCCTGCCCATCAGTTCGGCGGTGCCCGTCCCGACGACCCGCGCCGTCATCGTCATGCGCCGCTCCACCGCGCCGGGCAGCACGACGTCGGCGCCGAGACTGGCGTACTCGTCGGCCAATCTCCCGGTCAACTGCTTCGCGACCTCGGGCCGCACGGGAGGCTCGGCCGGGTTCCGGGTCATCAGCGCGGTCGTCGCCCGTGCCGCGGCCGCCATCACCGCCGAGCGCTGCGGGGCGTCGCCCGGCCGCTCGTGCACGGCGTACCACCAGCCCCCCGCGGCGATCAGCGCGAGCGCGACGGCCAACGCCAACGGGATCATGGTCCGCCGATTCAGCTCGGCCCACCTCACCCGCTTCACGCCTGGGCCGCCTTCGTCACGAGCCAGCGGCCGTCGACCTGGGTCATCGTGACGACCACCGGTACCCGCTTGGCCGTCGTCGACGCGCCGATCAGCGCGGGGTTACCCGCTTCGACGACGGCGAGGACGACGACCGTCCCGTCGGCGCGCGGCTCCGCCACGAGCCCGGTGTCCAGCACGTGCCCGGTCGACGGCCCCGACTGTGCGGCGATCTCCGCTGCCAACTCGGCCCGCCCGGACGAGACGCGCCGGTTCTGCTCCCCGGTCGTGACGGCGAGGACGGATCGGACGTAGCCCTCTGGGTCGCGCGGATCGGCGGTGAGCATCGTGACCAACGCGGTGCGGGCGGCGGCGACGGCCTGCTCGCCGCGGGCCTGCGCCGACGCGTCGCGGTGCGCGAGGATCCAGCAGCCGATGGCGGCGGCAACCGCCGCGACGAGCACGACCGGCAGCACCCGCAGGGCGATCGTCAACCGCTGCCGACGCCGATCTGCCCGTCGGCGCAGCGCGGGCCCCGCCGCGATGCGCGCCTCCCGGTACCGTCGCGTCGCGCGCGCATACGACCCGCCGGCACGACCGGCGCCGTCTCCCGTCGTCATCGGACCAGCTCCGCATCGTCGAGCAGCCACTTACCGTCGCGCAGGACGAGCCGGACCGAGAGGACTCGGTCGTCGACGACGGTCGGATCGTCGGGATCGGTGATCGTCGCGACGGCCATCAACTGCGCCCAGTCGACGCCGGAGTCCTCGATCCCGACGGTGCGCGTGCGCCACCGCACCGCACCCGCGCGCTGTGTGCGCAGGGCTGCCGCATTGGCGTCGGCGAATCGTGCGGTCACCCGCGACCGGGCGCGCGCGTTGTCGGCCGCGAGCGTGGTCGGACTGTAGGAGAAGACGTCGGCGAGGATCGACGGCGCCGCCGCCCGCACCGCGTCGCGCTGAGCGCGCGCATGTTCGTCGGCGCGCCACTGTGACAGTTCTCGCGCACCGACGATCAGGGCGAGGAGGACGACGAGCCCTCCGACGCACAACCAGGCGAGTCGGCGGCGGTCCCGGGCGGCAGCAGCCCGATCGGCGGCCGCGGATCGGCGCACGGGCACGGATCGCCGTGCGGATGATTCGGTCACGGCAGGTACTGCACTTTCGCCAGTTTGAACTCGCCGTCCTCGTCGGCGACGACGACACGCAGGCGGAAATCGGTGCTGGCGGCGGGCGCCTGCGCCGAGGCTGGCAGGTCGACGGTGGCGAGCACCAGCACCTCTGCCTGATTCCCGTCGCGCGCGGTGAGCCCGGTCCCCTGCACCCGCCCGTCGGCGACGGTGCCGCGGGAACGGACGAATCGCGTATAGGCGTCGGCGGACTGCGCGAACTCGTCGTGGAATTCGCCGGTGGCCCCGGCGAGGATGCGCCGAGCCCGATCGGGCTGGTCGGGACTGTTGGTCAGCAGCGTGTTGACCCGGGTGGCGGCGGCGCGCTCGAAGTCCTCGTCGGAGGGCCCGCGCCCGGAGACGAGTGCCGCCACGATCCCCGACAGCGCCGCCAGCGCCGCGAGGACCAGCGCGATCCGCGCCCGGCGGGGTCCCGGTCCGTCCCGCAGCTCGAGCAATTGCGCCCGTGCGTGGCGTTGCGCCGCGATCAGCTCGCGGTCAGCCACGGCTACTGCCCGATGCGTTTGTTGTAGTCGGCACGCGACTTATCGTCGTAGCTCAAGAAGATATGGTCCAGTCCGGTCATCTTGCGGGTCCGCCGTTTGAGCGCCTGCGGCATGATCGCGTTCGCGTGGACCCAGCCCATCGACCGCGGCGCCGCGACCCGGGCCTGCGGCTCGATGATCGTCGAAACCACCTGCGCGGCAACGACTTCCGGCTCCACGACGCGGATGTAGCGATTGGTCTCGAGCCCGCTGATCAGTCCGGTGTTGGTGAACGACGGGAGGATCGCCGAGACCGAGACCCCGGCATCGGCGAGTTCGGCGTTCAACGCGTCGGAGAACTCGATCACCCCGGCCTTGACGGCGTTGTAGACCGTCAGCCCGGGCATGGGCAGACGACCCGCCACCGACGCGACGTTCACGATGTGGCCGCTGCCCCGCTCGACCATCCGCCGCGCCGCGGCCTGCGACCCCCAGATGACGCCCATCAGGTCGATGTCGACGGTGCGGCGGATCAGCGCCGCGTCGTAGTTCAGGAAGGGGCCCACCGGCATGATGCCCGCGTTGTTGATCAGCACGTCGATCGGGCCGAAGCGCTCCTCGGTCTCGTCGAGGAAGCCCTCGATCGAGTCGGGCGAGGTCACGTCGAGTTCGAGGCCGTCGATACCGAGGTCGGCTGCGGCCTTGCCCACCGCGTCGCCGTCGATGTCGCCGATCACGACGCGCGCCTTCGCGTCGAACAGCTGGGTCGCGGTCTCGAAGCCGATGCCGCGCGCACCGCCGGTCACGGCGACGACCTTGTCGCGCAACTCGTCGCCGGTCAGCGCCGGCTTGGATCGGAATCTCACGTCGGGGCTCCTAGTAGATCATCGGGGCGAGGAAGGTGGCGGCCATGTCTCGGACGTATTCGGGGCTGTGCCGCTCGGGTTCCGACGCGGGGTTCTCCAGATAGGACATGACCAGTCGCACGTGCAGTTCGACGGCCTGGTGCAGCCGGTCCTCCGGCATGGTCGCACCGGCCGTCCGCAGGGTGTCGGCGACCCGATCGGTCACCATCTCGATGAACAGGGTGTTCACCGACGAGGTGACGTTGCGGACCTCGTAGTCCTCCAGCACCATGCGGCTGAGCAGCGGATCGGTGCTGACCATCTCGGCGCCGGTGGCGAAGGCCTCGACGACGGCCTCGCGCGGGCCCAGGCCGACGACGGACTCCTCGAGCCGGACCATCCCCTTCTCGTAGGCGTCGGCGGCGACGGCCAGCAACAGGCTGTCCTTGTTGGGGAAGCGCCGGTACAGCGTCGACCGGCTGACACCCGCGGCGGCGGCCACCTCGTCCATGTTGGCCCGACGCGCCCCGACCGCGGCGAACTCCGTCGCGGCGGCAGCGAGAATCGCCGATTCTTGATCTTCGACGGTGGCGGTGCTGCGGGCTTTGCGCTCGCTCACGAGAGTCGACGGAGGTCGACGGGGAGCTTGTCCTTGGGCACCGGCAGCGCGCTGTAGTCCATCGGCATAACGTAGTCCGACGGCACCGACCACTCGTAGTCGCGCAGCAGGTTGTGCATGATCGTCTTGATCTCCATCTGACCGAAGTACAGGCCGATGCACTTGTGGACACCGCCGCCGAACGGGGTCCACGCGAAGCGGTGGCCCTTGTCCTCGGCGCGGTCGGCGTCGTAGCGGGAGGGGTCGAAGACCTCGGGATTGGTGAAGTAGTCCGCGTCGCGGTGATTGGTCAGCTGCGGGACGGTGACCATCGTGCCCTCGGGGATGAAGTAGCCCTGCACCTCGGTGTCCTTGACGGCCATGCGCGGCTGCGCCGGGACCGGCGGGCACAGTCGCAGCGACTCCCGCATCACCTTGTCGAGGACGTCGAGCTTTCCCAGGTCGTCGTATTCGAGGGTGGCGCCGAAGTCGAAGGCCTGGGCCCGGGCCTTCTCCTGCCACGGGATGTTCTTGGCCAGGTGGTAGGCCATCTGCGTCATCGTGATGGTCGAGGTGTCATGTGCCGCCATGAGGACGAAGATCATGTGGTTGACCACGTCCTCGTCGGTGAAGGTGTGCCCCTCGTCGCTCTCCGCGTGGCAGAGGACCGAGAAGAGGTCGGGCGTCTCCTTGGCGCGTTTCGCGTCGATGTTGGCGTAGAAGAATTCCTCGAGCACCTTGCGCGACCGCACACCCTTCCACCAGCGGCCGGGCGGGATGGGCTTGCGCACGAAGGCCACGCCCGCGCGGACCGTCTCGATGAACGCCTTGTTGAGCTTGTCGGCCTCGTCCTTGGGGAGTTCGACGCCGAGGAAGACCTCGAGTGCCACGTCGAGGGTCAGCTCCTTGAACTGGCTCAGCATCTTGACCTTGCCGGTCGGGAAATTCGCGACGCGATCGGCGATGACCGGCTGCATCTCCCCGAAGTAGCCCTTGAGGACCTTCGGCGTGAACGCCTGCTGCAGGATGACGCGGTGATGGCGGTGCTCGTCGAAGTCCAAGAGCATGACGCCGCGGTTGAAGAAGGGGCCGATGAAATAGCTCCACGCCGGGCCGTTGGCGAAGGCCTTGTCCTTGTTCATCAGGATCTGCTCGGCGGCGGGGGCACCCGAGCACGTCACGAACTGCGTCCCGAACGCGTTCATCGCCGAGACCTTGCCGAACTCGGCCTGTCGGGCCGCGCTGAACGCGAACGGATCGCGGCGCATGCGAAGGATCTCCAGGACGCCGTTGCGGCTGTTCTTCGGGACGCTGCGCAGGTCGCTCTCGGCAGGTGCCTGGGTGAAGACGGTGGTCATCGGCGGTCTCCTCGATCGCACGTTCTCCGGGCGCGGTGTGGCCCAGCTCTCACGATACGCCGTTTGAAACAAAAGTCTAGCTTTGTTTCAACGTCCGCCGTTCTCAGCCGCTTCGCCCTCCCATACGCCCCCTACTGACCGAGGTCGGCGGTACGCCACCGCGTCGGCCGGAGGGAGAACAAGGCCTCCGCCGGCATCGTCTCGACGAACCCCTCCACCGCTTCGGGCGGCAGGTATCGGCTGGCCATCAAGCGGTTGTTGTCCTTGCTCGGCGGCAATTCGTCGACGAGTTCACATTCGACGGAAACGAAGATGATCCGCGGCTCGACGGTGTCGACGACCAGCGAACAACGCCCGGCCGCACGGAGCAGTCTGGCCTTGAAGGACTCGGCCGGCGTGACGATGCGGACATCCCCGCCGGGCGCGTAGTCGTACCAGATCGGCAACGCCAGCGGCGGCCCCGACTTGCGCTCGATAGCGATGGTCCCGATCTGCGTTCGGGCGAGAAAGGACTGTGCCGCGGCTTCGTCGAGTTCCATGGATCGAACCTAGCCCCGGTTCACGACTCGAGAACGTAGTTTCCGCTGGTATCGATGCCATCGTCGCCGACGAAGCGCGCCGTGTCACCGGGACGGGCCGCCCCGAGGAATCCCTCAGTCCACGGGAACCGCGCGACGAAGTTCGCGACGTCCCAGACCTCGAAGTTGTCCGGGTCGGCCACGTACGCCTCGTCCTCGAGCCCGGTCACCGAGGTGAGCATGCCGTCATCCTCGAGTGTCACCCACGCCGGCGGGTTCTGCTCGTGCAGCTTCGACACGACGATGGGCTTGCTGAACAGGACGTCGGACTGGTGCGCGGTCGCCCCGGCTCTGGCGCGCGTGACGTCGAGGAGTCCGGCCGGACCGCCAGCAGCCCGCTCCACCGCCGCGTACCCCTGCTCGTCGGCCAACTGCGCCTCGCCGGAGGTCAGCAGTCGGATCGTCCACACGTCGCCGACGATGTTTCCGCGGTCGTCGCGAACCTCGTCGATGGCCTGGCCCCACGACGAACGGCCGACCACCATCGCCGAGATGTCGGTGCCGTCAAGGAACGGTCCGGGGCTGTGCATCACCACGCCGGGCGGCGGGGGCAGACGGTTCACCGCGATCATGTCACACAACCGGTGCAGCGCGACGACACCCGCGCCCTGCTGGCCGTCGACCACCTCGACCGCGAGCTCGCACGGACGCCCAGCCTCCAGCGGCAGTCGCGAGACGCCCGCCGTCATCAAGGTGATGGGCCCGCTCGGCGGGTGCTTCTCGACGATCATCACCGAGCCGCCGAGACGATCCCGATGCACCAAAGGTTCGACGCCGAGCGCGGTGAAGGTGTGGTTGGCGAACGCATCGTCGCCGGCGGCCAGGGGAACGTCGTTGCTCATGGCGCTCAGCGTAGGCAGGCAGCGCTCGGGGTGACCGCTATTCAGCCGACGCCAGCAGCGCGTGACAGCGGGTCAGCCGATCGGTCCACCACCGCCGACGGTCGGGCGGGGCGAGCGGCGGATTCTCCACGGCAACGGCCGCCGGGCGCAGCACGCCGTGCGCCGGGCGCGGTGGATCGGGCGTCACGTCGTCGACGAAGAGCGCGCCGGTCCCCAGCCCGCATGCATGGTCAAGTCGCGGCAGAGCGGCCGCCGTCGCGACGCCCGCGCTGATTCCGACGGCGGTGTCGAGCGCGCTGGAAACGACGATCGGCAGCGGGATCTGCTCGGCGAGTTCGAGGACCCGGCGCATCCCGCCGAGCGGGGCGACCTTCACGACGGCGATGTCGGCGGCGTCGGCGGCCACGACGCGCAGCGGGTCGTCGGCCTTGCGGATCGACTCGTCGGCCGCGATCGGCGTCTCGACCCGGCGCCGGACCCGGGCGAGTTCTTCCACGGTGGCGCACGGCTGCTCGACGTATTCGAGTTCGCCGAGCCGCCCGATCGCGGTCACCGCCTCGTCCACGCTCCATCCCCCATTCGCATCGACGCGGACGGTGCCGACCAGCTCGCGCACGGCGGCGACGCGCTCCACGTCGTCACGCAGGGATTGTCCCTTCTCGGCGACCTTCACCTTGGCCGTCCGCGCACCGGGGAATCGGGCCAGGACCTCGGCGACCTCCGACGCGGGAACCGCGGGCACGGTGGCGTTCACCTCGACCGCGCTCCGCACCGCCGGCGGTGGTCCGAGCCACGCCGCCTCGATGCCCGCTGCGAGCCAATGGGCGGCCTCGTCGTCGCCGTATTCGACGAACGGCGAGAACTCCCCCCACCCGGCCGGGCCGCGGAACAGCAACGCCTCGCGCACCGTGATCCCGCGGAAGCGGACGCGCATCGGCAGCGAGACCACCACGGCGGTCGCGAGGAGATCATCCGCGGACGGAAGCACGATTCAGCCCAACGGCCCGGGAGCGAAGTGCCGAGGATCGGTGTCGCCATATGACCGCAAACCTCGGCGGTTCGAGGTCAGCGACTGGTCGAGCCAATAGCCGAGCCAGGCGAATCCGACGACCACGCCCAGGGTCAGAGCTGTCTCCACGACATTTGAAACGGTCGCGCGCAGCACGATGCCCCCGCCCATCTCCGCGATGGCGAACAGGGAATGAACAGCCCAATCGGCAACCAGATCGACGACGACCACCACCACGCCGGCAACGGGCGCGAGTACCAACGGGACCAGCGAGCGCCGGTGCCCCAGGAACCACGCGGCCAGGAACAGCGTCACCTGGAGGCCGAATTGCGCCGTGTGCAACCACTGGGGCACGGCCGTCCAGTCGAGGAACCCGATCACGTCCAAGAGCAGGGCCGCCACCAACACCGCGACCACTACGGGCCGACGACGTTCCGCGCTGATCGCGATGATCGCGGCGATCGCCAGGTCGAAGATGGTGCCGATCAGCGCGTAGACCCAGTCGGCTGCGCTCAGCTGGCTACCGAACTGGAGGGTCACCAGATTGACCGGCACCAGGGTCGCGTAGACCGTCGCGGCCGCGCAGCCGAAGGCCAGGCTCCGGCGAATGGTTGCCGGTTCTTCCACCGGATAGAAGCCGGCTTGCGGCGGCACGGGAACGGGCCACGCCGGATTCGGGTCGGCACCCGTCACGGCCGCTGCCCCGTCTGCGAGAGCAGCTTGTCGAGGCCAACGGCGAGCCAGGTGAACGCGACGAAGAAGACAATGGTGACGACGGTCGAGTAGATCCCCATCACCAGGTTGGCATGGCGAAACAAGTCACCGACCCTATCGAGGTGATCACTGAGATCCGAACCGCGCTCCACATGGCTTATCCGGTCCCGCAAGTCGTTCTGGATCGCGTGCGCGACAAGCCATTGCACGAGGCCGTATGCGAGCGCCGCGATCGGCACTATCACCAGTGTTGTGAGCGACGTGCGTCGTCCCAAGAACCAAGCGACCAGAATCGTCGCGAAGATGAGGCTGCTGACGACAAAGGTCGGCCAGGAGGGGGTGAAGTACCACTGCCGCGCGAAGTCCGCGAGCCACGAAAGCCCGTTCCACGTCACGGCTAGAATGATGACGTTCTCGACGAACCACAGCAGGCCGGCGACTGCCAAGACGCCACCGACCGCGACCCGACGCCTGTCGGCGCTGGCGAGCACGATCCCAAGCACAGCGACCATGCTGGCCAGATGGAGTCCGAAGACCACCCACCCCCCGTAGGAGTGATAGTCACGGCTCGCTTGGTAACTCACCAGGGCGCCCACGGTCAGCACCGTGTAGATCAGGGCCGCGGCCGTGCCGCCGAGCACCCCACGAAGAAGCGACGACGCCGGGGCGGAACGCTGCGGCTGCGGATACCTCGGCGCACCGGGGTAGGGCGCATTGAACTGCTGGTACTGCGGAGCCGGCGGCTGATGCGGCGCGATCGACGGGGCCGGACCGGGATACGACGGGTACGGGCTGCCACTTGTCATCGTCGAATGTTATCCCTCGGTGACGCCCACCCTTGGAACAAATATTGAGTTCTGTTCCAAACCGGGGGTAGTCTCAACGTCATGACGATCCACGACTTCGACGCCGGGGTGCGCGAGGCGGAGCCCAGCGTGCTGTCGGCACCCGGGTTCGACGACGAGATCGACGCCCTGGACCTGCGCCTGGGCGCCGATTCGCTGGTGTGGAAGTTCTACGGCGACATCCGCGGCCTGTTCGGCTTCCAGCGCCTCGCCGGGACCGAGAACTGCATCGAGCAACTCGCCAAGGGCGTCGAGGACCACTCGGTCATCTTCAGCGACTTCCTCGGCCGTGCCCGCCGCACCGGACCGCCGATCATGCGCACCGTCTACTCCGACGACCCCTACGGCTGGGGGCACAGGGTCCGCGACTTCCATCGCGAGATCAAAGGCACCATCAGCGACGGCTCGCGCTACCACGCCCTGAACCCCGAACTGTTCTATTGGGCGCACGCGACCTTCGTCGACCAGGTCATCTACATCACCGACACCTTCATCCGCCGCCTCTCGCAGCAGGAGAAGGAACAGATCTTCGAAGAGTCGAAGGTCTGGTACCAGCTCTACGGCGTCAGTGCCCGCAGCCAGCCACAGACCTATGCCGAGTTCCTTGAGTACTGGAACGCGATGTGCGACCGCTTCGTCCCGACCAAGACGATCGTCTACGCCACCGGTTATCTGCGCCAGGGCGTCCCCGGGCCGAAGTGGCTACCCA
The DNA here is from genome assembly GCF_013348785.1 of Gordonia sp. X0973. NCBI lineage: Bacteria > Bacillati > Actinomycetota > Actinomycetes > Mycobacteriales > Gordoniaceae > Gordonia > Gordonia sp. X0973. The sequence continues at coordinate 2,907,703 of NZ_CP054691.1, forward strand.
AGCCGGTCTGGCGCGTCGCGTCCGCACCGCTGAACGCGGCACTGCGCACAGTCATCATCGGCACCCTGCCCCAGCAGATGCGCGACGTCTGCCGCCTCGAGTGGAATCCGCGCATGCAACGACGATTCGACCGCTTCACCGCGGTCATGCGCGCGCTCAACCCGCTGTTCAACCGGCTGCCCACCAAGTGGCTCTACGTCGAATGGGCCGACGAAGGCTGGCAGCGCACGGGCGTCGACCCGCGCAAGCTCCACAACGGACAGGCCTGCTGAGATTTTCCCCCTCGTGACACACCAAGGGAGATATGCCCTCGACGGTTCGTCAGGGGGAGAATCTCAGCATGCTCAGCGGTCGCGGAACCAGCCCTCGCGGTAGGCCCGCCACACCGAGTCCTGCCAATAGCCCCAGGAATGGGTGCCCTGTAGTTGATAGTCGGTGCTCAGCCGCAATCCGTTCGGCGCGGCCTGGGTCTCGAAGGCCATCGTCTGCGCATCCGAGGCGGTCTCCAGGGGTCCGCCCTTGGCGATCGTGTCGGCGTTCACGTCGTGACGCCCGGGCGCCCCGGTCGCCGCACCGATGCGCACCTTCATGCCGCGCATCTTCGACGCCAGGTTGAACGGGTCGTTCTGGACCCACCGCGGATCCCACGGCGGCCCCCACATGTCGTCGGCGTCGTACGGACCGCGTCCGGCGGCCACCCCCGCGTCGATGAGCGCCAACTTGATGTTCTCGCGCATCGTCGGCGCCGAGAGGTTGAGGAATCCGGACATCGAGAACGCGTGGGAGATGCGACGACGGTGGTTCGCGGCGTAGGTCAGCGCCGAGTTGCCGCCCATCGAGATGCCCATGATCGCGTACTTGCCCCATCGACCGGCGGCCAACCCGCGGGAGTCGAGTTCGTTGATGATCCGGTTGAGCCGACAGGTCCACTGGTAGCGGTAGCGCTGCTTGTTGCCCGGCTTGCGCTCCCAGTCGGTGTAAAAGCTTGCCAGCCCGCCAACCGGCTCGACGACGTTCACCCCGCGGGAAGCGAGGCTCCCGATGTTCGTCTCATGGCGCCAACCGCTCATGTCGCTGGTGGCTCGCAGCCCGTCGAGGGCGATCACGGTCTTGTAGTTCCCCGGGCGGGCATAGACGTCGACCGGTGAGGCGGGCATCCCGCACCCCGACGTGTAGAAGCGGTCCCGGACGGCGGCGTCGGCGGGGGCAGCGGGCAGCCCCGTCGCGACCACCGCGCCGACGATCAGCGCGACACCCACGACTCCGCGCCGGATCGGCAACGCCCGACTGACAAGTTTGTGCACCCGCGAAGCCTATTTTCGCCGACGAGGGGCCCACAAGCGCTGTGTCCCAATGCGAACGGCATCGAGACCTGGCGTTGATCAAGTCCGAAAACACGATCAGCATGGTGTTTCGTCCGGAAACCGGTTGAAACACCATGCTGATCCGATCGGGCGAAGCCTACTTGAGGCGCTCTTCTTCTTCGCGCTCGAGACGATCGCGCTCGTGCTGGCGCGCCTTCTCTTCTTCCTCGATCTTCTGCTCGTGCTCGTTCTTGTCGCTCATACCGCGGAGTCTATCGGTCACCACCACGGGCCGGGGTATTCGCCCTTGTCGTTGTCGCGGACCAGCACCGGCTTGTCCTGGCCGAGACCGTCGGTGTGCGCCACGACCGTCCAACCCGGGATCCGCGTGACGGGACGAACCTTCCACCCCTCCGACACGGTCTTGCCGGTCTCGAGGTCGATGACCGGGTTCTTCAGGTTGTCGTACACGTAGAGATATTTGCCGGCCATGATGTTTTCCGCGAGGTTCTTCTCGTCGCACTTGTCGAGCAGCACCTTGCCCGTGGCCATATTCGCCACGAAGCAGCCGCGGACCATCAGCAGATCGTCCCAGGCCACCGCCCGGGTCGACCCCTCGCTGTCGAAGGTCGTCGGGACCACCCGGTTGGAGACGGTGTCGCGCAGCATGATCTGCCGCTTGGTCTTCGGGAAGGTGTCGCCGTCGGCCTGGTAGATCATGAAGCGCCCGACGGCTCGCTCGATCCGCGCCGGGGCGGCCAACTCGACCGGCTCTCCGCCGGGCAACCGGACGATCGAGGGAACGTTCTGAAGGTTCTTCCCGAATCCGTGGAACCCCCACATCACCGTGTCCGGCTTGTCCAGGGTGACCTTCTCGAAGGCGGGGAACTCGTAGGAGAGGTGCGGCGGGAAGACCGAGTTCGTCGAGTTGGACTCGTCCACGGGGATGATCGTCTTCACCGTCGGCTTGAGGTCGTGGTCGAGGGAGTAGAGCTTCAATCCACGGCCGTAGTTCTTGATGTCGGATTCGAGGACCGCGAACCCGCCCGGGTAGCCGTGGAGACTGCTCGCCTCGGCCCCGGCGGTCAGCGTGCCGGTCAGGTCGACCGCGTCGTCGGCCGACCCTCCCCTGATCTTGATCGCGTACATGCGGGCGCGGGTGCTCTCGCCGCTGACGCCGCTGGCACGCGTCTTGACGGTCTCGGCGTAGACGACGACGGGATCCTTCTCGTCACCGGTGATCACACAGTGGACCGGACCGACCTCCTCGTCCTCCTTCAGCGGCTTGGACCCGGGAATGGGCAGCCATCCACCCTTGACGGTGTCCAGCACCACCGGATTCCGCGACGAGGCCCCCTTCACGCAGCCGGTCGCGATCAATCCGCCGGTGATCGCCCAATCCTCGTCGGGGAGTTGCAGTGTGTCGCGGGCGGCCGCGGCCGTCGACGACGCGGAAGCGCTCGACTGTGCCGGCGCCGGCGCGTACGCGGAGGTCGCCTGGTCGGTCCCGCCGGTGTCCTTCCCGTCGGTCGCACATCCCGCGACGAGGAGCGCTGCCGCCCCGACTACCACCACTGCACTACGCGACAACCGCATCCTCATGACCTCCGATAGGGGAACCGTCGACCGAAAGGCACAAACGGCGCAAACCCAGAGATTAGCCCAGAACACACGAAACGGCGCCCATCCCCGAAGGGATGGGCGCCGTTTGCGCGCTTACTACCTAGATCGAGTGATCAGTGATCACTTGATGATCTTGGTGACGCGGCCGGCACCAACGGTGCGGCCACCCTCGCGGATCGCGAAGCGCAGGCCCTCGTCCATGGCGACCGGCTGGATGAGCTTGACGCTCATCTCGGTGTTGTCGCCCGGCATGACCATCTCGGTGCCCTCGGGGAGGGTCACGACGCCGGTCACGTCCGTGGTGCGGAAGTAGAACTGCGGACGGTAGTTGTTGAAGAACGGCGTGTGACGGCCGCCCTCGTCCTTGCTCAGGATGTAAGCCTGGCCCTCGAACTCCGTGTGCGGAGTCGTGGTGCCCGGCTTGACGATGACCTGACCGCGCTCGACGTCCTCACGCTTGAGGCCACGGAGCAGCAGACCGGCGTTGTCGCCAGCCTGAGCCTCGTCGAGCAGCTTGTGGAACATCTCGATGCCGGTGACCGTGGTCTTCTGCGAGTCCTCGCGGATACCAACGATCTCGACCTCTTCGTTGACCTTGATCTCGCCGCGCTCCACACGACCGGTGACGACGGTGCCACGACCGGTGATCGTGAAGACGTCCTCGACGGGCATCAGGAACGGCTTGTCGGTCTCGCGGACGGGGTCCGGGATCGAGTCGTCGACGGCCTGCATGAGGTCCTCGATCGACTTGACCCACTTCTCGTCGCCCTCGAGCGCCTTCAGCGCCGAGATCGGGATGACCGGGGCGTCCTCATCGAACTCCTGGGCACCCAGCAGCTCGCGGACCTCCATCTCGACGAGCTCCATGATCTCGTCGTCGTCCACCATGTCGGCCTTGTTCAGCGCGACGAGGATGTAAGGCACACCCACCTGGCGGGCGAGCAGCACGTGCTCGCGGGTCTGCGGCATCGGGCCGTCGGTGGCGGCCACGACCAGGATCGCGCCGTCCATCTGGGCGGCACCGGTGATCATGTTCTTGATGTAGTCGGCGTGACCCGGAGCGTCGACGTGCGCGTAGTGGCGCTTGTCGGTCTGGTACTCGACGTGGGAGATGTTGATCGTGATACCACGAGCCTTCTCCTCAGGCGCCTTGTCGATCTGGTCGAAAGCGAAGCTCTCGTTCAGATCCGGGTACTTGTCGGCCAGCACCTTGGTGATGGCGGCCGTGGTGGTGGTCTTGCCGTGGTCGACGTGACCGATGGTGCCGATGTTCACGTGCGGCTTGGTCCGCTCGAACTTCGCCTTGCCCACTTGTGTCCTCCTGGACTGTTATCGCTGCCGAGTGGTTCCCGACAGTGGTTGGTGTATTTCTGTTGTTTCGCGCCGAAACGCGGCCCGCAGGCTGGGGACTATTCGCCCGTCGCCTTTGCGATGATCTCCTTCGAAACGTTCGCCGGAACTTCGGCGTACGAATCGAAGACCATGGAGTAGTTTGCCCGGCCCTGGGTCTTCGACCGAAGGTCTCCGATGTAGCCGAACATCTCCGACAGCGGAACCTGTGCCTTGACGACACGGGCGCCACTGCGCTCCTCCATGGCCTGGATCTGGCCACGGCGGGAGTTCAAGTCGCCGATCACGTCACCCATGTACTCCTCGGGAGTCGTGACCTCAACGGCCATGATCGGCTCCAGGATGACCGGGTTCGCCATGCGAGCAGACTCCTTCAGAGCCTGCGCACCGGCGATCTTGAAGGCCATTTCCGACGAGTCGACGTCGTGGTACTGACCGTCGAGCAGGGTGACCTTCAAGTTGACCAGCGGGTAGCCGGCGAGAACGCCGTACTGCATCGCGTCCTGCGCACCGGCATCCACCGACGGGATGTACTCGCGCGGGACACGACCACCGGTGACAGCGTTGACGAATTCGTAGGTCGCACCGTCTTCGGCGTCCGTGAGGGGCTCGAGCTTGACGATGACCTTGGCGAACTGGCCGGAGCCACCGGTCTGCTTCTTGTGCGTGTATTCGTGCTTCTCGACGGTCTTGCGGATCGTCTCGCGGTAGGCGACCTGGGGCTTGCCCACGTTCGCCTCGACCTTGAACTCACGCTTCATCCGGTCGACGAGGATGTCGAGGTGGAGCTCGCCCATGCCGCCGATGACGGTCTGGCCGGTCTCCTCGTCGAGCTGAACCGAGAAGGTCGGGTCCTCTTCGGCCAGCTTCTGGATCGCGGTGCCCAGCTTCTCCTGGTCGGCCTTGGTCTTCGGCTCGATCGAGACGTTGATGACCGGGTCCGGGAAAGTCATGGACTCCAGGACGATCGGCGAGTCGATCGCGCACAGGGTGTCACCGGTGGTGGTGTCCTTCAGGCCGATCATCGCGTAGATGTGGCCGGCCACCGCGTCGTCGACCGGGTTCTCCTTGTTGGCGTGCATCTGGAAGAGCTTGCCGATGCGCTCCTTCTTGCCCTTGGTGGCGTTGAGCACCTGGGTGCCCGGCTCCACCTGGCCGGAGTAGACGCGCACGAAGGTCAGCTTGCCGAAGAAGGGGTGAGCCGCGATCTTGAAGGCCAGTGCCGAGAACGGCTCGTCCTTGCTGGGCTTGCGGATCAGTTCCTCGTCCTCGTCGCCCACCTTGTGGCCGTGCACCTCGCCGATGTCCAGCGGGGTCGGCAGGTAGTCGATGACGGCGTCGAGCATCGGCTGCACACCGCGGTTCTTGAACGCGGAACCACACAGCACCGGGTACAGCTCGGAGTTGACGGTCATCTTGCGAATCGCGCCCTTGATCTCCTCGACCGTGAGCTCCTCGCCGGAGAAGTACTTCTCCATGAGGGCTTCGTCGGACTCGGCGACGGTCTCGAGCAGCTTCTCGCGGTACTCGGCGGCCTTGTCGGCGAGATCCGCGGGGATCTCCTGCACCTCGTAGGAGGCACCCATCGTCACGTCGCCCTTGGCGTCGCCCGGCCAGACCAGCGCGCGCATCTCGACGAGGTCGACGACACCGACGAAGTCATCCTCGGCACCGATCGGGAGCTGGACCACCAGCGGCTTGGCGCCGAGGCGGTCGATGATGGTCTGCACGGTGAAGTAGAAGTCCGCGCCCATCTTGTCCATCTTGTTGACGAAGCAGATGCGGGGGACGTCGTACTTGGCGGCCTGGCGCCAGACCTGCTCCGACTGGGGCTCGACGCCCTCCTTGCCGTCGAACACGGCGACCGCACCGTCGAGGACGCGGAGGCTGCGCTCCACCTCGACGGTGAAGTCGACGTGACCCGGCGTGTCGATGATGTTGATCTGGTTGCCGTTCCAGAAACAGGTGACGGCGGCGGAGGTGATGGTGATCCCCCGCTCCTTCTCCTGCTCCATCCAGTCGGTCGTCGACGCACCGTCGTGGGTCTCGCCGATCTTGTAGTTGACGCCGGTGTAGAAGAGGATCCGCTCGGTCGTCGTCGTCTTGCCGGCATCGATGTGGGCCATGATGCCGATATTGCGAACCTTGGTGAGGTCGCTGAGCACTTCCTGTGCCATTACATTCCCTTCGGGAATCGATTAGTGGACTGTTGGGGCGGCTGCGACTACCAGCGGTAGTGCGCGAACGCCCGGTTGGCCTCGGCCATCTTGTGGGTGTCCTCGCGACGCTTCACCGAGGCACCGAGGCCGTTGGAGGCGTCGAGCAGCTCGTTGGCCAGGCGTTCCACCATGGTCTTCTCGCGACGCTGACGGCTGAAGGTCACCAGCCAGCGCAGGGCCAGGGTGTTGGCGCGACCGGGCTTGACCTCGATCGGCACCTGGTAGGTGGCACCACCGACGCGGCGGCTCTTCACCTCGAGGGTCGGCTTGACGTTGTCCAGAGCACGCTTGAGCGTGATGACCGGATCGGTGCCGGTCTTCTCGCGGGCCTGCTCGAGGGCGCCGTAGACGATCCGCTCGGCGGTCGACTTCTTGCCGTCGAGGAGGATCTTGTTCACGAGCTGGGTGACCAGCGGCGAACCGTAGACGGGGTCGTTGATGAGGGGGCGCTTGGGCGCGGGTCCTTTACGTGGCATGACTAGCCGCCCTTCTTCGCGCCGTAACGGCTGCGAGCCTGCTTGCGGTCCTTGACACCCTGGGTGTCGAGCGAGCCGCGGATGATGCGGTAACGAACACCGGGGAGGTCCTTCACACGACCACCGCGCACGAGCACCATCGAGTGCTCCTGCAGGTTGTGGCCCTCGCCGGGGATGTATGCGGTGACTTCGACGCCGGAGGTCAGGCGCACACGCGCGACCTTCCGAAGCGCCGAGTTCGGCTTCTTGGGGGTGGTGGTGTACACACGCGTGCACACGCCGCGCCGCTGCGGGCTGCCCTTCAAGGCCGCGGTCTTCTTGATCGAAGCCTTGTCCTTGCGGCCCTTGCGGACCAGCTGGTTAATAGTTGGCACTGAATTCCTTCATTCGATGTGTTCGCACGTCGGAGTCGGCTCCCGCCGGTCCGCAGTGCTTGTTGCGGTTGGTGCTCCGGGCAAATGATCACTGTCGCCACCGGCGACCGTGATTCACCTCCACAACTCGCCCCACCAGAGCGTCTGCCCTGGTCAGTACATTGATCGCTACCCCGCGCTCGGGCGTGTCTAACACCCGAAAACGGTCTCGCCTAGTCAGCCTGCCCCGCACCCCGGTGAACGTCGGGTTTCACCCCGCGCGACCTCATCCGTTGACACGCATGCAGACTGGCCCAGCTGTCGCCAGGCACCGCCCAAGTACTCTACCGACCTGCGTTGGCCGGGTCAAAACGGAATCCGGCGCGACAGCCCGTGGTCACGCGACGAGTTGCGCGCCCTCGACCAGCCCGATGTTCTCCTCGACGACCCGGCGCGCCACCTCGGCGAAACCGATCGCGAGCGAACCCGCGTCCGCGGGGTACATGACGTCGCACTCGTTGGGCGGGAAATCGTTCAGCGGCAGCGCTCGCAGGAGCGGATTGTCGATCGCGAGGCGCCAGCCGCTCGCCGCGACGGACAGCGCGCTGCCCGAGTCGGCCAGCGACGACTGCAGCTCCGAGATGTTCACCGCGTTGCTGCCGACGCGCTCGTCGGGTCGGCGCTGGGCGTCGAGCCCCCAATACGACGACCATTCCGGCGGCGCGTTGGTCAGGTCCAGGACCGGCAAGTCGAGCGCCGCGTCGACGGCGTCGCTCCCGTCGCCCTCCGGCACGGGCGCATCGGCGCCGAAGGCGAGCATCCGGGGCTCGGCGAACAGCGGCGTGTAGTTCATCCCGCCGACCACGTCGGGCGACCGGACTATCGCCACGTCGACGCGCCCGTCCATCACCGCGTCGAATTGGTCGGCGAAGCTGAGGTCGACCATCGAGACCTCGACGTCCGGGTTGGCCCGCCGATAGCCGCCGATGATGAGCGGCGTGAGCTCACCGGCACCGAGGTGACCCGACAGCACGCCGATGGCGAGCCGGCGGCGCCGACCGGTGTTGCGGACGTCGTCGAGTGCATCGCTCACCGAGTGCAGGATCTGCCGCACATGGGCGAGGAAGGTGACCCCGGCCGACGAGAGTTCGACGCCGCGCGGGCTGCGGACCAGCAGCACCGCGCCCACCGATCGCTCCAACCTGCGCATCGCCTGCGACACGGCCGGCTGCGACAGGTACAGCCGGCGCGCGGCGGCGTGCAGACTGCCCTCCTCGGCGACGACGGCGAAGATCTCCATCTGACGCAGGTCCATCTCCGACCACCTTCTCGAGCCTTGTGATGCAGGTCACCGTAGCCCCGCACGGTGATCGGAGTCCAGCGGACGGGGGTGGGGATAAGGAGATGTTTCCACTGGATAAGCGAGTGGCCTCTACCGACGGCGACGGCGCTGGGGTGGCATCGATCACACCAACCCCGCTATCCGAGGAGACACGCAATGCCCTCCGTTGAAGTCAACCGCGAACTGGCCGACCGGGCCCGAGAACAGCTGGGCGACGCCGTCAAGGCGTTCCTCTCCGAGCGGACCGCGGTGGACTCACCGTTGTTCGACGTCTCCACGAAGATGGCGTACGGCAACTACGCATCGGTGCGGTCGATCCCGCTGTTGATGGACCTCGTCAACGCCCGGCTGACCCCCGAGGAGGTCGGCCGGAAGCTGAAGACCCCCGGTGTTCCGCTCGGCCTGGTGATGAACGGCCTCGGCTGGGTCCTCACGATGGGACGCATCCAGGTCTACAAGGACGCCGGCTGGCCGGAGAAGACCGACGTGGCCGTCCCGGAGGACGAGCGCATGGCCGAGGTGTTCACCTGGTGGGCCCGCATCATGGCGGCCTATCGCAACGACGGCGGCCTGGTCCCCGGGCAGGGCGGGACGCCGGAGACCTTCGAGATCCTCTCCGACGAGACCCTCGCCCCCATCGTCGAGACCGCGCTGACCGACGGCGCGTTCGACGGCGACGGGAAGCTCGCCGCCGGCGGCGACATCGCGATGCTCCAGCGCTCGATCGCCGAACTCGACATGTTCGAGTTCGTCACCCACGCCGAGGCCCGCGACGGCATCCACCAGCACGGTCCGTACCGGCTCGACGACGGCCGGGTGGTCCTGTTCAAGGAGTTCACCGACCTGCAGGGCAGGTATATGCCGGGCAAGTCCGACGAGAACCGGCTGTCGGTGTCGCGGGTGGTCGTCGCCCTGGTGATGCGAGACGTGCGGATCACCTTCGACCTCTTCGCGATCTTCACCGATCCGGAAAACTTCTTCGACCACGTCGAGGGTGTCGCCATCTTGGCCGGCGACGACCTGAAGACCATCTCGCTCCCCGAACTCTCGGCGATCGCCGAGGCGTCGGTGAAGGCGCAGCGCAACTACTTCCTGCAGATGGCCGGCTGGGACGACCGGACCAAGGTCACCCACGGCGGCAGCCAATACGCGAACGACTTCCACGCACTGCTGCCCATCGCGGGCTACACCGAGGAGGAGGTGGCCTCGCTCTGGATCGAGCCCTTCGAGAAGGCCGCGACGGAGTACTACGAGCGCGCGACCGGCGACACCCGCCTGGGCGCCTTCGAGCACCTGCTCGGCGGCGGCGAGCCCGTCACTCCCCCGTTCGCCTGACCCGGTCCCGTCAACCCAGCCGCCGGCCCCCGTCGGCGCGCATCAACCCGAAAGCAGAGAGAACCATGACCGAAACCTGGACCCCCGCCGGTACCGGCGCCTTCGTCTCCGGCACCGAGCCGGTGGAGGGCACCGTCGTCGAGATCAAGACCACCGAGGACGTGCTCCCCCTGTTCGACGACTGCCCGTCGGACCTCATCGTGCTGTTGCACACCTCCGGCGGCACGATCCTGTCCCCGCTGTTCTCCGACATCAAGGGTGTGATCTCGACCGTCGGCGGCAAGGGCTCGCATGTCGCGATCCTCTCGCGCGAGTTCGGCATCCCCTGCGTGATGGGCGCCGAGTTGAGCGACGAGGCGCTGAACGGGCGTCACGTGCGCATCGAGACCGACGGTTCCGTCCGAGTCGCGGGCTAGCCATGACCGACGAGTTCGACATCCTGCACGCGCTGCGCATCAAGGGGCGCGTGCCGGCCGACCAGGTCGGTGCCGACCCCGCCGCGCTCGCGGCCGCGGCCGACGCCGGCCTGGTGAAGGTGACCGAGCGCGGCGCGCTGCTCACCGGGCCGGGGCTGCTCCGGCACGGTCGGCTCCTCGCCGCGCAGGTCGCCGCGGCCGACGGGGACGGACTCGCCCGCGCCTACGACCGCTTCCTCCAGGTCAACCCGGGGGTGAAGGAGGCCTGCTCGCGGTGGCAGGCTGCCGGAGCCGAGGCGACCGACGACGACCTGTTCGCCGCCGTCGATTCACTCGAGCGCGCGTTCTCCCGCATCGACCGGCCGCTCGCCGGGATCGCCGGGGACTTCCCCCGCTTCGGCGGCTATCGCGCCCGCCTCCAGGCGGCACTGGAACGCGCCGGCGAGGGCCGACGCGAGGCCGTCGCCGACCCGGGGCCGGAATCGTTTCACACCGCCTGGTTCGAGTGCCACGAGGACTTCCTGGTGTCGCTCGGGCGCGACCGCGAGGAGGACGAGTGATCACCGATACCGCGCGCCTCGTCGTCGGGTTCCGCGAGGCGGCGCAACCGGACCGCGCGCTGCTCGGCGGCAAGGGCGCCGGCCTCGTCGAGATGACCGCCCTGGGCATTCCGGTGCCGCCCGGCTTCATCCTCACCACCGCGTGCGGCTCCGCATTCGCCGCCACGGACGGACTGCCCGAGTCCGCACGGGCCGCCGTCGCCGCCCACCTCGCCGAGGTGGAGATTGTGCTCGGCCGACGTTTCGGTGCGCTCGACGACCCGCTGCTCGTCTCCGTGCGCTCGGGGGCACCGGTCTCGATGCCGGGGATGATGGACACGATCCTCAACGTCGGCCTGACCCCGGCATCGGCCGCCCGGCTCGCCGTAGCCTCCGGGGACGCGCGGTTCGCCTACTCCAGCTTCGAACACCTCCTCGACGGCTTCGCGACGTCGGTGCGCAACCTGCCGCCGGACGTCGTCGACGACGCCGTCGAAGGACTCGATCGCGACACCGCCGAGGGCGCCCGGCAGCGCTGCGCCGCGCTGCTGACGGCTATCGAGGAGGAGTCCGGCGCGCCCTTCCCCGATCCGGCCGGCCAGCTCGAGGAGGCGATCGCCGCGGTCTTCTCGTCGTGGGACGGCCGCCGCGCCCGGGCCTACCGCAAACACAAGGGCATCGACGACTCGATCGGCACCGCGGTCGTCATCCAGGCGATGGTCTACGGGAACCGCGGCGACACCTCCGGCAGCGGTGTCGTGTTCACGCGCGACCCGGCCTCCGGCGCCCCCGGCGCCTGCGGGGAGTATCTGGCGCGCGCCCAGGGCGAGGACGTCGTCTCCGGCGAGTTCGAGTCCGCCGGACTCGATTCACTCGCCGCCGCGCTGCCGAACACCTATGCCGAGCTGACCGCCATCCTCGACCGGCTCGAGCGGCACGCGCGCGACATGTGCGACGTCGAGTTCACCGTCGAGGACGAGAGGGTCTGGATCCTGCAGACCCGCGTCGGACAGCGCAGCAGCCGCGCGGCGGTGCGCATCGCCGTCGACCTCGCCCGCGACGGCGTCATCGAGCCCGCCGAGGCCGTCCGCCGGATCGACGCGCGCGACCTCGCCCGCCTGCCGCGCACCGCCGACCCCGAGCCGCCGGAAGGGGCGCTCGTCGCGCGCGGTACGCCGTCGTCATGCGGCGCGGCGACCGGTGCCGCCGTCTTCGACGCCGATACCGCCGCCGACTACGCCGAGCAGGGGTGCGCGGTGGTGCTGATCCGCCCGACCACCTCGCCGGCCGACATGGCCGGACTCATCGCGGCGGCGGCCGTCGTCACCGGGCGCGGCGGCCCGATGTCGCATGCCGCGGTCGTCGCGCGCGGCATGGACCGGCCCGCGGTCTGCGGCGTCGGGCCGGTCGTGATCGCCGCCGACGGGCGCTCCGCGACGGTCGACGGCCGCCCGGTCGTCCTCGGCGACCCGGTGACCGTCGACGGCGACAACGGGTGGATCGCCCGCGGCGAGCTGCCCCTCGCCGATGCCGCCGACGACCCCGACTACCACCAGTACCTGCGGTGGCGCGAAACGCTCCACGGCACGAGTGAGGAGAAGGCGTGACCACCACGGCCGAACGCAACCGCACCGAGGTCGCCGCCCTTGTGGCGCAGGCCCAACGGGTCGCGAAGGCGCCCCGAATCGCCGGGACCGCGCGCCCCGCGCGCACGGCGCCGACTCCGGCGGCCACCCGCCGACCGGCCGCACCACCGTCCCCACCTGGACCGACCGCCGCCACGGCCGTCGACGCCGCGGTGCGGCGGGCGCGCGCGGCCCGCCTGGCATTGCGCTCGACGACGCTGGACCAGCGCGCGGCCGCCATCGCGGCGGTGCGCGAGGCGGGTGTCGCCACCGCCGCTGACATCGCGCGGCTGGGCCACGACGAGACCGGGCTGGGACGGTATGACGACAAGGTCGTGATGGCGCGCACCGCGGCGCTCAAGACCCCGGGCACCGAACTGCTCGTGCCCGCCTATTCCGGCTCCGGCCTGTCGGTGTCCCGGCAGCGCCCGGCGGCCTACGGGGTGATCGCCTCGGTGCTGCCGATGACCGTCCCCAACGAGGCGGTCGTCTCCCATACCATCGCGATGGTCAGCGGCGGCAACGCCGTCGTCTTCATGGCGCATCCGTCGGCGGCCAGGACCACCGGTGCCACCGTCGAGATGTGCTCACGCGCCCTGGCCGGTGCCGGACTGCCGGCCGACGCGGTGACGCTGGTCGAGGCGTCCGGATCGGAGGCCGCGGTCGAACTCATGCGCCACCCCGACATCGACCTGCTCGTCGTCACCGGCGGCGGCGGTGTGGTGGCCGAGGCGATGAAGGTTCCGGTGAAGGCCATCTGCGCCGGTCCGGGCAACACCCCGGTGATCATCGACGAGACCGCCGACCCGAGCGCGGCGGCCGCATGCGTCTACCTCGGCTCCTCCTTCGACAACACGATCGGCTGCGTCCAGGAGAAGGAGGTCTTCGTCCCGCACGCCGCGGCCAAGGACTTCGTCACGGCGATGGGCTCCGCCGGCGCGCACATCGCCACGCCGACCGAGATCGACGCCCTGACCGACCTGCTGCTGACCGATCCCCGGCCCCGCACCGGGTCACCGGTGAATCGCGACTTCATCGGCCGCGACGCCTCGGTGATCCTCGACGCCATCGGTTCCCCCGGCGCCGCGGGAGATCCGCGCTCGGTGGTCGCCGTCGTCGAGCCGAACCACCCGTTCATCTGGAGCGAGATGCTGCTCCCCGTCCTCGCCGTCTGCCCCACCGCGTCGGCCGACGACGCCCTGGAGAAGGCGTTGGAGGCCGAACACGGCAACCGGCACTCGTCGGTGATCCACTCCCGCGATCCGCGGTTCCTCGCCGCCTGCGAGCAGGCACTCGACGTCAACGTCCTGGTGCGCAACTCGCCGTCCTTCGCGTCGGTGGGCGTCGGATCGGCGCAACCGTTCACCGTCACGCTCGCGTCCCGCACCGGCGAGGGGCCCACGACGGCTCGTGACTTCGTCCGCCACCACCACGTCATCGATTCGATTTCCAACGGATGGGCAGGGGATCCCGCATGAGCTACTCCGACTACGTCTTCGACGTCCTAGGCGACGCGGGCTCCGGCCGCGGCCGGTTCACCGCCGGCGCGCACACCACCGCCCCACCCGCCCGCCGGCCCTTCGGCCGGGCACTGCGCTCCCCGACCGCGAACCCCGGTCGCGGCCGGTTCGGCGTCTTGGCACCGGCCGAGGGCGGCACGACGGCCCGCTTCACCGGTGGCCGGGTCGCCCGCGCACACCTCCCGGCCGACTCCGCGGCACACCCGGCCACCGAGACGGTCGCGATGCTCGGTTCCGCCTTCGCCGCCGATCAGGCCGAGCGAGACGCGCGCGCCACCGGCTGGCACACCGCGCGGGTACCGCTGTTCCCCTTCGAGGGGGCCGACAGCCTCGTCGAGGGGCGCCCGGCGGCGTTGGCGGAGGCGAGCATCGTCGTCGTCGCGACTCCGGCGGCCACCCACCCGACGCTGACGGTGCTGCTGCGGGATTGCCTGCGCCCCGGCGCGCTGCTCGTCCTCGCACCCGGCGCCCCTGGCGCCGCGGATGAATTCGCGGCCGCCCTCGACGGCATCGTCGTCGCCGAGACCGGTTGGGCGCCTTGGCAATCGGTCCGGGACGCGACGGTCCCGACCGGACCGGTCCCGCTTGCCGCGGCCCAACCCGGAGCCGCCACCGACATATCGCGACGACTCGCTCCGCTCTTCGCCTCGGTGCCGGTCGCGTCCACCGCGTGGACGGCGCTGTACTCGCCGGACACGCTGCTGCGCACCGCGCCGATGCTGTTGCTGCCCGACGCCGCGCCCACGACCCTCGGCCAGGCGGTGGCAGATCCCGCGGTCGCGCCGGTGCTCGCCGCCCTCGACGAGGAGCGCGCCGCCGTCGCCGCGGCCCTCGGGCTGTCGGTACCGCGCCTTGCGCCCGCGCTCGCCGAACTGCTGGGCACCCGGGCCGACTCGATCGCCTCGGCGCTCGGCCGGCTCGCCGACGGCCCGGTGTGCGGCGACCCCGACCTCGTGCCCTACGGCCTGGTCCCGACGGTCGCGCTCGCCAGTCGCGCCGGGGTCGCGGCCCCGGTCGCGCAGAGCCTCGTCGACATCGCGGACAAGCTACTCGGAAACGACTTCACCCTTGCCGGGAGATCGCAGATCCACGTCGACCTCGGGGTGCGGTCATGATGCTCGGCACCGTCTCCGGGACGGTCGCCGCCACCATCCGCTCCGGCTCCCTCTCCGGTCAGGCGCTCGTGACGGTCAGCATCGCGACCGGCTCCGGCGAGCGGACCGTCGTCGCCTGCAACCCGCTCTCCGCCGGGTTGGGCGAGCGGGTGCTCCTGGCCCGCGGCGCGGCGGCCCGTCACGCCCTCGGCCTGCCCGACTCTGCCGTCGATGCCGCGGTCGTCGCCATCGTCGACGAGAAGGCGTCAGCACCGAAATCGTGACCCCGCCCGGGTCAATGCAGTTGAACCACAACAACACCCACCAAGAAAGAAGGAACACCATGTCTGAAGCACTCGGAATGATCGAGGTCCGCGGCATCGCCAGTGCCGTCGACGCCGCCGACGCCGCCGTGAAGTCGGCCAACGTCGACGTTGTCGGCTGGAAGAACGTCGGGAGCGGTATCCACGCCGTCTTCCTGCGCGGCGACGTCGGGGCGGTCAAGGCGGCCACCGACGCCGCGGCCAACTCGGTCGGCATGCTCGGCAGCGACCTGCTCGTCGGCGTACACGTCATCGCCCGCCCGCACGAGGACACGCAGCGCCTGCTCGACGGCTATCTGGGGACGGCGCCGGCCGGCCGCGGAAAGTCGGCCTGACCCGATGCTGACCGTCTACGACGAGCTCCCGCACCCGGCGCGCGACGATCCGCACTGGCGAGAGAGTTGGTACCTCAACTTCTTCGACCACTCGCAGGAGGTTTACGGGATCGCGTGGATGGGCGTCCGTCCGCCGAAGGGCCACGGGGAACTGCTGTTCGCGATCGGCGAGGGCAATGCCTTCCTCCACAAGTTCGAGAATTTCGCCATCCCGATCCCGGCCGACATCGGGCGCGAGCGCACCGGTTTCGGCCCGGCGGAGTTCACCGTCGTCGAGCCGTACAAACGCTGGAACGTCGATTTCCGCGACGGCGACGTCGAGGCCCATCTGGAATGGGAGGCACTGACCCCGGTCTACAACTGGGAGTGGTGGGCCTCCACGAAGAGCTGGCACTTCCAGCACCCCGGTCGGATCACCGGCACCATCCGGATCGGCGACCGGAGGATCGACTTCACCGGGATGGGTGAGCGGGACCGGGCCTGGGGCCAGCGCGACAACGCCGGGTTCCGCGCGGTGCACTGGATGACCTCCCAGTTCCCGAGTGGGACCTGTCTGGAGGCCATGCACATCCAGGGGCCCACCGAGGGGGAGCTCTACGGCTTCGCCCATCGGGACGGCCGGTCCGAGTTGATCGTCGACTACGAACTCGACATCGCGTACGCCTACCCCGGCGGCCCGCCGGCCTCGGCGCTCATCACGATGACCGACGAGGCCGGCCGCGACTACCGCCTGGAGCAGGAAATCATGAACGTCTTCAGCATGGGCCAGGCCGACGCGGGCGAGGAGGCGCGGCAGTTCTTCACCTTCAACCGCTACCGCCTCGACGGTGAGCCCGGCTACGGGATGATGGACCACTGGTGGGGTGACGCCACCGCGCTCGCCGACCGCTACACCGCGCGCGGCCGGAATCTCGGCGAGCTGCTGAGCATCTGATTCACGACACCACGAAGACCGGGATCTTGCCCGCGTGGGCGGCCAGCTCGGCGACGTCGGCGTCCACGTCGACACCCTCGGGCAGCAGGCGCGCGACCTCCCACCCCCACTTCTTCAGGTAGGCGGCGAGGATCGGGGCCCGGTCGGCGACGGGGAGTTCTCGGAGCGTGACCGATGCGCTGTGCCGTCCGCGGCTCAGTGTCGCGGTCCCCGATGCGCGGACGTTGCGCACCCAGTCGGTCTCGCCCCGGACCGAGACGAGGTAGTCGCGGCCGTCGAGCCGCAGCGGGTTCACCGGGAGTCGGTGCGGCTTGCCGCTCGTGCGCCCGGTGACGGTCAGCACGCGCGTGCCGGCGAGGCTGACCCCCTTGTCGGTGATCCACCGGACCGTGTTGTTCATCGCCCGGTCGAATCGGCTGGGGGTCGCGTAGCGGGTCGTCTCGTTCATGGTTGCTTCCTCTCGGTTATACGAGAGCACCGCTCTCGTTTCTTCGAGTGTGCGCGCCATTGGACCAAAAATCAAGAGCACTGCTCTCGTTTTATGGCAGGATCGCTCGCATGGCAGCAACCAAACGGGCCGAGAACCGGGCGACGATGACCGCGCAGATCCTGCGCCTGGGCCGTGAGCACCTCTCGACGCACGGCGCGGCGGGCCTCTCGTTGCGGGCGATCGCGCGGGACATGGGCGTCGCGTCCTCGGCGGTGTACCGCTACGTCCCCAGCCGCGACGAGTTGCTGACGCTGCTCCTCGTCGAGGCCTACGACGACGTCGCCGACCGCGTCGACGAGGCGATGGCCGACGGCGGGTCGGTCCGCGAACGCATCGTGACCGGCGCGCGGGCGATGCGGCGGTGGGCCGTCGCCGACCCCGCCCGCTGGGCGTTGCTCTACGGCAGCCCGGTGCCCGGATACGCTGCCCCGAGCGAGCGGACCGTCGAACCCGGGACACGCGTCGTCGGGGCGCTGCTGCGCGTGATCGCCGACGCCGAGCGCACCGGTGACCTGCGCGACAACCTGCCACCACCGGATCCGGGTGTGACCCTGGACGCCGTCGGCGCCGAGTTCGCCGTCGAACTCTCACCGGCGGCCGTCCAGGCGGCGACGCTGCTGTGGGCGGCGATCATCGGGGCGATCAGCCTGGAGGTCTTCGGCCAATACGGCCCCGACTCCTTCGGCTCCCCCGAGGCGCTGTTCACCGGCCAGATCGAACTCGCGCTCTCCACGCTGCTCCGCTGAGCGGCGCGACGTCGAGGCGCGCGACGAGGAGAGATCAGCCCGGCATGTTCCACCACGTCCAGAAGGCGCGGATGGTCTCGCCGTGATACCGGTCGCCCCAGCGCCCGCGACCACAGTTGTCGTAGCCGATGTAGGCGCCGATGGCCGCACCGATGGCGATCGGGATGATCAGGAAGAACAGCAGTGCGCCGATCAGCGCGCCGATGGCGGTCGGGCCCGAGGCACATCCCCAGTTCTGGTTCGCCAGGTAGTTCAACTGACCCCAGGCCTGCCCCTTGTTCTTGGGCCGCGGCAACGGGCGCCGGAACGGGTCGGCCGCCTCCCGACGGCCGATCGGCGTGAGGACCGCGGACTTCGCGTCGGCCGCGACGCGGGCCTGCACCGGGTAGGTCTGACCCGTACGCGTCTGAATCCTCAACGGCACACGGTCCTTGACCACCCCGGCCGGGTTCACGAGTCGCAGTTCCGAGCCGACCCGGGCGATCGAACCGGAGACCACATTCACCCGGACGGCGTCGCCGATGACCGATACGCGCACCGGACCGGTGTCGACCGACGGCAGCGGTTGCGCCCCCGCGGTGCCGACGGGAATCACCAACAGGGCGGCAACCGCGGCGGCGAGCATCCCCAGAATCAACGTGAAACGCTTCATTTCTTCCCCTCTCGAGACAACCGCTGTCGAGTGGCAGCTATTGCGATCAGATCACGGTCCGCGACCGGGTTCATCGGGAAACCCGCAATTGACCCGGATTCTTTCGAACTCTCGCGGGCTAGGGCGTGTTCCACCACTTCACGGCGGCGCGCCACGTCGCACCGTGGTTGCAGGTGGTGTACCCGACGTAAGCACCGATGGCGGCACCGATCGGGACGGTGATCCACCCGAAGATGAGCAACCCGACGAGCAGGCCGATCAGCGCGCCGCCGCCGATGTAGCCGGCCGCACACGGCCAGTCCCGGTTGGCCTGCGCCGCCATGTTGTTCCACGCCCGATCCTTGGCCGCCGATGCCTGATGACGGACACCGGCGAGCGGGGCCAGACGGGCGGACTTGCGGTCGCCCGCCACCACCGCGCGGACCGATCCCGTCTTGCCCCGCGTCGCCACGGTCAACGGGATCTGCTCGGTGACCGCACCGCTCGCGTCCACGACCTGGAGCTCGTCCCCGACCTGCCGGAACACCCCGTTGCGGAGGTTCACGGTCAACGACTGCGAGTCACCCGCCGCCGTGACGGAGAGGTTCGGAGTGTGGATCGGGACCGACGGAGCCGCCCCCGCGGTGCCCGGCGGCACCACCATCAGCGCCACCACGAACGCCGCGATCGCGGCCACTATCGAACTGCATGTCTTCACCGAGAACCAACCCCTCCATCGACCGTCAAACCGTCCGGCGTCGAGACCCGAAAAAGGACTCAAAACGCCCGCACCAAGTCCATCACATCGACGATCCGACCGGAAGGGCCAACCGCTCACCGGCGGGCCTGCGGCGGCTTGCCGGCACCGCTGCGCTTCGCCGGGTTCGACGGCGGCGGCACGACCGGCCCGATGTCGCCGTCGGGCGCGTCGTCGAGGTCGACGATGACGGGTGCGTGGTCGCTGGGCTTGCTGCCCTTGCGGGCCTGCCGGTCCACGAAGGCGGCCGCGACCCGCGGTGCGACGTCGGCACCGGCCAGGATGAGGTCGATCCGCATCCCGAGGTCTTTGTGGAACATCCCGGCCCGGTAATCCCAGTAGCTGAAGACCCGCTCGTCGGGCCAGCGCCGGCGGATGACGTCGACGAGCCCGGCGTCGGCGACCACGGCCCCCAGCGCGGCACGCTCGGCATCGGTGACGTGGGTGTGCCCGACATAGGCGGCCGGGTCGTAGACGTCGTCGTCGGCCGGCGCGATGTTGATATCCCCGCAGACCAGCGCCGATGCCGGTCCCGCCCCGACGACGGCGTCGCGCAACGCGGCCAGCCAGGCCAACTTGTATTCGTAGTGATCCGTGCCGACCTCACGCCCGTTCGGCACGTACAGCGAGTAGACCCGCACCCCGCCGCAGACCGCCGAGACGGCGCGCGCCTCCGGGGTCCCCGCCGGATCGGGATACCCCGGCGTCTGCGGGAACGCCAGCTGCACGTCGTCGAGTCCGACTCGGGAGAGCAGCGCCACCCCGTTCCACTGGCCTTGCCCGTGATGCGCCCACCGGTAGCCGAGTTCGTCGAGTTGCGCGCCGATTGCGGCGTCGAACCCGGCGTCATCGAGCTTCGTCTCCTGCAGGCAGACCACGTCGGGCCGCCGCTCGGTCAGCCACGGCACCACCCGCGGCACCCGTGCGGCCAATGAGTTCACATTCCAGGTGGCGACGCGCATGCCACCCAAGGTACCCAGCGGCCTAGCGGGCCTCGTCGCGGATGCAGTCGAGCACGGCCTGCGCGGCCCGCGCGGCACCGTCGGCGTCGCCGGCGACGACGGCGTCGACGAGCGCGGTGTGCTCCTGCTCGAAGGAATCCTCCTCCCCGACCCGGTGCTCGGCGATGGTGCGGCGCAGGATCGGCAGCAGCAGGTCGTAGAAATCGAGGTAGAGCTCGTTGTGGCTCGCGACGACGATCGCGCGGTGGAGTTGGGTGTCGGCCTCGACCGCCGCATCCCCTCCTTCGGCGCCGGGGCCGTCGGGGCGCGCCCAGAGTTCGTTCCGGTGCGCCAGGGTCTGTCGCAGCATCGCGATGTCCTCGTCGTCGCGACGTGCGGCGGCCAACGACGCGGCCGTGACGTCGAGGGCTTCGCGCAGCTCGATGAGGTCGCGGCGCGCCGCCGCCGCGAAGTGGTCGCCCAGTGCGACCTCGTGCTCGGCGACGGCGAGGACGTAGGTGCCCGAGCCCTGACGGCGCTCCAGCACGCGGACGTGGACGAGCGCGCCCACCGCCTCGCGCAGCGTGTTGCGGGAGGCACCGAGCAGTTCGGCGAGTTCCGGCTCGGTGGGGATGCGCTCCCCGACCGCCCACTCGCCGTCGGCGATACGGCGCCGCAGGTCCTCGGTGACCTGGGCGATACGGGTGGCCCGCTGACCCGCCCGGTCCGCGGGCGCCGAAATTCGATTGGGCGATGTCATGGATTCATCCTATGATTTTCGAAGTACGGTAAATCATCCCATGAATTGGTGGCCACATGTTGGTGAACGACCCGCAACACGCACCCGCCCGCACCGGCGGCCCCACCCCGCGCGCCCTGCTCGCCGGGCGGGTGATCGTGCTCGTCGCAATCCTCGTGTTCGCGCTGTCGCTGCGCACCGCCGTCACGTCGATCGCACCGCTGCTGACCCGCATCTCCGGCGACATCGGCTTCGGCGCGACGACGATCGGCGTCCTGGGCATGATGCCGACCGCGATGTTCGGCTTGGCCGGCTTCGCCGCACCGGTGCTGAGCCGGCGGTACGGGCTGGAGCGGGTGACCCTCGCCGCCGTCGTCGCGACCGCCGTCGGCATCGCCGCCCGCGCGGGATCGGGCTCCACCGCGACCCTGCTCACCTGGTCGGCCATCGCCCTGATGGGCATGGGGATCGGCAACATCGTGATCCCGCCACTGGTCAAGCGCTATTTCGGTGACCGCGTCGCACTGTTGTCGACCGCCTACATCACCTGCGTCCAACTGGGCACCGCCGTGCCGGCCGCGCTGGCCGTCCCGGTCGCCGACGCCCACGGCTGGCGGCTGTCGCTCGGGATGTGGGCGCTGATCCCCCTCCTCGCGATCGGCCCGTGGATCAGCGTCATCCGCGCCCGGCGCCACCACGACGTCGCCGACCGCACCGGCGAACCCGACGCCCGGGTCACCGGGCTGTGGCGCTCACCGCTGGCTTGGGGCATGACCTTCATGTTCGGGATGACCTCGCTGGTGACCTACTCGCTGTTCACCTGGCTCCCGACCATGCTCACCGACGCGGGCGGCAGCGAGGGTCTGGGCGGGTCGATGCTGGCGCTGTTCTCCGCCCTGGGTTTCGTCGCGACACTGCTCGCCCCGACGATCTGTGCGCGCTTCGCCAACCCGTTCGCCTTCGTGCTCGTCTTCATGGCCTGCCTGCTGGCCGGCCTCGCCGGCATCCTGTGGATGCCGATGCACGCCACGGTGCTGTGGGTGGTGCTGCTGGGCCTCGGTCCGACAACCTTCCCGATGGCGCTGACCCTGATCAACCTGCGCACGCGCACCGACGCCGAGTCCGCGGCGCTGTCCGGATTCGCACAGGGCATCGGCTACCTGCTCGCCTGCGCCGGTCCGCTCCTGTTCGGCGTCCTCCACGAGGTGTCGCACGGCTGGACCGCACCGGTCGCCTTCCTCGTCGGGGCGATGGTCGCACTGACCCTCGGGGCGGCCATCGCCTGTCGGCCGAAGTTCCTCTGATCCGCTTCGAGACCCGGCCCCACTGACCCGCGGGTGGGACCAACTGCGTCAATTTCGCTAAATCTGTACTGAGTCAAGAAAAAGGGTGCACACTGGAGTCGTGCCGTCCACCGAGGAACTCACCGCAGCGCTCAGGTCCGCCGACCTGCGCGTCACGCGGCCCCGCGTGGCGGTGCTCGACGCGGTCCATCGGAATCCGCACGCCGACACCGACGGCGTGCTGACCCAGGTCCGCGCCGATTTGCCCGCCGTCTCCCGCCAAGCCGTCTACGACATCCTGGCCGCGTTCACCTCGGCCGGCCTGATCCGCCGCATCCAGCCGGCGGGCACCTTCGCCCGCTACGAGGCACGCGTCGGCGACAACCACCACCACGCCGTGTGCCGGGTCTGCGGCGCCATCACCGACATCGACTGCGCGACCGGCGAGGCCCCCTGCCTCGACGGCCCACTCCCGGACGCATTCGTCGTCGACGAGGCCGAGGTCATCTACTGGGGCACCTGCGCCCGGTGCCGCGCCGACGCCGATTCCCCACCACAGACTTCGCCAAGAAGACCCCGTTAGCTCCAGCCCAACGAAAGGACCAGAAATGCCTGATGCAGCAGAACTCGACGACGTCAACCAGTCCGACGCCACCTGTCCGGTGATGCACAACCTGAGCAAGCCGACGGAGGGATCGGCCAACCAGGAATGGTGGCCCACCCGCCTCAACCTGCGCCTGCTCGCCGCACACCAGCCGGTCTCCAACCCGATGGCGGGCGATGACTTCGACTACGCGAAGGAGTTCGAGAGCCTCGACCTCGACGAGGTCAAGGAAGACCTGAAGAAGGTCATGACCGACTCCAAGGAGTGGTGGCCGGCCGACTACGGCAACTACGTCGGCAACATGGTCCGCATGGCCTGGCACGCGGCCGGCACCTACCGCGTCCAGGACGGACGAGGCGGAGCGGGCAACGGCCAGCAGCGGTTCGCGCCGCTCAACAGCTGGCCCGACAACGTCGGCCTGGACAAGCCGCGCCGCCTGCTGTGGCCGGTGAAGAAGAAGTACGGCCGCAAACTGAGCTGGGCCGACCTGATCGTGCTCGCCGGCAACGTCGCCATGGAGAACTGTGGCTTCGAAACGCTCGGTTTCGCCGGTGGCCGCGCCGACCAGTACGAGGGCGACGACGAGACCTACTGGGGTCCGGAGACGACCTGGCTCGACGACAAGCGCTACACCGGTGAGCGCAATCTCGAGAACCCGCTCGCCGCGGTCCAGATGGGTCTGATCTACGTCAACCCGGAGGGCCCCAACGGCAAGCCCGATCCGCTGGCCGCGGCACAGGACATCCGTGAGACGTTCAAGCGGATGGCGATGAACGACGTGGAGACGGTCGCCCTCATCGCCGGCGGCCACACCTTCGGCAAGACCCACGGCGCCGGCGACGCCGAGAAGCACGTCGGCCCGGAGCCGGAGTCGGCACCCATCGAGCAGATGGGCTTGGGCTGGAAGAGCACCTTCAAGTCCGGCAAGGGTGCCGACACCATCCAGTCCGGCCTGGAGGGTGCGTGGAACAGCACCCCGACGACGTGGGACAACAACTTCTTCTGGACGTTGTTCGGCTACGAGTGGGAGCTGACGAAGAGCCCCGCCGGCGCCTACCAGTGGAAGCCGAAGGACGGCGCGGGTGCGACGAGCGTCCCCGACGCCGCCGACCCGAACAAGCGCCACGCGCCGATGATGCTCACGACCGACCTGGCGCTGCGCACCGATCCGGCCTACGAGAAGATCTCGCGGCACTTCCTGGACAACCCGCAGGAATTCGCCAAGGAGTACGCGAAGGCCTGGTTCAAGCTGACCCACCGCGACATGGGGCCGCGTACCCGCTACAAGGGCCCGGAGGTGCCCGAGGAGGTCTTCATCTGGCAGGACCCGATCCCCGACATCGACTACGCCCTCGTCGGCCCGAAGGAGGTCGCGGATCTGCGCCAGCGGATCGCGAAGTCCGGACTGTCGGTGGACCAGCTGGTGTCCACGGCGTGGGCCGGCGCCTCGAGCTACCGCAACAGCGACAAGCGCGGCGGCGCCAACGGTGCCCGCATCCGGCTGGAGCCGCAGCGCGGCTGGGCGGTGAACAACCCGGAGAAGCTCTCCAAGGTGCTCAAGAAGCTGGAGAAGATCCAGTCGGAGTTCAACGACGCGCAGACCGGCACCGTCCGCATCTCGCTGGCCGACCTGATCGTGCTGGCCGGCGGCGTCGGAGTCGAGCAGGCCGCCAACGCGGCCGGCCACCCGGTGAGCGTGCCGTTCCACCCGGGCCGCAACGATGCGACGCAGGAGCAGACCGACGTCGAGTCCTTCGAGTACCTCGAGCCCAAGGCGGACGGTTTCCGCAACTACCTGGGCAAGGGTTCGACGCAGCGCGGCGAGTACCTGCTCGTCGACAAGGCCAACCTGCTCGGCCTCTCGGCCCCGCAGATGGCGGTCCTCGTCGGCGGCCTGCGCGTACTCGGCGCCAACTACGACGGCTCCGACAAGGGTGTCTTCACCAAGACCCCCGGCGTGCTGACGAACGACTTCTTCACGACGATCACCGACATGGACGTCACGTGGGCCCCCAAGGCCGACGAGGAGGAGACCTACATCGGCACCGTCGGCGGCAAGAAGAAGTGGGTCGGCAGCCGCGTCGACCTGGCCTTCGGTTCCAACGCGGAACTGCGCGCGCTGTCCGAGGTGTACGGCGCCGACGACGCGCAGGAGAAGTTCGTCAACGACTTCGTCGACGCGTGGGTGAAGGTCATGGACAACGATCGGTTCGACCTGCACCGCTAGGTCCGACCACGACGGGCCGGGTTACCGTGGCTGGTGTGAGCATGCACCAGCACGGCAACCCGGCCCGTTCCGTTGATCCGCGGGAGCACTGGGAGGAGTTCTACGGCGACGGCAAACGGCCGTGGTCGGGAAAGCCCAACGCGATCCTCGTCGACGAGGTCGGGGAGCTGGACTCCGCCGACCGGTCGGCCCTCGACCTCGGCTGCGGTTCGGGTGCCGACGCGATCTGGCTGGCCCGGCAGGGGTGGGCGGTGACGGCGGTCGACATCGCCGACGCCGCGCTGGAGGTCGGCCGCGAACACGCCCGTGACGCCGGGCTTCCCGAGAACGCGATCGACTGGCGGCGCGTCGACCTGGGTACCGACTTCCCGGTCGGGTCGTGGGATCTCGTCAGCGCCTTCTACCTGCACTCGCAGGTCGCCTTGGAGCGCTCGGCCATCCTGCGCCGAGCCGCGGCGGCGGTGCGCCCGGGCGGCGCGCTGCTCGTCGTCGGGCATTGGGCGATGCCCGCATGGCGGTTCGACGGCGACCCGCCGCAGTTCCCGAGCACCGACGACGTCCTCGCCGACGTCGGCGCCGCGACATCCGACGAGTGGTCGGTGCTGCGCTCCGGTTTGCGCGAGGTCTCGATGACCGATCCCGACGGGAATCCGACGACGCGCACCGACAACGTCGTACACCTGCGCCGTAGATCGTGACCGGATACCGGTAACGATCTACGGCGCGGGGACGGTACTACCGGGTTGCCGCCGGGCTGCCGAACGACGGCGCCGACGGGGCGCTGAACGACGGTGCCGACGGACCGGAGACCGACGGTGCCGGTGCCGACTGGGCCGGGCCGGTCGCCCACGGTGCGCTGGCCGGTGCCGGTGCGGCCGGAGCCGACGGTGCGCTGGGGGCCGACGGCACCGACGGAGCCGCGGGAGCGACCGGAGCCGGAGCCGATTCCGCGGGAGCCGGAGCAGCGGGCACGACCGGTGCCGGGGCGACGGAGTCCGCGGGGGCCGGCGACTCGACCGGCGCGGGCACAACCGGCGCCACCGGGGCGACTGGGGCAACCGGCGCGGCGGGGGCCTGCTCGGCCGGGACCGGAGCACCGAACCGGAACGTCGGGTTACCGCCGCTGGTCGCCGTCTCGGTCGGCGCCTGCGGGACCGCGGCCATCCGCGACTGCGGTGCCGGAGCCTGCGCCACCTGCGGTGCCGGGGCGGGCGACGCGTCGGCGACGGCCGCGTTCGTCTTGACCGGGATCCGGCCGCCGAGTGCGTACTGGATATCTCCGCGCAGGGTGATCAGATGCTGCAGGGCACCCTGCATCACCATGCCGTTGTCCACCGAGCCCAGGTCGCCGAGCAAGCCTCCGGAGAAGACCTGGAAACCCTCGGGGAGCAGGCCGTCGAGCCCGACCAGCGGCGCCAGGTTCATTCCGACGCCGCCGTTGAGCGCTCCGCCCACGACATGCGCCGGTGCGGCGAGCAATGCGTTGACGGCACCGACCGCATCCCCCGCGCCGATCGCGTCGATCACCTGCTGGACTCCCGCACCCAGTCCGCCGATGGCGCCGACGACCGGGCTGATGGCATCCATCGGCAGGTTGATCGCGAGGGCCGGAGCCATGTCGAGCACCGCCAGGAGATTGCGCACCGGCCCCTCCACGGCCTGCTGGATCGCCGTCACCAGGACCGAACTCGGCCCGAGTTCGGGATGTTCGATGTCGGTGGGTGCGAGGCCCTGCACGATCGGCAGCACCGCGGCGGTCAGTAGGTTGTTCAACGCCTGCTCGATGTTGCCGTCGCGGAGGTTGCCGCTGGCGGCGCTGAGCAGCGGCGGTACGTGGGTGCGGAAGGCGTCGAGGAGGTTCTTCCCGGTGACCACCGTGGCATCGCCGATCGCGGCCAGGTTCGTCTGCTGGTTGAGCGCGATGCGCTGCAGGACCGGGAACGAGTCCTGCATATCCGCCGCGGCCTTGATTCCGGCCAGGTTGGCCATCGTCTGCGCGATCGCCGTCTTGTACGCCTCCGGGAAAGTCACCTGGCCGGAGGCGGCGGTGATGCTCGATGAGAGCGCCGCGGGCACGGCAGGGGTGCCCGCAGTGGCAGATCCGAGCGGTGCGAAAGCGACGGTCGCGGTGCCGATAAGGGCCATCGCGGGCAAAGTGATTCTCATATGAGAATGCATGAAACAACTCCTAGAAACAGTCTCAGAAAAGTGTCCACACCATGTGGACTGCGTCACAATATCCCCGCGCGACAGGTTCGCGGACCGCTTTCCAAAGACTTGTTACCCACGAGTAGAACACCGTTTACCTGGACAAATGACCTGGTCGATGGTCCATCGACGAGAAGGTTCACCACAACCAACCTTCCATCGGAATGCTGATTCGAATACATCAGTATTCAGATATACCTTCAACTTTCTTAAGCCTGCTTCTCCCTTTCGAATTCGGACGATCGCCCCACTAATGGTTCGCCCCACGCCCCCGCTGGCCGCAAACATTCGCGGCGCGAGATTTGCGGGCACGAGGTTTGCGACGCGGGCCAGACGGGTACCCAAGTCCCGTTCGCTCCGCGATAGCCGCGATCAGTGGGATAATCGAGGTTCAGCGTCGAAAGGGGTCCACCATGGTTGCCAAGACGCTCATTTCCGCAACGGCCGCACTGGGACTGGCGGCGGGCATCGTGACCGCCGCGCCCGCCCACGCGCAGGAGGTCCGGCACGTCGCCCGGGCGACCTGCAAGAGCATCAGCCCCAACGTCGTCGACCGCCCCTACGGTGCGCGCATCACGACCACCCAGTGGATGCCGCTGGAGAGCGGGCGCGTCACCGTGTACATCGCGCAGTCCCCCTCGGTGTTCGGCTACCGCACCCGCCCCCACCTGCGGTGGCGCAACCTCGACACCGGACGAACGGGCCAGGCCACCACCGTCGCCTACAGCAACCAGGAGGGGGCCGGCGCCACCTTCGTCACCGTGCCGACCGGCCGCGGCCGGGTCGCGATGACGGCCTACACCGATAGCAGCAACCCCGCGTGGTCGGTGCGCTCGTCGGCCTGCTCCACGATCGTGAACGTGCGCTGACCCGGGCGTCGGCCGACCGGGGTCGAGTCCGCTACGAGCTGCGTCGCAGCGCGAGGACCGGGATCACCCGGATGCCGCGCGCCTTCTCCTCGTATTCGGCGAAACCCGGGTACCGGCTCGCCTGCTCGGCGTAGACCCGGTCGCGGTCCGCGCCGGTCAACTCGGTGACCGTGACGGGATACCTGTCCGTCCCGACTTCCACCTCGGCGGTGCCGGCGGCGACGAGGTTGTGGTACCAGTCCGGGTTGGTGGGTGCCCCCGCCTTGGACGCGAATACGTAGATCGTCGACGGATCGGCGTCGTCGGCGAGGTACATCATCGGGGCGACGTGCTCGGCGCCCGACTTGCGGCCGCGATGGTGGACCAACACCATCGGGGCACCGGCGAAGTTGCCGCCGACCTTCCCCTCGTTGGCTCGGAACTCCTCGATGACCTGCGTGTTGAAGTCGTTCATCCCACTCATGGACCAGCCTTCCCGCCGATGCGAATACCGCCCGGCCGACCCTACTCCGCGAGTGCGGCGACCAGCTGCTCTTTCCAGGTCGCGACGACCTGGCGCCGGCGCCGCGAATCGTCGGTGAGCGTGTTGGCCAGCCCCAGCCCGCGCGCGAGGTCGAGGGTCACCTGCGCCAACCGGTAGGCCTGCGGGTTCTCCCCCGTCGGGTCGAGCGCGGCGACGGTGAACCGGTGCGCGGCCCGGGCCAGTTTGGCCTCCAACGGAAGGATCGCCTCGCGCAGCGCGGCATCCGACGCCGCGGCCGCCCACACCTGCAGCGCCGCCTTGAAATCGGTGCCGGTGTAGATCGACACCGCTTTGTCGACGACGGCGTCGACCCGGGCCGCCACGTCGTCGGGCACCGATGTCATGGTCGCGGAGGCCTCCCCGATCATCGCGTCGAACATCCGCTCCAGCACCGCGATGATCAGCGCGTCGCGCGTCGGGAAGTGGTGCTGCGCGGCGCCGCGCGACACCCCGGCCGACTCGGCGACGGCCGCCACGGTCGTCGCCGCCCATCCCTGGGTCGCGAGCACGTCGACCGACTTGTCCAACAGCCGCTCCCGCGTGGCGCGGGAACGGTCCTGCTGCGGCTCTCGGACGGTCGTCATCTACTCGCTGCTGTCCCAGCTCGGCTTGGACTTCGAGAGGAAGGCGGTCATCCCTTCGCGCGCCTCGTCGGAGGCGAACAACGCCGCCGACTCGGCGGCGCGGGCATTCGCGTTCGCGTCGAAATCGGCGAGGATCGCCGCCGTGGTGAGCTTCTTCGATGCGGCGAGGCCCTGCGGGGAGGCCTTGCGGATCCCGTCGAGCACCTCGTCGCGCGCGGCGGCCAGTTCCTCGGCGCTGCCCAGGGCCTGGGTGACCAGGCCGATGTCCTGCGCCGTCGACGGCGAGAACTTCTCACCGGTCAGGAAGTATCGCCCGGCCGCACGCGCGGTCATCTTCGGCAGCAGCACGACGGAGATGATCGAGGGCGCCAGACCCAGCCGCGCCTCGGTCAGCGCGAAGGTGGCGGCCGGGCCGACCAGGGCGATGTCGGCCGCCCCGACGAGTCCGAACCCGCCCGCCCGCACATGCCCGTCGGCGACGACGATGACCGGCTTGGGCATCCCCAGCATCGTCCCCATCAGCGAGACCATCGCCGAGGCGCCCTCGGCCGTCGCCTCCTGGGGACTCAGCCCGCGGCGCAGCGCCTCCCCCAGATCGGCTCCGGCGCAAAAGGTTCCACCGGCATGCGTCAGCACCACCGCACGAATCGTGTCGTCGGCGGCGGCCTGCGCGAGCGCCGCCGAGAGCTGCCCGACGAGCGTCGACGAGAGTGCGTTGCGGTTCGACGGCGAGTCCAGCGTGATCGTCGCGACCGCCCGCGTCTGCTCGACGTGGACGACCGTCTCCTGTGATTCCGGCGCCATCGTGTCAGTACGACTTCGGGAGGCCGAGGGTGTTCTGGGCGACGAAGTTGAGGACCATCTCGCGGCTCACCGGCGCAACCTTGGCGATCCGCACCAGCGCCAACATCGGTGCCAGCCCGTACTCGGAGGTGAGGCCGTTGCCGCCGAGGGTGTGGACGGCCTGGTCGACGAGTTTGGTCGACGCCTCGGCCGCGGCGTATTTCGCCATGTTGGCCGGTTCTGCTGCACCCCAGTCGTCGCCGGCGTCGTAGAGCGTCGCGGCCTTCTGCATCATCAGCTTGGCCATCTCCAACTCGACCTTGCCCGCGGCCAGCGGGTGGGCGATGCCCTGGTGCGCGCCGATCGGCGTCTTCCACACGGTCCGGTCCTTCGCGTAGGCGACGGCCTTGTCCAGCGCGTACCGGCCCATGCCGATCGCCGATGCCGCACCCATGATGCGCTCCGGGTTGAGCCCCGCGAACAGCTGGCTCAACGCGGCCTCGGGGTCGCCGACGAGGGCGTCGGCGGGCAGCCGGACGTCGTCGAGGAAGAGCTGGAACTGCTTCTCGGGGTTCTGCAGTTCCATCGGGATCTGGGTGAAGGTGAAGCCCTCCGCATCGGTGGGCACGATGAACAGCGCCGGGGCGAGTTTGCCGGTCTTCGCCTCCTCGGTGCGCCCGACGATGAGCACCGCGTCGGCCTGGTCGACACCGGAGATGAAGACCTTCTGGCCGGAGAGGATCCACTCGTCGCCGTCGCGGCGGCCCGTGGTGGTGATCTGGTGCGAATTCGACCCCGCGTCGGGTTCGGTGATGCCGAAGGCCATGGTGATCTCACCGCTGGCGAGCCCGGGCAACCACTTCTTCTTCTGCTCCTCGGTGCCGAATCGGGCGATGACGTTGCCGCAGATCGCCGGCGAGACGACCAGCATCAGCAGGCCGGTGCCCGATGCCGCGAGTTCTTCCATCACGATCGACAGCTCGTACATCCCGGCCCCGCCGCCGCCGTACTCCTCGGGCAGGTTGACGCCGATGAACCCCAGGTCACCGGCCTCCTTCCACAGCTCGGTGGTCTTGAGGTCTTGCTTCGCGCATTTCTGGAAGTACTCGGCGCCGTATTTCTTCCCCAGCGCCGCAACGGCCGCGCGCAGTTCTTTGCGCTCGTCGGTCTCGATGAAACTCATTGATTCCCTGTTCTCTTCGGTTGGTGTTCCGGTGGCCGCTTCGGCCACGAGGCCGCGGCTTCCTCTTCTGATTCGATGACGGCCAGGACGTCGCCGACGGCGAGCTGGCGTCCGACCTCGACGGCCAGTGTCGTCACGACGCCGTCGGCCGGGGCGGTGATGGTGTGCTCCATCTTCATCGCCTCCAGCCACAGCATCGGCTGCCCGGCGGTGACGCGATCGCCCTGCTCGACGGCGACCCGGATCACCGATCCCGGCATCGGGGCGAGCAGCGAACCGGGCCGCTGCACCGTCGACGGGTCGACGAAGCGCGGGACGACGCCCAGCGCCACCGACTTGCCCGGCCAGTCCACGTACACGGTCTCGCCGTGGCGGCTCACCGCGAACTCGCGGCGCACCCCGTCGACGACGAGCACGACATTTCGGTGGTCGAGTGCGGACGAGGCCCGAGACCCCACCCCCTCGTCGTCCGGGAGTTCGACGTGTCCGTCGCGCGCGACGCGATAGCGGACGGCGATCTCCTCCTCGCCGTGACGGTAGGTCTTCACCTGGTAGCCCGACGGGATGTTGCGGAACCCGGACGGGATCGACGCCAGGACCCGCGCGTTCGCCCGGTTGGCCGACGCCTCGGCGAGTGCGGCGGCCACCGCGGCCAGCCGCACGTCGGCTTCGCTCGCCAGCGGCGCGGAGAGCACGTCGAGTCCGACCTCGTCGATGAACCCGGTGTCGGTGTCGCCGGAGAGGAACTGCGACGACCGCAGCGTGTTGACCAGCATGTCCCGGTTGGTGACCGGTCCGTGCAGCGTGGCGTCGGCCAGCGCCGACGCGAGGACCGCGGCGGCCCGACGACGGGTCGGCGCCCAGCTGATCACCTTGGCGATCATCGGGTCGTAGTACGTGGAGATCTCGCTCCCGTCGGCGATCCCGGTGTCGACGCGAATGCGCGAGGCGGCCGCGGAATGCGCGTCGATCGCGAATTCGTACACCGTCCCCGACTGCGGGGCCCAGTCCGCGGCCGGGTTCTCCGCGTAGAGGCGCGCCTCGATGGAATGCCCGACGGCGACCGGCTCGTCGCCGACGAGCGGCTCGCCCATCGCGACGCGCAGCTGCCATTCGACGAGGTCGAGTCCGGTGGTCTCCTCGGTGACCGGGTGCTCCACCTGCAGACGGGTGTTGGTCTCCAGGAAGTAGAAGCGGCCCCGACCGTCGGCCAACAGCTCGACGGTGCCCGCGCCGGTGTACCCGATGGCGGTGACGGCCTTGCGGGCCGCGTCGTAGAGCCGCTCGCGCAGGTCGCCGCCGATGGACTCGACGAGGGGTGCGGGCGCCTCCTCGACGACCTTCTGGTGTCGGCGCTGGATGGAGCACTCGCGCTCGCCGACGGCCCAGACGCCGCCGTGCTCGTCGGCCATCACCTGGACCTCGATGTGGTGTCCGCGTTCGACGTAGGGCTCGCAGAACACCGTCTCGTCACCGAAGGCGGAGAGCGCCTCGCGCTTCGCCGCGGCGACGTTCTCGTCGAGGTCGGCGAGGTCTCGCACGATGCGCATACCGCGCCCGCCGCCACCGGCCGAGGCCTTGATGAGCAGCGGGAGGTCGTCGGCGGTGGCCTTCTTCGGGTCGAGGTCGCCGAGGACCGGCACGCCGGCCTTCGCCATCAACTCCTTGGCGTTCACCTTCGATCCCATCGCGGTGATCGCGGCGGGCGGCGGACCGATCCAGATCAGACCGGCATCGATGACCGCCTGCGCGAATTCGGCGTTCTCGGAGAGGAAGCCGTACCCGGGGTGGATGGCATCGGCACCCGTGGCCCGAGCCGCGTCGATGATCTTCTCGCCGCGCAGATAGGTTTCCGCCGACGTGGCGCCGGGCAGTCGCACCGCCGCATCCGCCTGGCGCACATGGGGTGCGTCGGCGTCGGGGTCGGAGTAGACCGCGACGGTGGCGATGCCCAGGTCGCGACAGGTGCGGAACACCCGGCAGGCGATCTCGCCGCGGTTGGCGACGAGGACGGAACGGATTTCTCGGTTGGCCGACTTCGCGGCCGTCTTCTTCGTCATCGTTGCCTCACATCCGGAAGACGCCGTAGCCGTCGGCGCCTTCCACCTCGCCGTTGTGGATCGCCGAAAGGCACATGCCGAGCACCGGTCTGGTGTCGCGGGGGTCGATGACCCCGTCGTCGTAGAGCATCCCGGAGAGGAACGCCGGCAGCGACTCCTTCTCGATCTGCGCCTCGATCATGGCGCGCATCCCGGCGTCGGCCTCCTCGTCGACGGTCCCGCCGCGCGCCTCGGTGGCCGCGCGCGACACGATGGAGACCACACCGGCGAGCTGCGCTCCGCCCATGACCGCGGACTTCGCGCTCGGCCAGGCGAACAGGAAGCGCGGGTCGTAGGCCCGGCCGCACATGCCGTAGTGGCCGGCGCCGTAGCTGGCACCGACCAGCAGCGAGATGTGCGGGACCTTCGAGTTGGAGACCGCGTTGATCATCATCGAGCCGTGCTTGATCATGCCGCCGCGCTCGTATTCAGCGCCCACCATGTAGCCGGTGGTGTTGTGCAGGAACAGCAGCGGGGTGTCGGTCTGGTTGGCCAGCTGGATGAACTGGGTGGCCTTCTGCGATTCGGCGGAGAACAGCACGCCCTGCGCGTTGGCGAGGATGCCGACGGGATAGCCGTGGATCCGCGCCCACCCGGTGCACAGCGAATTGCCGTACTCGGGCTTGAACTCGTCGAAGTCGCTGTCGTCGACGACGCGGGCGATGATGTCACGCGGATTGAACGGGATCTTCAGATCCGACGGCACGATGCCGAGCAGTTCCTCCGCGTCGTAGCGCGGCTCGATCGACGCGGCGACCGGCCCCGGCCCCTTCTTGCGCCAGTTGAGTCGCGCGACGATGCGGCGCCCGATGCGGATGGCGTCCTGCTCGTCGACGGCGAGGTAGTCCGCCGACCCCGATTCGCGGGCGTGCATGGTCGCGCCGCCCAGGGTCTCGTCGTCGCTCTCCTCGCCGGTGGCCATCTTGACCAACGGCGGGCCGCCGAGGAAGACCTTGGAACGGCCGTCGATCATCACCGTGTGGTCGCTCATCCCGGGGATGTAGGCGCCGCCGGCGGTCGAGTTGCCGAAGACCAGGGCGATCGTCGGGATGCCGGCCCCGGACAGCCGGGTGATGTCGCGGAACATCTGGCCGCCGGGGACGAAAACCTCTTTCTGCGTCGGCAGGTCGGCACCGCCGGATTCCACCAGCGCAATGCAGGGCAGCCGGTTCTCCATGGCGATCGCGTTGGCGCGCAGACTCTTTCGCAGCGTCCAGGGGTTGGAGGTGCCCCCCTTGACCGTCGGGTCGTTGGCGACGATCAGGCACTCGACGCCCTCGACGACGCCGATTCCGACGACGACCGACGCACCCACTTGGAACGGCGATCCCCAGGCCGCGAGCGGGCACAGCTCCAGGAACGGGCTGTCCGGGTCGACGAGCATCTCGATGCGCTCGCGCGCGGTCATCTTGCCGCGCTTGCGGTGCCGCTCCACGTACTTCTCGCCGCCACCGGCGAGTGCCTTGTCGAACTCGGTTTGCAGCTCGGCGAGCTTCTCGGTCATCGCCGTCGCGGCGTCCTGATAGGCCTCGCCGCTCGGGTCGAGCTTGGACTGCAGAACGGTCATGCCTGGTACCCCAATCGTTTCGCCGCGAGCCCGGTCAGGATCTCGGTGGTACCGCCGCCGATGCCGATGATCCGCATGTCGCGGTATTGGCGCTCGACTTCGGATTCGCGCATGTAGCCCATGCCGCCGAAGAGTTGGACGGCCTTGTTCACCACCCATTCGCCGGTCTCGACGGCGGTGTTCTTCGCGAAGCACACCTCCGCGATCAGGTCCGGTCCGGCGCCGGTCGCGTCGGCGGCCACCTTGGCCTCGACGACCTGCCGCGAGTAGGTTCGCGCCACGTCGATCCGGCGGGCCATCTCGGTCACCGAGTCCTGCACCGATTGGCGGGAGATGAGCGGGCGGCCGAAGGTTTCCCGGTTGCGCACCCAGTCCAGCGTCAGGTCCAGGCAGCGCTGCGCCGCCGAATAGGCCTGCGTGGCCAGCACCGACCGTTCGGTCACGAATGCCTGGGCGATCTGCGCGAACCCGGAGTTCTCCGCGCCGACGAGGTTGCCGACGGGCACGCGCACGTCCTCGTAGGAGAGTTCCGCGGTATCCGAGGCGAGCCAGCCCATCTTGTCGAGCTTGCGCGCGACCGTGAACCCGGGGGTTCCCTTCTCGACGACCAGGAGCGAGACCCCGGCCGCCCCGTCGCCGCCGGTGCGGACCGCGGTGACGACGAAGGCGGCGCGCACCGCCGAGGTGATGAAGGTCTTCGACCCGTTGACGACGTACTCGTCGCCGTCGCGCACCGCCTTGGTGCGCAGGTGGCCGACGTCGCTGCCGCCGCCGGGCTCGGTGATGGCCAGCGAGCCGATCTTCTCCCCGGCCAGTGTCGGCCGCACCCAGCGGTCGATCTGCGCCGGGTCACCGGCCGCGACCAGGTGCGGCAGGGAGATGCCGTTGGTGAACAGCGACGCCATCACGCCGCCGGAGGTGCCCAGGTAGAGCATCTCCTCGGCCATGATCGTCGCATCGATCAGATCACCGCCGGAGCCGCCGACTTCCTCCGGCACCCCCAGGCCGAACAGGCCCAACTTGGCGGCCTCAAGATGGAGTTCGCGCGGGAGCAGGCCCGTCTTCTCCCACTCGTCTTGGAAGGGCAGGACGTGGCGCTGCGTGAAATCGCGGACGGCGGCGCGCAGTTGTTGGCGCTCGGGCGAATCCCAGAGCGGTGAGCTGAAGGGCACTGCTACTCCTCTACGAAGTGGTGGACGGAAGGAACCGGTTCGGAATGGGCACCGGCCGCGAGCGCAGCCATTCGCCCAAGCCCTTGGCCTGCGGGTCGAAGCGGACCTGGTCGGCTACACCGCGGCCCAGGACGCCTTCGATCACGAAGTTCACCGCGCGCAGATTCGGCAGCGCGTAGCGGTGGATGGTCAGGTCGGCGACCTCCGGCAGCAGCGTGCGCAGGAGGTCGGTGGTCAGCGTCTGGTCGAGCCAGGCGAACTCCTCGTCGGAGCGACCCCAGACGCCGACGTTGGCGCTGCCGCCCTTGTCTCCCGACCGGGCCCCGGCGACGGTGCCCAGTGGGGCGGTGGTCGTCGGACCGAAGTCGGTCGCGGCGGGCGCTGCCGGCACCGGCGAGTCCTCGTCGACCGGGACCTCGCCGCGCAGCGGCGACGGCTCGATCGTGACGGTCACCCCGTCGGGCTGCACGACGCGGTGCGGCACCAGCGCCGCGTCGACGTAGCCGGGTTCGAAGACACCGTAGGGCGCGCCGTTTCCGGGCGGGGCCATCAGGGTGAAGCCGGGATAGCTCGCCAGGGCCAATTCGACGACGGCCGCGGAAAACGGTCGCCCCACCTTGGCGGGATCGGTGTCGCGGGCGACGACGCGCAGCGTGGCACTCGCCTGTTCCTCGGTGGTGCCGTCTTGGCGGTCGGTGCGGGCGAGTTCGAAGGACAGGTCGGCCGGCGGCGCGGGCAGCGCGGCACGGAACTGTTCTTCGAACAGCTTCGCCTTCGCCTCGATGTCGAGACCGGTGAGCACCACGTCGACCTCGTTGCGGATCCCGGCGAGGAAGTTGAGCGAAACCTTCAGATCCTTCGGCGGGTTCTCGCCCCGGACCCCGCGCACCGCGACGCGGTCCGGCGCGAGCTGTTCCAGCTCGATGGAGTCCAGTCGCGCGGTGACGTCGGGGTTGAGGTAGCGCGGGCCGCCGACCTCGTAGAGCAGCTGCGCCGTGACGGTGCCGACGGTGACCGCTCCCCCGGTGCCGTCATGCTTGGTGATGACCGACGAGCCGTCGGCGGCCACCTCGGCGATCGGGAAGCCGAGATGTCCCATCGGGATCTCGGTGAAGAAGGAGTAATTGCCGCCGGTCGCCTGCGCGCCGCACTCGATGATGTGCCCGGCGACCAGTGCTCCAGCCAGGGGGTCGAGGTCCTGGTGGGTCCAGTCGAAGGCCGCCGCCGCCGGTCCCATCGTCAGCGATGCGTCGGTCACCCGGCCCGTCACGACGATGTCGGCACCGCGCGTCAGGGCGGTCTTGATGCCGAACGCGCCCAGGTAGGCATTCGCGGTCAACGGATCGCCCAGGCCCAGCTTCTGCGCATCGGCCATCAGGTCGTCGCCGGAGACGAACGCGACCTGGGCGCCCAGGCCCAGCTTGTCGGCCAGTTCCCGGATCGCCACGGCCAGCCCGTGTGGGTTGAGACCGCCAGCGTTCGCGACGATCTGCACCCCCTTGTCCAATGCCAGCCCGAGGTTCTCCTCGAGTTGCCGCAGGAAGGTCTTGGCGTAGCCGCGCGACGGATCCTTGAGGCGGTCGCGGCCGAGGATGAGCATGGTCAGCTCGGCCAGGTAGTCGCCGGTCAGGTAATCCAGCTCCCCGCCGTCGAGCATCTCGTGCATCGCCGAGAAGCGATCGCCGTAGAAGCCCGACATGTTGCCGATGCGGACGGCCTCAGCCATTGTTCTTCCCCTCGTTTGCGGTGGACGGTTCGCGCCCGCCGCCGGGCGGGCCGGCGAAGCACTGGGCGATGGTGACCCACTCCGCGGCGTCGTCGCCGACGGTGGTGATGTCGAGGTCGTCGGGGTGGCGCCGCTGGGTCACGAGTTCACAGAAGTCGAGGGCGGAACCGCGCACGACATTCGTGGCGTCTTCCGGACCCCAGGTCCACTCGTCGGCGCCGGACGGCGACTTGAGTTCGTAGCGGAACGGCTCGGCGGGGGCCGGTTTGCCGTTGACGGCGTAGGCGAAGTCGCGGGTGCGGACGCCGATATGCGCGACGTGGCGCAGTCGGTCGCTCGGCGCGACGGTGATGCCGAGGGCGTCGGCGACGTCGAGTCCGTGGGCCCAGGTCTCCATCATTCGCGCCGTGGCCATCGACGCTGCCGACATCGGCGGGCCGAACCACGGCAGCTTCGTCCCGTCCGGGACCGCGCACAGCGCACCGCCCAGTTTGCCCCGCGTGGCGCGCCAATCCGCGAGGAGTTCGGCCGGCGGGCGGGCGGCCTCGACATCGGCGGCCTTGTCGACGAACCCGAGCGGGTCGTGCGCGGCGATGCCGAAGATTTCCTTGAATCCCTCGGCGTCGGTGACGGCGGTCAGCGAGACCCGGTCGGTCCACAGCAGGTGCCCGATCTGATGCGCGATCGTCCACCCCTGCGCCGGTGTGGGCGTGGCCCACTGCTCGGGCGTCAGCATTGCGACGAGGTCGTCGAGGGACTCGCTCTCCGCCGCCAGATCGGCGACGATTCCATCCACGGATGACATGGTGACAACCCTCACACGGGTTGGCGAAAAAAGCAAG
Source organism: Gordonia sp. X0973 (assembly GCF_013348785.1). NCBI lineage: Bacteria > Bacillati > Actinomycetota > Actinomycetes > Mycobacteriales > Gordoniaceae > Gordonia > Gordonia sp. X0973. The sequence goes on from NZ_CP054691.1 coordinate 2,946,465, forward strand.
CGCGAATGATTGTTTTTTCCGGGCGTCGGGTCGAGTGCCCGCGACGAAGGAGCGGTCGTATCGAGACCTGGGCACCCCGCCCCCGCCGAGTGGGCACCCTAACCACGCCGAGTGGGCACCTCAACTACGCCGAGTGGGCACCTCAAGCACGCCGAGTGGGCACCTCAAGCACGCCGAGTGGGCACCTCAAGCACGCCGAGTGGGCACCAAAATCCGCCGACCGTGCCCAGTTCTTCGTCGATCGTGCCCATCTCGCCGGTCGAGTGAATTCGAGCAAAGCGAGAATTTGTATCTAGACCCACCCGCCGCCGACGGCACCAACGCGCTACCGGAGAAGCCGCTCGACCACCGCTTCAGGCTGAGTAAGCGCAGCCAAGTGCCCGCCCGGAGCCGTTTCGACATCGACGCCGAGACGTTCGCCGACGACTCGACGCTGGAACTCAAGCGGAAACAGCCGATCGTCGACTGCGCCGATGAAGCGCGTCGGCACGTCCGGCCACCCCTCGAGCGGCCACGGATCGTCGAACGGTCGGCCCGATTGTCGTGGCGGTGGCGCGGCCTGCGCCTCGGCAAGAAGCTCGGGATCCGCGTCGTGAAAGAAGACCTCCGACGGATCAAACGGGGCATCCGGGTCACGACCGTCAGCGATCGCCTTGCTCCTCGCCGCCTCCTCCTGACCGGTATTGGTCCACCAATCACCGCCGGCCTCCCCCGGCCGCGGGGACATCGCATTGAGCATGACGATCCCGGCGACGTCGAGACGGTCGCAGGTCAGTGGCGCGCTAAGCCCGCCCATCGACTGCGCGACGAGGATCACCGGCCCCGACGGCGATGCGTCGACGATGGCCGCGGCGTATTCGGCCAAGCCAGCGGTGTCGTCGTCGGCCGGCAAGTCGACGGCGACGGCCCGGTGTCCGCGCTCGACGAGCCGTGAAACGAGCCGGTGGAAGTACCACGCCTGCCCACCGGCTCCTGGGACGAGGACGAATGAACTCACGGCCCCAGCCTATGACCGCCGACCCCGCCCTTGCGTTTTCCGACGACTGTCGCAATACTTAGCTATATGGCTAAGTATCAGTCGTCGTTGGACGCGACATTCCGCGCCTTGTCCGACGCGACTCGGCGGGCCCTGGTCGAGCGGCTGGTCCAGTCGCCGGCTTCGGTCACCGAACTCGCCGAACCGTTTGATGCGGCGTTGCCGACGATCGTCGAGCACCTCCGGGTGCTCGAGCGCGCCGGAGTGGTCTCGTCCGAGAAGGTCGGGCGAGTCCGCACATATCAACTGGTGCCCGATGCACTCGTGCCTGCCAACCACTGGATCGTCGCGCAGCGGCGCCCCCGGGAGAAGCAGCTCGACCGCCTCGGGGACTACCTGACCAACCAAGAAGGAGATCGATGATGTCCACCCTCACCCAGACCCACGCCACCTTTTCGCTAGAGCGCGAATACCCGGCCTCCGTATCGGCGGTGTGGCAGGCGTTCGCCGACCCGACGATCAAGGCCCAATGGTTCGGTAGCGACGACTTCGTCGAGGTCGAGCGGTCCGACGACTTCCGCGTCGGCGGCGTGTCCATCGACGACGGACGTCGCGGCGCCGACGGGCCGCTCTCCCGGTTCCGCGCCACCTACACCGACATCGTGCCGAATCAGCGGCTCGTCTACACCTACGACATGTGGCTGGACGACGCCCACGCGTCGACCTCGGTCACCACCGTCGTCTTCGAAGAGATTGCCGGCGGCACGCGTCTCACCTTCACCGAACAGGGCGTCCACCTCGACGGTGTGCACGGGCCAGGACCCGACGCGGCGGCCGGCCGCGAAGAAGGAACTCGGGGACTGCTCGAGAACATCGCACGCGTCCTGGCTTAGCTTGCCCGCCAGTTTTGGTGCCCACTCGGCGAGATCCGGTGCCCACTCGCCGAGATCTGGTGCCCACTCGGCGGTTCGGGGGGCGCTGATTAGAGGTCGCACCTCGCGTCGGCGGTGGCCCGGGCCAAGAGCGTCCCGTCGTCGGCATGGAGTTCCACGTCGACGGTCGAGAGTCGTCGGCCGATCTTCACCGGCTTCACCGTCGCGACGACCGGCTGCCCGTCGAGCGCGGGTGAGCGGAGGAAGGCGATCGTGAACTCGACGATCCGGTAGCCGACCCCCGGCCGCATGTTCGCGGCGATTCCGAAGGACGCGGCCTGCGCGGTGATGGTCGCGATGATGCCGCCGTGCATCGTGCCGAAGAAGTTGCCCATCCAGGCCACGGTTGGGACCGCCAGCCGCAGCGCCGACGGATCGGGATCGGCGATCGCCGCGCCGAGCAGCTCGGCCAGCGGACCGGCGGACAGCGAACCGTCCGCGATACCCGCGACGATCTGCGCACCGGACAGCGACGGGTCGAGTGGGGCCGGCAACTCCGCGTCGTCGGGCGCGGGCAGCGTCTCCCCCGCGACGACCTCCGATTCACCGATCACGGCGCGTCCGACGCGCACGCTGCGCGCTGACCCGCTCGCAACGGGCTCGCCGTCGCGAGACAGGCGCACCCGCGTCGAGCCGAACGATTCGTCGGACATCAGCAACCGGCCGTCGCCGCGCACGACGTCGCCGAGCGCCAGCCCGGCCCCGACCGAGACCGAGAGCCGCGCCTGCAACGACGACGACAAGCGGTCGGCCAAGGCGAACGGCAACCCGCCGAGGTCGTCGAACAGCACCATCAACGCGGGTAGCTCGACGCGACCGCGGTGGTCGACGATCCGCGTTCCCATCGGCTGGGTCATCGAAATCGGGTCGGATCCGGGGACGATTCGGATCGCGAAGGCGTCGAACGCGTTCTTCGGGCGGTAGGTCACGACTTTCCGTCGAGAATCGCGGCGACCTCGGGCGAGGTGAAGAACGGCTCCAACTGTTCCCGCACGATGCGCTCCAGCTCGCCGGACTCCTTGACCGCGTCGAACAGCCGCGGCGCGCCGGCCACCGCGTATTCGACGAGGATGTCGCGCGTGATGTCGAGTTCGTCGAGCAGTTGCGCGGCCGGGTAGTCGCCGTAGACGGTGAAGAATCCGTCGATCAGGGCGTCGACGAGTTTGAGGATCGGCTCCGAGGCGGCACCCGCGATCGCGACGTCCTGCCCCAGCCCGCCGATTCGCTTGGCGTCGTCGAGGGTCAACACCTTGTCGAGCCGGCCGATCTTCTTCTCGGCGTACATGTCGAACACCTCGAGCACGGCCGAGCGCGTCGACGGGTCTTTCAGCGTCGCGACGATGATCTTGTTCAGCCGGCCCATCGCGAACTCGGCGCCCTTGGCCGCGGTATCGCCGAAGAGTTCGCCGAACTGCTCGCCGGTCTTGCCGATCGCCTTGCCCGCGGCTTTGGTTCCGAAGGAGACGAGCGATCCGACGCCGGGGATCTTCTCCGCCACCGCACGGTTGCCCGCGATGACGTCGTTAACGATCCGGCCGACGAACCGCGACGCGAGGGCAGCCATCATCGGGCTGTGCGTCAGGTCGTCGAGGGCCTTCTCCAGCAGAGGAGTCAGCGCGAGTACCTCGTCGGTGATACGTGCGACGTTGTCGCGGTCGATCACCTCGCGCAGCGTGTATGTCCCGGCCGGGTTCGACATCACCACCTCGGCACTTTGCTCGACGAGGGTCGTCGCGGCCGAGCTGGGCGGCACCGTCGTCGCGAGCATGCGTGCGATCGACTTGATCATCGCCGGGTCGACGAGGGCGGTCATGGTCGCCCCCTCGGCGACGGCGAGCACGTCGTCGACGGCCTTCTCGGCCAACTCGGGGAGTTCGTCGCCGGTGAGGCGGTTGATGGCCCAGGCGACCTGCGCGTCGAGCAGGGCCTGTGCAACATTCTCGGTTGTCATGGTTTGAGGATATGGGGTAGCCGGGCAAATCGGCGTTCGGTGCTCACTCGGCGGGGTTTGGGTGCCCACTCGGCGTGGTTTGGGTGCCCAGGTCTCGATACGACCCGGCGCCCGGCGGGGTTTTGCTTTCCACGGTGGTCGAGTGCCGTAGATGGTGGTCGAGTGCCGACGAGGCGCTAGCCGAGTCGGTGTATCGAGACCGCGCTAGCCGAGAAGGTGTATCGAGACCCGGCGGGAGCGAGGTGCCCAGCGCGGCGACTAGCCGATCGGCGTGATCGGGATGGGGACCAGCGGCACGGCGCGGCCCCGGTCGGCGAAGGAGAAGGTCGAACCGGAGGAGAAGCGCACGATCGCGACCTCCCCCGCTTCCTTGCGGGGTTCGCCGCGCGCCATGTCGACGACCAGCTCGCCGTCGCTCAACCGCGCCCCGGCCACCGCCCACCGCGAGTCGACCCCGCAGACCATCGCGTCGAGCGGAGCGGTGAACTCGGGCGTGAGCAAGTCCATCCAGCCGCCGTCGCGCTGCGCCGGCGAATCCTGCGGCACGCGGATCCGCACACCGTCCCCGGAACCGCTCTCTTCGACGACGACCCCCGTGTACTGCCGCGGTCCGAGGATCGGATGCGCGCGCAGGACGGTCACGAGGTCGGCGGCGCTGTCGCCCAGGCGCAGCGCATCGCGCAACCGCTCCGACGTCATGCCCGCGATCCCGATCAGCTGCTTGCCGGTGATCTCGCGCGCGACGTCGGCGCCCGCGCGCCGCGTCACCGACAGCCGGAACCCGATCGCCAGCAGATGGTGTTGCAGCGCGACCTCTTCGGCGATGCGCACCAGCGCGGTGTGGGCGAAGTCGCCGAACACCAAGTCCTCGACGAGCGGCCCCCGATAGTCGACCAGCCCGTCGGATGCGGCCCCGTCGATCGGGCTCAGCACGACATCGGCCGCCGCCGTCTCGAGGACCGGCAGCGTCACCTCGGGCAGCGGCAGCTCGTCGCGGTCGGGCTCGATGGTCACCGTCCACTCGCAGTGCGGATGACGGTCCGACGGCATGCGCGGCGGCCGGTGTACCGGCCGGATGCGAGCACGACGATTGGTCGCGATCGCCGTCGCATCGAAGGTCGGATCCTCGATGTCGTGGCACATGGCGGTCACGTAGTCGTCGCCCATCGGTTCGACGTCCATGAGGGCGCCGCAGTGGTCGAGCACGAATCCGCCGTGGTATTCGTCGTGCACGACGTAGCGGAAGTCCATGAATTGCGGCGGCGCCCCGATGTCGAGTTGCAAACACTTGAACATGTCGACGACGCCGTCGCCGTCGATCCCCAGCGCGGCCCGCATCCGCCCGGTGTACACCGGGCTCGCCGCCATCCATTCCTCGATCGCGACCTGCGTCATCCCCTCGCGACCGAAGGCGCCGATCAGGTGTGCCATCCCGCTGCGGTCGATCAACTGGCCGGAGAGCAGCAGCTCCGGGAGGAGGGTGGCCAACTGTTGTTTCGCGAAGGACGCGTACGACGAGGAGTCTGCTTGCGATGTCCGACGGGCTGTATCGGTCATCGCGTCACCAGAACTTCACGGGCGCCTTGCCGAAGTCGTACCACCCCGGCAGGTTGCCCGGTGCCGACTTCTCGACGCGGGCCAGCATCTCGTCGCTCATCGCCTTGTCCGTCATCAACTCGATGAACAACGACGAGACGTTTCCGTAGTCGAAGAAGTCGCGCTGCCATGCGAATTGGAAACCACCGCCGTATTTGAACCAGCTGCCCTGGATGCCCTCGAGCGCGTAATGCGTGCCGTCGGCGCGGGTGCGCTCGTAGACCTGCTTCCACAGCCCGATCATGTCGCCGGTGCGGTCGTCGATGACCCAGGTCTGATACGGGTAGGTCCACCCGTTCAGCCCTTCCATCTCCTGGCCGAGCGCCAGCTCGCGGATCTCATCGCGACCGACGGCCATGAAGTCCTTCTGCGGCCCGTAGTTCCAGCCGTAGGTGGCGTCCTCGGTGTAGAAGTCGGCGAGCGGCTTCCAATCGCCGGCCTTCTCCGCCTCGATATTCGCGGCGAGCCACCGCGTCTTCATCTCCTCCAGCTCGTCGCGGTCGAACGGCCCCAAACTGGTGGCGGCGCTGATCTCGGTCATGGTGTCAGTCCCTCTTTCGTTGATCACGTTTTGTTGTCATCTCGCTTGGCATGTCGTCAGGTCTCGATACGGTTCCTCGCCTAGCGGCTCGGATCCACTCGACCAGCGCGGATCCACTCGACCACCCCCGGATCCACCGCCGGATCGAGTGATCGCGACGAAGGAGCGGTCGTATCGAGATCTCGACCACCCCGGATCCACCGCCGACCACCGGACCCACCGCCGCCGATCGGTGGTCGAGTGAACTCGAGGCGCTAGCCGAGAATTCGTATCGAGACCCAGACAGCCGCATATCGAGACCCCGGTCAGTCTTCGACGATCCGTAGGGCTTGGGTCGGGCAGTAGCGCACGGCGGCCTCGACGGCGGGGCGCAGCGATTCGTCGGGTTCCTTGTCGAGGAGTTCGACGTGGTCGCGCTGCGCCTCGAAGACCTCGGGCGCCTCCATCTCGCACATGCCGTGCCCCTGGCACAGATCCAGGTCGACTTCGACTCGCATGCTCACCACCGTCCTCACGATTGCCGACGCCGGTACCGCACCCGGCACGGCTGGGCCAGTTGGACGACCATCTTCGAGTGGTCGTTGTGGTAGCTCTCCGGGTCTTGGGCCAGCTCGAACTCGTAGTTCTGCAGCAGCACCGAGAAGATGGCCTTGAGCTGCATCATCGCGAACTGGGCACCGACGCAGCGATGACGCCCGGCGCCGAACGGGATCCACGTCCAGCGGTTGATGATGTCGTCCTGGCGCGGGTCGATGTAGCGGTGCGGGTCGAAGGAATCGGCCTCCGGGAAGTCCTCCGGCAGCCGGTTGTTGACCGCTGGCGACACGGCGATCAGCTGCCCTTCGCGCACCAGCGTGTCCTCGACCTCGAAATCCTCGCGGACCACGCGCATCAGGATGATCAGCGGCGGGTGCAGCCGCAGCGCCTCCTTGATCCCGGCTTCCAGCAACGGGATCTGGCGCATCGCCGCGAACGAATACTCGGCGCGCCCCTCCCCCTTGTCGGCGTAGATGTCGTCGAGCTCGGCGACGACGTCGGCCATGTAATCGGGGTGCCGCAGCAATTCCAGCAGCGTCCAGGCGGCGGTGCCCTGCGTCGTGTGGTGCCCGGCGAACATCATCGAGATGAACATGCCGGTGACGGTGTCGGCGGAGAACATCGGCGTCCCGTCCTCGTTCTTCAACGAGACGAGCACGTCGAGCAGGTCGCGGTTGTCCTTGTCCTGCTCCGGGTTCGCCTCCCGCTCGGCGAGGACCTCCGCCATGAAGGTCACCAGCTCGGCGCGGGCGGCGTCTCGGCGTCGAAAGCTCTCGATGTCGGCGTGGTAGTCGACGTACGCATAGGGGTCGGTGCCGCGTTCGAGGTCGTGGTAGATCGCCGAAATCCGCTTGGACAGGCGTTCGCGGAACTTCCGGCCGATCAGGCAGGACGACGAGGTGTAGAGCGTCAACTCGCCGAACCACTCGAGCAGGTCGATCTCGCCCTCGTCGCCCCAATCGGCGATCATCCGCTCGACCTCGTTGGGGATCGTCACGGCGTGCTGCTTCATGTGGGCGCCCTTGAGCGCCTGGTTGTGCAAGGCCTTGGAGCGCTCCTCCGGCGAGGTGTCGAAGACGACGCCCTCGCCGAACACCGGCGTCATGAACGGATAGGCGGCGGCCTGGTCCAACAGCTCGTCGGGGGCGCGGAAGAACTCCTCGTTCGCGCTCGCACCGGAGACCAGGACGACTTCCCGGTCGGCGAGTTGGAACATCCCGACGTCGCCGCATTCGCGTCGGACGCGCCAGAACAGTTCGATCGGATCGGTGGACATCTCGTCGAGGTGTCCGTGTTCGCCGTCGCCGCCGGATACCCGCTTCGGCAGGGTCTGGGTGGTCATAGTGGGCCTTTCACTCTTTGCGCTCGGAGGTGAGCTTGCCTTCGGCTTCGACTTCCACGACGCGCATGTGCGCGCCGGGCGGCATCGCGACGATCGCCCCGATGGCCTGCGCGAGGTTGTCCGGGGAGAGGAAGTTGCCGTGCCGCGCGAGGCCGAAGGCGATCCAGTCGTTGAGCATCGCCGTCGTCTCCTCCTGGTCGAGGTTCATCCCCATCCCGGTGAGGGTCTGGCCGGGGCGGATGATGCTGGCGCGCACCCCGGTGCCCTCCAGTTCCATCTGCGCGGTCGCGACGAGGCCGTCGACGCCGGTCTTCGCGGCGACATAGGCCGAGGACCAGGGCCGCGGATGCACGGCGACGTCGGAGCCGATGAACACGAAGTCGCCGCGACGGCGCTCGATCATCCCGGGCACGATCGCACGGTAGAGCCGGAACGCCCCGACGAGGTGGATGTCGATCTGCTCGGCCCACTTCTCGACAGAGATCTCGTGCGCCCGTCCGATACCGAGGTCGCCGGCACCGGCGACCGCGATTTCGATTGGCCCCCAAGCCGATTCGACCTCGCGCACAGCGGCGAGCACCGAGTCGTTGTCGGTGACGTCGAGCGCGACGGCCATCGCCTCACCGCCGTCGGCGATGATCTGTTCGGCGATCTCCTTGCATTTCTCGACGCGGCGGGCACCGAGGGCGACGGGGTAGCCGGCCTTGGCAAGCCATCGTGCGGTCGCCTCCCCGATTCCCGACGAGGCGCCGGCGACGAAGACGGGTCGACGGTCGGGGTGCGGTCCGAAGGCGGGCATCAGCGGGCCGTCACTTTCATCGGGAGGCTGGCGAAGCCCCGGACGTTGACCGAGTGGACGCGCTCGGCGTTCTCGAGGTCGAGTTCGTACCCGGCGACGCTGCGCGCCACCGCGTCGAGCCCGATATTGCTCTCCAGCCGCGCCAAGTGGGCGCCGAGGCAGAAGTGGGTGCCGAGCCCGAAGCTCATCAGGTTCTGTCCGACCTCGCGGCCCAGCACGTACCGGTCGGCGTCGTCGCCGAACACCTCGGCGTCACGGTTGGCCGAGCCGACCAACAACAGCACGCGCTGCTCGGCCGGGATCACGATGCCGCCGAACTCCGCGTCGGCCACGACCCGGCGCAGCACCATCTGCGTCGAGTTGTCGTAGCGCAGCGTCTCCTCGGTCCACAACGGCACCAGGTCGGGGTCGTCGAGGACGCGGGTCAGCTGATCGCGGTTCTCATGCGCCCAGTAAGCGGCGTTGGCCAGCAGCTTCGTCGTCGTCTCATTGCCCGCGACGACCATCAGCATCATGAAGCCGTTGATCTCCTCGTCGGTGAGCGCGACGTGCTCGCCGGACTCCTCATCGACGATCTCGGCTTCCAGCAGGGCCGAGACGAGGTCGTCGCCGGGTGATTTCCGGCGGTCGGCGACCAGCTCGTTGTAGTAGGTGTAGAGCGCGAGGTAGGCGTGGATCGCCGCCTCGGGGACGTCGAGGACGCCCTCCTCGCGGTGGATGAGCAGGTCGGACTGCTCGCGCAGGAAGGCGCGGTCGGCGACCGGGACGCCGAGCAATTCGCTCACGACGTCCATCGGCAGCTTGCCCGCGAAGTCGGCGACGTAGTCGAATTCGCCCTTCTCCAAGCACTGATCCCAGTGCTCGGTGGTGAGCTCACGGATCCGCTGCGCCAACTCGTTCACGCGTCGCGGGGTGAACCCCTTGGACACGAGCTTGCGGATCCGCAGGTGCTTCGGGTCGTCCATCGCGAGGAAGGACATCACGTTGCTGGCGTTGGGCCCGTAGGACATCGCGTCCATCGAGACCCCCCACGCATTCGACAGCGAGACGTTGTCGCGGAAGGCCTGCCGCACGTCCTGGTGCCGCGACAGCGCCCAGAAGTCGAGCGTCGAGTTGTAGTAGACCGGCGCCTCGGCCCGCAGGCGGGCGTAGGTCGGGTACGGGTCCTCGTGGAAGTCGTAGGCGTACGGGTCGAAGGGCAGCCGGTGCTCCATCCCGGCGATCGTCGTGCTCACTGGTGCTCCTTCAAGATCAGCAGGGCCGCCTCGGTCAGGCGGTCGGCGGTGTCCTCGTAGGACATGTGGCCCATACCCGCGTGGACGAGGCCGCCGGCGTACAGCATTTCCAGCGCCTCGACGACGGGCCCCGGGTTCTGCGCGTCGACCTCCAGCGCGTCGGCGAGGCGGCGGCGGATGAACCCGCCGATGCGCAGGCGCAGGTGCTCGACGTCGGGGTCGGTGCCCAGCAGCGCGACGGTGACCGCTCCGCCCAGATCGCCGTCGCCGGTGACGATGAGCGCGATCGACCGCAGCAGCTCGACGACGCGCTGCGCCGGTGTCGCACTCATGTCCGGCTCGGGCACCCCCTGGGCGAGCCGTCGCCAGAACACCTCGGCGACGAGGTGGCTCTTGGAGCTGAAGTAGGTGTACGCCGTCGCCGGCGCGACGCCGGCCAGCTTGGCGACCGAGCGCACCGTGAGGCCGTCGAAGCCGTCGGCGCGCAGGACCTCGACGGCGGCGTCGGTCAGCTTGGCGACCGTCTCCGCCTGCTGCGCGGTCAGGCGTCGACGGGTGGATTCGGTCGAAACCGAAGTTGCTGCGGGGGTGGACATGTGAGCGACGTTACACTACGTTTGTACTCACGTCTAGACACTTGTCCAGACGGTGGCCCAGTAACTGGGCCGCCGACGCCCGCACCGCGCCCGACGAGGGAGATTCCATGACCTTGCGCCCACAAAACAGCTCTGACCTGCTGATCGACGGCAAGCTCGTCCCCGGTTCGCAGGGCAGCTTCCCGATCCTCAACCCGGCGACCGAGCAGGTCATCGGCCACGCCGCCGACGCCGGGCCCGACGACATGGACGCCGCGATCGACTCCGCCCGACGCGCCTTCGACACCACCGGCTGGTCGCGCGACCACGCCTTGCGCGCCCGGTGTCTGCGCCAACTGCGCGACGCGCTGCTCACTCACAGCGACGAGTTCCGGGCATTGACCACCGAGGAGGTCGGCGCCCCCGCCTTCCTCACCGGCGGCCCGCAGTTCGAGGGCCCGGTGCGCGACCTCGGCTACTTCGCCGACCTGGCCGAGAACTACGAGTGGACCCGCGATCTGGGCCGTGCCGAGCCGATGGGCATCCCGAATCTGCGGGAGATCCGCCACGAGGCCGCCGGTGTCGTCGGGGCCATCACCCCGTGGAACTTCCCGCACCAGATCAACTTCGCCAAGATCGGGCCGGCGCTCGCGGCCGGATGCACCGTCGTGCTCAAACCCGCCCCGGACACCCCGTGGGCCGCGGCTCTCGTCGGCAAGGTCATCGCCGAGGAGACCGACTTCCCGCCCGGCGTGATCAACATCGTCACCTCGTCGGATCACTCCCTCGGGGAACAACTCGTGGCCGATCCCCGCGTCGACATCGTCTCCTTCACCGGGTCGACGGCCACCGGGCGCAAGGTGATGGCCGCGGCCACGCAGAACCTGACCAAGGTGTTCCTGGAGCTCGGCGGCAAGTCGGCGTTCATCGTCCTCGACGACGCCGATCTGAACGGCGCCTGCAGCATGGCCGCGTTCAACGTCGTCACCCACGCCGGGCAGGGTTGCGCGATCACCACGCGCCTGCTCGTCCCGCGCGAGAAGCTCGCCGAGGCGATCGCCGCCACCGGCAAGGCGATGGCCGGGCTGAAGGCCGACGACCCGTCGAAACCCGGCACCATCTGCGGGCCGCTGATCTCCGCGGCCCAGCGCGAACGGGTCGAGGGGTATCTCGAGCTGGCCGTCGAAGAGGGCGGGACCATCGAATGCGGCGGCGGCCGCCCCGCCGACAAGGAGAAGGGCTTCTTCATCGAGCCGACGCTGATCTCCGGCCTCGACAACTCCGCACGTGTGGCGCAGGAAGAAATCTTCGGCCCGGTGCTCGTGATCCTGCCGCACGACGGCGACGACGACGCGATCCGCATCGCCAACGACTCCCCCTACGGGCTGTCCGGCATGGTCTACGGCTCCGACGAGGCGCGGGTGAACCACGTCGTCGACTCCGTGCGCACCGGGACGATGGGTGTCAACGGCGGTATCTGGTACGCCGCCGACGTCCCCTTCGGCGGCTACAAACACTCCGGGATCGGCCGCGAGATGGGTGTGGCCGGCTTCGAGGAATACCTGGAGACCAAATCCGTCGCGAAGCCCGCCTGACACCGCCGAGTGGGCACCCCAAATACACCGAGTGGGCACCCAAGCACGAGTAAATCCGCGGTGGTCGAGTGGATCCGAGCCGCTAGGCGAGGAACCGTATCGAGACCGCCGCCAGCCGAGGAACCGTATCGAGACCCCGCAAGACGAAATGCCAACCCAACAGAGATAGGACAACACCATGAGTTCAGGACGTTTCGACGGTAAGACGATCATCGTCACCGGTGCCGCGGGCGGCATCGGTGAGGGCTATGCGCGCGGGCTCGCCGAGGAGGGCGCGAATGTCGTCGTCGCCGATCTCAACGACGAGGCCGGCGAGGAGGTCGCCGCCGACATCGGCGGGCTGTACGTTCACACCGACGTCTCCGACCCCGAGTCCGCCGAGAACCTCGCGGCCAAGTCGGTGGAGCGCTACGGCACCATCCACGGCCTGGTCAACAACGCCGCGATCTACGGCGGCATGAAGCTCGACTTCCTCATCACCGTGCCGTGGGACTACTACAAGAAGTTCATGGGCGTGAACCTCGACGGCGCGCTGGCCGTCACCCGCGCGGTCTACCCGCATATGAAGGACGGCGGTTCGATCGTCAACCAGAGTTCGACGGCGGCCTACATGTACAGCGGCTTCTACGGCCTCGCGAAGGCGGGCATCAACAACCTGACCTTCCAGCTCGCGACGGAACTCGGCGGCAACAACATCCGCGTCAACGCGATCGCCCCCGGCCCCACCGACACCGAGGCCACCCGCTCCACCACGCCGATGGAGATGGTCCAGGACATGGTGAGCAAGCTGCCCCTCAAGCGGTTCGGCACCCCCGACGACCACGTCGGCATGTGCAAATTCCTCCTCTCCGACGAGGCCAACTGGATCACCGGGCAGATCTTCAACGTCGACGGCGGTCAGGTCTACCGCCCATGAGCGACGACGTGGCGCTCGGCTACATCGGCCTGGGCAACATCGGCGGCCCGATGGCCACCCGTCTGGCCGCCTGGCCGGGCGGGCTCACCGTCTTCGACCTTTCCGACGAGGCCGTCGCGAAGCTGGTCGGTGCTGGTGCGACACGGGCGGATTCGATCGCCGCGGTCGCGGCGGCCGCCGACATCGTCGGCATCTGCGTCGTGAACGACGAGCAGGTGCGCACCGTCGTCGCCGACCTGTTGTCGGCGGCGAAGCCGGGCACGATCATCACCGTGCACTCGACGATCAGTCCGCAGACCGCGATCGAGCTGGCGGGCGACTGCGCGTCGAAGGGTGTGCAATTGCTCGACGCGCCGATCTCCGGCGGCGCCCCCGGGGCCGAGCAGGGGCGGCTGGCGATCATGGTCGGCGGCCCGCGCGAGCAGTACGAGCGGATCAAGGAACCGTTCAAACTGGCCGGTGACATGGTGGTGCACGCGGGCGAGGACGTGGGCGCCGGGACGCGGATGAAGCTGGCGCGCAATCTCCTGCATTTCATCTCCTTCACCGCGACCACCGAGGCGGCACGACTGGCCGAGGCCGCCGGCATCGACATCGCCAAACTGGGCCGGGTGGTCCGCCACACCGACGCCATCACCGGCGGAGCCGGCGCGATCATGCTGCGCGACACCACCGCGCCGATCGCCCCCGACGACTTCTGGCACGGTGTCTTCACCCACGTGGTCAACTTGGGGAACAAGGATCTCGACCTGGCTTTGGCGCTGGGCGAAGAACTCGGCGTCGACCTGCCGCTCGGCACGATCGCGCGCCGCGACCTCGCCCCCGGCTTGGGAATCATCGATGACGACGAAGGGACAACAGCGTGACTTCAGGATCGGCCGTCGGCGGCGAGGGCACGCCGCAACGCAAGCGCGGTGTCGAGAAGATGTCGGAGGTCTACGGCTGGGAGATGGCCGACGGCCCCGGGCTGCACTTCGCGCACACCGCCGACCAACTCTTCGCCGAGGTGTGGGGCCGTGAGGGCCTGACCAACCGGGATCGTCGGCTGCTGCTGCTCGGTCTGCTCGCCGGCAACGGCCACACCGACGTCGCGGAGATCCAGTCGGCCGCCGCACTCGGCAACGGGGAGCTGACCCCGGAACAGCTCGAAGAGATCGCCCTGTTCCTCTGCTACTACGCCGGCTGGCCCGTCGGGACGAAGATGAACACCGTCTTCGGCACCGCGATCAAGAACTGGCGCAAGTCGGCGAAGCAGGGCTGACAACACCGCCGAAAAGAACGAGCGCCCGCACCCGTCTTCGGGTGCGGGCGCTCGTCTTCCGGCGCTACGAGGACTTGTTCTTCATGACCATGCCGAGGATCGCGGCGAGGATGCCGCCGCCGACGCCGCCGCCGACGCCCGATCCGAGGATCTGGGTGATCGCATTCGGGTCAGAGATGACCCCGTTGAGCAGGGCGCCGATTCCGCCACCGCCCAGCAGGCCGCCGACCGCACCGGCAACGCTGTTTCCCACCTGGCCGACGTTGTTCTTGGCTCCCGCGGCATTGCCGCCGAGCAGACCACCGAGCAGACCCGGCAGCAGCGTTTCCAAACCCATGGTTCCTCCTGATCGACACACGGACCCGTAGTCGGGTGCGCTGCGCCGAACGCTACCGACCACAAACGTGAGAAATCACGCAATTCACGTATTTCGCCCAACACGGGTGGCGCCACAGAGATGCCGACCCCGATCTACCCTGAGACTCGTGTGCCCCGACGACCCGATGCCCGGCGCGACGCCGACTCCCTTCTCCCCCGCCGAAGCCGAGGCGGTCCGCCGACTGTGGGAGCCGTTGGGCCTGCCCGGGCTGATCGACATCCACACGCATTTCATGCCGCGCAGCGTCCTCGACAAGGTGTGGGCCTACTTCGACTCCGCCGGCCCACTCCTCGGCCGCGAATGGCCCATCACCTACCGCGCGGAAGAGCAGACCCGCGTCGACGGCCTGAGCGCCTTCGGCGTGCGGGCGTTCACGTCGATGCTCTACGCACACAAGCCGGATATGGCGGCCTGGCTGAACACCTGGGCGGCCGAGTTCGCCGCGCTGCAGCCGCGTTGCCTGCACACGTCGACCTTCTATCCGGAGCCCAGCGCGCCCCAGTACACCCGAAAGGCGCTCGAGGACGGGGCACGCATCTTCAAGGTGCACATCCAGGTCGGCGACTTCTCCCCCGACGACCCGCAGTTGGACGACGTGTGGGGAATCGTCGAAGACTCCGGCCTCCCGGTCATCATCCACTGCGGCTCGGGCCCGGCACCCGGACGCTTCACCGGGCCCGCTCCCGTCGAGAACGTCCTGAAGCGCTTCCCGAGGCTGCGGCTGATCGTCGCGCACATGGGGACCTTCGAGTACCTGGAGTTCCTCGACCTCGCCGAGCGCTACGAGAACGTCGGACTCGATACGACGATGAGCTTCACCGATTTCTCCGAGCAGGGCGCGCCCTATCCGCGCGAGGCGCTCCCGCGGGTGAAAGC
This sequence comes from Gordonia sp. X0973, assembly GCF_013348785.1. Lineage (NCBI taxonomy): Bacteria > Bacillati > Actinomycetota > Actinomycetes > Mycobacteriales > Gordoniaceae > Gordonia > Gordonia sp. X0973. Next base: position 2,961,976 of record NZ_CP054691.1, read on the forward strand.
ACTGGCAGACAAGGTGTTCTGGGGTTCGGACTACCCGAACATCCCGTACCCGTACGCGCACGGAATCGAGTCGCTGATCCGCCTGGATCTCGGCGACGACTGGTTGCGCCGGGTGCTGCACGACAACGCCGCAGAGCTCTTCGACCTCGACTGAAGCCCCGACCGGCTCGTCATCTCGACGATCTACACGCGCGCCGCGAGCACCTATCGTTCTGTCCACCTGAACGGAACGATCGAAAGTCAGCCAATGACGACGCGTAACCGCAAGAACCGTGTACTGGCGGCGCTGGTATCCGGCGCCCTCATCTTCGGGGCCACCGCCTTCGGCAGTGCCGCCCCCGCGTTCGCGGACTCGGGCCTGTGCCAGACGGTCTCATCCGCGGCCGACGGGCTGCGCGCCCAGGTCGAGTCGATCAAGTCGCGCATCGCGGCGCACAACTCGCAGCCGGTCAACCGCTACGACGCCGGGGCGGTCAACGCCTACAACGCCGAGGCCGCCCAGCTCAACGCCGAGCGCGACGCGATCAACGCGCAGATCCTCGCGGCCGGTCAGCGAGTGTCCAAATGCAACACCGCGGCGCGGCAGCTCGAGACCGCGGGGCCGCCGATGAATCCCCTGACGCAGGCCGACAAGCAGGCACTGACCAACGCCAACGCCAACGTTCCCAAGGGCTGGACGCCGCCGACCACGCTTCCGCAACGCCCGAACGGCAACGTCTACGTGCCCAAGGACTCGCCGGTGCGCCCGCATTTCGACATCATGGACAAGCGGCAGACGCCGATGTTCCCGTATCCCAACATCCAGCTGCAGGGCAAGAGCATGCCCACGCCCACCCAGATCAACGAAGCGACCGGCCAGCCCTACGGCGAGGTCACGCGCGGTCCCCGCAAGGGACAGGCGGCGGTGAGCCCGGACCACATCGTCCCGAAGGCCGAGATCATGCAGATGCCGCGGTTCACCGAGCTGACCCCGGATCAGCAATGGGCGATTGTGAACTCGCCGAGCAACCTCGCCTGGGTCGGCACGCGCACCAACTTCAAGAAGGGGTCGCGCGACGTCGCCGCCATGTCCGGGGTGAAGCCGGAATGGCAAGCTAAGTACAAGCAGCTCCAAGACGACAAGCGGCGAGAAATCCAAGACCTGATCAACCAGTTCGCCGACAGCAACGCAGGTAAGTGAGACACCGTGTCAGGAATCGACAGAGACCAGCTGGACGCCGCCTTCGACCTCTACGGCGGTGGGGATTTCACCATCCTCGACGCGGATTCGACGGCGCTCCCCGAGCTGCCGGTGCAATGGCGCGGCGTCGTCGGGGCGTCGAGCGCGGATGAGCGGCGCCGGGCCGCCCTGGCGTCGTGGAATGACGAATTCCTCGGCCTGCTGCCGCGCTTTGCCGACGCGCTGCACACGCGACTCCTCGACGTGCGGGCGATCTCCTCCCCCGCCGAGGACCAGCCGATGCTCGTCTACATCCTCTCCGGCGCGGCCGACCCCTACGCGCTGTGGATCGGTTGGAGCCCCACCTCATCCGGTTCCGACGACCCGCCCTTCTTCGAAGCTCTGCCCGCACCCGCGCAGACCTTCCTGCGCGACGTCCACGCCGGGTTTTCCGCTCCCGACGCCGAGAGCTGCGGACTCACCCCGCCATCGGACATGACCACGATGGCGCAGTGGGCGGAGTGCCCCGACGGCATCCCCGACTGGGACGGGTACGGGTGGGAGGACTGCGCCCCCATCGACTCGCGACGGCTCCTGCGGGTGACCGGCTACGGCGCGGACTACAGCCTGTGCGTCTCGCCCGACCTGCCCGCCGGGCAGGCGCTCGCCTACTCCGACGGCGAGCTCCACGTCCGCCCGTTCGCGGCGGAACTCGACCGCATCATGTCCCTACCGGTGGAGGTCTAACCGATGTTCCCCTCGCAATCGCCACAGCAGCCGTGGACCCCGCCTGGTCCGCCACAGCCGGGTCCGCCACAGCCGAACCCGTCGCAGCCGTTCCCGTCGGCGCCGTCCTCCTTCCCCGCGGCCCCCTCGCCGTTCCCGCCCGGACCGTTCCCGTCGACGCCGCCGCAGCCGGCCCCGATGCCGTCAGCGCCCCAGCAGCAGCAGTGGGGACCTTCCGGCGCCCCGTCGACCTTCCCGGGGCCGCCCGTGCCCGACGCCCCCAAGCGATCGCGCAAGAAGCTGTGGATCTCCCTGGGATCGATCGCGACGGTCGCCGTCGTCGCGGCGGGCGCGGGAGCATTCGCCTACCACGCCGCCAACACCCCGGAGAAGCAGGTCCGCAAGACCATCTCGAAGTTCGCCGAGGCCGTCGACACCGCCAACGGGCCCAAGATGCTGAGCATGATGTGCAAAGAACAGGCCCAGGAGGTCCGGGAGGGCGACGACTTCGACGAGAACGACGACAGCACCGTCGACCCGGGCAACCGTCGCCCGGTCGACATCTCGTCGGTGACGGTTAGCGGCGACACGGCGCAGGCCACCGTGACCCGGCCGCCCGACGTGCCGCACACCTACCGTCTGGTCAAAGAGGACGGCTCGTGGAAGTTCTGCTCCACCGGTCCGGTCAGTCCGCAATAGCGACGACGGCCTTGCCGCGAACCTTCCCGTCGTGCAGGTCTTGTAGGGCCTGCGGAAGCTGCGCGAGCGAATAGGTCACGTCGACGGGCGGTCGCATCCCGTCGGCGATCATCTCGGTCAGCTCGTCGTGCAACACCGCGGGGACGTCGGGATGGGTTCGGATGTACTCGCCCCAGGCGGCGCCGACGATGTCGATGTTGCGGAACAGGACGCGGTTGAGCTTGACCGTCGGGATGCCGCCCGCGGCGAACCCGATGACCACGTAGCGACCGTCCGGCGCCATCGTCCGCAGCGCATCGTCGAAGACGTCGCCGCCCACCGGATCGATCATGACGTCGAGGCCGCCGTCGGAGAGTTCCTTCACCCGGGCGGCCCAGCCGTCCTCCAGTTGCACCACCTCGTCGGCACCGGCGTCGCGCAGCATCTTCTCCGCACCCGTGCGGTGGACGATGGCGATGACTGTGCAGCCCATCTCCTTGGCGACGCGAATCGCGGCAGCGCCCACGCCGCCGGCCGCGCCGAGCACGCCGACGATCTCGCCTGGCGCCGCGTGGGCGCGCATCTTGAGGGCGAAGATCGCCGTTTGGAAGTTGATGCCCATCCCAGCGCCCTCGGCGAAGGTCAGCCCCTCCGGTAGCGGCAGGATCTGTTCCGGCACCGCGGCCATCTTCTCGGCGAATCCGCCTATCCCGGCCGTGACCAGCACTTTGTCGCCGACCTTGTACGCTCCCCCGTCCGGGGCCTCGGCGATCACGCCAGCCACCTCGGTGCCCGGCGTGAACGGCACGGGCGGGCGCATCTGGTAGAGCCCGCGGCTCATCAGCAGATCGGGGAAGCAGACGCCGCAGGCTTTGATGTCGACGAGGTACTGCCCGGGTGCGGGCTTCGGGTCGTCGACGTCGGCGAGTTCGAACCCGCTCGGACCGGTTTCTTCGCGCAACACTTGAGCCTTCATGGCTACCGAGCCTACGCGTGTAGAACGTGTTTCAACTCCGGTTACGATCAGCTCATGGATTCCCCGACGACCCTCCCCCCGACGCTGAGCCAGGCCCGTCTCGAGGTCGCGCTCGACGCACCCGGGTTCCTCCCGCTCGACGAGGCGCTGGCCCTGCACGAGTCGGCGGAATCCTTTCTGGCACAACCTGATTCGGTTGGAATCGGGGTGGAGGTCGGGACCTACTGCGGCAAGTCGACGGTCTTCCTCGGCGCGGTGTGCGAGGCGCACGGCGCGCTGCTCGCCACCGTCGACCACCACCGCGGATCCGAGGAGCATCAGCCCGGATGGGAGTACCACGACACCGCGCTCGTCGATCCGCACGCCGGCACACTCGACACGTCGGCCCGATTCCGGCGAACCATGTTCGACGCGGAGCTGGAGCAGACGGTCGTCGGCGTGATCGCCTCGTCGACGATGGGTGCGCGCATGTGGGGCCGCCCGGTCGACTTCGTCTTCATCGACGGCGGGCACAGCATGGCCGCGGCGCAGAACGACTTCGACGGCTGGTCGCCGTGGGTCCGCGTCGGCGGCGGCCTGCTCATCCACGACGTCTTCCCCGACCCGGCCGACGGGGGCCGACCGCCGTATGAGATCTACCGGCAGGCGCTCGACTCCGGACGGTTCGACGAGGTGTCCGCGCACGGGTCGCTACGCGTGTTGCGCCGCGTCGAACCGCGCCGGTAGCGCCAGATTGCCGACGCCGGTGGCGATCACCTCGTCGAGGCCCTGCCATCCGGCGGCTCGGGCGAGGAGTTCGACGGCGGCCTCGGCGGTCCGCGCCGGCGCCCCGTCCTCCTGCCATGCGGCTTGGACGAGCAGGGCCCGCGACGCCCGGTCGGCCTTCAAGTCGATCCGCCCGGCCAGCTTGCCGCCCACCATCAGCGGCAGACAGTAGTAGCCGTAGCGCCGCTTCTCCTTGGGCGTATAGATCTCGATCCGATAGTGGAAATCGAAGAGCCGCTCGGCGCGCGGGCGGAACCAGACGGTCGGGTCGAAGGGGGTGAGCAGCGCGTCGGGCGCCAGGCGCGACGGTACCCGCGCATCGCGATGCAGCCATGCCGGCTCCGGCTTCCCGTTCTTGACCCAGCCGTCGACGACGATCGGCAGCAGCACCCCGTCGGCCTCCAGCTCGCGCACCGCGGGCTTGGCGTCGACGGCCTTGAGTCGGTGGTAGTCGGCGAGATCGGCTAGAGTAGCGACGCCCAGCGACTGCGCCGCGCGTTCGACCAGGATCCGGTGCGCCTCGCCGCGTTCGACGGGGATCAGCGCCGGCGCCGGCAGCACGTCGTGGGCGAGCGCGTACCTGCGCTGGAATCCCTCGCGGCCCGCCGTCGCGACCTCGCCCCACGCGAACATCAACTCGACGGCCCGCTTGGTCTCGCTCCAGTCCCACCACGGCCCGCGGTTGGCGCGGGGGCCTTCCTCCAGCTCGCGTACGAACTGCGGGCCGCCGTCGGCGAGTTGCGCGCGAACCCGTTCGATCGTCGACGACAACGCACCGGCCCGCCCCTCCCGCCGATGCCGGGCGCGATAGTCGTCCATGCGCCACGCGAAGAGACCGCGGTCGTGTACCGGCAGGAAGGCGGCCTCATGGGCCCAGTATTCGGTGTACTCACCGCTGCGCCAGAGCAGTCTGTCCAGCTGCGGCACGTCGTAACCGCCGTGGCGGGAGAAGACCGGCAGGTAGTGGCTGCGCGCGAACACGTTGACCGAATCGATCTGCAGGATGTGCAGCCGTTCGAGTGCCGGGTCGAAGGGTCGCCGCGTACGCAGTCTCGGGGTGTTCGTGAAGCCCTGTGCGGCGAGTGCCACGCGACGAGCCTGCGCGGCACTCAGCGACGCGCGCCCAGATGTCATGCCCTCACGCTAGTGCGAAGGTCGGACGGCACCGACGGTGGTCGCATGTCGTACGACGCTGGTCGAGTGTCGCAGGCAGTGGTCGAGTGCCATAGAACGCTGGTCGAGTGAATTCGAGGCGCTAGCCGAGAATTCGTATCGAGACCACGCCAATCGCAAGCAGTTACGCCGGGACAGCGTCACAGAACGCTGGTCGAGTGAATTCGAGGCGCTAGCCGAGGATTCGTATCGAGACCACGCCAATCGCAAGCAGTTACGCCGGGACAGCGTCACAGAACGCTGGTCGAGTGAATTCGAGGCGCTAGCCGAGGATTCGTATCGAGACCACGCTAGCCGCAGACGGCTACGCCGAGACCGGCGCCAAGCCGAGCTTGCCGGCGAGCTTGGCGAGGTACCCGGAAGCGCGCTCGACGGTGTCGTCGGGCAACCCGTACAGGACTGTCGTGACGCCGAGTTCGCGCCACTTCTCCAGCTTCTCCGGCACCGGCTTGAAGTCGAGGACGACGATCTGCGGCTCGCCGTCGCGACCGGCGTCGTGCCAGATCTGTTTGAGCAGCCCGACCGAGCCCTCGATGTCGGCCTCACCCGGCGTCGTGATCCAGCCGTCGGCGCTGCGGGCGATCCACTTGAAGTTCTTCTCGTTGCCCGCGGCGCCCACCAGCACGGGGATGTGACTCTGCGTCGACTTCGGCCAAGCCCAGCTGGGGCCGAACCGCACGAACTCCCCGTCGAACTCGGCCTCCTCCTGCGTCCACAGTGCGCGCATCGCCTCGAGGTATTCGCGCAGCATGGTGCGACGGCGCTTGGGCGGGACGTTGTGGTCGGCCATCTCGTCGAGGTTCCACCCGAACCCGACGCCGAGGGTCACGCGTCCGCCGGAGATGTGATCGACGGTGGCGATCGTCTTGGCCAGCGTGATCGGGTCCGATTGCACGGGCAGTGCGACGGCGGTCGCGAGGCGGATGCGCTCGGTCACCGCGGCGGCCGCGGCGAGTGTGGTCCACGGGTCGAGGGTGCGCATGTAGCGGTCGTCGGGGAGCTCCGATGTTCCCGTTCCCGGATGGGCGGCATCGCGTCGCGTCGGGATATGACCGTGTTCCGGCACGAAGTACGACGCGAAGCCGGCCTGCTCGATCAGTGGTGCCAACACCTGCGGCGGTAACCCGCGGTCGCTGGTGAACTGTACGATTCCGAACTCCATCGGACGCCTCCTGGACAGGTGTCTAGTTCTGTAAACTGTAACACGTTCTAGTTGGGAGAGGTGCCCACTCGGCGGGGTTGGGGTGCCCACTCGGCGTACTTGAGGTGCCCACTCGGCGGGGTTGGGGTGCCCAGTCGGCGGGGTTGGGGTGCCCACGGTCTCGATACGGTTCCTCGCCCCAGGGGGCTCGGATCCACTCGACCAGCGCGACGGGGTTGGGGTGCCCACTCGCGACGGGTCAGGGCGCGACGCCGACTTCCGTGGGCAGTCGCACGTCGCGGAAGATGCCGTTACCACCCGAGCAGCGGGATAGTGCGTCGGCGGCCAGGACGACGGCGGCCGAGGTCCAGCAGCTCTTCTCCACCGGCCAGCGCTTCCCGTCGGCGTAGACGAGGCCGGTCCAGTAGGAGCCGTCCGGGTCGCGCAGGTGCCCGATGTCGTCGAGCAGGACGGTGGCCGCGTCGACACGGCCGATCGCCTCCAGCGCCAAGGCCAACTCGCTGGTCTCCGCGCCGGTGACCCACGGCCGGTGGTCGATGCAGCGGATCCCCTTGCCCGCGACGACGAACTCATCCCACCGCGAGTCGATCAGCTCGTGCGCGCGATCGTCGCGCACGGCTCCGCCCAGCACCGGGTAGTACCAGTCCATCGAATGCGACGACGGTTCGACGAACACCCCGGGCGTCACCCCGGCGCCCGAGCCGAAGGCCACCCCGAAGGCGTCGGCCAACCGGGCCTGAGCCGCCGACCAGCGCGCCCGCGCCTCGTCGTCGTCCATCTCCCGGGTGATCCGCACCGCGCAGTCCAACGATTGCAGGATGCTGGCGTTGCCGGTGATCAGCGCCTCGTCGAACATCTCCAGACTCTGCCCGTCGGCGGCCCAGCGGAAGGCGCCGTCGGCGCGCTGGAACCGGCAGACGAGGTCGACGGCGGCGCGCACCGTCGGCCACATCTCGACGAGGAAGTCCGTCGACCCGCTTACACAGAAGTGGTGCCACACCCCGACGGCGAGGTAGGCGCAGAAGTTGCTGTCGATATTGGGGTCGACGACCCGTCCGCCGCGGTACTCGATCCCCCAGGACCCGTCGACCCGCTGCTCGCGCGCCGACCACCGGTAGGCGGCCAGCGCCTCCTCGTGGAAGCCGGTCACCGAGAGCGCCATCGCCGACTCGACGTGATCCCACGGATCGGTCTTGCCGCCCGGGAACCACGGCAGCGCACCCGAGGGCTCCTGCATGGCCGCGATCGCGGCACCCGTCGCCGCGACCTGATCCGCGGTCAGGACGCCGGGCACCTCCGGAATGTCGAAACCCACGGTTACAACGGCTTTTCCAGGTACAGGACCACCGATTTGCCGATCACCGGGTTGAGCAGCTTCTCCGCGGTCCGGGTGAGCGCCGGCGCTTTCATCATGTCCCACACCAGCATCTGGTGATAACCGCGGACCAGCGGGTTGCCCTCGTTGTCGACGCCGACCGCGCATTTGAGCCACCAGAACGGCGCGTGCAGCGCATGCGCGTGGCCGGTGCCGGTGACCCTGAGCCCGGCCTCCTCGAGCTTCGACGCCAGCTCCGAGGCCTTGTAGATGCGAACGTGCCCGCCCTCGACCTCGTGGTATTCGTCCGACAGTGCCCAGCACACCTTCTCCGGCCAATACCGCGGCACCGTCACGGCCGCTTTGCCGCCGGGCTTGAGGATGCGGACCATCTCGGCGATCGCCGCCTCGTCGGCCGGCACGTGCTCGAGGATCTCCGACATCAGCACGACGTCGAAGGAGTCGTCGGCATATGGCAGGCGCAGCGCGTCGCCGACCTCGGCGCGGGCCTTCGCCGACGCCGGGACCTGCTTCTCGGCCATCATGGCGTCGAACATCGCGCCGACGTCGGCCATGTCGGACTCGGATTGGTCGAAGGCGATGACGTCGGCTCCGCGTCGGAACATCTCGAAGGAATGGCGGCCCTGGCCGGCGCCGATGTCGATGGCACTCGTCTCCGGTCCGACGTCGAGCCGGTCGAAATCCACGGTCAGCATCATTCGCTCCCTTCGATGGCGCGCCGGTATTGCGCGACGGTCTTCGCCGCGACGGCGGCCCAGCTGTAGTTCTCGACGGCGCGTCGGCGGGCCGCGGCCCCGAGTTCGGTGCGGGCCCGCTCGTCGTCGAGCAGGCGCAATAGTTCTTGGGCGATCGCACCCGAATCCTGCGACGGCACGAGGACGGCGCCGGCGCCGCTCCCCTCGCCGACGACCTCCGGGATCGCCCCGGCCCGCGTCGCGATCAGCGGGGTCCCGCAGCTCATCGCCTCGACGGCCGGCAGCGAGAACCCCTCGTACAGCGACGGGACGACGGCGACCTCCGCCGAGGCGAGCAACGCGGCCAGCTCCTCGTCGTCGATCCCGTTGACGACGCGGACGTGCTCGCGGATCGACAAGGCGTCGATGAGCCGCGCCGAGGGGCCGGTCGGGTCGAGTTTGGAGACGAGGGTGAGTTCGACGGGGCGTTCGGCGGCGACCTTCGCGATGGCCTCCAGCAGGTAGGAGACGCCCTTGAGCGGCGCGTCGGCGCTGGCGATGCACACCACGCGGCCGGGGACGCGCTGTGCGGTCGGCAACGGCGTGAACAGCTCCGTGTCGACGCCGAGCGGGATGGTGGCCAGGCGCCCCTCGGGGATGTCGAAGGCCTTGCGGGTGTCGACCTCGCTGCTGCGGGAAACGGTGAGCAGCACCGGGATTCGGCGCGCGACGCGCCCCTGCATGGCCAGGAAGGAGTGCCAACGGGCCGCCGTGATCTTGCGCCACCCCTTGGCGGCTTTGACGGCCAGCGCGCGGTCGCGGGTGATCGGGTGGTGGATCGTCGCGACGAGCGGGAAGCCCATCTTCGGCAGCCGCAACAGACCGTAGCCGAGGCACTGGTTGTCGTGGACGACGTCGAAATCGTCGCGGCGCTGCTCCAGCAGGCGGGCGACGCGCAGGCTGAACGTCAGCGGCTCGCCGAAGGCGGCGGTCCACATCTGGGCGACCTCGACGACGTCGATCCAGTCGCGGTATTCGCTGCGCTTCGGGTTGCGGAACGGCTCCGGCTCGCCGTAGAGGTCGAGGCTGGGCACCTTGGTCAGGCGGACCCCGGCGTCGAGGGCGGCCTGGTCGAACTCCGGGTAGGGCTGGCCGGAGAAGACCTCGACGTCGTGACCGAGTAGCGCGAGTTCGCGCGAGAGATGCCGGACGTAGACGCCCTGGCCCCCGCAATGCGGCTTGCTGCGGTACGAGAGCAGGGCGATGCGCAAGCGATCGGATGTGTCTCCCACTGCGCTACTCCGCCGCTTCCGCTGCGGCTTCGAGCGCGGAGACGTCGGTCAGCTTGATCCGCGGGCGGCCCGCCTCGCGTCCGGCGGCCCGCTCCGCGGCGTCGATCTGCTTCCACCCGGCCAGGTCGACGAGGTGTGCGCCCCGTTCGGCGACGAGGGCGGCCACGTCCTCGCGCGCGATGGTCGGGTCGGTCAGCTTCTCGTCGACGAAGTCGGCGATCACGGCCTCGGCCGTCTCCTCCCCGCACAGGCGGTTGCGTCCGATGCCGCCGGTGGCGCCGCGCTTGATCCAGCCCGTCACGTAGACGCCGGTGAGCGGTGCGTCGCCGTCGAGAACGCGTCCCCCGTCGTTGGGGACGACCCCGCGCGCATCGTCGAACGGCAGTCCGGGCACTGCCTCGGCGTGTCCCTGGTAGCCGATGGACCGCAGCACCAGACCGGTCTCGAGCGTGTCGGTCTCCCCGGTGGGGCTGACCGCCACCCGCTCGGTGCCGTCGTCGAATGCGTTCTTCCCGACCACCATCGAGGTCACCTTGCCGTCACCGGTCAACGAGACCGGCGAGGAGAGGAAGCGGAAGACGATGCGACGGTTGCCATCGGTCGTCGGGCGCTCCGAGAACTCTTGCGCCAGGCGCAGTTTCGTCCCGATCGTCGAGTCCAACTCGTCGTTGTCGAACGCCTCCTGCGACGCCGGGTCGAGGGTCAACTCGTCGGGGTCGATCACCACGTCGACCCCCTCGATGTCGCCGAGGGCGAGGAATTCGCTGTTGGTGTAGGCGGCCTGGCCGATGCCGCGGCGGCCCAGCACCACGACCTCGCGGATATTCGACGCCCGCAGCCGCTCCAGCGCGTATTCGGCGATGTCGGTCTTGGCGAGGGCCTCGGGGTCCGTCACGAGGATCCGCGCTACGTCGAGCGCGACGTTGCCGTTTCCGACGACGACGGCGCGCTCGCCGGAGAGGTCGAAATCGAGGTGCGTGTAGTCGGGGTGGCCGTTGTACCAGGCGACGAACTCGGTGGCCGAGATCGAGCCGGGCAGGTCCTCGCCGGGGATGCCCAGCTTCTTGTCGGTGGCGGCGCCCACCGCGTAGACGACGGCGTGGTAGCGCTGCGCCAACTCGTCGTGGGTGATGTGCTCGCCGACCTTCACGTTGAGGAAGTAGTTGAAGTTCTTCTTGTTGGCCGTGCTCAGGTAGCCGCGCTCGACGAGCTTGGTCGCGGCGTGGTCGGGTGCGACGCCGAAGCGGACCAGGCCGTGCGGTGTGGGCAGGCGGTCGTAGACGTCGACGGTGACGGTGTTCTTGCGGACCAGGACCTCGGCGGCGTACAGCGCGGCGGGTCCGGCGCCGACGATCGCGACGTGCAGCGCTTTATCCGGCATCGGGGGCGTCTTCTTGGGCGGCACCAGCCCCCCGTCGACGTCGTGGTCCTTGTAGTAATCGGCGTTGATCTGCAGGTAGGGCTCGTCTTTTTCGGACAGCTGGTCGTCGGGGTAGATGGCCTCGACGGGGCATTCGTCGATGCAGGCGCCACAATCGATGCAGGTCTCGGGATCGATGTAGAGCTGCTCGGCGGTCAGGAACTCCGGCTCGTCGGGCGTCGGGTGGATACAGTTGACAGGGCAGACACTGACGCAGCTGCCATCGTTGCAGCACGGCCGAGTGATAACGTGCGCCATCTGGTGATACCTCGCGGATCGTCAGGTAGAACGTGTTCTAGTTCACATCGAACTCTAGCGCACAGATCAACGCCTATCCACAAGGGAGATCGTGACCGCCGCAGCCGAGGGACCCAAGCCCCTGTCCGACCGCAAAGCGGGTGCCCGATTCTTCGAGGCCGCCTACCGCGTGCGCACCGGCGACGTGGACCAGGACATGCGCGTCCGCCTCGATTCGGTGGCGCGCTACCTGCAGGACGTCGCCAACGACAATATCGAGGCGACGGACTTCTGGCGTTCGGATCCGTTCTGGATCGTGCGCCGGACCGTCGTCGACGTGATCCGGCCGTTCTCCTGGCCGGCGACGGTCACCGCACAGCGGTGGTGCGGCGCGCTCTCGACGCGGTGGACCAACATGCGGGTGCGGCTGACGGCGGCGCACGAGACGAACCTGTTCAACCCGGAGCCGCGCGAGGACGGGCTGATCGAGACCGAAGCGTTCTGGATCCTCGTCAACGACCAGGGCTTCCCGACGAGGCTGACCGACGAGGCCTTCGAGATGCTGAGCTCGATGACCGACGAGCACCGACTGCGCTGGAAGGCGATGAACCCGGAGAAGGCACCGGAGCAGGGCAGCGAACCCGACCGCGAGCACGTACTGCGCGCCGTCGACTACGACCCGTTCAAGCATCTCAACAATGCCGCCTACCTGGCCGTGCTGGAGGACGAGGTACTCGCGCACCCCGAACTCATCGACGGCCCGCACCGCATGGTCATCGAGTACCTGCGGCCCGTCGTCCCCGGCTCGCGGATCACCGTCCGACGGCTGCGGGAGGACGACCGCCTCACCCTGTGGCTGTTGCTGGGCGAGGAGAAGACCGTGGCCGCCACCATCTCGCTGGGACCGCTGCCGTCATGACCCGACCCGCCCCCGCCAATCCGTGGTCTTCCGTGCGCCCGGGCGCGGCCTTCGGATGTCTCGTCCTGGGCGCCGTCGTCGGCGCGGTGATGCTGGTGCAGAGCGGCGACGACGACATCGGCCCGCTGCGGACCGTCGGCGCGCTGCTGTTCGTGCTGTCGGGTTGGATCATCTCGCTCTCGCTGCACGAGTTCGCCCACGCGTTCACCGCGTTTCGCTTCGGCGACCACACCGCGGAGACCCGCGGCTATCTCACGCTGAACCCGGTGAAGTACGCGCACCCGGGACTCTCGATCGGGCTGCCGCTGGTGATCATCCTGCTGGGCGGCATCGGATTCCCGGGCGGCGCGGTGTACCTGAACGAGTCGGGCTTCAGCAAGCGGCAGCGCACCCTCGTCTCGGTGGCCGGACCGGCGACGAACTTCGTGCTGGGCATCGTGTTGCTGCTCGTCGCACCGCTCGTCGGCGACGACTGGCTCAACCTCAAGGCGGCCGTGGTCATGCTCGGCTTCCTGCAGATCACCGCCGCTTTCCTCAACATCTTGCCGGTGCCCGGATTCGACGGCTACGGGGCGATCCAGCCCTATCTGTCACGGGAGACCCAGGCCTCGATGGCGAAAATCGCGCCCTACGGGTTCCTGATCGTCTTCGCGCTGCTGTTCATCCCGAAGCTGAACTACGCGTTCTTCGACGTGGTGTTGGGCTTCATGAACTGGTTCGACGTCCCGCGCGACCTGCTCTGGTACGGCATGCAGATGACCATCCCCTGGCGCTGAGGCCGCCCTCACGCGTCCCGGTCGGCGTCGACCACCCGCGCGCCCCACGACTGCGCCCAGAGTTCCAGCGGGCCGAGCGCGAGCAACAGCGCGGCGCCCTGCTTGGTAAGCCGGTAGCCCGACCGGCTGCGGGAGATGATCCGCGCCTCCAGTAGGTCGTCGAGCCGCTGGGAGATCGTCGACGGCGAGGCGGCCGGTATCCGTTCGCGCAGCTGCGAAAACCGAACTGAGCCGTAGCGCATCTCCCACAGGATCAGCAGCATCCACCGCCGGCCGAGCAGGTCGAAGGCGGCCATCAGGGGCCGCCCGGTCTCCGAACCGCGAACGGGCCGCCCAGGCAGCGGCGTGGGCTCTGACATGTGGTGATCGTATCGCAGCGGCGGAACACCCTCGGATCGCGAGCCCCCGAGCGGGTGTGACGCACGCCATAGTCCGGTACGGACTGAGGGCGAGCCAACCCTACGGAATCTTGACAATGATCATTGTCATAGATACAAAAATTGTACCTAGGAGGTGGTCCGCTTGCCGATCCCGCTGGCGTCGTCACGCGGCGCGCACCAGTCGAGCCGATGGCTGGGCCTCGTCGTGGTCGCCGTCCTCGCCGCCTCGGCGCTGTATGTCGCCAACCTACGGCTCAGCACGATCCCCGACCGTGCGATGGGACACGCTCCGGCGGCCGTCGGCGTCGGCGTGCCCCGAACCAAAGAAGTGCAGTACCTGGTCACCGGTCCCGCGGGGGCGCAGGCGACGATCTCCTACCTGATCCCCGGTGGCGGCGTCACCGACACCCAGGTCGCCCTCCCGTGGCACACCACCCTGACCACCCAGGACTTCACCACCGCCGCGGGCGTCCTCGCCCAGGTCCACGGCGACGGCGCGGCCACCTGCGTCGTCCGCGTCAACGGGACCCAGCGCGCGGTCGACCGCGCGAATCGCTCCCAGCCCGTCGTCAACTGCGCCGTTCCCACCGCATAGGACTCGAATCGATGACCCCCTCGACGACCACCGCCGGCAAACGACCTCGGTTGGCACGACTGCTCTACCGGTTCTCGGTCCCCGTCCTCGGCTGCTGGCTGCTGCTGGTCGCCGTACTCAACATCGCGGTGCCACAGCTGGAGTCGGTGGTGATGCACAAGGCGCAATCCTTCCTGCCGGACCAGGCGTCGTCGGTCCAGGCATTGACCAAGATGGGCCACTACTTCGGCGGCGGCGGGAGCAACAACTTCGTCTACGTGCTGCTCGAGGGTGATCACCGACTCGACCAACAGGCCCACGTCTACTACCGGGCACTGCTGGACAAGTTGACCGCCGACACCGAGCACGTCGGCTCGGCGATGGACTTGTGGTCCGACCCAGACCTGGCCCCGGCCGCCGAGAGCGCCGACGGCAAAGTCGCCTACGCGCTGGTCAACCTGACGGGCAACATGGGCACCGCCCTGGCGATGAAATCGACCGAGGTGGCCCGCACGATCATCGCCGAGAACCCTCCCCCGGCCGGTGTCACGGTCCACCTCACCGGGCCGTCCGCGGTGGTCAACGACGAGATGGTCGCGATCGCGAACTCGATGCTCCTGTTGGTCGCGCTCAGCGGCCTGCTGGTCACCATCGTCCTGTTGTTCGTCTACCGCTCGCTGATCACCGCGGCCGTCCCGCTGTTGACCGTCGGCGCCGGGCTCGCCGTCGCCCGCGCGACGATCGCGCTGCTGGCCGAGCACGATCTGCTCAACGTATCGGTCTTCGCCGTCGCACTCTCCGCCGTGGTGGTCCTGGGTGCGGGCACCAACTACGGCGTTTTCCTCCTCGGGCGCTATCAGGAGAACCGGCGAAACGGGTTGGGGCGCGAGGACTCGTATTACGCCGCGCTCGCCGGGGTCCAGCACATCATCATCGCCTCGGCGCTCACCGTCGCCGGAGCGATGGCCTGCCTCACCGCGACGCGGCTGTCCATGTTCAGCACGGCCGGGCTGCCGTGCACGATCGCGATCCTCGTGACGTTGGTCGCGGCACTCACCCTGGGCCCGGCCGTGCTGGCCGAGCTGAGCCGTCGCGGATATGCCGAGCCGCGGGCCGAGGCGGCGGCCACTCGCCGCTGGCACCGCATCGGCACCTCCGTGGCACGCTGGCCGGTGCCGATCCTCGTCGGGGCCCTGGCGGTCATCGCCGCGGCGATCGCCCCGCTGGCCTTCTACCACCCCAGCTATGACGAGCGCCGGGCGCAGCCGGCCGACTCCCCGGCGAACCTCGGGTTCGCCGCGGCCGACCGCCACCTCGCCCCCAACGTGATGGCGCCGAGCGTCCTGATCGTCGAGTCCGACCACGACATGCGCAACCCCGCCGACCTCATCGCCCTGTCCAAGCTGACCGACGCCGTCGCGTCGATTCGGGGCATCAACGCCGTGCAGGGGGTGACGCGCCCGCTGGCGCGCCCACTCGAGCAGGGGACGCTGACCAGCCAGATCGGCTACATCGGCAACCGCTTCACCCAGTTGACCAGTCTGCTCAAGCACCGGATCGACGATCTTGACCAGATCTCGACCGCCCTGGACAACCTCGACTCCGCAGTCGACGGGCTCTCCTCGGCCCTGGCCGAAGGCAGCGCCGGAACCACCTCCCTCGCGCAGGCCGCAACGCGGCTGGGCGACGCGAGCGGCACCACGCTGGGCAAGGTCGACGACCTTTCGCGGGCACTGAAACCGGTGCGCCGAATGATGAAGGCCCCCGACTGCGGCCGCGTCGAGCAGTGCCGGGCGGCCCGCTCGGGACTCTCCGCCTTCGACGACCTGCCCGCCCTGCGCTCGGCGATCGCCGACGTCGCGACCGGTGCGAACAGCGTCAGCCGAGCACTGCCGCTGGCGAGCAGCCAGATTCCCGTGTTGCGGGCGGCCCTCGCGCAGGCCCGGGAGGTCATCGTGCCGCTGCGGGGAACGCTCAACGCGATCCTGCCGCAGACCGAGGAGATCACCGCCTTCATCGACGAGGTGTCCAAGGCCTACGCCTCCGGTGCGCCGGGCAGCTTCTTCTTCCTGCCCAGCCAGGCACTGCAGAGCCCGCTGTTCCAGTCCGGGATGCCGCATTTCTTCTCGCCAGACGGCAAGGCCACCCGCATGGTGGTGACGCCCGAAGTCGAAGGCTTCAGCCGCGAGGCGATGGACGTCAGCGCCGAGGTCATCCCGACGGCGGTCGCGGCCGTGAAGGGCACGTCACTGGCCGGTTCGACGGTGAGCATCGGCGGCCCGGGCGGCACGCTTCTCAACATCGAGTCCTTCGCGCACGAGGACTTCATCGCCATCGTCGTCGCCGCATACGCCTTCGTCTTCTGCGTCGTGCTGCTCCTGCTACGCAGCTTCGTCGCGGCCTGTGCGGTGCTCGGCACGGTCACCCTCTCGTATCTCGCGGCGATGGGGCTGTCGGTGGCGCTCTGGCAGGGCTTGCTGGGCAATCCGCTGCACTGGTCGGTGGCGCCGATCGCCTTCACCTTCCTCGTCGCCGTCGGCGCCGACTACAACATGCTGTTGGTCAGCAGGTTTCGCGAGGAGTACCGCCACGGCGGCGGGGTCGGCCTGATCCGGGCGATGGTCGGCACCGGCCGCGTGGTGACCGTCGCCGGCCTGACCTTCGGGTTGACGATGCTGGCGATGATCGCCAGCGACGCGCGCAACGTCGGCCAGGTGGGCACCACGGTGGCCCTGGGGCTGTTGATCGACACCCTGATCATCCGTTCCCTGGTGATGCCGGCGATCGCCCGGGTCTGCGGCCGGTGGTTCTGGTGGCCGACGAACTTCGTCTACCCGCGCAAATCCCCCGACTCCGGTTAGCCCTTGCGGGTCGCGCCGTCGGATGACCGATCGACCCCGGTGTTAGCCTTTGCCCTGTCGTTGGTAAGCGCAAGACTCGGGGGGCACCGTGATCCGTCCATTCATCCTGCTGACAGTCGTCGCGGGGATCTTCTCATTCCTCTGCTTCAAACAGGGCGGGGTGCTGCCCGGTCTCATCCTCGCGATCGTCGCGGTGGTCCCGATCGGCCTGATGATCGCGTCGATCTCCCGGCGCAAGCGCAACGGCGGGCAGCCCGTGCCGTGGAGCCCGGTCGCGCGCAAGGCGATGGCCGCCGTCGGCGTCCTCCTGCTGGTCGGCGTGGCCTACTCCGCCTACTGGCTCTTCGCGACGCCGAAGGCGGAGAAGAACCTCAAGTACGACTCGGACCTGCGCAAGGCCTGCGCGACTCCGCGCAAGTTCTTCCCCTCGGCCGCTGAGTTCACTTCGGGCGGGCAGAACAAGGTTGCCGTCTTCTATGACCAGGGCGCCGAGTCGAGCCCGACGCAGTTGCGCAACCCCGACGCCGGCAATCCCGACGCCAAGGATTACTCCGTCGTCGTGTGCCTCACCGATTTCCAGAAGGGCGCGAAGGTCGGCGAGTGCAAGTTCGACAAAGGCACCACGCCCGTCTTCACCGGCACGTTCAAGGGCCACGTGTTTGAAGCGCGCACCGACAAGAAGCTCGGCGACATCTCCGTCCCCGCCAACCCGACGGCCGACGAGTCGCGCGACTGCCCCACGCTGATCTACATCAAGGGCAAGCCCGAGGACAAGCAGATCCACACCAAGCCCGACACGGACGCGCTACAGAAGGCGCTCTCGCAGTACGCACACTGAGCCCGGCCGCGCCTGCCCACAAGGTTCGGGCTACGCGGGCCGGGAAGTCGTGCGACGGTTCAGCTTCCCGTACCGGTCCCGGCCCTGCGACGGGGTGAGGACCACCGGTTCGGCCGGCTCCCCGGCGTCGCGGTGTGCGCGGAGAACCTTCGACGTCAGCGGTGAGATCGGTGCGATGACCAGCGAGCCGACGGTGGCATTCGACGACGCCCGGACGGCCATCCGCGTCGGCAGTTTCCACCCGGTGTCGACGATCCCCGGCTGGTCGAACTCGCCCATCTCACGCATCCACTTGGGCAGTGTCGCGATCGCGGCCGGCGCGGTCAGCCGACTGGCGATCCGCAGGCGCCAGTTGGCGTTGCCCCCGGTCCGCAGCAGGTAGTGCATGCCGCGCAGGGCGCGGTCGCTGACACACAGGCTGGGGCGAACGCTCTCGAAGTAGGCGCGCACCCCGTCGCGGTCGGCGGGCACATCGGCGGGGTCGCAGGTCTGCAGTTCGGCGGCGATGCGGCACTCGGCCCAGTACCGTCGCTCCTCTTCGGCGCTCAGCCCCGGGCCGTACATCTCGTAGCACTTGAGAACCGAATGCCAGCCGGTCAGGTGGATCCACAGCTGCGACGCGGGGTTGTTGGCGGAGTAGCGCTTGCCGGTGATCGGTTCGATGCCGGTGGCCTTCGCGTGGATGCCCATGAGGTGCTCGGAGGTCTCGATGGCCGTCTTCGAGTCCGCGGTGGCGACGGTGATGAAGTAGGCCAGCGTCAGGTCGAGGCGCTGCTGCGGATCCTCGTAGATACCGCCCATGTCGGCGACGGCGGCGGTGAGCGCGGGATCGAAGTGTTCCAGGACGACGGCGCGCTGGAAGCCGATGACCGCGGTCGGGTGGGTCCACAGCTTCCAGGAGACCGAGTCGGGGCCGAAGAACCCGTAGTCGGTGGTCCGATATTGCTTGAGATCAAACATGTGGGTGATTCTACACCCCATTCCTACATATGTGAATAATTGTGGTCGGCGACGGCGAGGGGTCACGCAGCCCGATAGGCGGCGGCCATCATGGAGCCGTACAGCTGGGCGAGGTCGTCGACGCTGAGATCGGCATCGGGGTCGAAGAGGACTCGCATGGCCGCCTCGCAGGACGAGAGGAACAACTCGATGAGCGCAGGCTTCTTCCGCTCCAGGTCTTTCGTGTCCCACCAGTGCGCGAGTGCGGGTGCGATCCAGCGCGTCGACGCATCGCCGACGACTTTGCGATAGTCGGCGATCGTCTGGGCGGTCTCCGGATCAGGACTACCGCCGATGAGGAGTCGCCACGCGTCGGCGTTGCTGTCGACGGCGCTCAACAGGGCGCGGTAGCCGTCGATGAAAACCTGCTCCGGATCGTCGCCCCGCGCCGAATGCAGCGAATCGAGGACGACGGTGAGCAGATGGGCCGACTCGCGATCAGTCAGCGCGCTCACGAGCGCGACACGGTCGGAGAAGCACGAGTAGACAACCGGCCTGGTCACGCCCATGGCCTTCGCGACCGACGCGATGCTGACCGAGCCCAGACCCTCGTCGACGGCGATTCGCAGTGCGGTGTCGAGTATCTCCGGCCGACGGCGCTCCGGGCCGAGGTGCGCGGCACGCGTCCGACGCGTCGTTGTGGTGGTCATCTTTCCAGCGTAGAGCAATATTCCTACACCCCAGCAGGATTGCTCGCGGAACACCGAAATCACTTGTACACGAGTGTATAAATTCGCCCCCGGCACGGCGTCGCGCAGTGATACGGTCGCCGTCAACACGGCCTGGCCGGGACCACTCCGCGCCCGAACTGGAGGACCCATGACCGAGAACCACGAACCTACGGTCGTGTCGCAGGAACGTCCCGCCGACGCCTCCGCCGTCGACCTCGCGACACCTCCCGCGTCGTATCAACCGTCGGTCCGAAAGCGCGTGTCACCGGCACCGGAAGCGGTGGTGGAGACGGTCGAGGTGGAAACAGTGGTGGAGACGATCGACGCGCCCGCGGTCGCCCAATCCACGCCGCCCGAACCCCGTCGTGAGCCGGATTCCCCCGTGCCGGTCACCCACCCCGAGCCGCGGCAGGCGATGCCGGCACCCGTCACTTCTTCCGGCGAAGACCCGTTCCAGGCGCTCTACCATCGCCGTCTCGGTCGACCCTTCCGCCGGTTGCGACGTCAGGCGCAGCCGATCCTCTCCGAAACTCAGCTCGACCGGCTGAACCAACCCATTCAGGGCGACTACCTGGTCGCGATGCTCTCCCTGAAAGGCGGCGTCGGCAAGACGACCACCACCGTCGGGCTCGGTGCGACATTCGCCAGCCTGCGCGGCGACCGGGTGATAGCGGTCGACGCCAATCCCGACCTGGGCACGCTGGGACAGCGGGTGCCGCAGCAGACCGACTCGACCGTGCGCGACCTCATCGCGGACCGCTCGATCGAACGGTTCTCCGACGTGCGCGCGCATACCTCGCAGGCCCGGTCGCGGCTCGAGGTGTTGGCGTCCGAGCGGGATCCCGCGATGGCCGAATCCTTCAGCGACGAGGAGTACCGCGAGGCAACCACCGTCCTGCGTCGCTACTACAACATCATCCTCACCGACTGCGGGACCGGCCTGAGCCACTCGGTGATGAAGGGGGTGCTCGCGCTGGCCGACGCCGTCATCCTCGTCACCTCACCCGCCCTGGACGGGGCGCGGAGCGCCGATGCCACCCTCGATTGGCTGCAGGCGCACGGATACGAAGATCTGGTCTCCAACGCGATCCTCGTGGTGAGTCATTCGCGTCCCGGGTCGAAGCAGATCGCCAAGGGTCGGTTGGCCGGGCATTTCCTGACCAAGTGTCGTGCCGTCCACGAGATCCCCTACGACAACCATTTGGCCGAGGGCGGCGTGGTGGACCTCGATCGACTCCAGAGGTCGACCTATTCGGCTTTCGTGTCGCTCGGCATGCTCGTCGCCGACGACATGGCGCGCCCGCGCCGCACTCCTCAGGCCGCTCGGTAGGCGGCCGACATCAGGCGTCCGTAGAGGGGCGCGAGATCGTCGACGGTGAGGTCGTTGGTCGGGTCGAGCATCACGCGCACGGCCGCCTCGCAGGACGAGACGAACAGTTCGATGAGCGCCGGGGTCTTCTGCTCGAGTTCGTCGATACCCCACCAGTGCCTCAGCGCCGGGATGATCCACCGGGTCGACGCGTCGACGACGACCTTGCGGGCGTTCGCGACGACGCTGGCCACCTCGGCGTCGGGGCTGGTGTCGAAGACGAGCCGCCACGACGCCGGCTGCTGCGACACCGCGTCCAGCAGCGCACGGTAGCCGGCGATGAAAGCGGCGTCCGGGTCGTCGCCGGAGGCGGCGTGCAAGGCGTCGAGCGACGAGGTGAGCAGCGTGTTCGCCTCTCGGTCGAGCAGGGCGTTCAGCAGCGATGCACGGTCGGGATAGCAGGCGTAGATCACCGGTCGTGTCACACCCATCCGCACCGCGATGCCGGCGATGCTGACGGCCGAGATGCCCTCGTCGACGACCATCTCCAGCGCCGTGTCCAGCACCATCGGCCGCCGACGATCCGGCCCGAGGTGTGCGGCGCGGATTTTGGGCGACGGGGATGTCGTGGTCACGGCATCGAGGGTAGACGAGTTTCCTTCGTCTGTGAAGATTTTTCCTACTGTAGTGTAGGAAATCTATTTCTCATAGGTGCACCGGCGACCGCCGGAGATCAGGTCTGATCATTGCTCCCGTTCTGGCCAGCCGTCCCCGGCGTGCCGGTGGGACCGCCGTTGCCACCGTTCGTTCCGTTGCCACCGTGACCGACGTGGCCGGTCAGGCTACCGCCGATACCGCCGTTGCCACCCTTGCCGCCGTTCCCGTTGCCCTGCGGGCCCGGTTGGCCGCCGTCGCCACCCTGACCGCCGTTGCCGCCGGAATTGGTGACACCGGTCGACGATCCCGCCGTGAGCCCGTAGGTACTGGCCCCGCCGGTACCTCCGTTGCCGCCGACCGCACCACCGTTGTGCCCGCCGTCGCCGCCGTTGCCAGCCGTCGACGTCGCCTGATCGACGGCGACACCCGCACCAGACGATTGGATCGTCGCCGCTCCGCCGTTCCCGCCCGCGCCGCCGCGACCGATCCCGCCATTGCCGCCCGTCGCGGTCGAGGAGCTGAGGGCTCCGCCCGCCGCAGCCGTGACCGTCGCGGCGCCTCCGGCGCCGTTGACGCCATCGGTACCGGTGGCCGCGTTGCCCCCATTGGCGGTGCTGCCGGTGACCGTAGAGCCAGCTCCGGTGGCCTGGACGGTCGCGGCCCCGCCGACCGCGGTATCGCTACTCTGCCCGGCGAGTGCCTTGCTGTTCGTGATGGTCCCACCGCCCGCTTGGACCAGCCCAGCTCCGCCGCCAAGAGCGCCCGCCGCATTGGCGCCGCGCGCCTCGCCACCGGTCACCTTTCCACCGGCCTGGGTCACACTCACCGTCGCGGCGCCGCCTCTGCCGGTGGACCCACCGTTCAGGCCGCCGTTGCCGCCGCGCGCGATGCCGTCGGCCGCGCTTGTCGCAGCCGACTGCCTATGCGTCGAGACCACGCCGTTGCCGCCCGCGCCACCGGTCTTGGTGGTGCCGTCACCGACGCCGCCGTCGCCGCCAAATCCCTTCCCGCTCGCAGAGGTGTTGCTCCCGCCGGCATAGATCTGGCCGAGCGCGCCGGCACCGCCGGTACCGCCGTTCTTTCCATCTCCGCCGCGGCCGCCTTTGGCTTCACCCGAGGCGTTGCCGCCGACGCTGGGAACCGGATTGGCCGCCGTGTTGGTGTTCGAGCCGACGAGGACGGTTCCCGCACCACCCGCGCCGCCCTTGCTTCCCGCATTCAGTGCGTCGCCGCCGTCGCCGCCGGTCGCGGTGCCACTGGCCGTTCCGCCGACGCCGCCGCGAGGTGTCCCGAAGTCGTCGGTATAGCCGACTTGGACCGAGCCGCTACCGGCGTTTCCGCCGACACTCTGGGCACCGCTGCCCGCGCCTCCATTGCCGCCAAGGCCGTCACCCGACGCCGTGCTCCCGTCGGTCCACGCGAAGAGGCCGCCGTTGGCGCCGCTGCCGCCCCGGCCGCCACTCGATCCCGTGCCGCCCTTGCCACCGGTGCCGGTACCGCTCGCCGTAGCCCCGACCTTCGATGCTCCGGCATTGGTTGCCGACGTCGGGTCGCTCGAATTGCCGTAGGCCCGGCCTTCGCCACCCGCCATGATTCGGCCGGCTCCACCCGCGCCACCGTCCCGGGCCGTGACGCCGTCTGCTCCAGAACTCGCGGTCGCGTCGCCACCCTGTCCGCCGACCGCGTGACCCGACGCCTTGCTGTTGGCCCCGTCGGTATAGACCTCGGCGAAACCACCGTTTCCCGCCAACCCGCCGTTCGATCCGGTGCCACCCGCGCCGCCTCGGGCGCTGCCGGTCGCGGTGCTGGCAGCACCCTTGGAAACGACCTGGCCGAAGCCGCCGGTGCCGCCGGTACCACCCGCGCTTCCCGCGCCACCGGCTCCGCCGATGGCTCCGGTCAGCTGGGTCACCGGGTCGACACCGGTGGCCGAAGCCTTACCGCCGTTCTGTCCGAGAACGTAGGCCATGCCACCGGTTCCGCCTTTCCCGGTGCCGACTGAGTCACCGCCGTCACCACCGGTCGCGGAACCGCCGGCTTGGGTTCCGGCCACGTTGCCGCCGCTGGCATAGATGTCGGCCTTCCCGGCATCGCCGCCCTTGCCACCGGGCTGACCGGTTGCCGCGTCACCACCGGCACCGCCCGTGCCGCCCTTGGCCGTTCCAGTGGCCTGGCCCGTGCCATTCGCACCGACGAGCGCCTGGCCGCCCTTGCCACCGGCGCCACCCTTCGAACCGTCCGAGGCGTTCAGACCGCCGTCGCCACCGTCACCGCCGGTCGACGAACCGTTGAGCACCGTCGACCCGGCCTCGGCGGTGATCCAGCCCTGTTCGCCGGCACCACCATCGCCGCCGCGACCCTGACCGCCGTCACCACCCGCGGCCGTGCCCGACGCCTGCGCGTCGGCACCGAGACCATAGAGGAAACCAAAACCGCCGCCGCCACCATGAGCAGCCGCGGCAGAAGCATCACCACCGGCACCGCCGGTCGCCGAGCCGGTCGCCGACGCAGTCGTATCGGAGAGAACCCCGCCGTTACCGCCACCGCCGCCGATGCCGCCGTTCGACGCATCACCGCCGTCGCCGCCGCGGGCTCCGCCAGTCGACGTTCCGCCCGGATCCACGTATCCCGCCTGGACAAACCCTTCACCGCCGGCACCACCGGTGCTGCCGACACCAGTGCCCTGGCCGCCATCACCGCCCTGCGCCCAGCCGGTCGACGAACCACCGGTGGCCGTCACGTCACCCTCACCACCGGCGCCACCCTGACCACCGGCGATACCGTCACCACCACGGCCACCAACCGCACCGGTCAAACCCGTCGCCGGATTCACCGTGGTCGCCGCGGCAGTGCCGCCGTCCTTGCCCAGCACATAGCCCTTGCCGCCCGCACCACCATTGCCGGTGCCGACCGAGTCACCGCCGTCACCACCGGTCGCGGAACCACTGGCCTGGGTTCCGGCCACGTTGCCGCCGCTGGCAAAAACCTCACCCTTGCCCGCATCACCGCCGTTTCCGCCGGGCTGGGCGACCGCGGCATTGCCGCCGTCACCACCCTTGCCGCCCTTGCCGGTGCCGGTCGCCTGACCCCCGCCGTCAGCGCCGACCAGCGCCTGGCCGCCGGTACCGCCCTTGCCGCCCTTCGAACCGTCAGACGCGTTGACACCGCCGTCGCCGCCGTCACCGCCGGTCGCCGAACCGTCGAGCACCGTCGATCCCGAGTAGGCATACACCCACCCCTGCTCGCCGGCACCGCCGTCGCCACCGAGGCCGTCGCCACCGTCGCCACCCTTCGCGGTTCCCGACGCAATAGCGCCGTCACCGGGAGCGCTGATGTAGCCGGTGCCGCCCTTGCCGCCGGATGCGCCCGCGGCGGACGCGTCGCCGCCGCTACCGCCCGTGGCCGTACCCGTCGCCGACGAACCCACCCCGTAGCTCAGGATTCCACCCCAATTGCCGGTGCCACCGGTTCCGCCGTTGTTCGCATCGCCGCCGTCACCGCCGCGGGCCCCACCGGCCGCGGTGCCGCCACCGGGGCTGCCCAAACCGGCCTGCACCCAGCCCTCGCCGCCCGTACCGCCGGTACTGCCGGCTCCGGTTCCGGTTCCACCGTCGCCGCCCTTGGCCCAGCCGCTCGCCGAACCGTTGTTGGTCGTCACGTCACCGACGCCACCGTCGCCGCCCCGGCCGCCGGCGACTCCATCGCCGCCGCGACCACCGGTGGCCCCGGTCATTCCGGTGATCGGGTCGACGTCGTTGGCCGACGCCGTACCGCCACTCGTACCGGTCACGATGCCCTTGCCGCCCTGACCACCGCGTCCGGTGCCGATGGAATCACCGCCGGCACCTCCGGTCGCCACGCCGGTCGCGGTACCGCCGTCGCCCGTGATGTCCGCGTCGCCGCCCCGGCCGCCCTTGCCGCCGGCGCTACCCGGCGCACCACCGTCGCCGCCGGCACCGCCCTGACCGCCCTTCGCGGTACCGGAGGCGTCGCCGCCAGCGGTCTCGATGATCGTCGCGCTACCTCCGGCGCCGCCCTGGCCGCCGCGCTCGGCCGCCGATCCGGCACCGCCCGCCCCGCCCTGGCCGCCGGTGGCACCGCCGGTAACGCCAGCGCCGAGTTCGGCACCACCACCACCGCCGCCACCGCCACCGCCGCGTCCGACACCGGTCGCGTCGGCTTGGCCGCCGGCACCGCCGATGCCGCCGGCTCCGGCGACACCGCCGCCCACCGCATACCCGGCACCGCCGTCGCCACCCTTGCCTCCGCCGCCGACGGTCGCGCCGGAGCCCGATGCCCCGTTGCTGCCGAAGAGGCCGAACAACCAGCCGGTGCCGGTGCCCCCGACGCCGCCCGCTCCGGCGGTTCCCCCGCCGCCGTCGCCGCCATAGCCGCCGGTGCCGCCGACGACGTGGGTGGCGTCGCCGTCAGCACCCTTACCGCCTTCACCGCCACCGCCACCTGTTCCGGCATCGCCGCCGTTGCCGCCCTGGGCGAACAGGAAGTTGACGGCGTTGCCGCCCTTGCCACCGTCGCCGCCGCGGCCTCCTTGGCCGCCGTCCTGGCCGTTGCCGTAGCCGTTGCCGAGGTCGAGGCTCCAGTCGCCGTCCTGGCCGTTGACACCGCTCAGCCCGTTGCCGCCGCGGCCGCCGTCGCCGCCCACGGCGAACAGCCAGCCCAAGCCCTTGCCTCCGTCGCCGCCGTTTCCGGCGGCCGCTCCACCGATCGCGGCACCGCCGTCGCCCCCTGCACCGCCGATGCCCATCAGCGTGCCGCCCTTGCCACCCGCCCCTCCGTCGAGGCCGGCCCAGCCGTCTCCGCCCGCGCCGCCGTCGCCGATCCAGCCGGCGTTGCCGCCCTTACCACCGGCGACTCCATAGGCGGTGCCGTCGAGGCCCTTGCCGCCGTCACCGAAGAGCAGGCCGCCACGACCGCCGTCGGGGTTGTCGATCGTGCCGTCGGCTCCGTTGCCGATCAGGTAGACGCCGGTTACCTGGTTGATGACCCCGGCGACGGTCGAGCCGATGGGGCTGACCACCCAGATCTGCTGGCCGATCTGGTGCACCGGGTTGTACACGAGCCAGTAGACGATGTCGGACACGCCGGGCAGCGACGCCGTTCCCAGCAACGTGGGACTCGCGGACTGCGGCGTGGTGAGCAGGCGGGCCTGGACGGTTCCGTCCGGCGCCTGCTGCGTCTCGACCGGCACGATCGTGTTGTCGTCGGCCACGAGGACGTTGACCGGTGTCTCGAACTGGGCCGCGGCGACCTGGGTGACGTCGGTACCGGAGTTCGCGAGGAACGTCCCCATCGTCACGAGATTCGTCTCGGTGCCCTCGAGGCCGTCGTCGGCCGACTCGCCGAGATCGGGGCGCTTCGTGTCGATGCGGGCGCCCGTCTCGCGACTGGCCGCCCAGAGTTCGGCGAGGTTGCCGATGCTGCCGGTGCCGCCGGCGGCACCGCCGAGAATCGGCAACGTCAGCAACGACGCGACGAGTGACTTGTGGTCGGGGGCGGACTCGGTCACCGGGGCGGGCGCCGGTTTCGCTTCGGCAAACGTGGAGGGTTGCACGGCGTCGGCCGCGGGAATCGGCTTCAATGCCGAGGCCGCCGGGTTGACCGGCGTCGCCACACCGGGCGCGACACCGAATTGCCCCGACGGACGATTGGTCGAGAACTGATCCGAGGACGTGCCCGGCTGACCCACATGCGGCGTCACCGACGACTGCTGCGTCGACGGCGTGCCGGGCACCTGTCCGAGACCCGGCTGTGCCGGATTCGTCGAGCCGAGGGGTTGGCCCGGCAATCCCGTCGACGGCAGCGGGGATCTCGGGACGACATTGGTCTTCGGCACCGCGGGCGCCGGTGTTCCCGGTGCCGGATAGACCGGCGCCACGTTCTGGGGAGGGTTCGCGTCCGGTTGCACAGACGACACCGGCGGATCCACTGGCGCCTGCGGAACGACGGGCGGCGGGACTATCGGATCCTGCTGCGCGGGAGCCGGGACCGCCGGAGCCGGCGCCTGCTGGATTGGCGCTTGCTGGATCGGCGCCTGCTGGATCGGCGCCTGCGGCGCGGGTGGCGACCACAGGCTCCCACCGGCACCGCCCGACATTCCGCCGCCGCTATCGGGGCTCGCCCCACCGCCGAACTGGCCCCCGCCGCCGCCGAAGGATCCGGGACCGCTGGTCGACGGATCGGCGTTGGCCGAGCCGTGGCCGCCGCCCAAGAGAACAATGCTGATACCTGCCGCCGCGGCGATTACCTGGGCACGACGCTTACCGATATTTGCCATGTCAACAAAGGTACCTAGAACGTGTTCTAGGTCACACACCTTCTGAGAAACTACTGAGGGGTAACTCCCAAAGGGCCCGCCAATCGTCGAAACCGCACCTCAACGCGCAAAATGTGCTAGGGGTCCAACCCGACATCGCGTGCGCCGATCCACGAGGGCCGGGCGAGGTAGAACGCGTTCTAACAATCGCGCTCCACGGCGTATCTACGCGCTCGTCTTCAGCACCATTTCCATGAGCTTCTTGGCGCCGGTGCAGGGATCGACGGGCGTTTGTCCGGGCGATTCGACGAACCAGGTGTAGACGCCGCGGCTGGGGGCCTTGGCGGTCACGCCGCAGATACTGCGGCCTGGTTTGGTCTGCTGTACCGCCGAGCTGCCGTTGATCTTGATGTTCTCGGTCTCGTAACCCATCTTCTTCGCGGTGCGCTGCTCGGCGGCGACGTTGCCCCATTCGAACCAGTTGAAAGTCACCGTCGTCGGGCCGGGCAGGGTCCAGCGGCAGATCGCCCCGTTAAATCCGGGCGAGGGCGCGTATCCGCCCATCGCTTTGCCGATCTGCTGCGGCGAGAGGATCTGGCATTCCAGGGTGAGTTTGTCGAACTGGTCGGTGTTGACGTGCCCGGGTTCCTGCGAATCAGGGGCGCCCTTCGGCTGCGTGCGGCCCGGGATCGAGCAACCGGCCAGACCCACGATCGCGGCCACTGCCACGAGGGCGAAAACCCACCGTCGAATATGTTTAGTCATGACGACCTCTCGATGCTCATGGTCGCGAGTTTCTTCGTCGCATCGCAGAGCTGCTCGACGGGTTGCGGTGAGAGGGCGTCGGCGCGCACCGACCATTCGAAGAAGTCGGCGCCGAAGCCCATGCCGACCTCGCAGATGGTCTGATCCCACGCGATGAAGCCCTTGTTGCCCTTGATCTCCAGATTCTTGGTGACCGCGCGCGAAAGCTGCTCGGTGGCGCGCTCGCGGGCGATCGGCGAGCCGCGGTACCAGTTGAACGACGCCACGGCGCCGCTGCGGCTGGAGCCGGCCGCCCACTCGCACGACGAGGTGTTGTTGACCGTGTTCTGCAGTCCGCCGAAGCCGGTGATCTGCATGACCTCGTCGGTGGTCACTCCCCCGCATTCGCCGAAGAACGGACCGGTGCCCGCCTCGGCCGGAGCCTGCGGGACGCCGTTGTTACTGTTGCCGCCGCCCGAGTCGTCGTGGCGTCCGCACCCGGTGACGGCCACTGCGAGCGCGGCCAGGACCGCGACCATCGACGCCGCGGTGCGGAACCGGTCGAGTTCGCGACGTTCCCGCTTGGTGGGCCGGCCCGCTCCCCGATCGCGACGGGGCTGGCTGGCCAAGACCTCTTTCGACGGTGGCGGCGGGCTCTTGTCGATGTAGCACGCCGTCGCCACGGGTGCCGACACCCGCTTGGAGACCTCGCGGGCCACCTCGACGACCCGCTCCCTGCCGCCGACGCGCACCCGCACCTCGTCGCCGACGGTGATCACCTGCGCGGGTTTGGCGGTCGCCCCGTTGACGCGCACGTGTCCGGCGCGGCACGCGGCGCCGGCGGCCGAGCGCGTCTTGGTCAGCCGGATCGACCAGATCCAGGAGTCAACTCGAGTGGCCATGCGCTCTCCGGTCCGAGGGTGTGACGGTGTTGGTCTCAGCGTAGCGATCGATCCTGACGATCACCCGTATCCGACTGACAACCACCCCGCGGGCGACGATCCGGGCGGGTCGATGTCGGCCAAGGGCAGTCACTACCGCGGCGGACACTGAGTCCGCGGCTCCATCTCAGACGCACAGCGCCCGTCGACGACCGGATGGTCGACGACGGGCGCAGGCGGCTGCAGAGACGCGTTGCCGGATCAGAGTTCGACGACGGGCGCATCAGGCGCGTCGCGCTTGATCGCAGCGATGCCGTTCAAGGCGTTCTCCTTGGTCGTGTACGCCTGACTTTCGGCGGTAATCTCGCCGTTCGCCGCCTTTAGGTGGAAGTGGTACTTCCCGTCCTTACCGGTGAAAACCTCGAACTTCGCACTCATGCTCGATCCCCTTCCGGGAGCCGGCCTGGCACGTCCTGCCAGGTAGAACCAGCTTTGTCTATTCAAACATCCGGTTTGCGAAGATGCGCCGCGTTTCACCGGACTCCCGCTCGGCGCGCGACGCAAACCGGCGCCCGTCGACGACCAGATGGTCGACGACGGGCGCTGGCGTTGTGTGCGGGAATTACTGACCGAAGTTCGGTTGGAAGCCGCCGCCTCCGCCTCCGCCGAACCCGAAGCCGTGACTACCCGACGACGTGCCCGGGTTCTGAGCACCGGAGCCGGTAGACGACGGTCCTGTCGATCCGCCGCCGTTGGGCCCGGTCAACGCGCCTTGCGGCGGGGTCTGCACGGCAGCACCTTGGCCTTGCGGCGGGGTCTGCACTGCGGCGCCCTGGTTGCCCCCGCCCCACGACGGCGGGCTGGTCCACTGCGGCGGGCTGAACGACGGCGGCTTGTACGCCGGCGCCGGGGGCGGCGTGTATGCGGGCGCCTGACCCACCTGCGGCGCCACCGGGTTGGTGCCCTGCGGCGTGAACTGGAAGCTCGTCGGCGGCTTCACCGTGTTGCCCAGACTCTTCCCGACGTCGACCTTCGGGGTGTTGTCGAGGAAACTGTTCGTGCTCGGCGTCGACGCGGCCAGGGGTGCCACGCTCGGCGCCTCCACCGGCGTCAGCGTCGTCGAAGCGACGCGCAAGGTGGTGGTCGGATCGGTCTGTGTCAGCGAGAACGGCAGTGAGCTTCCGCTGCTACCGCCGATCAGGCCGCCCAACAGCTGCCCCAACGCCAGCAGGTTCTCGCCCGGGAATCTGATGTTGTTGAATCCGAGCCCGTGGACCTCGGGAAGCCACTGCGACGTGTCCAGCGAGTTCAGGTCGACGAGCGGGAAGCCGAAGTAGTTCGGCGTGTTCGGCGTCGCGACGTTCGTGGCCGACGACGCGATCGCCGGGAAGATCGTCACCTTCTGCCCGAGCCATTCCGCCGTGATCGGGCTCTTCAACCCGTAGTCGCTGGTCAGCGAGACAAGACTCGGCAGACCGTAGGCGCCCGTACGACCGCCCGCGCTGAAACCGAGTCGGACGAAGTCCTGGGTGAGGAGCTTCTGGATCGCGCGGCTGTCGCCGCTCAACAGGCCGTTGATCAGCTTGCTGGTCACATCGCCGGGGTCGGTCAGCAGCGAGAGGATCGCCAACGGGTTGACGATCGCCCCGGAGATCGATTTGTCGTTCGGGTTGTAGTCGCCGTTGAGTACCGCGAGGACGTTCACACAACCGCCGTCGGTCGACGAATACGCGACGGTCAGGCCGCCGAGACAGGCGACTTGGGCTGCTTGCACATTGCCGTCGAGCGCCGAGTCGACGGCCGATTGCGGTGCCCCCATCGCCTGGAGAATCCCCGCGACCGCGAGACGGACCGGGAGGCCCACGACACCGGTTGGCAGCGGCAGATCAGTGGTCGCCAACCCGAGGCCGAGCATCGAGAACGCGGTCGCGCTGTGACCCGCTCCGGCCATCGAGATGGCGTAGGAGAGGGGCAGTACGGCGGTCGAGTTGGAGTCTCCGAGCAGATTGAGACTCTGCAGCGTCTGATATGCCGTGCTGCCCGCGCTCTCGCCGAGCACCAGTTGGAGGAGTCCCTCCGGATCCAGCGCGGTGCCACCCAGGTAGGAGTTCGAAGCGGCCTGTGCCTGCGGCGGCGCGACGAGGCCAGCTCCCAATGTGAGCGCGGATGCGGCTGCTACGGCCGCAACGGTCCCCCGGAGTTTGCGACTCTTGCGCCGTGCCGCTCTGTTCTCATTCCCCCGACCCCCGACATTGATCTTCGTTGTCTTCACGACTGAACACCTGCCTGCCCTGGTCGACTACGCCGGCGAATCACCGGTGTTCATCGATTGAAACACCAAATTTGCCAGTTGTGACGCAGATCACGTCAATTCGGACAAGACAAACACCCGCCGGGACCGAAGTCCCTGACGGGTGTTCGTCAGTTGGGGCTGCCTACTGCCCGGTAGTCGGGGCACCCGCACTCGGGCTGCCGCCGGTCGGGCTGCTGACGGCCGGGCTTCCGCCCGTCGTCGGCGCCGATCCGCCACCCGCCGGTCCGGTGAACGGTGACGCGGGCGCCGCGGGAGCCGGCGCCGGCGCCGGCTGCGCGGGTCCGCTGTTCAGGCTGCCGCCCAGGTTCGGCGGCGTCCCCAGGGAGGGGGCGGGAGCCGGAGCAAGGTTCGGAGCCGGATTGGCGGGGGTGTTGCTCTGCGTGTGACCGTCGAGGAAGCTCGGGCGGCTCGGCACGAAGCTGTGCTGCGTTCCGGCCGTGTCCGACGCCGACGGTGCGCTGTGCTGGATACCAGGCGCGGACACCGAAGGAAGATTCTTCAGTCGCGGCAGCGCGGCGGTACCTTCGGGCACCGAGCGGCTCTCGGTCCCACTGGGCGTGGTCGCGGCCTGAACATTGTTCGTGAGCGTCTCGGTCGTCGCCGCGCGCAGCGCCGAGTTGCTGTCCAGGTTCGCCGACGACGGCGCCGCGAGAGCGGTGGCGTTGTTGGTACCCAAAAGGCCGCCAAGCGGATTCGAGTTGCCGTTCGCGAAGAGGTTGAACAACCCGAAGTTGAGATTGTCCAGGCTGAGTCCGGTTACACCGGGCATCAGCTGCGACGGGTCGAACGTCCCCGAGAGCTGCGGCAGCGCGAGGTAGTTGGGAGTCGACTTGTGGTTGATCTCGCCGGTCCTCGGGAAGATCGTCAGATTCTGCCCGAGCCAGGAGACCGTGATCGGATTGATCAGGCCGTAGTCACTGGTGAACGCGACCAGGTTCGGCAGCTGTTGCCCGAGAATCTTCGCCCCGTTGCGGTCGCCGCCGATCGTCAAACGGCCGATGTCCGCGGTGAGGAGATCCTGCAACGAACTGCCGTTCAGGATGCCGGTGACCAGCTTGGTGAGGACGCTGCTGGGGTCGCTCAGGATCTCGAGCAGCGCGAACGGGTTGGTGACGGCCGCCTGAACCTCGGGGATCTTGCCGCCGGTCAGGACTCGGCCATCGAGCGTGCCGAGGATGTTCGCACATCCGCCGACTCCTTCGGCGTAGGCAGCGGTGACGGCACCGAGGCAGTCGAGTCGCTTCACACCCGGAATCGCCAGACCGGTGTCGATACCGACGATCTTGATCGGAACGCTGTCGGTGTTCCAGGCGTTTGCCATGCCGATGACGGCGATCGCGAAGGAGGTGCGACCTCCGGAGGCTCCGGCGGTCGCGACGCTGAACGGGAGATAGGAGATCGCCGTCGCCTTACCGCCGGTCGACGCCAGCGCGAACTGGAATCCGTCGCCGATGACCTTCGCGGTGCCCTGGGCGATCGGCGGCTGAGCGGTACTACCGCCGAGATCGGTGATGATCTGGCGAATCAGTTTGTTGACGCCCAGCCATCCGAAGAGCGTGTTGTCGTTGTTGATCTTGTCGATCGTGTTGTTCCACACCGTGTCGGGAACGCCTTCGATATGCGACGGCAGCACGACGGCGATGCCCGTTCCGGTCGACTGCGAACAATCGGCTGTACCGCCCTGGCCGTTCGTGGCGGTGGCACCGCTCGCACACAGCTCGGTGCGCCACTCGGATGCGAGTTTCGCGCCGGCCTTGTTCACGATGGCATCGAGCACCTGGTGATAGGGGTCGCCGTCCAGGCCACCCTTGCCGTTCAGCCAGTTTGTTACGTCGTCCAGCCCGGCCGCGTGCGCCTGCTGCGGAGGAGCGATCAGGCCCCCACCCAGCGTCAGCGCCGACACCGCGGCCACCCCGGCGATGGCACCACGCATCTTGATGCCCCGGCGGGTGACCTTCGGCTCGACCTCCCGGTCCTTGCCACCACTGTTAACAGCCTTCACGGCCACTCCTGTCGTCCC
Source organism: Gordonia sp. X0973 (assembly GCF_013348785.1). NCBI lineage: Bacteria > Bacillati > Actinomycetota > Actinomycetes > Mycobacteriales > Gordoniaceae > Gordonia > Gordonia sp. X0973. Next base: position 2,995,791 of record NZ_CP054691.1, read on the forward strand.
TGGTCGATCTGCGATCAGCCCCGGCGGTATGCCGGTAGTTACCGATTCAAGCAAGGAATCTAGATGACGTGACGTGGTTCACACAAATCGCCTCGCGGCGAGTCTGACCTGCACAGATGTCCAGAACAGTGGGTCGCGTGTCCAAGTCTGGTGACCCGAACGGGACCCGAGTCCGGATACTCCGCAGGTCAGGGCCAGTCTAGACAAATAGGGCGAACCCCGGAAACCGCGAAAGGTCTCGGAACGGCCCCGCTCCGGCCGCAGTCGGGTGACCTGACAGGAAGGTCCCAGGCAGCCCCGGTATCCTCGGTCACCGACTGTCTACGAAAGGACCGGGCGTGCGGGGATTCCGCTTCATTGGAATGGTGCTGGCCGCATTGATGGCTGCGGCGCTGTGCGCCGGGACCGCGCAAGCCGCTCCCGCCTCCCGCATCACGAGCAGCTACGACGACGGCCCGCAGGAGACGACGCTCGTCGTGTACTCCGCGGCCATGCGCCAGGCCTACCCCATCACGGTCCTTAAGCCGCGCAACCAGAACAAGCCGGCCCCGGTCCTCTATCTGCTCAACGGCGCCGGCGGCGGCGAGGACTCGGCCACCTGGGCCGCACGCACCACCTACACCAAGTTCTTCAAGAACAAGAACGTCTACGTGGTCACCCCCATCGGCGGCGCCTTCAGCTACTACACCGACTGGATGCACCGCGACCTCATGCTCGGCAAGCCCATGTGGCAGACCTTCCTCACCAAGGAACTGCCCCCGCTGATCAACGCGAAGTTCAACACGACCAAGCGCAACGCCGTCGCCGGCATCTCGATGGCGGGCACCTCGGTGTTCAACCTGGCAATCGCGAAGCCCGGCCTGTACCGCTCCGTCGCCGCCTTCAGCGGCTGCGCCCGCACCAGCGACCCGCTGGGCCAGCAGTACATCAAGATGGTCATCGACCGCGGCCAGGGCAACATCGCCAACATGTGGGGCCCGCTCAACGGTCCCGGTTGGCGCAAGAACGACCCGTACATCCAGGCACCGCGCCTGCGCGGCACCAAGATCTACATGACCACCGGCACCGGACTCCCCGGTGCGCACGAGAACCTCGCCGACAAGGGCATCGCCGGCGACCCCGGCACCCTGGCCAACCAGACCATCGTCGGCGGACTCATCGAAGCCGCGGTCAACCAGTGCACGCAGGACATGGCCGTCCGCCTGAGCTCGTTGGGCATCCCGTTCAAGCTCACTACCCGCCCCGGCGGCACCCACTCGTGGGGCTACTGGGAGGACGATCTCCACAACACCTGGCCCAGCCTGGCCCGCGACCTGCGCACGCGGTAGGTCTTCGCCCTTTCGGGGGTCTCGATACGGTTCCTCGCCTAGCGGCGGTCTCGATACGGTTCCTCGCCTAGCGGCGGTCTCGATACGGTTCCTCGCCTAGCGGCTCGGATCCACTCGACCACCCCGGATCCACTCGACCACCCCGGATCCACCGCCGGATCGAGTGACCGCGACGAAGGAGCAGTCGTATCGAGATCTCGACCACCCCGGATCGATCTCGACCAGCGCTGACGACGTCGAGATCGCCCGACCACTGTCGGATACGCGCGACCACCGATAGGCTACGAACGAGAACACGTTCTAGTTATCGGGAGGCGTTGTGCCCAGCCATCAGGTCCTCGGGACCACCGTCGAAATGCCGGTGCAGATCCGCGACGCGCGCTGCTTCGTCGCCGGGTTCAGCGCGTCGGCCGACGCCGTCCGCCGCGCCATCGCACCGACCGACCTGCAACCGGTCGTCATCAATCCGCGTAGCCTCGATCCACGGCGGTTCGGCCAGGCCCGCACCGTGGCGATGCTCGTATTCGTCCAGTACATCGACGGCGACCTGGGTCCCTACCACGAGTTCGGCGTCTGCTTCCTCGTCAACGAGCCGGGCACCTCGACGTCGCCGGTCGCCTCCCTGCGCTCACTCCTGCGCAGCGACGCCCGCGCCCTGATCCACCACCTACCCGTCGACGGGGAGTTCACCCTCGCCGCGGGTCGGGGGATCTGGGGCTTCCCCAAGACGATGGCGGAGTTCGACGTCGATCACGACTCCCCGCGCAAGCACGGCGCCGTGCGCGCCGACGACCAAGAGATCTGCGACCTCACGATCGCACCCGGAATCCCGGTGCCCGACCAACCCGGCGGCGCGACGTTGCAGGCCTACTCCCACCTCGACGGCACCACTCGACGCACCCCGTGGCGCCTCTCCGGAACCCACGGCGTCCGCACCCGCCCCGGCGGCGCGAAACTCGTCCTCGGCGGGCACCCGATCGCCGACGAGCTGCGCTCCCTGGACCTCTCCCGCCACGCGCTCATGACCTCGTCGGTGGCGAAACTGCAGATGTCGTTCGACGACGCCGTGGTCGTGTAGCTGGCATTTCGTCGCACGAGGTCTCGATACGGTTCCTCGCCTAGCTGTACTTCCCCGACACGTTGTGAACGGGTGAGGTGAGGCGAAGACCTCCGGGCAGGATGTGGGTTACCACACTCACCATCTCGCCACGGAGGTCTTCATGACCCACGCTAATGCACCTCTGACTCCTACGGGCCGTCGACGTCTGGCTGTGCTGGTTGTTGATCAGGGGTGGTCGTTGCGGCGTGCTGCTGAACGGTTTCAGTGCTCACCGGCAACGGCCAAACGCTGGTCTGACCGCTACCGGGCGGGGTTGCCGTTGACCGATCGCAGCTCCCGACCCCAGTCCTCACCGCGGCGGCTGGCACGCAAGGTCGAACAACGAATCATCGGTCTGCGGTTCACCCGCCGGTGGGGGCCACATCGGATCGCCTATCACCTGGGCCTGAACAGATCGACCGTCGAGCAGGTCCTCAAGCGGTACCGCATGCCGTTGCTGGCCCATCTCGATCAAGCCACCGGACTCCCGGTGCGCCGCCCGGCCCCGGTCCGATACGAAGTCGACCGGCCCGGGCGGCTGGTGCACATCGACATCAAGAAGCAAGGTCGAATCCCCGATGGCGGTGGTTGGCGCGCCCATGGCCGAGGCTCGATACAAGACCGGGCCGCAGACACCGCCCGGGAAAGAGCCTGCCGCGCGGGGGCGAAAAGCTCGCGCGGCTACCGCTATCTGCATCACGCCGTCGACGACTACTCGCGGGTCGCCTATTCCGAGATCCTCGACGACGAACGTAAAGAGACCGCCGCAGGGTTCTGGTTACGGGCCAGCGAGTTCTTCGCAGGTATCGGCGTCACGGTCACCGCGGTGATGACCGACAACGGTGCCTGCTACCGCTCCCACGCCTTCGCCGACGCCCTGGGACCCACGATCAAGCACAAGTGGACCCGCCCGTATCGACCGCAAACCAACGGGAAAGTCGAACGATTCAACCGCACCCTGGCCGCCGAATGGGCCTACGCCCGGCCCTACGCCAACGAAACCGAACGCGACGCCGCCTACACCGCCTGGCTACACCACTACAATCACCACCGACCCCACACCGGCATCGACGGCCAAGTCCCCTCAGCCCGCGTTCACAACCTCACAGGGAAGTACACCTAGCGGCTCGGATCCACTCGACCACCCCGGATCCACCGCCGGATCGAGTGACCGCGACGAAGGAGCGGTCGTATCGAGATCTCGACCACCCCGGATCACTCGACCACCCCGGATACACCGCCGGTCTTTCGACTCGACGCGCATCAGGCGCCGTCGAGGCGCAGCAACTCCAGCTGGGCCAGCTGAACGGGGTCACCGAACACCACACGGTAGGCGGAATAGGCACCGGCAGCGGCGAAGACCCGCGTCTGCCGCTCCCAACGGAACTCGGCCTCGCACGCGCTCAGCGTCGCCCAGTCGCCATCCGATCCGCGGCCCTGCAGCTCCCACCGATAACGCCCCGGTTCGACGACGGTCAGCGTGTAGTGATCCACGGCCGTCGGCTCCCCGAAATCCCAGCCGACCCAGCCACCTGCGTTCAAGACAGCTGGGGCGGTGGCCGACGAGTCGTCGAACGCATTGGCAGTGTCGGGTCCGCCCATCGCGCCGGAGAGCGCCGGTGAGGTGAGGTCGACGGGCGGGCGCGGCGCATCCCCCACGGCAGTCAACGACGGCGGTACCGAACCCTCCGCCCAATCCGACGGCTCCGGCCCCAGCTCGAATTCGATGACGGCCCCGCCGACGATCCGCTCCCGCTCGATGGTGACCCGTTTCCACGGCTGCCCGTCGACAATCACCGACTGCACGTAGCAGTTCTCCGCGGACGCGCCGCGCGCCACGATGTCCAGACGCTTGCCGTTCTCCATCGTCCACGTCAGACGCGGGAAGGCGGGCGCACACAGCACGAATAGCCCGCTGCCGATGGTCAGCGGATACAGCCCCGACACCGCGAACAGGTACCACGCCGACATCTCGCCGTTGTCCTCGTCGCCCGGGTATCCCTGCCCCAGGTCGGAACCGGTGAACAGCCGACGCACGGCGTCGCGCACGATCGCCTGCGTCTTCGCGTGCGCCCGACTTCCGGGCCGCGATGCGAACGCGTACATGAACGGGATGTGGTGGGCCGGCTGATTCGACAGTGCGAGCATCCCCATCCGGGTGTCGCGGGCCTCGCGCATCTCGTGGATGACGACGGGATAGCCGCCCATGAACTGCGCGCGCCCGGTTTCCGGCAGTGCCATGAACTCGTCGAGGGTCTCCTCCAGCTCCGCCCGGCCGCCGTACAGTTCGGCCAACCCCTGCCCGTCCTGCGGCGCGGTGAACCGGGTGCCCCAGGCGTTGGTCTCGGTGTAGTCGGTCCCCCAATTTCGCGGGTCGAAGGGGCCGCTGCGCCACGCGCCAGATCCATCCCGGCCGCGGAAGAAGCCGGTCCCCTCGTCGAACATCAACGCGTAGCGCGCACCCCGCGCGGCGAACCACGTCGCGTTGGCGGCGAACTCGTCGGCGCGCTCGTGCTCGGGGAAGCGCTGCGCCAGATACTGCGAAAACGCCCCAATCGCCGCGTCGTTGATCGCGGCGTCGATCGTCCACGACATCCCCTCGTGCTCGTCGGTGTCGGCATACCCGGTGAACATCGAGCGGTCCATCCCCTTGCGCCCGACGAACCGGTTCGACGACGGCACCGTCGCATTGCGCAGACAGGAGTCGTAGGCGCCGATCACGTCGAAGTCGCCGAGTTCCCCGATCCCGGCCAGCGCCGCGTCGGCGAACACCGCGTCGCTCGAGGTGCCGGTCATGATGTCGGCGGGTGCCGGCGCCGACCACCGGCTCACCCAGCCACCGTCGCGATAGTGCTCGACGAATCCGTCGAGCAGCCGCCCGGTCAGTCCGGGGGCGAGCAGCGTGCGCAGCGGCCAACTCGCCCGGTACGAGTCCCAGAACCCGTCGGTGACGGTCAGCTGCCCGTCGACGACGCGCCGCCCGGTGTGCGACGGCGAGTCCTGCACATCCGGCGGATAGGCGAACGGCGATGCGAACTTCCAGCCGTCCGGCGTGTGCTCCGACGCGGTGTTCGGGTACAGATGCACGCGATACAGCGACGAGTACAGCGACGTCAGTTCCGTCGGTGTCGCACCGTCGACGGCGAGACGCCCGAGCAACTGCTCCCACTGCTCGCGCGTGTCCGTGACGACGGCGTCGAAGGTTGTGCCGTCGTCTTGCGTGGTCTCGATACGGTTCCTCGCCTTGCGGCTCGGATCCACTCGACCACCGTCTGGACGATCCGACTGTGGGTGGTCGAGTGCCGGCGAGGCGCTAGCCGAGTCGGCGTATCGAGACCCACCGCGGGATCCGCCCGACCGTCGGTGATCGAGATCTCGACCACCGTCTGGACGATCCGACTGTGGGTGGTCGAGTGCCGACGAGGCGCTAGCCGAGTCGGTGTATCGAGACCCACGATCGGCGTCGAGATTGCGCTCGGCCTGCTCCACGCTGATATGCGAGACACCGATCCCGACCGTGATGCGGCGGTCGTCGCCCTTCAGTCCGACGGTGAGGACGCCCAGGACGGCCTCGCGCTCATGCCCGGGGAAGCGTCGGGCGCTGAGCACCCTACCGTCGACCTCGACGTACACGTAGGTCCGCGGCACATGGGTCAGACCGCCCGGTCCGTCGACATATCCCGTCGCGACATACCGCTCCCCCGGCACCGGATCGGGCAGGTCGAGATGCCCGTCGCCATCGATCTGGTCGAAGATGAGCGAGCCGATGTCCCCGCCATACGTCGCACGCAACCACACCGAATGCGAGCCGGCGGTCAGCTCGGCGCGGATCGGTTGGTGTACCCCGTCGTCGAGGACCACCGAATACAAATGCGGCCGATCGATCTCCCGGTCGTGGGAGAAGGGCAGCGCCCGATCCTCCCGGTCGGGCTTGGGGTGCGCCAGCGGGTGCGGGAACACCTGGAAGCTGCCGCGGTCGCCCATCCACGGCGACGGGATGTGCGAGGTGGCGAAGGCCTGCAGATAGGGCACGACGCTCGCATTGTCGGTCGACGGGTCGTCGGGCGGATTGGAGTCGACGCGACTGGCCTCGTGATACGAGTACGGCCACCCCCGGTTGCCCGCATCGGTCATGGGCAGCCCGAAGACGAAGCCGTGCGGCACCGCCACGAGCGGCGCGCAGCCACCGCGCGAGAACCGGTCCGACGAGAAGGTCCCCCGGGTGGTGCGGACCCGGTCGATCGGATCGGCGGATTCGGACACCTCGACGAGGGCGACCGCGTCGACGAATCCCGCCTGTTCGCGCTCCCGCGCATCCGGCTCCACGCGCGCCGGCACCCAGCCGGTCAGCTCGACGCGCTCCACCGTCTTCCCGCCGACCCCGGCGAGGGTCACCGTCCGCGACGACCACTGGTCGACGCCCAGCATCCGCGCGCCGTACTGGGCCGACGCGTCCAGGGCGGTGCCGTACTCGTCGGCCGACCCCGCCTCGGAGAGCCGGGTCCCGTCGGTGAAGACCACGTCGAGCGCCACCGCCGTCGACGCGTACCCGTCGCGGACATCGGGCTCACCGTCGTCGAAGACGCAGAACGCGGCGTAGCGCAGTGCCTGGCCGTCGCCGATCTCACGGCCTTCCAAGCCGGTGTCGACGACCGTCGCGCGCCACCGTCGCCCGGCGCCCGCGGTTACCCGGAAACCCCACGGGTGCGCGGAGGACAGCCCGACGCCGGGCTTGGCGTTGACCCCATAGGTTGGACCGTCCCCACGTCGGAGCGGGTCCACAGAAAGAATGTCGGTTACGGCCGACGACGAGTCGGTCCGATCAGTGCTGGCCACGCGCTCCAGTCTGGCAGGCGCGGCGGCGAAATCGCGGTAGCGGCGTCTAGCCGACTGCGCGCAGGCCCACGGTCGGCGCGATGCCGTGGCCGAGCCAGTCGATGACCTCGGCCACCGAGTCGCCGGAAGCGGCGCTGGGGAGCGTCGCGACGATGCCCGCGGTCAGGGCGGCGGATTCGCCGAGCCCGTGACGGTCGAGGACCGACTTGTATTCGCGGATCGTCTTGTCGAGATCTCCATAGGTGACCGCATGGTCGCCGAAACGGGCGGCCGTCAGTCGCGGAGTAGTCATTGCACGGTCGGCGACGTGATCAATCACAGCCATCATGCCAATACCTCGGATCCATCTGCGTGCTGCGCAAGTACCTCTTGACGTTGCGCATTGCTCAAGGAAATTCCCAGAACACTCACAGTTTGACACAGGTGAGACTCAGATTCCAGCCGTTACCCGCGAAAAGTTCGAAACGCTTGAGCGTAGCCAACCCGCAGGTCAGCGTCGATTACACGAACGACACGGCGGGTCACATCTCCATGACACAACGTCGATGCAGGTCAGAAGATATTTCAGCTCCCGAAGTATCGGCCCACGGCCTATCGGCGGGGGCGGATGCGACTCATTTCGAGTCGGCGTCGGCCTCCATCGCCTCGATCAGGCTCTTGGGCCGCAGATCGGTCCAATTCTCCTCGACGTAAGCCAGGCAGGCCTGCCGACTGTCCTCGCCGAAGACCTTGGTCCAACCGGCCGGGATCTCAGCGAACGTCGGCCACAGCGAGTGCTGGTTTTCGTCGTTGACCAGCACGTAGAACCGGCCGTCCTCGTCGTCGAAGGGGTTGGTCATCGTTGCAGTCTCCTTGGATGTCGCAGGCGCCGCCCGCGGATTCTGCGGCCCATTATGCCAGGTGGGGACCACCCGCCGAGTCAAGCCTTGGTGCGGTCGGCGATAGCGCGCCCCTGCACCACACGCATGATCTCGTTGGCCCCCTCGAGAATGCGGTTGACGCGCAGGTCGCGAACGATCTTCTCCACCTTGTACTCGGTCAGGTAGCCGTATCCGCCGTGCAGCTGCAACGCGGAATCGGCCACCTGGAAGCAGGTGTCGGTGACGTAGCGCTTGGCCATCGCGCACAGCTCCACCTTGTTCGGCGCGTCCTCGTCGAGCGCCGACGCCGCATCGGTCAGCATCAGGCGCGCGGTGTGCAGGCCGGTCGCCATGTCGGCCAGGGTGAAGCGCACCGTCGGCTCGTCGAGCAACGGCTTGCCGAAGGCCTCGCGATGCGCGGTGTAGCTCGCCGCCAGATCGAAGGCCGCCTGCGCTCCCCCGAGCGAACAGGCCGCGATGTTGAGCCGCCCGCCGTTGAGGCCGGACATCGCGATGGAGAAGCCCTTCCCCTCGACGCGGCCCAGGAGCGCGTCGTCGTCGACCCGCACCCCGTCGAAGATCACCTGGGCCGTGGGCTGGGCATGCCACCCCATCTTGGACTCGGGCGGCCCGAAGGAGAGTCCCGGCGTTCCCTTCTCGACGAGGAAGGTCGAGATGCCCTTGGCCCCGGCGCCGCCGGTGCGGGCCATCACCACGTACAGGTCCGACGCTCCGGCACCGGAGATGAACTGCTTGGCACCGGTGATCACATACCCGCCGTCGACCCGCTCCGCCCGGGTGCTCAGCGCGGCGGCATCGGAGCCGGCGCCGGGTTCGGTGAGGCAGTAGCTCGCCACCGTCGACATGTCGACCAGGCGCGGCAGCCAGCGCGCGCGCTGCTCGTCGTCGCCGTAGGTGTCCACCATCCAGGTGCACATGTTGTGGATGGAGAGGAAGGCGGCGATCACCGGGTCGCCGATCGCCAGCTGCTCGAAGATGCGCACGCCGTCGAGGCGGCGCAGGCCGGACCCGCCGTGCTCCTCGTCGCAATAGATCGCGCCCATGCCGAGCGCGGCCGCCTCGCGCAGCACGTCGAGCGGGAAATGCTTGGTCGCATCCCACTCCAACGCGTCCGGGGCGAGCTTCTTAGCCGCAAACGCGGCGGCGGTGTCAACGATCACCTGTTCTTCGGGGTCCATGGTCCTCACGGTTCGAGACTAATGTCACCGGGTCGCGATTTCCGGTTCTCCCTGCTCACAACGTAGAATTGTTGCCCATGTCCACAGTCATCCTCTACGGCACGGAGACCGGAACGGGCGAGCTCGTCTCCGACTCGATCGCCGATGTTCTCGCCGCCGACCACGATCCGTCGATCTACGACATGACCGACTTCGCCGTCGAGGACCTTGATCCGAGCGACTTCGTCGTCGTCGTCTGCTCCACCTACGGCGAGGGCGAACTGCCCACCGGCGCACTGCCGTTCGCCGACGAACTCGACGCCAACAAGCCCGACCTGAGCGGTCTGCGCTTCGCCGTGTTCGGTCTGGGCGACAAGGTGTACGGCGACACCTTCAACCGCGGTGGCGAGATCATCGCCGAGATGCTGACCGCCCTCGGCGCCACCCAGGTCGGCGAGCACGGCCGCCACGACCTCTCGTCGGACATCAAGCCGACGAAGCAGGCCGAAGAATGGGCCGCCACCATCGCGCCGCTCATCAACGACTGATCCCGACGCCAGCCGAACCGGCGCGCTCCCGTCACCGGCGAGACGCGTCGGTTTCGTCGTGACGCGCCTTGGCGCCTTTACTCGTCATCACGTCGGCACGGACCGCGGATAGCTTCGCCAATTCGACGACCGAGCGGATCATCAAGGCCAGGACGACGCCCAGGAACAGGGCCGTCGTCACGCTGACCCGGATCTGCTCGCCGAGGACCAGCATGCCCAGGGCCATCGACGTCGCGGGCTCCATGACGTTCATCGCGGGGAACGAGGTCTGCAGATCGCCCGCGCCGAAGCCGCGCTGCTGGGCCACCACCGCCCCCGGCGCGACGAGCAGCAGGACGTACACCTGCGGGTGGAAGAAGACCTCGTGCCAGGTGGTCATCGCCTGCATGATCACCGACTTCACCAGCAGCGCCGAGACCCCGAACAACACGCCGGCGGCCAGGCCGTAGAACAGCGCCCGGTAGTGGCTGCTCTTGGACTTCTCCGCCAGCGCGACGAGGACCAACACTCCGCCGACGACGGCCGCCGTCGCTATCGCCAACGTCGTGGTGTCGGGCCGCCGCGAGGATTGTTCGGGGTGGGCGACGAGGAGGAAGGTCCCGACGCTGGCCACCAGGATCAGTCCCCACAGCCATTCGTTGGGATGGGGATGCCGGTCGTCGGCCCAGGCTTCCAGCGGCAGGGAGAACAGCACCGCCAGCACGATCAGGGGCTGCACCAGCAGAATCGGCCCCAGGCCGAGCGCCGTCGCCTGCGCCGCGAATCCGAGGACCGCGATACCCGCGCCGATCCACCACCGCGCGTTGATCGCGCCCGACGCAGCCGATTCGCGCTGCCGGATCACGGTCCCGGAGGCGATCAGCAGCGCCGCGCCGATGGCGAGGATCGCCGGAAGCCAGGTGTGCACGTGTCCGATTATCGCCGAGTGCCCGGCCCGGCGCTCAGCGCGGGGTGAGGGTCACCCGCGAGGTGACCGAGGGCGACGGCGGGATCCGCCAGATATACGCCTTGCCGACGTAGCCGTTGCCCGACCGCCAGAAGTTGTACCTGGTCAGATCCTCCAGCGTGTACGCGCCGCCGCGTTTCGTCGGCACGATGTCGTGCCAGGAGCGCTGCCCGGACAGGTAGATGCGGTCGCCGCGCACGATGACGGGATAGGAGATCACCGTCGCACCGTCGGGGTAGTACATCGTGTACGTGTAGTGGCCCGACGCGATCTGCGCCGACGCGGCTCCGGCGCCCACCGCGAGGCTCCCCGTCGTCACTGCCGCCGACGCGACGAGGGCCGCGATCATCGCCTTGCTGCGCATGCGGCCGAGATTACCCGGCCGGGCGCGCACAAACCCCACAGTTCGCGACATACCCAGCGGGTTCACCGTGTCGGGTATGTCCGTAACTGCGGGGTTTGTGCTGGTTGGGCACATTGCCGACGACGACGGGCGCGGCGCACACTGGCTTGGGTGAGCGAACCGCAGCAGATGCCCTCCTTCCACTCCACCCCCGCCGACGACGGACAGCAGGAACTCCTGGTGGCCGTGCTCGACGCGCAGGCGGATCTGACCAGCATCAAGCGGATGCGCGCGTGGGCGTCGAAAGCCCTGGGGGTCCGGCCGGGCGAGCACGTCCTCGATGTCGGCTCGGGCACCGGCTCTGAGGTGCTGGCGATGGCGGCCGCGGTCGGATCGTCGGGGCGGGCCGTCGGTGTCGACCCGAACCCGCGGATGATCGAGCTCGCCGACACGCGCACCGGCGAGGCGCCGGCCACCTTCGTCGAGGGTTCCGCCTACGCACTGCCCTTCCCCGACGACACCTTCGACGCGGTGCGCTGCGAGCGCGTCTTCCAGCATCTCGAACACCCCGAGCGGGCGACCGCCGAGATCGCGCGGGTGCTCAAGCCGGGCGGGCGGGCCATCCTCATCGACAGCGATTGGTCGACGGCGATCATGCACCCCATCGACCCGACGATCGTCGCCGCGATGCAGTCGATCGCCGACGACCGCACGCCCAATCGCGAGTCCGGTCGCCGCCTGCGCGGACTGCTGAGCGCGGCCGGTTTCGTCATCGACGACATCGGTTCCGAAGCCGTCATCTTCCAGCCCGAGGTCTCGGCGCCCATGTATGCCGCGCAGGTGCAGGCCGCCGTCGCATCCGGGGTCCTCACCCAGGCGCAGGCGGAGCAGGCCACCGCCGAGTTGGAGCAGGGCCTCGCCACCGGCGACTACCTGTTCTCGGTGACGATGTACGCCGTTCTCGGCCACTTACCCACCGCCGTGTGACGGCGCGGCTCCCGCGGTTTGTCAGGGGTCGGCGCTAGCGTTTGGGGCATGGGATTTTCCGACGAGTTGGAGCGCCTGGTGACGCTGAGCCGGCACCAGATCGAGGTGGTCTGCGCCGACGAGACGCAGCTTCCCGAACACATCGAGCTGTGCCGCGAGCAGTTCGACGAACATCTCGCCGCATTCGACGCCGCCCAGGAGCGCGACGACGTCGAGGCCGACTTCCACTGGCAGGAAGCGGCGGCGTGGCGGGAGACGGCGGCCATCCTCACCGTGATGGTCGACCGCGCCGCCGGTGCCACCCGGCGCAGCGCGTGAGCCGCACCCTCGTCCTACTGCGGCACGGCAAATCCGCCTATCCCGACGGGGTCACCGACCACGACCGGCCCCTTTCCCCGCGCGGCGACCGTCAGGCGGCCTTGGCCGGGCAATGGATGCGCGACGAGGGGATCACTCCCGACGCGGTGTTGTGTTCGACCGCCCGGCGCACCCGTGAGACCTTCGACCGGACCGGCGTCGGCGCGCCCGCCCACTACGTCGACGACCTGTACGGCGGCTCCCCATCGACGATCCTGGAAACCATCCGGATCCACGCGCCCGCAGCCGCCGAGACCCTGCTCGTCGTCGGCCATGTGCCCGGGATGCCGGCGACGGCGATGACACTCGATCCGCAGGGCGTCATCAGTGAATTCCCGACGTCGGCGTACGCCGTGCTGACCGTCGGCGTGCCGTGGGCGGAGATCGGACTGGGCGTCGACCCGGCCTGCCACCTGGTGGGAGTGCGCGTCCCGCGCTGACCTCGTTGCCGCCTCCCCGCATGTTTGCGCGACCGCCGGCCCGGGTATCCCGCCGATGTCCGGGAAACTGGCAAAGGAGGCAGACCAATGCACAACGCCAAAGCCGTCGGACTGCTCGGCTACGTCCTTCTCCTAGTCGGCATCCCTTTCGTCGCCGTATGGCTGGCACTCGCCGCCTCGGCGCATCCCGAGGCCGGCTGGGTGGGCGCCGCGTCGATCACGACGCTGCTCGTCGGTATCGCCTGCCTGATCGTCAGCAGGAGGATGCTCACGAGCGGGCGCCACATCGACGAGCGGGCGGAGGAGGATCCGATTCAGCCCGAAGTCACCGCCGAGGAGGCCGCCGAATACGAGCTGCACTACCACGGTCGCGACACTCGCCGGGACCGTCGGTGATCAACCCGCCGGACGGTGGCCAGGCATCTCTCGACTTGTTATGGTCGGAGACACGGTTGAACACCACAGCCGTCGAGATCGCAAGTCTCGGAGGTTCGGCCCATGTCCGATCTCATTTCTCTCCCCACCCGCACATCGACCGCCTCATCGACGCTCCGACGCGACGACGCATGCGACACCCACGTCGGCAGTGCTGACGGCACGACGTTGGTCACCGTCACCGGTTCCATCGACGCCACCACGGTCGACGAGTTCGCCGAGCACCTCGACGCGGCGGTCGCATCCGGCGGCAACCGTGTCGTGGTCGACATGACCGACGTCGACTTCCTCGGTGCCGGCGGAATGATCGCCCTGCACGGCACCGCCCTGTCGCTGCTCAATGCGGATGGCGCCATTGCCGTCGTCGGACCGCGCCCGGTGTCCCGCCCCCTGCGGCGTACCGGACTCGACCGCGTGGTCCCGGTCTTCGACTGGCTGCCCGCGGCGTTCGAAGCGGTCGGCGGACAGTCCCGGTTGTTCTGAGGGTTTGGCTTCCGCCGGGCGCGGGTAACGCTCGGGAGACTGCACCGTCGAAAGGAGCACTCGTGTTTCCCACCCTCACCGAACCGGTGAAACCCACGACCCCACCGCCGCCGATGCCGACGCCCGGCGCGCCTCAACCCGAGCCGGAGCCACCCGCACCGCCTCCCGTCGAACCCATCCCGCGGCCCGCTCCACCGCCTCCGCAGCCGCCCGGCCCACCGCCCCCGGGCGATCCCGGCCCGCCCGATCCCGAACCCCGGCCACTGGTCGTCCGCGCCTGACCGTCCCGGCTCACCACCCCCGGCTCACCACCCCGGCTCCGTAAGCTGGAGCGGTGACCCAGACACACCCCGCCGAGGAGCCGGCCCGACCGTTTCCCGTCGGTCAGTTCTGGTATCACTTCGACGAGGACCGCTGGGTCTGGTCCGACGAGTTGGCACGGATTCACGGCTATTCGTCGGCCGCCGACGTCGAGCCCACGACCGCGCTGATGCTCGCCCACAAGCATCCCGACGACAAAGACCGCGTCGAGCAGCTCATCACCCGGGTCCGCACGGCGCGCGAATCGTTCAGCGGGCAACACCGCGTCATCGACGCCCAGGGCCGGGTCGTGCCGGTCGTGGTCGTCGCCGACACCTTCACCGACCGCACCGGCACGGCGGTGGGCACCACCGGCTATTACGTGGCGCTGCCGACCACCGGCACAGACACCGAGCCGCCGGTCGACCTCGGCGCCGAGCAGGCCGTGCGCGACCGCGTCGAGAAGGTCGTCGACCGCCGTGCCGTCATCGAGCAGGCCAAGGGTGCGCTGCGCCTGGTGTACCGACTCGACGATCAACAGGCCTTCGACCTGCTCACCTGGCGTTCCCAGGAGACCAACACCAAGGTGCGCGACCTGGCCGCGGCGATCTGCGACCAGCTCGGCACCCTCGATCTGCCGTCGGCCGCGCGAGCCCGGTTCGACCACCTGCTGCTGACCGCCCACGAGGCTGCCGCCTCGGTCGACGCCGACGAGGACTGACCGTCGCGGCGAGATTGTTCCCGGCTGACTCGAACGGCGCCGACCTCCGCCCCACCGCGAAGACTCGCCGGGGAAACTTCCCCGGCGAGTCTGGTGAGCGCTGCAGAAGGGCCGCTCTAGAAGACGTCCTCGTCGCGGGATTCTTCCTTCTCCGCCTGGGCCCGCTCCTGGCGCATACGCTCCATGCCGGCCTCGCGAGTCGCCCCGCCGGCCGTCTTCTGGGCGCGCCCCTCCTCGGCGAGGTCATCGTTGCCGGTGACGCTGCCGACCGTCTCCTTGATCTTGCCCTTGGCTTGGTCCATCGCTCCCTTGATGGTCTCGGTGGCGTTGTTGTCTGCCATGAGCGATCACTCCTTTCGATCGTCGGTTTGACGGACGCTCAGTCGCCCATCGGTGGTTGGGTAACCGGAAGACGGGCGGATCAAACCTGCGGGATCGCCGCCGTCGCGCACCGACGAGTCAGTTGCGGCTGTGCGCGGTGGCCCGACGATTGGCACTCTTGATCGCTGAGACGAGTTCGGACTTGCTCATCGTCGAGCGCCCGTCGATGTCGAGGCGCTGGGCCACCTTGTAGAGATGCTCCTTGGTCGCGTTGGCGTTCACCCCCTCTTCGCTGTGCCCGGACGGATTGGGGCCGCCGCTAGACGCCCGCGAGTCCGACGGCCCGGTGCCGCTCTTGGCCTCCCAGTGGTCCCCCACCTTTTCGAACGAATGCTTGAGGGCGTCGTAGGCGACGCGGTGGGCGCGCTGTTCGTCGTGATACTCCTCGAGCGCGGCGTCGTGGGCCTTGGCGAAGGTCCGCTGCGCCTTCTCCGGTGAACGGGCGATCGTCGACGGCAGTTCGGATTTCCTCACGTTTCCGCGTTGGGTCGTCTTGGGCATGGTTGACCTCCTTGACTCGGGTTGGTGCCCGAACCGGGTTCCCCGCCTTCCCGACGTCGAAACACTGCGGACGGATCCTCCGCACCGATGTTTCGCCGGGGCGCCCCACGGGTATCGCCTCCCCATGACACCAACATCACCCACCTTCACCGCACCGGGAATCACCACCGTCGAGGCAGCCGGGCTCATCAACACGCTGCAGGAGCGCCTGAGCGCACTCAACGACCTGCACCTGACGCTCAAACACATCCACTGGAATGTCGTCGGCCCGAATTTCATCGGCGTCCACGAGATGCTCGATCCCCAGGTCGAGTTGGTTCGCGGATACGCCGACGTGCTCGCGGAACGGATCGCCACACTGGGCGGTTCGCCGCGCGGCACCGCGTCGGCGATCGAGTCCGAGCGCACGTGGGACGACTACTCCCTCAGCCGCGACACCGCCCAAGCTCACCTCGCCGCCCTCGACATCGTCTACGACGGTTTCATCGCATCGCACCGCCAGGCGATCGCCGCCACCGGTGACCCCGACCCGGTCACCCAAGACATCTTCATCTCGCAGACCGCCGAGCTGGAGAAGTTCCAGTGGTTCGTGCGCGCCCATCTGGAAAGTGCGGCCGGCTCCCTGCCCGAGGGGAGTTCCCACACCGAACGCGGGGCCGCCGCGACGGTCCGCTGACCTTTCGGCCGGCACTCGCCGGGGGCCGGGGTCATTCTCCCGGCCCCGCCCCGTCTCCGTCGCCGGTCTCCCCCACCGCCTCCCGCAGCCGTCGCAGGATCGCCGAGAGCAGGCGCGAGACGTGCATCTGCGAGATACCCAGCTCCTCGGCGATCTCGCTCTGCGACATCGACCGGAAGAACCGCAGCGCGACGATGGTCCGCTCCCGCTCGGGTAGTTCGACCATCGCCTCGCGGATCGTCACGAAATCGTCCATGCGCCCCATGTCCGGGTCGGCGGCGCCGATGGTTTCCACCAGCGGCCGGCCGGCATCCTCACCCCGATCCGATGCGGGGGCGTCGAGCGATGACGCGGTGTGCGCCAACCGCGCGAGCAATCCGTCGATCACCTCGTCAACCGGTAGGTCCAGGTGCGCGGCGAGCTCCGTTGGCCGCGGCGAGCGCCCGAGGGTTTGCGCGAGTTCGTCGATGCCGCGCGTGATCACCTGGGCGGTCTCCTTGGCCCGGCGGCCCACCCGGACGGTCCAGGTGTTGTCGCGGAAATGGCGGCGCACCTCGCCCATCACCGTCGGCACGGCGAAGGAGAGGAATTCGGTCTCGCGCGTCGGGTCGAACCGATCGCAGGCGTTGACCAATCCCACCCGGGCCACCTGGACGAGGTCGTCGAAGGGTTCGCCGCGCCCGGCGAACCGTCGCGCGACGTGGTCGGCCAACGGGAGGCAGGCGGCCACGGCCTCGTCGCGCAGTTGCGCGCGGCGCTCGTCGTCGGTCTCGGCGGCAGCGGTGGCGAGCAGCCGTGCGGCGGCGGCGTAGTCGTCGCGCCCGGTGTCGCCCTCGGCGGGGGTCACTACCGGATCAGTCCCTGTGCGCGGTCATCGTGATCCGCGCCTCGCGGCCGTGCGTGCCGTCGAGATAGGCGATGTCGGCGTCGTCGGCGACCGAGGTGATCACGTACCAGCCGAACCCGGTCTGATCGAGGTCGTCGCCGTCGATGTCGCAGCACACCGTCACGCGCGCGTACTCGGCTCCGGTGGTGAGGTGCAGGCGCAGGCGGGCGCGCGGCGGTGCCGCGGCGACCAGTTGCGTACATGCCTCGTCGACGCCGATCTTCACGTCGGCGATCGTGTCGAGGCCGAAGTCCTCGGCGAGCAACACCGCCTCGACGAGGTTGCGGACGACCGCTATCCGCCCGGATACCGCCTCCACCGATAGTTCGACGACATCGCTGTCCACCGCAACTCTGCCTTCCGTGTCGCTGTTCGCGTCCTCGCCCAGTGGGCGACGAGGCCGGATTACCCGTCCGCCTCGGTGTTCAAACCTTCGGCCGGGACCAGATCGAGCCGCACCCCCAGCAATCGCACCGGGCGATCGAGTTCGAAATCGTCGAGCAGTGCGTGCAGCACGGGGAGGATCTGCCCGGCGTCGACGGTGACGGCACCGAGTTTGCGCGACTTGGTGCGGGTGAAGAAGGTCTTGGTCCGCAGTGTGACGGCGACGCGGAAGACCTCGCGCCCCTCGTCGACGACCTGCGCGAGCACGTGGGCGGCGAGGTCGTCGACGGCGGCGTGCAACTCGGCCGGATCGGTGAGGTCGGTCGGGAAGGTACGCGAATGCGAATGCGATTTCGCCTCCCACGGCTCCTCGGTGACCGTCGAGTCACCGCCACCGCGGCACAGCACGTACAGCCAATTCCCCTGGTGCGGGCCGAAGGTCGTGATCAGGTCGTCCTTGGGCGTCGCCACCAATTCGTCGACGGTGTTCACGCCGATCGTCGCCAGTTTGGCCGCGGTCTTCGGCCCGACGCTCCACAACTCGCGCGTCGGCTGACCGCCCATCAGCTCGCCCCAGTTGTCGGCGTCGAGGGTGAACACCCGCGGCCCGTCGTCGACGGGCTGCTTCTTGGCGAAGTTGGTGGCCATCTTGGCGCGCTGCTTGTTGTCGCTGATCCCGATCGACGACGGGAGGCCGGTGACCTCGGCGATCGCCGAGATGACGTCGCCGGCGACTCCCGCCGCCCGCCCGGCGTCCAGCGCCCCGACGTCGAGATAGGCCTCGTCCCACCCCCACACCTCGACAGGGCCGAAGGTGCGCAGCACGCCCATCACCTGCGCCGACGCCTCGTCGTACGCGTCGGTGTCCAAGGGGACGAATACCGCGTCGGGCATCTTCTTGTGCGCTGCCCGCAGCGGCATGCCGGCGCGCACCCCCTGCGCGCGTGCCTCGTACGACGCGCAGGTCACGACCTTGCGCGGCTGGGTCGGATCGCCCTCGCCGCCGACGATGACCGGCACCCCGACGAGTTCCGGACTGCGGCGGCGCTCCACCGACACCTGGAATTGATCCAGGTCGACGTGCAGGATGCGCGAGGTGCCCACGAGCCCAGGGTAGGCGGCCCCGCCCCGTTATCGCTTGGCGCGGGTGCAGTTCGGCTCGGCCGGCTTCTCCGGCCACACGCAGATGTCGATGAAGGTCTGCTGCTCGAATCCACCGCCGTCGACGACGGTGTACGCGTTGCCCTGCGAGCCGACGTAGGTCGCGCCGCCGCCGGTACCGCCCTCCGAGGTGACGATCGTGGTCATGGCCCAACCCTTGTCCCGCAGCGCGTTGCGGTAGGCGACCATCGAGGGCCCGGGCGCCCCCGTCGCTTCGTAGTGCATGCGGATTCCGTTGCTGGCGATCGGGTCCGGCCCGACCGTCCGGGTCACCCCCGCCGGCACCGGGATCGACGACTTGAGGTCCTCCGGCGACTTGGTCTCGGTCGTCGAGCTGGAACAACCCGAGACGACGACGCCGGCGGTGAGGACGAGCGCGGCAAGAGCGGTGGCAGTGCGGGTCATGGGCAGAGCCTCTCTAATTGGATGAGAGCGCAATCTTAAGGCCGGCCACCCGCAAACCCCACACTTTCGGACATACCCGACGGGTAGGAGGTGTTGGGTTTGTCCGAATGTGCGGGGTTTGCCCGTCAAAGGAGACCGGCGCGCTGCAATTGGATCCGAACACGGTTGGGAACCCGCTTCGGCGTGCACAGATCCGTCCAGGTCCAGCGGACGACGATGATCCCCAAGTCCTGCAACCGACTCTCGCGCTCCTTCTCGCGGCGGAGGGCGGAATCGGTGTCTTCGCCCGCCTTGAGGTACTTCACGTACTTCTCGAGTCCGTCGAATTCTCCGACGACGAGGATCTTCCCGTCGTCGTCAACCCAGTCGAAGTCCGGCCGCGCCACAAAGCGACCGTGCTCGTCGAAGACCTCGGTCTGCAGACGATGAATCGGGATCCCGTTGAGTATCAGTTGGGCGCGGCTCCACGACTCGCCGGGATTCTCCGCCAGCCCGTCCGCGTGACGGAGCGCTTCGCGTGCGACGCCGACACCGGTCCGGGGTTCGCGACCATGCGCCTCCATCCGACTGCGGTCGGCACCGCATCGAAGCGCTCCATCCAGTACGGCGAGCGCGCCGGCGAAACCTTGGGGCGACGTGCGCGCGACATCGAAGGCTGTCCGTTCCACGCTGGTCGCGCGCACTCCGTCGATCACGACGGCATCGGCGGCAGCGACGTTTCCCGGATGCAGGTGTCGCGTCTTTCGCTTGTACCCACGATCGGAGCTCGGCGAGGTCAAATGCAATCGAGACAGATCCGGCCGCAGCATCGGCAATCCGTGCAACGTCGCCGCCGAAGCGTGACTGACGACGGCCCCAGCCGGGTTGTCCATGGCGAGGACTCGAAGTCGGTGTGCGTCGCTCGGCCACCGATCCGCCGGCGGCGCGTACACACCGCGACCGACGCGGACCAACAGTCCAGCCGATACGGCCCGGTCCAACTGCCGAACGGACAGACCCTGCGCAGCTGCGTCCCGCGCCCGCAGATATCCGTCCCCACCCAGACTGATCGTCGTCATGCCCCTTAGACGCAGCGCAGCACCCCACGGTTCCCGACCATCACGCACCGCGTCGCAAACCCTGCAGATACGGACATACCCCGCACCTTTTCGATGCGGGGTATGTCCTGAACTGCAGGGTTTGCGCTACAACCTGCGTCTAGACGTTGTAGTCGCCGTAGCCGTAGTCGTCCAGCGGCACCGCAGCGCCGGCGGGAGCACCAAAGGTGCCGTCCGGGCTGTAGTAGGTGTCGTCGTAGTTCGGCACCGCGTAGGCCGCGGCCCGAGCCTCTTCGGTCGGCTCCACCTGGATGTTGCGGTACCGGTTGATACCGGTACCGGCCGGGATGAGCTTACCGATGATGACGTTCTCCTTGAGACCGATGAGCTTGTCGCTGCGGCTGTTGATGGCCGCATCGGTGAGCACTCGGGTGGTCTCCTGGAAGGACGCCGCCGACAGCCACGAATCGGTGGCCAGCGATGCCTTGGTGATACCCATGAGCACCGGGCGACCCGACGCGGGCTCGCCGCCCTCGCCGACGACCCGACGGTTCTCCGACTCGAAGTCGGTGCGCTCCACCAGCGAACCGGGCAGGAACTCCGTCGCACCCGACTCGATGATCTGCACGCGGCGCAGCATCTGACGAACGATCGTCTCGATGTGCTTGTCGTGGATCGACACGCCCTGGCTCCGGTACACCTCCTGGACCTCGTTGACGAGGTGGACCTGTACCTGGCGCGGGCCCATGACGCGCAGGACCTCGTGCGGGTCCGCCGCGCCCTCCATGAGCTGCTGGCCGAGTTCGACGTGGTCGCCGTCGGCGAGCAGGCGCTCGGAGCCGTCGTCGTGCTTGAAGACACGCAGACGCTGACGCTTCGAGATCTTCTCGACCGCGACCTCCTCCGAACCGTCGTCGGGGATGATCGTGAGCTTGTAGAACCGATCGTCGTCCTCGAGGCGGATGCGGCCGGAGACCTCGGCGATCGGGGCCTTGCCCTTGGGGACGCGGGCCTCGAACAGCTCCTGGACACGCGGCAGACCACCGGTGATGTCGTCACCGACGCCACCCTGGTGGAAGGTACGCATGGTCAGCTGGGTGCCGGGCTCACCGATCGACTGGGCCGCGATGATGCCGACGGCCTCGCCGATGTCGACGAGCTTGCCCGTCGCCATCGAACGGCCGTAGCACATGGCGCAGACGCCGGTGCCGGTGTCACAGGTCAGGACCGAGCGGACCTTGACCGAGTCGATGCCGGCCTCGAGCAGCGCCGCGATGGCCGGATCACCTAGGTCGTGACCGCACTCGACGATCACGTTGCCCTTCGCGTCGACCGCGTCGGCGGCCAGCGTGCGGGCGTACGCACTCGTCTCGACATGCGCGTCGCGGATGATCGAGCCGTCGGCCTGCTTCTCGCCCAACGGCACGGTGATGCCGCGGTCGGTGCCACAGTCCGTCTCGCGCACGATGACGTCTTGGCTGACGTCGACCAGACGACGGGTCAGGTAACCCGAGTCGGCCGTGCGCAGCGCGGTGTCGGCGAGGCCCTTACGGGCACCGTGCGTGTTGATGAAGTACTCGGCGACGGTCAGTCCCTCGCGGAACGACGACTTGATCGGCCGCGGGATGAACTCACCCTTCGGGTTGGTCACCAGACCCTTCATGCCCGACAGGTTGCGGACCTGGGTGAGGTTACCGGTGGCGCCCGACATCGGGATCATGACGATCGGGTTGTCGGCCGGGTAGTAATCCTCCATGGCCTTACCGACTTCCTCGGTGGCCTGCTTCCAGATCTCGACCAGCGAGTCGCGACGCTCGTCCGGGGTGAGCGCACCGCGCTGGAACTTGCGCTCCAGGTTGTCCGCCCGCTCCTCGTACTTGTCGAGGATCTCGCCCTTGGTCGGCGGCACGAGCACGTCGGACATGGCGACGGTGACGCCCGAGCGGGTCGCCCAGTAGAAGCCGACGTCCTTGAGCTTGTCGACGGTCTGAGCGACGACGATCATCGGGTAGCGCTCGGCCAGATCGTTGATGATCACGGCCTGACGCTTCTTCGGCATCTGCTCGTTGACGAACGGGTACTCGACGGGGAGCAACTCGTTGAACAGGACGCGACCCAGGCTGCTGACGATCTCCCACGGCTGGCCGTAGGCCCAACCGTCGGGGAACTGCTCCGCCTCGATCTCCGGCGTCGGACGCTGGTCGGTCAGCCGGATCTTGATCTGCGTCTGCACGGTGATCGCACCGCGGTCAACGGCCATGATGGCCTCGGCCGGGCTCGAGTACACGCCGCGCTCGACGTCGTCCTTGGTGGCCTCGCGGTATTCGCCGTCGAGGCCGTCCTTGATGGTGGTCAGGTAGTACAACCCGGTCACCATGTCCAGACGCGGCATCGCCAGCGGGCGACCCGAGGCCGGGGACAGGATGTTGTTCGACGACAGCATCAGGATGCGGGCCTCGGCCTGCGCCTCCGCGCTCAGCGGGAGGTGTACGGCCATCTGGTCACCGTCGAAGTCGGCGTTGAAGGCCTCACACACCAGCGGGTGCAGCTGGATGGCCTTGCCCTCGACGAGCTGCGGCTCGAAGGCCTGGATACCCAGGCGGTGCAGCGTCGGGGCACGGTTCAGCAGCACCGGGTGCTCGGCGATGACCTCTTCGAGGACATCCCACACGGCCGGGCGCTGGCGCTCGACCATGCGCTTGGCCGACTTGATGTTCTGCGCCTGGTTCAGGTCGACGAGGCGCTTCATCACGAACGGCTTGAACAGCTCCAGGGCCATCAGCTTGGGCAGACCGCACTGGTGCAGCTGCAGCTGCGGGCCGACGACGATGACCGAACGGCCCGAGTAGTCGACGCGCTTGCCCAGCAGGTTCTGGCGGAAGCGGCCCTGCTTGCCCTTGAGCAGATCGCTCAGCGACTTCAGCGGACGGTTGCCCGGTCCGGTGACCGGGCGGCCGCGCCGGCCGTTGTCGAACAGCGCGTCCACCGACTCCTGCAGCATCCGCTTCTCGTTGTTGACGATGATCTCGGGCGCACCCAGATCGATCAGTCGCTTGAGGCGGTTGTTGCGGTTGATGACGCGACGGTAGAGGTCGTTCAGGTCCGAGGTGGCGAAGCGGCCACCGTCGAGCTGGACCATCGGGCGCAGCTCCGGCGGGATCACCGGAACGGCGTCGAGGACCATCCCCAGCGGCGAGTTGCCCGACTGCTGGAAGGCCGCGACGACCTTCAGCCGCTTGAGCGCGCGCAGCTTCTTCTGGCCCTTACCGGTGCGGATGATCTCGCGCAGCGACTCGGCCTCGGCGTCGATGTCGAAGTCCTCGAGGAGCTTCTTGATCGCCTCGGCACCCATGGCGCCGGTGAAGTACTCACCGAAGCGGCCCTCGAGCTCGCGGTAGATCTTCTCGTCGACGATGAGCTCGCCCGGCTTCAGCTTGGTGAAGCGGTCCCAGATCTCCTCGAGCTCGTCGAGCTGGCGCCCGGCGGCGTCGCGCATGCGCTTCATCTCGCGCTCGGCGGCATCCTTGACCTTGCGCTTGGCGTCGGACTTGGCGCCCTCGGCCTCCAGCTCGGCCAGGTCGGCCTCCAGCTTGGTCTGGCGCTCGTTGAGGGCGACGTCGCGGTCGTCCTCCAATGCCTTGCGCTCGACCTCGATCTCGGCCTGCAGCGTGGAGAACTCGTTGTGGCGCAGCTCCTCGTCGACGGCGGTGATCACGTAGGCCGCGAAGTAGATGATCTTCTCGAGATCCTTCGGGGCCAGGTCCAGCAGGTAGCCCAAGCGCGACGGGACGCCCTTGAAGTACCAGATGTGGGTGACCGGCGCGGCCAGCTCGATGTGGCCCATCCGCTCGCGGCGCACCTTGGCGCGAGTGACCTCGACGCCGCAGCGCTCGCAGATGATGCCCTTGAAGCGGACGCGCTTGTACTTACCGCAGTAGCACTCCCAGTCGCGAGTCGGTCCGAAGATCTTCTCGCAGAACAGGCCGTCCTTCTCGGGCTTGAGCGTGCGGTAGTTGATGGTCTCCGGCTTCTTGACCTCGCCGTAGGACCAGTTGTGGATGTCATCGGCCGTGGCCAGGCCGATCTTCAGTTCGTCGAAGTAGTTAACGTCGAGCACTTGTGCCTCTCAGTTAGAAAAGTAGCTGGTCGTATCAGTTGGCGAGGTCGTCGATGCTGGCCGACTCGTTGCGGGACAGGTTGATGCCGAGGTTGGCCGCTGCGCGCTCCAGGTCCTCGTCGTCGTTGTCCGCCATCGTGATGGCCGCGCCGTCGGAGGAGAGCACCTCGACGTTCAGGCAGAGCGACTGAAGCTCCTTCAGCAGCACCTTGAACGACTCCGGGATACCCGGCTCGGGGATGTTCTCGCCCTTGACGATGGCCTCGTAGACCTTGACTCGGCCGACGACGTCGTCGGACTTGATCGTCAACAGCTCCTGCAGCGTGTACGCCGCACCGTAGGCCTGCATGGCCCAGCACTCCATCTCACCGAAGCGCTGGCCACCGAACTGGGCCTTACCGCCGAGCGGCTGCTGGGTGATCATCGAGTACGGACCCGTCGAACGCGCGTGGATCTTGTCGTCGACGAGGTGGTGCAGCTTGATGATGTACATGTAGCCGACCGCGACCGGGTACGGGAACGGTTCGCCGGAGCGCCCGTCGAACAGGATCGCCTTGCCGTTGCCGTCGACCATGACGTCGCCGTCACGGTTGGGCAGCGTCGACGAGAGCAGACCCGTCAGCTCCTCTTCCTTCGCACCGTCGAAGACGGGCGTCGCGGTGAGCGAGTCGGGCTCCGCGGAGTACATCTCCTCGGGCAGCTTCTCGGCCCAATCCGGCACGCCCGCGGCGACGTCGATGTTCCAGCCGGCCTTGGCGACCCAACCGAGGTGGGTCTCCAGGATCTGGCCGATGTTCATACGACGCGGGACACCGTGGGTGTTGAGGATGATGTCGACCGGCGTGCCGTCGGGCAGGAACGGCATGTCCTCCTGCGGGAGGATCTTGCCGATGACGCCCTTGTTACCGTGGCGGCCGGCGAGCTTGTCACCGTCGGAGATCTTGCGCTTCTGCGCGACGTAGACGCGGACGAGCTCGTTGACGCCCGGGGGCAGATCGTCGTCGTCGTCGCGGCTGAAGACTCGCACGCCGATGACCTTGCCGGTCTCGCCGTGGGGCACCTTCAGCGACGTGTCGCGGACCTCGCGGGCCTTCTCGCCGAAGATCGCGCGCAGCAGGCGCTCCTCCGGGGTCAGCTCGGTCTCACCCTTCGGCGTGACCTTGCCGACGAGGACGTCGCCGTCGCGGACCTCGGCACCGATGCGCACGATGCCGCGCTCGTCGAGGTCGGCGAGGACCTCGTCGGAGACGTTCGGGATGTCCCGGGTGATCTCCTCGGCACCGAGCTTGGTGTCGCGGGCGTCGATCTCGTGCTCCTCGATGTGGATCGAGGTGAGGGTGTCCTCCTCGACGAGGCGCTGGCTCAGGATGATCGCGTCCTCGTAGTTGTGGCCCTCCCACGGCATGATCGCGACGAGCAGGTTCTTGCCCAGCGCCATCTCACCGTTCTCGGTACACGGACCGTCGGCGAGCACCTGACCGGCCTCGACGCGCTGACCCTCCTCGACGATCGGGCGCTGGTTGGCGCACGTGCCGTGGTTGGAGCGCTCGAACTTGCGCAGCTGGTAGCTCTCGCGGGTGCCGTCGTCGTCCATGACGGTGATGTAGTCGGCCGAGACCTCCTCCACCACGCCGGTGCGATCGGTGACGATCACGTCGCCACCGTCGACGGCGGCGCGCAACTCCATGCCGGTGCCGACGAGCGGCGCCTCGGACTTGACCAGCGGCACCGCCTGGCGCTGCATGTTCGCACCCATGAGCGCGCGGTTGGCGTCGTCGTGCTCGAGGAAGGGGATCATCGCGGTCGCGACGGACACCATCTGGCGCGGGCTGACGTCGATGTACTGGACCGACGCGGCCGGCACGTACTCGACCTCGGCGCCCTTCACACGGACGAGCACGCGCTCATCGGTGATCTGGCCCTTGCCGTCGTAGTTGGTGTTCGCCTGGCCGATGAGGAAGCGGTCCTCCTCGTCGGCGGTCATGTACTCGATCTCGTCGGTCACGCGACCGTCGACGACCTTGCGGTACGGCGTCTCGATGAAGCCGAACGGGTTGACCCGCGCGAAGACGGCGAGGTTGCCGATCAGGCCGATGTTCGGGCCTTCCGGGGTCTCGATCGGGCACATGCGGCCGTAGTGCGACGGGTGGACGTCGCGGACCTCGAGGCCGGCGCGCTCACGGCTCAGACCACCCGGGCCGAGCGCGTTGAGGCGGCGCTTGTGGCCCAGACCCGCGAGCGGGTTGTTCTGGTCCATGAACTGCGACAGCTGCGAGGTACCGAAGAACTCCTTGATCGCGGCCACCACGGGGCGGATGTTGATCAGGGTCTGCGGCGTGATCGCCTCGACGTCCTGGGTCGTCATGCGCTCGCGCACGACGCGCTCCATGCGGGACAGGCCCACGCGGATCTGGTTCTGGATCAGTTCGCCGACGGTGCGGATGCGACGGTTGCCGAAGTGGTCGATGTCGTCGACCTCGATCGGCACCTCGAGACCCTCCGGCCCGGCCACCTTCGCCAGCGGCGTGGTGTGCGGGTCGGCGTCGTGCAGGCGCACCAGGTACTCGACGATGGCGACGATGTCCTCGTTGGTGAGGGTCGACGGGCCGTTCATCGGGTTGTCGGTGAGGCCGAGCTTCTTGTTGATCTTGTAGCGGCCGACGCGCGCCAGGTCGTAGCGCTTCTCCTTGAAGAACAGGTTCTCCAGCAGGGCCTCGGCGGACTCCTTGGTCGGCGGCTCGCCCGGGCGCAGCTTGCGGTACACCTCGAGCAGTGCCTCGTCGGAGTTCGACGTGGGGTCCTTCTCCAGGGTGGACATCATGATCTCGGAGAAGCCGAAGCGCTCCCGGATCTCCTCGGCGGTCATGCCGAGTGCCTTGAGCAGCACGGTGACCGGCTGGCGGCGCTTGCGGTCGATGCGGACGCCGACGGTGTCGCGCTTGTCGATGTCGAACTCGAGCCACGCACCGCGGCCCGGGATCACCTTGACGGTGTGCAGAACCTTCTCGGTGGCCTTGTCGATCGACGAGTCGTAGTACACGCCCGGGGAACGGACCAGCTGGCTCACCACGACGCGCTCGGTGCCGTTGATGATGAAGCTGCCCTTGTCGGTCATGATCGGGAAGTCGCCCATGAAGACGGTCTGCGACTTGATCTCACCGGTGTTGTTGTTGATGAACTCCGCGGTCACGAACAAGGGCGCCGCGTAGGTCATGTCCTTGTCTTTGCACTCGGCGATGCTCGCCTTGACGTCCTCGAAGTGCGGATCGGAGAACGAGAGCGACATCGAGCCGGCGAAATCCTCGATCGGCGACAGCTCGTGCAGGATCGACTCCAGACCACCGCTGGGGTTTTCCTCCCCGCGGGCCAGAGCCTCCTCGCGCCACTTGTCGGAACCGATCAGCCACTGGAAGGAATCCAGCTGGACGTCGAGCAAGCCGGGAACTTCCAGCGGCTCGGAGATTTTTGCGAACGAAGCGCGCTTAGGTGCGCCCGGGATCGAAGTGGTTGAGGTGGACTGGCGGGTGGGTGCCAAGATGCGTCCTTCCAACACGAAAGTTGACTAGCTGCTACGAGGTGGGCTTGCGCCGGTGTCGCTGGTCTGACGACCTGACGGCGAAACACTCGTGACAGCACGACTCGTGCGGGACGGGCGAATCAAAGATGGACAGGAGGCAGCCAGCGCAACGTCCAACTGTATCAGAAAATAGGCGCGCTCTGTCAAGTCGCGCCTAGAGGCAACTGCCGCACTCGCTGGCTGAGGTTGCGCGGCCTTGGCAAATAGCGTGACCCGTCGCGGCCACCACGTCAAGCGTTACGCGCGAATCGGACGGGATTTTTCCCGACGACGAGGCCGCGACCTGCTGTTTTCGGGTTGGAATCGGTCACCAGGAGTCGATTTGGCGGATCAGCCAGCGGCCGTTCTCGCGCACGACTTCCATCTGCTTGCTGAAAATGACGCTCGAAGCACCGGTCGAACTGACGACGCCGTTGACCAACACGTGGCCGGTGGATCCGTTTCCACCGCCGGTCAGGTCGCGCACGCCGATCGCCTGCACCCGGCACTCGGTGGTGACCCCGGCCGCGTTGGTCTGATCGATGATCTGCTTGTTGCCCGGAACCGACTTCTCCCAGTCGGTCAAGGCCTTACCGGTCAGGACCTGACGCGTCTTGCGGTCCCACTTCTCAAAGGGCTCACCCGGTTTGGGCATCAGGCACACCGCGGACTCGGTCTGGCCGAGCACCTCGGAGGTCGCCTTGGAATCGACGAAACTCGCGTCCTCGTGCCGCGGCGCACCACCGGGATGCCACCACCCGAGCAGACCGATCACGATGCCGACGAGACCGGCGACGGCGAGCCACCGCGCCGGCTTCGGGATGCTGCCCGACGCGCGCGGCGCGGTCCGGGCGACGGCGGCCGACGACTTGGCTGTCGACGACTTCGCGGTCCCGGACGTGCCACTTCCCGACGACTTGGCCGGGGCCGACTTGGCCGCTCCCGACTTAGCGGGCGAAGACTTGGCAGCGGAAGACTTTGCGGGCGAGGACTTGAGCGGTGCGGTCTTCGCGGCACCGGACTCCGCGGAGCCGAGGCGTTCGATCGGCGCGCGGCGCGAGGTGCCCGCCGTCCGTTTCGCGGCACCCGAGCGCTGCGACGAGGAGGCACCGGGCCGCGGCTGACCCGCGACGCGGGGACGCTTCTTCTTCGGAGGCATGTCGGACATCAGTTACCACCGTTCTGCGGTGCGGTACCCGGCCGCGGCGAACCCTGCTGTCCGCCAACGGGATTCGCCCCTTGCGGGCCGAGCTCGATGCCGGACAGGGGAACGATCGAATCGGCCTTGTAGCGACCGTCGGCCTGCTTCACCGAGACCGAGAACGTCATCGGCTGGGGTACGTCGGGCTGTCCGGGGACCTTCGCGACGGTCTCGATGACGATGAGCGCCTTGCCGGTCTTGGCGTCGGCGTCGAGTTCGGTGACCGCGCTGCGGACCACCCGGCTCTGGGTGCGGCCCGGCGAGTCCTTACGGCTCAGCAGGTCCTGGTAACCCTGACCGCTCACCTGTTGCAGGGCGTTGCCGGTCAACGAGGAGGCCGCGTTCTGCTTGAACTTCTCCGGGTCCTTCGGGTCGATCGACGTGACGTTGACGACCGCGATCTGCGCGGCCTCGAGTACCGAGTCGCGCACCGAGGCGACCGGCGCGGCCGAATAGCTCTTCACGGCGGAGTAGACGCCGAATGCCCCGAACAGGAGGCCGACGACCGCGATGACGGCGGCCACGGCCCAGGCCAGTGTCGACGCGTTCGGGCGGGAGGGGCCGGATTTCGCGGCGCGCTCACGCGACTCCGCGGCTTCGCCGTCGGCGGCGTCGACCTCGTCGGTATCAGTCTCGTCGGCACCGGTGTCGTCGGAGTCGACCGCCTCGGCACCCGCGTCCGCCACGGTCGCGGCCTCGTCGGCCGCGGCGTCGGTGAATTCCGACTCCACGTCGGGCCGGTCGTCGGACTTGTTCTCGTCAGTCATAGCAGCGCCACTCTATCTGCGGCATCGCGTGCGGGGCCAATCCGGCGCCCGCCGCGAGGCCCGTTTACTTCTTGGTCGGGTGTACGCCGAGCAGCCAGGCCAACTGCCAGGCCAACGGATTCAGATCCAACCGATCAGGATCCTTCTTCGGCTTGCTATCCCACGGCTGCGCAATATGCGGATTGGCCAACGTCGCCCGCGCCGCACCACGCACCCCCGTCGGCGAACCCTGCGGCACCGTACACCGCGCATTCAAATTCAACGGAAAATCGTCATAGTTCACATCAAACGTCGGATTCTTCCGCTTGATCGCATCAATCATCTGCTGCGTCGACTCATACCCCTGCGTACACGCCGCCGGATTATTCGTCTCCAACACCACACCGAAATGAATCTGACCATCACCGGGAGCGGGGGTGGCCGACCCGGCCGACAACGCCGAGAGCATGGCCAGCAGTGCGTTGGTGGAGTAGCCCGTCGGCGCGATTGCGACCCGGCTCACCGAACCCAGATCCTTGACCACCTTGGTGATGTCGGCACCCTGCTTCTGCAACAACCCCGACAACGCCGACGCCGACGTCTGACCCGTCGTCAACAACCGCCGCACATCCGGATCACTCGACGCCAACGTCGAACTCACCAACTCCAAATTCTTCGACCACGCCAAAATCGCATCCGACTGATCCGCCTGCGTCGCCAACACCACCGACGAATTCCGCAACAACGCAATCGTGTCCGACAACGAGTCATACCCCGCCTTGGACAACGTGTTCAACGACGTCACCAACCGCGTCAGATTGTCACCCTGACCATTGAACGCCTTGCCCAACTCCTCGACAATCGTCCGCAAATCATCCACCGGCACCGACTCCGCGAAATCCAACGCCGAATTCACCACGTCTTCGAGCGGCCGCGGGATCTCCGAGTTCGTGATCACCGAGCCCGAGTGCAGATACGGGCCGGCGGCCGACGTCGGCCGCAGATCGATGTACTGCTCGCCGATGGCCGAGCGGGAGGCGACGAATGCGACGGCCGATTCCGGGATCTTCGGCGCGCGCCGGCTGATCATCAGGTTGGCGTTGACGCCGTCCTGGGTCAGCGTCATCGACTTGATGCGTCCCACCGGGACACCCTGGTAGGTGACCTCGGCGTTGGCGAACGCTCCGCCGGAATCCTTCAGCTGCACGGTGACCGGGAACTCCGAGACACCGGCGAGCCGCGGCAGGCGCGCGTAGTTCACCCCGACGATCACCATGGCGATGACGCCGAGGATCGCGAAGGCGGTCAACTGGATCTTGACGAGCTTGGTCATCTCAGCGCCCCCCGAGCATCGAGATCGGACCGTCGGTCGCCGTCTGGCCCGGCCGCGCGGGCGGCAACACCATGAACTGCAGGCGGCGCTGCTTCTTCTTCGCCGACGCCGGGTGCTTCAGGTCGGGTCGGTAGGTGCCGTAGGACGGCGGGGTCCACGGACCGATCCGCGAATTCGGCGGCGGCGGCAGGAGACCGATGGTGGGCCAACCCCAGCGCGGCCCGTTGCCGTTGTAGTAGGGGTTCGCCGGGTCGACGGGGATGTTTCGCGCCTTGGGCGGCGAGTAGATCGGCACCCCCTGGCCGACGCCGAGCGCCTCGAGCTGGTTGAGCAGGCGCAGGTCCAGCGTCATGAACAGGTTCGTCGCATTGCCCTTCGCGGCCGGCGTCAACCAGTCCGGGAACGGAACGGTCAGCATCAACGGCGCCGCCGTGATGAAGTCGGGCATCGCCTTGGCCAGCGAGGTGAGGATCGGCCGCAGGGCCTTCAGATCACTGATGATCGCCTCGCGCGACTTGCCGAGCACATCGGTGCCGACCTGGCCGAGCTTGTCCAGCTTCGTCAGCAGATCCACGAACTGCGGGCGCTGCTCCTCGAGTACCTGCACGCCGGCGGGAAGCTGCTCGAGCACCTGCTCGATCTGTGTGGTCTGCGCCGAGGCGCGGGTCGACAGGCGCGCGAGACCGTCGATCGCGGTCACGATGTCGTCGCGCTGCTTGTTGAGGTTCGTGATCAGCTTATTCGACTGGATCAGCAGGCCGCGGACCTTGTTGACCTTGTGTGGGTGGCCGTCGGAGTCGGTCACGGTGACCGTCGCCGTGTCCATCGCCGTGGTCAGCTCGGACACGATCGGCTGCAGCTGGTTGAGGCCGCCGTTGTTGAGCAGCATCGACAGGGCGCCGAGCACCTGTTCGATGTCGGTGGCCGTACGCGTGCGGGGCTCGTTGTTGGCGTCCTTGCCCCCGATCGTCGAACCCGAGGGCTGCGGCGGCGCGTTCTGCGCGCCGGGCGGCTCGGACAGCCCGACGAACTTCTCGCCGAGCAGCGCCGTCTGCTGGACCGCCGCGTGTACCTGGTCGGAGATCCGCACGTTGTCGCGGACGAGGATCTTGACCGAGGCCTGCCACTCGTCCTTCGGGATGAAGATGTCGGTGACCCGCCCGACGACCACGCCGTCCTTCTTGACCAACGACTGCGGCACCAGGTCGAGGATGTCGTCGAACTTCACCGTGAACGTCTGCGGGTGCGAGCCGACGTCGACGCCGCCGGGAAGCGGGATCGACTGCATGCCGCTGCACGCCGACATCAGACCGGCACTCGTCACGGCCACGGCGGCGACGGTTGCGGATTTACGCCAGCTCATCAGTTGCCACCCCCGTTGCCCGCGGGAGCCGTCGAAGACGGGACCGCGGACGGCTTCTTCTTCGGCTTCTTCTTCTGCTTCGGCGGCAGCGGGTTCGGCGTCGTCGGCGTGGGCGCCTCCAGACCCGGATCCGGACGACCCGGCCGGGTGCCCGGCACGGCGTAGCGCTGCGTCTTGTCGTTGCTCATGATTCCGAACGGCAGAACCGGAAGCAGCGGCGACGTGCCCTTCTTGATCTGGTTCGCGATCGAGTTGCAATGACTGATGATCGGCGCCATCTTGTGCTGCCACTCGAGGAACGGCTGCGTGCCCGGCATGATGCTGCCCGGGTTGAGCAGGTTGCACTGGGCGGCCATCAGGTTCTGGAGATCCTCGATGGTCAGGCGCATCGCGAGCGTGCCCGACTCCGCGTCGTAGGCGTTGATCAGGTTGGAGACGGTGACCGGCAGGACGGTGAAGATCTCCTTCAGCGAGTCCTGACGCTCCCGGAGCACCTGCGTGGTCGGCTGCAGCGAGCGAACGGTATCACCGATCGCCTGCTGGTTGTCGTTGACGAAGCGGGTGACGTCGCCCAAGGCCACCGACAGGGTGGCCAGCGCCTCGCCGAGCTGCTGGCGCTCACCGGCCAGGAAGGTGCTGAACGAGGCCATCTGGGAGTTGAACTGGCGCACCTGCGCGTCGTTCTCGCGCAAGGCGGAGACGAAGACGTTGAGCTGCTTGATCGTGTCGACGATGTTGTCGCTCGAGTTCGACAGCGTCGTCGCGGCCTTCGACAGGTTGGTGAAGGCCGAGCCGAGCTTCTCGCCGTTGCCGCGCAGGTTGTCCGCGCCGACGCGGACGAATTCGCTGACGACGCCCTCCTTCGATCCGTGCGCGGCGTTGACGCCGTCCGGGCCGAGGGACTTGGAGAGCTTCTGCAGGTTCTTGTACAGCTCGTCGACCTCGACCGGGATCATCGTCTGGTCGATGCCGAGGGTGATGTGCCGCGGGGCCTGCGGACCGGTGCCGCGGTAGGCCGGGGTCAACTGGACGTAGCGGTCGGCGACGATGGACGGGGCCACCTGAACCGCGCGGACGTCGGCGGGCAGCTTCAGGCCGCGGCGGACCTTCATCTTCACCTGGACCCGGTCGCCCTGCGGGGTGACGCGCTCCACCTGGCCGACCTTGACGCCGAGCAGGCGGACGTCGGAGCCCTTGTAGATACCGATGCTGCGCTTGAAGGTCGCGTCGATGGTCGTCGCGCCGATTCCGGAGAACAGCCACCACAGGACCGTCCCGGTGAGCAGCGCCAGGATGGTGCCCAGCACGATGCCCACGATGTGGCGCGGGGTGAACCAGCGGCCCGGGCCCGCCGTCGTCGTCAGATCTGGGGTCGTCATTATCCGGCCTCGGTTCCGCCGTTGTTGAGCAGCTTGGTCTTGTTCGGGGGCCGCGACGTGTTCTGCTGCGGCAGCGCCGGCGGAATCAGGTTGGTCACCATCGACTCGAACCAACGCCCGTTGCCCAGCACGTTGCCGTACAGGCGGTAGAAGGGCGCGAGGCTCTGGATGGAGCGCGAAAGGTTGTCCTTCTGCTTGCTCAGCAGACCGGCGACCTGCCGCAGCGACGAGAGCGCCGGGCCGATCTGCGCCTGGTTGTCGGCGACGATCCCCGACAGCGCCTTGCTCAGCTGGGTCGTCGACGAGAGCAGCGTGGCGATCGACTGCTGGCGACGGTTCAGTTCGTCGAGCAGCTGTCCGGTGCCGCCGATCAGCTTGACGATCTCGTCATTGCGGTCGGCGAGGATCTTCGACGTCCCCTTCGTCGCGTTCAGCAGGGCCTGCACGTCCTGGTCGCGCTTGGCGATGGTCTCGGACAACCGGCTCAGGCCGGTGAGGGCCGGGCCGAAGTCGCCTGCCGTGCCGGAGAAGGCCGCCGACATGGTCTGCAGCGATTCCGCCACCTTGTCGGTGTCGAGGTTCTCGATCTGGTTGCTGGCGTCGCTGAAGGCGTCGATCACGTCGTAGGGCGAGATGGTGTCGGTGATCGGCTTGCTCGGATCGGCCGGATCGGAGCCGCGCGGGGTGAGGCCGAGGTACTTCTGGCCGAGCAGCGTCTTGATCTGGATGGACGCCTGGGTCTGGTTGCCGATCCAGGTGTTCTTCACGTTGAACTTGACGTCGACTTTGTTGCCCTCGGGGTTGAGCCCGACGCTCTCCACGGTCCCGACCTTGATACCCGCGACCCGGACCTCGCTGCCCTTCTGCAGGCCAGCGGCCTCGGAGAACTGGGCGGTGTAGCGCGGACCGGCTCCGAGGATCGGCAGCTGGGTCAGGTAGAAGGACGAAATCGACAGCATCAGCAGGATGAGGACGCCCAGGGCGCCGACGGTCACCGGCGAGCGGCGGCCGGCGAAGCGGCGCGAGGGGTGCATCAACTGCGGCTCGGCCGCCAGGGCGCGGGCCTCCGCTTCCGCGCGCAACGACTCGTCGTCGGCGGAGAACTCGTTGTCGGGCATGTCTGCCTGGTCCTTGTCGTCAGCCATGTCCACTCCTAGCGGGGACGCTGGTTGTCACGCCAGCACCTGGTCGCCGCACTGGTGTAGAGCACGTGGTTGATGTCGGGAAGAGGGATCAGGGGGTCGGTGAGCAGCACGGACTTGCCGTTGCCCATCACCACGTCCACACCGCAGAGGTAGAACTGGAACCACGAGCCGAACGTGGCGGCGCGGCCGATCTTCTCCAGCTTCGGGGGGAGGTTCGTGATGATGGCCTCGACGTCCTTGTCGCGGCGCATGATCTCGTCGGAGGCCGACTTGAGCCCGGCGATGCTGCCGGCGACGGACGGCCTGGTCTGACCCAGGATCGAGCCGAGCACCGAGGTCAGGTTCGACACCGAGGTCACCGCGGATCCGACCGAATCCTTCTGCGCTGCCAGACCGGTCACCAGCTGCGAGGTGTTGACCAGCAGCGAGTCGAACTGCGAATCGTGCTCGTTGACCGTCTGCAGGACCTGCTTGAGGTTGGTGATCAACTCGCCGATGACCTGGTCGCGGTCGGCCAGCGTGTTGGTCAGCTCGGCCGTATTCGAGAGCAGCGAGGACATCGTCCCGCCCATGTTCTCCCCCGGCGTGTTCTGGAAGACCTGGATGATCTGGTCGGCCAGCTTGTTCACGTCGGCGGGGCTGAGCTGCTGGAACACCGGCTTGAAACCGTTGAACAGCTCGGTCAGGTTGACCGCCGGGTGCGTCGAGACGTCCCGTGCGTCCTGCTCGAGGCCGAACACGTGGCCCGGCTGCAGCGACTTGTTCGCGTCACCCTCACCGCGCTCGAGCGCCAGGTACCGCAGACCGGTGAGGTTGCGGTAGCGGATGTAGACCTGGGTGCCCTCGGGCAGCGTGTCGCGGTCGACGGCGAAGCTGACCTCGGCGCGGTTCTTGTCGTAGACCGCCACGTTGCTCACGGCGCCGACGCGCACACCGGCGATGCGCACGTCGTCACCCGGGTTGAGCATCGCGGCGTCGCTGAAGACGGCCTTGAAATCGTGTTTACCCGACGATCCGGCGTTCGCGATCGTCAGCGCGAGCATCGTCGTCGCCACGACGGTGACGACGGCGAAGACGATCAGCTTGATCAGAGGGGCGGCGATGGACTTCATCGGATGGTCACCTGCGCTCCGCGGAGCCGCGACGCACCGACGATGGTGGTCCAGTCCGGGACTTCATCGGGGGCGACGCCACTGCTCGCGCCGTACAACATCTGGATTTGCGCCCGGTACACCGGATCGTTCAGCAGGTTCTGCTGCTGCGCGACACCCTTGGGGAGCGCCGAGTACTGCGCGGCGGGCATCTCCGGAATGTTGCGGGGGCCGGGGTTGCGCGACGGGACCTGGTAGGAACCGTCGGCCAGGCCACCGCCCGGGTATTGCGGGAACGGACGGCCGTTGGTCGCCGGCTTGTAGCAAACCGGGCCGCGGTCGTAGTCGAACAGGCGCGGCTCGTCCTGGTTGGGCAGGTAGCGCCCGCGCGGGTTCACGAACTGCAGGTTCACGCGCACACCCGGGTTGGGCGTGCCCTCGCCGACGATCCGGCGCGATTCGGGGATCAGCGCCGCGAAGTTCTTGAACGTGCAGCCGAACACCGGCGACTGGCGGGCCAGCCCGTCCAGCATCTCCTGCGTGCCGGTGAAGATGCTGATCAGATCGGCCCGGTTGGTGTTCAGGAAGGAGGTCGTGTCGATCGAGGCCTGACCCAGCGTCGAGATGAGCGCGCGCAGGTCGCCCTGGCGCTCGACGATGGTGTTGCCGGTGACCCGCAGGTGGTCGAGGCCGTCGATGATCGACGGGAGCGCCTGGGAGTAGGTCTGCGAGAACGACGCGAGACCGCGCAGCGTCTGCTGCAGGTCGTCGGTGTGGGCGTTGACCTCGCCGAAGATCTCGTCGAGACGTTTGACCGTCTCGCCGAGCTGCTGGCCGCGACCGCTCAACGCCTGCGAGATCGACGTCAGGGTGACGTTCAGATCCTGCGGCGGGACGGCCTTGAGCAGCGGGAGCAGACGGTCGAAGAAGTCCTGGACTTCCTTCGCGTTGCCCTGCTCGGAGGTGTGGATCGTGTCGCCGCCGGCCAAGGTCACCGCGCTCGTCGGTTCCCGCGGAACCTCCAGCGCGACGAACCGCTCACCGAAGAGCGTCTTCGGCAGGATCCGCGCGGTGGTGTCGCGCGGCAGCAGGTGCAGCTTGTCCGGATCGAGCGCCAGCACGACGTCGACCTTGCCGTCGGGCGACGGGGTGACCGCCTTGACCGTGCCGACCATCATGCCGCGCGCCTTCACGTCGGCGTGCTCGGACAGCGAGTTGCCGGCCGAGTCGGTCTGCAGGGTGATGTCCTTGGTCGAGCTGAAGTGACCCTGGAACTTCAGGATCGATCCGCCGATGAAGAGTGCGATCACGGCAAAGAAAGCCAGGCCGTAGAGCCGGCGTCGGAGTGCAACCATCTGTCAGCCCGCCACTCTCACCGTCGTCGAGGTGCCCCAGATCATGAGACCGAGGAAGAAGTCCAGCAGCGCGATCAGGACCAGCGCGGTACGGACGGCGTGACCCACGGCCACGCCGACGCCCGCGGGACCGCCGCTGGCGTAGTAGCCGTAGTAGCAGTGCACCAGGATGATCACGAACGCGA
This sequence comes from Gordonia sp. X0973, assembly GCF_013348785.1. Lineage (NCBI taxonomy): Bacteria > Bacillati > Actinomycetota > Actinomycetes > Mycobacteriales > Gordoniaceae > Gordonia > Gordonia sp. X0973. The sequence goes on from NZ_CP054691.1 coordinate 3,033,554, forward strand.
AGATCAGGACCTTGCCGAAGGACCAGAGGACGTCCTCCGGTGGCAGGAACAAGTTGAAGTAGTGGTCATAGGAGCCGCCGGACTGCCCGTTGAACACGGTGTTGATCGTGCGCGACGCCAGGTAGGCCGCGAGCAGGCCGAGCACGTACAGCGGGATGACGGCGACGAAGCCGGCGATCACCCGGGTGCTGACCAGGAACGGGATCGACGGGACCGCCATCACCTCGAGCGCGTCGATCTCCTCGGAGATCCGCATGGCGCCCAGCTGGGCGGTGAAGCCACAGCCCACCGTCGCCGAGAGTGCCAGGCCCGCGACCAGGGGCGCGACCTCGCGCGTGTTGACGTAGGCGGAGAGGAAGCCGGTGAGCGCCTGCGCACCGAGGTTCTGCAGTGCGGCGTAGCCCTGCATGCCGACCACGACGCCGGTGAAGCCCGACATCAGGACCATGACGCCGACGGTGCCCAGGATGACGGCCAAACCGCCGGAGCCGAAGGCCACCTCGGCGAGGATGCGCAGCACCTCGCGGTAGTAGTGCGTGATCGTGCGCGGGATCCACGCGATCGTGCGCGCGTAGAACGACATCTGCGTGCCGGCGCCGTCGAGCACCGACAACGGCTTGTTGATCTGCTTGCGCAGCTCGTACCCGACGTACTCGGCACGGCTCTTGGCAATGGTCACGCCGCCTTCAGTCACGCTAGGCCCCCTTAGCCGGAACGACCTGCAGGTAGACCGCGGTCAAGATGAGGTTGGCGAAGAACAGCAGCAGGAAGGTGATGACGACGGACTGGTTCACCGCGTCGCCGACACCCTTCGGACCGCCCTTGGGGTTGAGGCCCTTGTACGCCGCGACGACGCCGGCGATGACACCGAAGATCGCGGCCTTCACCGTCGAGATATAGAGGTCGGGCAACTGGGCCAGTGACCCGAAGGAGGCCAGATACGCGCCCGGGGTACCGCCCTGGACGACGACGTTGAAGAAGTAGCCGCCGGCGATGCCGATGACCGCGACCAGTCCGTTGAGCAGGATCGCGACGAGCACCATCGCGAGCACGCGGGGCACCACCAGTCGCTGGACCGGGTTGATGCCCAGCACCTCCATCGCGTCGATCTCCTCGCGAATGGTGCGGGCACCGAGGTCGGCCGCCACCGCGGAACCCGCGGCACCGGCCACCAGAAGCGACGTGACCAGCGGCGATCCCTGCTGGATGACCACCAGGACGCTGGCCGCGCCGGTGTAGGACTCCGCACCGATCTGCTTGATCAGCGAACCGGTCTGCAGGGAGACGATCGCACCGAACGGGATGGCGATGAGCGCCGTCGGCAGGATCGTCACGCTGGCGATGAACCACGCCTGCTGGATGAACTCCCGCCATTGGAACGGGCGCACTGTGGACTGGCGCGCGACGTCGATGAATAGCTGGACGATCCGCCCGGTTTGTTCAAGCGCCCCGGAGCCGGCCTTCGCGATCCTATCGACACCACGCTCGGTGGCGGTCGTCATCTCCTATTAGCTCCCACTGCTCTCGTCCGGCGCCTTGGACGGGGTGACCCAGTCGGTCTCGTCGGCCGCGTCGCCAATGGTGTTGAACACGTCGGTATCGGCGCCGCTGGCGGTGGCACCGGCGGCCGCACTGCCGACGGCGGTGGCCACCGCGGCGGTCTGCGCGGCACTGGTCGCCGCCGACTGCATGGCGGCCTGCGCACGATTCTCGGCGAGGATCTTGTCCTCCTCCACCATGCTGCGGCGGATCGCCTCCTGGGCGTTCGCGGGCAGCGTGTGGATGATCTCCTCGACGTTGCGGCGGTGGCGCGCGGAGGCCTTGCGCTCGGGCATGCCCGGGTTCGGCTGGACCTGGGCGATGATCTCGCTGAAGTCGTCCTTCGTGCCACCACCGGAGATGCCGGCTGCCTGCATCGCGGCCTCCGCGGCGGCGACGGCCTCGTCCTTCTCCTCGGACATGCCGATCGGGCCGAAGCGGTCACCGGAGAGGAACTGCTTGACGACGGGCTGCTCCGAGGTCAGCAGCACCTCGCGGGGGCCGAACATGACCAATTCCTTGCGGAAGAGCATGCCGATGTTGTCCGGGATCGTCCGCGCGATGTTGATGTTGTGCGTGACGATGAGGATCGTCGCGTCGATCTGCGCGTTGATGTCGATCAGCAGCTGGCTGATGTAGGCGGTACGGACCGGGTCCAGACCCGAGTCCGGCTCGTCACAGAGGATGATCTGCGGGTCCAGCACCAGGGCGCGGGCCAGGCCGGCGCGCTTGCGCATACCGCCGGAGATCTCACCGGGGAGCTTGTCCTCCGCGCCGGCCAGACCGACGAGGTCGATCTTCTCCATGACGATGGAGCGGATCTCGGACTCCGACTTCTTGGTGTGCTCGCGCAACGGGAACGCGATGTTGTCGTAGAGGCTCATCGAGCCGAACAGCGCGCCGTCCTGGAACAGGACGCCGAACAGCTTGCGGATCTCGTAGAGCTCACGGGCCGAACACTTGGTGATGTCGGTGCCGTCGATGATGACCGATCCCTGTTCGGGATGCAGCAGACCGATCAGCGTCTTCAAGAACACCGACTTACCGGTGCCCGACGGGCCCAGCAGCGCACTGACCTCGCCCTCGGGCAGAGTCAGCGTAACGTCGCGCCAAATGTTCTGAGAGCCGAAGGACTTGGTCAGTCCCTCCACGCTTACTTCAACACCCACGGCGGATCCCTCCAGTTATTCGTCCCGCGCGACAGCCAAGGCGTGACTCCCGCATCCCCTGAGGACATATGTGGTCGGAGTCACTGTATCCCACCGCATGAGTCGCTCATGCGTAAAGGTGGCCCCAGCAAGCTCTGTCGCTGTCGGACGACATCGCCACACACTGTGTCGGAACGCACACCCTACTCACCAGTAGGGCTTAACGGCTCTTAAGAGTAGCCCATCACAAGCCGTGCTCCAAGTGGCCTGCGACCAACCCCGTCCCGACGGCGGACGGCGGACCGCGACCCGCCCGCAAAATACGCGAATGCCCCGCGAGAACGAGTCTCGCGGGGCATCGCGGAAGTGCTCCTCACCGGCCCCGTGCGGGGCCGGCTCAGCGGGTCACTTGAGGGAGACGGTAGCGCCGGCCTCTTCGAGCTTGGCCTTGGCAGCCTCGGCGTCGTCCTTGGAAACCTTCTCCAGGATCGGCTTGGGCGCACCCTCGACGAGGTCCTTGGCCTCCTTCAGGCCCAGACCCGCGACGACCTCGCGGACGACCTTGATGACCTGGATCTTCTTGTCGCCGGCACCCTCGAGGATGACGTCGAACTCGTCCTGGTCGGCGGCGGCGGCGTCGCCACCGGCGGCCGGTGCGGCACCGGCAGCGGCAACGGCGACCGGGGCGGCCGCGGTGACCTCGAAGACCTCTTCGAACTTCTTCACGAAATCGCTGAGCTCCAGCAGGGTCAGTTCCTTGAACTGATCGATGAGCTCGTCAGCGCTGAGCTTCGCCATGATTGGCGTCCTTCCTTATAGGTGGTCGACCGCTGCTCGTCGCAGTGCCGACCGGGTTTGTGCTGTGACCGGGTGGTCAGGCGGCGGGGATTACTCCTCGCCCGCAGCTTCCTTCTTCTGCTGCAGGGCCGCGGCGAGGCGCGCCACCTGCGATGCCGGCTGGTTGAACAGTCCGGCGGCCTTGGCCAAGTTGCCCTTCATGGCACCGGCGAGCTTGGCCAGGAGGACCTCACGGGTCTCCAGGTCGGCGATCTTGTCGATCTCGGCCACCGACAGCACGCGGCCGTCCATGTAGCCGCCCTTGACGACAAGGGCCTTGTTCTCCTTGGCGAAGTTCTTGATCGCCTTGGCCGCGACAACGGGCTCGCCTTCGATGAAGGCGATGGCCGTCGGGCCGGAGAACAGCTCGTCGAGCCCTTCCACGCCCGCCTCTTTTGCGGCGAGCTTGGTCAGGGTGTTCTTGGCGACGGAGTAGGTTGCGCCCTCACCGAGGGAACGACGCAGCTCGGAGATCGCGGGAACGGAAAGGCCACGGTATTCCGTGACGACCGCAGCCGTGGAGCCCTTGAACTGTTCTGCGATCTCCGCTACTGCGGCGACCTTGTCGGACTTGGCCATACTTCGCCTCCTCTCATTTCACGTGGATGCGCAGAGAGTCGTCGGGCGGGGCATCGTCGTCGACACGGCAAACAAAAACGCCCCGCGCAGGAAGCACACGGGGCGTACGGTCGCGGCGCCGGGCGTCGCACTGTATTCCTCGGGTCATCCTGCGTGGGCCGCCGACGCGTGTTGACGTCGAGCCTTCGATGGGTCGTCGTGACTCCCCATGACCAACGGTCTCTGGCTGAACCTTGCTATGGGCATACGCCCACAACAAGCGCCTAGGCTACCGGGTATGGCCCAGCGATCCAAATCCGATTCCCCGCATCCGGACTGGTCGGAGTCACAGTCCGCGCAGACCGAGACGGCCGCGCGCGCGGCCGAGGCCGCCGACGCGGTGATGTCGCGCCACCTGCACCGTCTCGCCGGAATACCCGGCACGGCCATCGCCACCGTCGCCTGGCCCCCCACCGCGACCAGCTCCTGGCATTACTGGTGGCACGCGCACCTCGTCGACCTGCTCGTCGACGCCGAGGTCGCCCGACCCGGTTCGGTCGGCCGCCCGACGGTCCGCAGGCTGTTGCGCGGCATCCACCTGCACAACCTCATGCGCTGGTGGAATGACTACTACGACGACATGGCCTGGCTCGGGCTGGCCATCGAACGCTCGCGGCGCCACCTGGACGTCGGCTCCGCCCGCGGGCAGCGCATCCTCGCCAAGCGGATCTTCGACTCGTGGTCGCCGACCAAGGGCGGCGGCATCCCGTGGCGGACGATGGACTACTTCTTCAACACCCCGGCCAACGGCCCGGGAGCAGTCCTGATGGCGCGCACCGGATCCCCCGAGCGGGCGGTGCAGATGTGCGACTGGATGCACGACACCCTCGTCGCGCCGGACACCGGGCTGATCTACGACGGCATCAAGCCGCCGTTGTCGCCCGAATCCGGCGCCGAGCCGGAGATGGTGCGCGACATCTACACCTACTGCCAGGGCGTGGTACTCGGCGCGGAGGTCGAGGCGCTGCGCGCGACCGGCGACGTCAAGCACCGCGAGCGGATCAGCGCCCTCCTGCGCGCGATCGAGGACCACATGCTGGTCGACGCCGAACTCACCGTCGCGAAGGATCCCGCCTCCCCCGACGCCGGTGACACCGTGACCCGCACCGCGCGGATCGTGCCCGCCGGGGGCGGCGGCGACGGCGGCCTGTTCGCCGGGATCCTGGTGCGCTACCTCGCGCTGGTGGCCACCGACCTGCCCGACGGACCCGGTGCCGACGAGGTGCGCGCCCGCGCGGCGCGGATCGTGCTCGACACCGGCGAAGCCGTGTGGCAGACCCGCGCCATCGTCAACGACCGCCCGCTGTTCAGTGCCGACTGGCGCCGCACCGCGGTCATCCCCACCGATTCCGGCACCGAGGCGAGGTTCATCGCGGGTGCGGTCACCTCGTCGGAGACCCCGGAGCGAGACCTCTCGGTCCAGCTGTCGGGATGGATGGCGCTGGAGGCGGCCGCACGCGTCGCCGCGGGACTCGCCGAGCACTGACGCCGATCTCCGTCGAACTTGGTCAAACGACCAGTCGGACAACGGAATCGGGTTTCCGAAATGCCACCCCCCGGTTAACGATTTGTGACGCCTATCCGATATATTCGGCAACAGCGTCCCGGTGGCGTGCGTCACAGCCAGAGTTTGCCTCTCTAGATATGATGCACCGCACTGAATCGCTACAGGTTCGACCCAACGACGGGCACCGTGCCCCTCGGCTGCGCCGACAGGCAGGTGAAGTGATGGCTTACCAGCTGGATCCCACGAGTCGGAAGGGTGCGCGCAAAGCCGCCCCGAGGCCGCTCGGCCCCGTCGAGCGGCCCGACCCGCACGCCCTGCCGCTCGGTGACCCCACCGGCGGCGCCGACGCCCGCGAATGGCTCGTCAGCGTCGACGGCAAGCAGCCCTATCCACGGGTCCACATCGACCGGAACGTCACCATTACCATGAGTGACGGCGTCCGCCTGCGCGCCACTGTCGTCCGCCCGGCCAGCCGGCTCGGCACCCCGGTGACCGCACCGCACCCCGCGATCCTCTCGGTCAACCCGTACAACCGCGCCCTCCTCGACGCCCTCGACGGCGGCCTGCACGCGCCGGTGGTCGGGAAGGCGCTGCGCTCGGCGTCGGGGGCGGTCGACGCCAGCGGCACCGTCCTGGAGGGGGTCACCCGCCTCACCGGCGTCGTCGCCGGCGGCGGACTCGACGTGTTCGGGATCAACCGCAACCTCGTGCGCAGCGGATACGTGCAGATCATGGTCGACGTGCGCGGTACCGGTGCGTCGCAGGGCAAATGGCAGATCCTGGGCGCCCGCGAGCAGAAGGATTCCCTGGAACTCATCGACTGGGTGACCACCCAGCGCTGGTGCAACGGCCGCGTCGGGATGGCCGGCTGGTCCTACTCGGCCATCAACTCCCTGCAGGCCGCCGACAAGCGACCGTCGGCTCTGCAGGCGGTGTTCGCGATCGAGGGCACCTCGGACATCGTGCGCGACATCTACATCACCGGCGGCATGCACTCGGCGTTCATCCCGATCTGGCTGAGCCTGGTCAACGCCCTCAAGTGGGTGCCCAACCCGCGGACCGCCCTGCACGACCTCAACCACGGCGAGTTCGCCCGCTGGCTGCGCGACCGCGTGAAGTCGCCGGCCACCGAGATCCCCTCCCTGCTGTGGGGCTTCCTCACCACCCGCGACGAGCGGATCTTCGACGACCCCTACTTCGACGAGCGCGATCCCAAGGTCGACAACATCACCTGTCCCACGTTCACCGTCGGCGGGTGGCACGACCTCTTCGGGCCGAGCAGCACGCGCATCTACGAGCAGCTGAACCTGAAGCCCGGCGAGAAGCAGGTGCTCGTCGGAAACGGATACCACATCGACGTCGGCACCGGGCAGGGCGGACGATTCGCCCCGCCGCGCCTGGACGTGCTGGAACGTGCGTGGTTCGATCACTGGCTCAAGGACGTCGACAACGGGATCGAGCGGTACGGCCCGGTGACGCTGCAGCAGCAGGGCGGCGGCTGGACGTCGGGGGCGCAGTTCCCCCGCCCCGGCGTCGTCACCCAGCACCTGTATCTGCACGGCGAGCCGTCGGGCACGGCACCGCACGCTCGTCACGACGGCAGTCTCGCGGCGACCGTCGACGCCTCCGGCCCGTCGTCGCTCACGATCCGCCCGGATGTGCGTGGCCTGGTGTCGCGCGACATGTCGCAGGTGACCGCCGGTGCGGCCATCGCGCTCGGGCCGCTGTTCAGCACCGATGCCGGATTCCAGGAGCGCGGCGGCCTCTCGTTCACGACCCCGGCCGCCGTCGAACCGGTCCAGGTGAGCGGCTCGGCGAATCTGCGCCTCTACGTCGCGAGCACCGGCGGCGAGGGCACCTGGGCGGTGACGGTGAACGATGTTGCCCCGGACGGGACGTCGACGGTCCTCACCAACGGCGGGCTCACGGTCTCCAACCGGGCGCTCGACCAGAAGCAGTCGGAATACGACGCCGACGGCAACCTGCTGCGCGCGCACCACTACCTGACCCGGGTGCGCAAGCTGCCGGTCCCGGTCGACGCGCCCGTCGCCATCGACATCGACCTGGTTCCCACCGACGCGGTGATCGACACCGGGCATCGGCTGCGCGTAGACGTCTACGCGGCGAGCTTCCCCCGCTTCCTCACCCTGGTACCCGATCTGATCAAGGCGCGCAGTCGCCGACAGCGCCTGGTACTGGACGAGAATCACCCGAGCTACCTGACCTTCCAGGCAATCGGCTCCTTCCCGGCCGTCTGAGGGCGGTCGTCGACCTCACGTGATCGGCACGGATGGTCGCGTTCTCTCCCCGACGGTGGTCGAGTGCACCCCCAACGGTGGTCGAGTGCCTTCGAGGCGCTAGTCGCGTTGGTCGAGTGCCTTCGAGGCGCTAGTCGCGTTGGTCGAGTGCCTTCGAGGCGCTAGCCGAGAAGGTGTATCGAGACCAGGTGTATCGAGACCCGGTGAGATTCGGTGCCCACTCGGCGCAATTTGACTGCCCACTCGGCACGATTCGGGTGCCCACTCGGCGGATCTGGACCGGGATCAGCCCAACTGCATCGGGAAGAAGACCGTGTAGATCAGGGTGATGATCATGTTCACGATGATGATCGCGACGGTGGAGATGACGACGGTGGCGTTCACGCCGTCGGCCACGCCCTTCGGGCCACCCTTGGCCTCCAGGCCGCGCTGACAGCCGATCACGGCGATCATGAAACCGAAGACGATGGCCTTCAGCATCGCCAGGCCGATGTCGCGCACCGAGGCGAATGCGCCGAACGACTGCCAATAGCTCCCCGCCCCGACGTCCTGTCCGAGAACCGCGACGTAGTAGGCGGCGACCACGCCGACCAGGATGATGAACAGCGCGAGGAGCGGCGCGACCACCACCGCGGCGATCATGCGGGGCACCACCAGCCGCTGGATGGGGTCGATGCCCATCGTGCGCATCGCGTCGATCTCCTCGCGCACGTTGCGTGCGCCCAGATCGGCCGCGATGGCCGACGCGCCCGCACCGCCGAGCAGCATTCCCGACGCCAGCGGCGCGGCCTGCTGGATCACCGCGAAACCACTGCCGGCGCCGAGCAGCGACTGCGCGCCCAGCTGGTTGATGACGTTGCCGATCTGAATGGTGACGATGACGCCGAAGGGGATCGCCATCAGAAATGCCGGCAGCGCCGTCACGCTGACCAGGTACCACGCCTGGATCAGCGTCTCCTTGACCTTCAATTGCCAACGACCGATATCGAGCAGCATCTGCGCGACACCCTGCACCGCCAGTTGGAACGTGCGCCCCAACGTGCGCAGCGGACCGTAGGCGTTGTCGCGCAGGTTGTCCTTGAGGATCGCGCCGGCCGACGGGCCGGCGGTCGCGGGATCAGCTGTCGAAGCGGTCATCGGATCATCCTCCCGGAGCCGGCGCGGGGGCTGGGGCGGTCGTGGTCGGCGGCGCCTGCTGCGGTGCCTGGGGGTTCTGCTGCTGTTTCGGCATACCGGGCAGACCCGAGCCGGACGGATCGCCGACGGCGGTGATCATCCAGTTCTCCGCCTTGTTCATCGTCACGGTGTACGCGGCCAGCGTCGTGGCCCCGTTGGGCGCCTGCACGCTGGTGGTGTCGATCTGCACGACCGCGACGACGTTGTACAGATCGCCCGACGACTTGGTGGTCTGCGACGTGATGTTGGTGGCCTTCATCGTCAACCGGAGCGGCGTGAAGATCTGCTGCATCGCCGACACCGCGACGTCGAACTGCTTCGACAGTTGCGGTGAGACCCCCTTCTTCAGGTTCGCCGCCCAGGGCGTGAGGTCCTTGTAGTCGAGGGTGGCGGCGCGGACGGCGTACTCCCCGGCGATCCGCTCGGCCGTGGCGTTGTTCGCCTGCTGGGTCTGCAGCGTGTTCAGCTTGTGGCGCACCCGCAGATTGTCGACGACCCCGAAGAGCAGTCCGGCGAGTACCAACGCACCGACAAGCGAATACACCAGCGTCCGAACCGACAGCGTGATCTGACGCGGCGACGATCCGCCGGTTTCGGCGACGGGCTCGGCAGCGGGCTCGTCGGACTTGGCCAGCTTCTCGACCGGCGGTCGTTTGCGCTTCTGCACCTCGACCTTGGCGTCGTCGACCGCGGTCTCCTCCGGGTCGGAACCGTCGCTATTGGGGGATGTGGTCGGCACAGGTTTCCTCTCGGGTCGTTGTCTGGGCGGCGCGGCTAGTTCACCGGTGACACCACTACTCGCATGCCGTTGCCGGCACCGAACAGCTGGAGCGCGTCGGACAGGAATTCACTGATGTTGATCTGCGGAATCGTCTGTTCGAGCGCGGTCACGATCGGCATGATCGGGCCGAGCGCGTCCATCGTGGGCGGCAGGATTTCTGCCAAGTACTTGTTGAGCTTGACCAACAACGGATCGATGGTCTGATGCAGATTCTCGTACAGACCGCCCTTGTTGACCAAGACGCCGACGCCGCCGAGGGTGCCGGTGTAGGCCGACAGGATCTTGGCGAGCGAGTCGATGAAGGGCGGCACCGCCCCGACCGCCCAGGCCATGTCCTGGTTGTACCGCTGTGTCGCGGCGAACATCGACCGGATCTGCGGGTTCCTCGAGGCCAGCACGCCGGCGATCAACCTCGTGCCGTCGCTGATCCGCCCGGTGGCCTCATCGGTGTCCTGCAGCGCCTCCCACGACTCCTTCAACACCTTGCTCAGCGGGTCGACGGCGATGACGGCCATCATGTTCTGGAAATTGTCGAACATGCCAGGGATGGACTCGGGTTCGGCGACGTGTTCCGCGGCGATCACGTCGCCGTCCTTCAGATACGGACCGGCCAGCGTCGTCGGTGTGAAGTTGAGATACGGCTCGCCCAGCGCCGACATCATCCCGATCTGCAGCGGGGTGGTCGCCGGGATGTCGATATTCGACGGGAACTTCAGCCGCACCGACGCGCCCTGCGGGTTGAGGTCGACCTTGGACACCTCTCCCACCCGGACGCCGCGGACGAACACCCCGGTCTTGTCGAGGATCAGGTTGGTGTCGCGCAGGTTCATCGTGACCGTCGACGTCTGCTGGAACGGGTTCCACCGGTAGACCGATACCGCGAGGTAGGTGGCGCAGGCCGCCACCACCACCACGAAGGTGATGATGTTGAAGATGAGTTCGCGCGTGACCGGGCTCTTCATCGCGTCAATCCCATCATCCGCAGCTGCCGGAGCATCATGTCGGCGAGTTGGCTGTTGGACACGTCGTTCTCGATGGCGAGCCGGTTCACGTTGACCGCCGGCCCCTCCTTCAGGAAGGGGATGATCCGGTCGGTGAGCACGTTCAGCAGCGCCTGCGGGTTCGACGCCTGGCCGAAGTAGTCCGGCCATCCCGGGATGAGCAGCGGCTTGACGACGCGCTCGACGATCGAGACCAGCGCCTTCACGACGGGGACCAGCGGCAGGATCGGCGTCAACGTGCCCTGGAGGCGCCCCATCAGGTCGACGATCTGCGCGGGAACGGTGGCGGCGTCGATCAACTGCAGCCCCTGCGGGGAGAGCACGAACCTGATCTGATCCTCCATCTGGGCGATCTGCGAGGTCAGCTGGCTGCCGGAGTTCATCATCGCGCGCAGCAGTTCGGTCCGATCCCCCAGCGCGTTCAACGTCCCGACGATCGTCGCCGTCGACTGCCTGGTCTTCGCCGTATCGGCCGGGAACTGCTGCACGACGCGGTCGAAGGTGTTCCCCAGTTGGGGCAGGCTGCCGCCGCCGACGAAGTTCGCCAGGCTGTTCAGCAGGGATTCGATCTGCACCGGCGGCTTCACCCGATCGGTGCCGAGGGTGGCGCCGTGCGGAAGCGGATTCGAGTAGGCGTCGGCCGGGTTGGTGATCGCCACGTAGGTGTCGCCGAGGAGGGTGTCCTGGCGCAGCTCGACGCTCGCGTCGCGACCCACCACCGTCGACGGGCTCAGCTTCAGAGTCACGCTTGCGTAGTCGCGGGCCGAGGCGATGTCGGAGACGACGCCCGAGCGCAGGCCGTTCACCGTCACCTTCGAATCGGCCGGCAGATTCATGATGGTCGGGAACTGGATGTGCAGCGGCCAGCTGTCGCCGCCCGCCCCGGGGGCCGGAAGTCGTTCGACCGAGAAGGAGGCGCACCCGGAGGCCACCGCCGCGACGGCACCGAGGGCTGCGACGACCCGCGTGACCCGGCCCGCCCGCGAGAGTCTGCTCGTCGGGAAAAAAGTCATGGCCGCCCCGCTCCCGTGAACAACAACAGCGCGCGCAAGGCGTCGAGTTCCATCGCGTCGGGCGCGACGACCTTGCACTGGCCGGGTAGGAAGCGGTTGACGTTCGCACAGGTCAACCGCGGGTTCTTCGCCGGGATGCGGGTCCGCGGCGGTTCGTAGTTGATGCGCAGGCCCAAGGTTTTCTGGTCGAAGGCGATGTGGAAGGCGCGGATGAATCCGGGCAGGATGCCCAGCAGGTCTCCCCAGTTGCGGAACCCGGCGCCGATGAGCCGGACCACCGGCACGATCGCGTCCAGGGTGGGCCACGCGAAGTGCTGGTAGCGGTTGACCAGGCTCGCCGCCGAGACCAGGATCTCCGGCAGCGCATAGGCGATGCGGGTCATCGCGTTCACCACCGGGACGACGATCGGATCGGTGACCGCGTTGACGGCCTCCACCAGCGATTGCAGCGTGCCCCAGTTGTCGGCGAGGCCGTTGGCCAGCACACTCGTGTGATCGAGCGTCGTCGCCATGTCGGCGAGGGCACCGGTGATCGGGGTGCGGGCGGGCACCGCGAGCTGCTTGAGCAGGTTGTTGACGATCGGTCCGATTCCGTCCATCTCCCTGGAGATGGAGTTCAGGCTCGCCATCACCTTGGCCGATTGATCGGGGTCGGCGTCGGCGGTTAGTTCACGGGCCAGCTTGTTCACGCTCTGCAGGGCCTCGGCGATCGACGAGGGGGTCGACGTGCGGTCCCGGCCGATGCATCGACCCGGCGGCAGCCGCTCGCCGCCGAGGTCGTCGCCGATGAGGGCGAGCTGTCGGACCGCGATGACCGACGGCGCGATGCTGGTGGCCTGCGCCCCGATCGGCAACGCGTACTTGTGATCGATGCTGAAGGTGACCTTCGCGATGTCTCCGCCGTTGTCGATCCGGTTGACGCTCCCGATCGGCACGCCCCGCAGTGTCACCGGGTTGCCCGGGAACAACCCGATGGCATCGGGCAATTCCGCACAGTAGGTGTCCGCACGGGTGGTGACGCGGTGGAAGCCGACGTAGGCGCCGGCGAGGACGAGGATCGACATGATGATGAGGCCCGACATCATCCACTTCGATCCGGCGAGCTTCTTCATCAGCACTTCACCCCCGGCATCGGAAGGCAGTAGTCGGTGGACAACACCAGGTTGGAGTGGTCGACGTTGATGGAGCCGTCCGGCCCGACCATGCCCTCCAGCCGCTTGATGAGGTCGCGGCCCTGCTTGATCATCGGCTCGTAACGGGTCAGGAGCGGGCCGAATTGCCGTCCGATCGCGTCGACCTGGCGCACCAGCGGGTCGATCGTCGTGTCGTACTCCAGGAGGATGCCCTTGGCCCGTTCGAGGAGATCGGCCAGCCGGCCGAGGAAGTAGCCGAACCGCGCGCCGTAGGTCTCGAACTCGGTGAGGAATCCGGCGAGCTGGCGCCCGAGCGCGGTGAGCGTGTTGCCGTCGACGTCCAGCCGCTCGGTGTATTCCGAGGCCATCGCGAGCATCGAGCCGAAGTCGTCCTGCCGGCTATTGAGGTTGGCCAGCATCCCCGACATCGCCTCGAGGTTCTTCCGCAGCGCGCCCGGATGCGCCTCGAAGCCGTCGTGTACGTCGACGAGAAGGTTGCCCAGCGGTTTGAGGTCGATCTTCTCCAGTTTCGGCGTCGCCAACGAGAACGTCTTCGTCAGCGAATACGGCACCGAGGTGTTCTCCTTCGTGAGCTTGCCGCTCAACGGCTTGTCCCCGGTGGAGGTGATGTCGATGAAGTTGCCGCCGACGACGGTCAGCATCTTCGCGTCGGCCCGCGATGCGTCACCGATGAACACGCCGCGGCTGACGGACATCTCGACGTCGACGTGGTCGCCGGCGAGAGTGATCTTCTTGACGGTGCCGACGGGCACCCCGGCGACGCGGACGCTGTCGCCCGGCTTGATCTGACCGGCCTCGTCGAACTCGGCGGTGAACCGCGATTGCCCCGGCGTGAAGACGTAGATCCCGGCGGCGATGAGGCCCAGCACGACGAGGAAGACGGCGCCGCCGATACCCCAGCGCATCTCACCGCGCTCGCGCTGGGCGTTGGTCATCGCCGGTTTGTCGGACAGCCGGCGCAGAAACTCGCGCGGCGACCATTTGCTGCGCGGCTTCGCCACCGCGTGCGTCGCCTCCGCCTGGCCGACCTCCGGCTCGGTCACCTCTGACACAGTGTCACCTGCGTTCCACGGAGGAAGACCTTCAGATTGGCCGGTACCTGTGCCTGTCCCTTGGAGCACCGTTGCGCGGCGGGGGTGCCGGCGGGCGGGAGCACCGAGTTCACCGCGGCGAGGATCCCGGGCGTCAGGGCCAGGATGTCGACGACGGACTGGCCGAGCGGCAGGACTTGCCGCACCAGGTCGTTGAATCCGGGTGAGTCGTTCTTGTCGAAGCCGATCGCGGCGACCAGGTCGTCGAGGGCCGCGATCGCCGCACCGGTCGAGTCGGCGTAGTTGCGCAGCTCGCCCTGCTTGGCGACGAGCACGTTGCCGAAGCGCTGCACGTAGGTGATGAACGGATCCAGGTACTGCGAGTTGCCCTTGACCGTCGCCGAGAGCGACTTGAGGTTGTCGACGAGGGTGTCGATCACCTGGTTCTGCTGGTCGACGAGCCCGACGACCTGCGTCAACGAATCCAGCGTCTTGCCGAAGCCGGAGCCGTCGCCCTCGACCAGCGCCACCAGCCCCTCGCTGAGCCGGTTGACGTCGTCGGGTTTCATGACCTGGAACACCGGGGCCAGTCCGTGGAACACCTGGGTGATGTCGAAGGACGGCGTCGTCGACCCGACGCCGATCTCCGAGCCCTCCCGCAGCGGGGCGCCCTGGCGTTCCTTCTGCTGGAGGTCGAGATAGCGGACGCCGGTCAGATTCAGGTAGCGGATAGCCAGGTGCGAATCGGTGTAGACGTTCTCACCGCGCGCCAGGGTGAACTTGACCCGGGCAATCGTCGTGTCCTGGTCTTTGGGCCGGTACAGCTCGACGCCGGTCACCTTGCCCACGCGGGTGCCCAATCGGCGCACGTCGTTGCCGACGCGCAGCCCCGCGACGTTGGTGAAGTCGCCGGTGTACTCGTTGCTGGCTCCGGGCACCGGCCGCACGATGCCGTTGGCGACGAAGATCCCGCCGCCGATCGCGACGACGGCGAAGATGATCAGGTAGACGAGCGCCCGTTTGGCCGAGGTCATCGAATACCTCCCGTGAGCGCCGACACCGGTCCGGGCAGCCCGCGCAGGATGACGTTCACCTGGAGCACCACCCGGCCGTCGACGCGCGGCAACGCGCGGTCGAGGTTCTCGATCAGCTGCCGGATCTGCAGGCCGTTCTTGCGCGCATCCGGGACGCTCGACAGGATGCGGTCGAGCAGCGGCTGCACCTGGGGCATCAGCGGCATCATCTGTCCGAGTCCCTTGGCCCCGAGCAGGGTGCCGAGGTTGGACATCGTGACGTTCGTCGCCTGGTTGAACCCGTCCGTCTCGCGTCGGAGGAAATCGGCGCCGCCGTTGCGCGCGGCCGGCCACTCGAGCAGATTGTTGACCGCTCCGAGGAGGTGATCGGTGCTCGGCGGCAGGTTGGCGATGAGGCCGCCCAGTTGTGGGAGCGACCGCTCGACGGGGATCTGCTCGGTGTCGACGACGGCATCGGTGAGCCGGCCGACGATGTCGAGGATCGGCAGGAAGGCCATGGTCGCCTGGTTCGCCCCGGCGAGGATGTCGCCGACGTAGGGCTGCAGGGCGCTGCCCTGGATGTCGGAGAGCTGGCGCAGCATCGTGGTGAGCGTTGCGTCGACCGGCGTGTCCGGGTTCAGGCTGCCCCCGCTGGGGATGGGGTCGCCGCCGGGCTCGCTGTTGAGCACCACCGCGGCGATGCCGAACAGGTTCTTGGGCGCATAGGTCAGCCGCGTGGTGGACGTGATGATGCCCGGTGTGGTCAGCCGGTCGCGGTTCAGGTCGAGGTCGAGGGTGAACTTGCCCTCGCGGTCGGCCGAGACGGCGCGGACGACGCCGATCTCCGAGCCGTTGACGACGACGCCGGTGCCCTCGCCGATACCGCCGGCGAGCGTGTCGGTATGCATCTTCAGGTGGTAGCTGTCGTCGGGGAGCATCGCGGTGACGACGCCGGCGACGATGGCGATGACCACCGCGCCGATCAGCGCGTAGACGGCTCGGCGGACGTAGGTCGCCCTATCGGCGGCCATCCCGGGTGCGCGAAAGTCTGGCATCTGTCATCACCCCCGGAACACGAACGGGGAGTTGAAACCCCAGAAGAGAAGGGTCAGGAGCAGGTCGAGGGCCACGATGGCGACGAGGCTGGCGCGGATCGCGTCGAGACGACGAAGCCGATCGAGTGGACGCCGACGACCTCGAGGGCGTCGATCTCCTCGCTGATCCGCATGGAACCGATCTCCGCGGTCATGCGGCAACCGGCCTGCACGGCGAACCCGAGGGCGGCGAGCAGCGGTGCGAACTCGCGCGTGATGGCATAGGACGCGACGCCGCCCGATACCGGTCCGAGGTCGAGCATGCTGAGCGTGCCGTGGGCGACGATCGCGACGGTGGCGCCGGCGGCGAGGCCGAGCACCGCCATCACCAGTGCGGTGCCGCCGCCGACGATGATCGCGCCGCGCCCCCACGCGAGGTCGGTCACCGTGCGGATCGTCTGTCCGCGGAACTTCCACATCGCCTGCGGGGCGTAGCGGACGGCGTAGTAGGCGAAGGAGAGGAAGTGGCCGATGTTGCCGAGTGCCTGGATGAGTCCGTCGTAGGCCCGGTAGAGCCACGCGGCACCCCGCGGCCGATACGCGGCGGGAACCCCCATGCCGAACCTCACCCCCACCCCGAAAGAATCTTCAACCGGTCAAATGTCCGCGTCAGACTATCATTGACCGTTGTAACGGTTGTCACATGTGTCCGGAATGGTGACCTGCGGTACTCCCACTCTTGGACAAACGCCCCAATTCGTCGGTCATAGTCCGTTCTCCCCGAACAGAATTCGGTAGCACAGGCCCACTTCCGGGCCGAGCACCGTCGCCGCCAACGATGCGAGGGTCGCGCGGAAGACACGACCGTGCGGCGGACCGCCGGACCCGTCCAGGTGGTGGGCCAGCTCATGCAGCACCACCAGTTCGCGCAGCGCCCATCCGGAGCCGCGGACGCCAACCGGGATGGCGATCACCCCCGGGGCGGCACCGTCACCCGACCCGCGCTCATAGGTCGCGGCGGCCGCCCCGCGCCGCGACCGGACCCGCACCGGGACACCGGCGCGCGGGAATTCGTCGACGACGGCGGGCATGGCGAGCACCCGCCGCACGTAGTCCTCGATCGACGGCAGGGAGGCGAACCTGGCCTCGACCGGCAGGGTGATGGCCGTCCCGCCGATGACCGCGGACCGGGAGGGGCCGACCTCGTCGAAGAGGCGCAGGACCATCGACTCGGCGGCGTACACCGCGGCGCGCTCGGCGTCGCGACGGTCGCTCACCTCACTTCTCGATCGCGCCGCGCGGTGCGCCGAAGCGGCCCTGCTCGCCGAATCGGGCCCGACGTCCGGCCCGGTCCCCCGCCCGCCGCGCGGCGTCGGAATAGCCGGCCTCGGCCCGCGCCGCCCGCCAACTGCCCCGCGCGGTGGATTTCTCCGCGTAGAAGGTCGCGACCTCGACCTCCTTGTGCCGCAGGGCGACCGCGGTCGACGTGGGCCCGTCCTCGGTTTCGGCGCCGGTCGCCTGGGCGCGGGCCTCGTCGCGCGCCTCCCCCAGCCGCACCCCGACGCGTTCGGCGAAGGCGGCCTGGAAGTTCAGCCGGGCGGTGATCGGCGACAGCGCGGAGTGTTCGACGACGCGTCGCGACGTCCAGCCCTTGCCGCGCCGGACCACCCGCGCGGCGCGCTCCCCCTTGTACGCCCCGGATTTCAGGTAGGCGTCGCTCGCGGCGACCATCTGGATGAGCAGCGACGTGTAGAGCGCCTCGGTCGTGTCGATGTCGGTGTCGAAGCCGTAGGCGAGGACGAAGGTGGAATTGTGCGCCACGTCGACGGTGACCTCGTTGGCCCGCGCGATCGCGACGAAGAGTTGGACGTAGGTGCGCAGCCCCCGCTTGCCCGCCTCGCCGATGGTGATCTGCCTGGCCGTCGGCGTGGTGCGCTGCGCCGCGGCCGGGTCGTGGGCGCGCGCGACGGCCAGGTCGATGGCTGCGGCGGTGGCCATCCGCTGGGCGGCGGCCATGAAGGTCTGCGCCTCGTGCTCGTTGTCGGTGCCCTCGGCTTGGCGCAGGAGTGCCGCGATCCGGGAGAGCGTCTTGTCGTCGCGCATACTTCTTAGACTAATTGCGCGCCGAAACGGTTCCCGTCGGGTGCGTACCGCCGCGCTACCCCGAGGCGTGGCGCCGCAGTTCCCAGCGGGCGATGGAGCGCTTGTGGACCTCGTCGGGACCGTCGGCCAGGCGCAGCGTCCGCAGGTGCGCATAGGCCGAAGCCAGCGGGAAGTCGTCGGTGACACCGGCGCCGCCGTGGACCTGGATCGCCCGATCGAGCAGCTTGAGGGCCATTTTCGGCGCCGCCACCTTGATCGCCGCGATCTCGGTCTGCGCCGCCTTGTTGCCGACCGTGTCCATCATGTGGGCGGCCTTGAGTGTGAGCAGCCGGACCATCTCGATCTCGATGCGCGACTCGGCAATCCAATCCTGGATGTTTCCCCGCGCGGCCAACGGTTTGCCGAAGGTGACGCGCTCGTTGGCCCGACGGCACATCAGCTCCAGTGCCCGTTCGGCCATCCCCACGGTCCGCATGCAGTGGTGGATCCGCCCCGGGCCGAGCCGGGCCTGGGCGATCGCAAACCCCTCCCCCTCGCCGGCGAGGACGTCCTCGACCGGGACGCGTACGTCGGTGAAGGTGATCTCGGCATGGCCCTCGCGGTCCTGATAGCCGAAGACGGGCAGGTTGCGCACCACGGTCACACCCGGCGCGTCGATCGGCACCACCATCATCGACTGTTGTCGGTGCGTGGCGGCCTCCGGATCGGTCTTGCCCATCACGATCAGCACCCGACAGTTGGGGTGCATCGCGTTGGAGGCGAACCACTTCCGGCCGTTGAGGAGGTAGGAATCCCCGTCGCGGCGCATCGACAACTCGATGTTGGTGGCGTCGGAGCTGGCGACGGCCGGCTCGGTCATCGCGAAGGCCGAGCGGATCTCCCCGGCCAGCAGCGGCTCCAGCCACCGCTTCTTGTGCTCGTCGGTGCCGAACAGGGTCAGCACCTCCATGTTGCCGGTGTCGGGGGCATTGCAGTTGAACACCTCCGGGGCGAACTCACTGCGGCCCATGATCTCGGCGAGCGGCGCGTAGTCGAGATTGGACAGGCCCGGCCCCCACTCGGGGTACGGGTGGAAGAGGTTCCACAGACCCTGCGCTTTCGCCTGCGCCTTCAGGTCGTCGAGGATCGGCGGCTGGAAGTGCGGGCTGTCGGCGGCGGCCATCTGCTCGTGGTAGGTCGACTCGGCCGGGTAGACGCGTTCCGCCATGAACTCCAGGAGCCGGTCGCGGTATTCGTTGCCGCGGTCGGTGAAGGCGGGGATCGTCACGGTTCCTCCTGTGGTCGGGTCTTTGCGAGTCAGTCGTCGGCGGCGAGGGCCGAGCGCACGCCGCGCTGCATGCGGCGCATCCCCGCCAACCAGCGGTCGTAGTCGGCCCCCTTGCCGCGGTACATGTCCAGTACCTCCGGATGCGGGAGGACCAGGAACCTGCCCTGCTCCACGGCATCGAGCACGACGGCGGCCACCGCCTCGGGGGTCAGGACGGCGCCGGCGGATTCCACGGTGGCCAGCATGAGCGCCTCGTCGTCGCTCACCGCGCGTTCCGGGCGCAGCAATGCGGTGTCGACGCCCATCGGGCAGACGCAACTGACGCCCACCCCGTCGTCGCCGAAGGTGATCGAGAGCCATTCGGCGAAGCCGACGGCGGCATGCTTGGTCGTGGAATAGGTGGCCGACCCGATCTGCGAGAGCAGCCCGGCGGCCGAGGCGGTGGCGACGAAGTAGCCGCTGCCGCGCTCCACCCAGCCCGGGACGAGCGCTTGCGCGGCCCGGACGTGGGCCAACAGGTTCACGTCGATCGAGGCGGTCCACTCCGCGTCGGTGGCGTCCAATCCGGCACCGGTGCCGATGCCCGCATTCGCGAAATACAGGTCGACCGGGCCGAAGGCATCTTGGGCGGCCGCGATCTGCGCCGCGATCACCTGCGGGTCGCTGGTATCGCCCGCCACCGCCACCGCCGAGCCGTCCGGCAGGGAGGCCGCGGCGGCCTCGGTCGCGCCGGGAT
Organism: Gordonia sp. X0973; assembly: GCF_013348785.1. Classification (NCBI taxonomy): domain Bacteria; kingdom Bacillati; phylum Actinomycetota; class Actinomycetes; order Mycobacteriales; family Gordoniaceae; genus Gordonia; species Gordonia sp. X0973. The sequence continues at coordinate 3,053,770 of NZ_CP054691.1, forward strand.
CGAGGTCGGCGACCACGACGCGGGCTCCGCGTCGGACCAGCTCGGAGGTCAGGGCCGCGCCGATGCCGTTCGCGCCGCCGGTGACGATAGCCACCCGTCCGTCGATGTCCACCCTGCCAACGTATCGGAGGTGCGACGGTCAAACCCCACAGAACGCGACAAACCCAGCACCTTTCGGGTGCTGGGTTTGTCGCTAACGGTCGGGTCTGCGCCGATCAGGCCTGCGGGGCCTCGGCGAAGTTGCGGGTCACGGCCGGGTCGACCGGGATGCCCGGGCCCGTCGTCGTGGAGACGGTGACCTTCTTGACGTAGCGACCCTTCGCGGCCGACGGCTTGGCGCGCATGATCTCGTCATACGCGGCGCCGTAGTTCTCGGCGAGCTGCTCGGCGCTGAAGGACGCCTTGCCGATCACGAAGTGCAGGTTGGCGGCCTTGTCGACGCGGAAGTTGATCTTGCCGCCCTTGATGTCGTTGACGGCCTTGGTCACGTCGGTGGTGACGGTGCCCGTCTTCGGGTTCGGCATCAGGCCGCGGGGGCCCAGGACGCGGGCGATACGGCCGACCTTGGCCATCTGGTCCGGCGTCGCGATCGCGGCGTCGAAGTCGAGCCAGCCGCCCTGGATCTTCTCGATCAGGTCCTCGGCGCCCACCTCGTCGGCTCCGGCGGCGGTCGCCTCGGCGGCCTTGTCGCCGGCCGCGAACACGATGACGCGGGCGGTCTTACCGGTGCCGTGCGGCAGGTTGACGGTGCCGCGGACCAGCTGGTCGGCCTTGCGGGGGTCGACGCCGAGACGGACCGCGACCTCGACGGTCGAGTCGGTGTTCTTCGACGACGTGTCCTTGGCGAGCTGCGCAGCCTCCAGCGGGCTGTACAGGTTCTCCTTGTCGACCTTCTCCGCGGCTTCGCGGTAGGCCTTGCTGCGTTGTGCCATTGCTCTGTTCCTTCCCCGGATCTACTCCGGATGAGTGGTTGATGGGCCGAGCCGGCCCTCCCACGGTGTTTCGTGACGTCCCCGGGCGGGGACGGGGTGATCAGCCTTCGACGGTGATGCCCATGGAGCGGGCGGTACCGGCGATGATCTTCGCTGCCTGATCGATGTCGTTGGCGTTGAGATCCTCGGCCTTGGTCTTGGCGATCTCACGGACCTGGTCCATGGTCACCTTGCCGACCTTGTTGACGTGCGGCTCGCCGGAGCCCTTCTGCAAGCCGGCCGCCTTGAGTAGCAGCTTGGCCGCGGGCGGGGTCTTCAGCTTGAAGTCGAACGAGCGGTCTTCGTACACGAAGATCTCGACCGGCACCACATTGCCGCGCTGATTCTCAGTCGCCGCGTTGTAGGCCTTGCAGAACTCCATGATGTTCACGCTGTGCTGACCCAGCGCCGGACCCACCGGCGGGGCCGGATTGGCCTGGCCCGCCTGGATCTGGAGCTTGATGATCCCGGCGATCTTCTTCTTCTTGGGAGGCATCCTAATTGTCCTTTTTCTTTCCTCATCCGCGCACGCTGGATACGCGGAAGTCTCTATGTGGGCGACTGCGGCGCGAGGCCGCGATCGTCGTCGCTAAATCTTTTCGACCTGGTTGAAACCGAGTTCGACGGGGGTCTCGCGGCCGAAGATCGACACGAGCACCTTGACCTTGCGCTGCTCGGCGTTGACCTCGCTGATCGACGCGGGCAGGGTCGCGAACGGGCCGTCCATGACGGTGACCGACTCGCCGACCTCGAAGTCGACCTCGATCGGCGCGGTAACGGCGGCCGCCGCGGCGGCGACGTCGGCGCCACCCTTGGTGGAGGCGGCCTTCTTCGGCTCGGTGCGCGGAAGCAGGAACTTCAGCACCTCGTCGAGGGTCAACGGCGACGGCCGCGACGTCAGGCCGACGAAGCCGGTGACGCCGGGGGTGTTGCGCACCGCGCCCCAGGACTCGTCGTTGAGGTCCATGCGCACCAGGATGTAACCCGGCAGCACCTTGCGGTTGACCTTCTTGGGCTGGCCGTTCTTGATCTCGGTGACCTCTTCGGTGGGCACCTCCACCTGGAAGATGTACTCCTCCAGGTCCAGGTTCTGCACACGGGTCTCGAGGTTGGCCTTCACCTTGTTCTCGTAGCCGGCGTAGGAGTGGATCACGTACCACTCGCCGGGGGCGAACCGCAGCTGGCGGCGCATCGCCTCGGCCGGATCCTCCTCGGCGGCCTCTTCCGTCGCGGCCTCGTCGGCCGGGGTTTCGTCAACCGGGGTCTCGTCGGCAGCGGCAACATCGTCGGCCGGTGCTTCGTCGGCGGCGGGAGCGGACTCGCCGTCCTCGACGTCGACGTCGGTCACGGCAGCCTGCTCGGCACCCTCCGCGACGACGGCCTCGTCGGCAACGGTCTCCGTGGCAGCCTCCACCGCCGAGGCGGTGTCCTCGGTTGATTCGATCTCGTTCTCGGGGGTGGTCACTGCCCGATGCTCCTTCAGTCTGGGTATTCAATGCCGGGCGCCGCTCGCGCGGCTGCTCCGGCTAGGGGGTGGGCGTCGTCGACGCGGCGTCGGAACTGCCGAAGACCAGCAGGATCAACTTCGCGAAGCCGTAGTCGAGTCCGAAGATGAACGCGGTGAACACGATGATGAAGACGAGGACGATGCTCGTGTAGATGATCGTCTCGCGCCGAGTCGGCCAGATCACCTTCTTCATCTCGGAGACGACCTGCTTCAGGAACGTCCACACCGCGACGAACGGATTGCGCCCGCCAGCAGCCTCGGATGCGGAGGACTTCGCCGCACGCTCGGTGCGCCGGGACGAGCCCGCACGCTTGCCGGTCGGCCGGAGCTCGGCGTCGTCGAGCGTGTCGACGGCAGCATCAGCCACGCCCTCGACGGCGTCGTCGGCCTTCGCCTTGGCCTGGGCAGCTCGATCGCGCTTGCTCAACTTTCGAGTCCTCTCGTTTCCGGTGGCCGTGGCAATCCACGGCAGGGGCGACAGGACTTGAACCTGCAACCTGCGGTTTTGGAGACCGCTGCTCTGCCAGTTGAGCTACGCCCCTTTGTGACCGGGGTCGGTCACGCCCGATTGACCCCCACAACACCAACGCGCCACCCTATGGGCAGCGCGCAAGTCAAGAATCAATCTGACACCTCAGTGTAGAGCACCGTCGGCATCGGACACCAATCAGATGCCGACGGCGCCCCCGTCAGTTGAACTGGACGACGATGGTGGCGCGTCCGAAGATCTTGCGATCGCCCTGTTTGCCGACGAGCGCGATCGTGCCCTTGCGGGTCTCGGGGTCCAGCGACTTCACCTTCGCCGTGAAGTCCACCGACGTGTAGTCGTCGGCCGGCACGTACACCGGGCTGGTGAACCGCACGTTGTACTCGCAGAAGGCGGACGGGTCGCCGATGAACTCGGTGACATAGGTCGCGCCGAGGCCCATCGTCTGCATCCCGTGGGCGACGACGCCGTCGAGCCCGGCCGCCTGGACGATCTCGTCGGAGTAGTGGATCGGGTTGGGATCCCCGACGACGCCGGCGTAGTTGACCAGGTTGCCGCGGGTCAGCAGGAAGGACTTCGGCTCCAACTCCTGCCCGACGGTCAGCGTGTCGAAGTCGATCGCCTTACCCGCGCGCGGCGACTCGGTGGGATCGGGCTGGTCCTTGTCCGCAGCCGGACGGTCGACGGTCTTGCCGGGATCGCCGTAGGCGGCAACCTTCATCATCACGTGGTCGAGCGAGTCGACCAGCGCGGGATCGACCTCGACGCCGGTCCGCGCGACGAGCGAGGTGTAGGTCGTCATAACCGGTTCGCCGTGCTGATTCCAGATGACGTTCTTGCTGACCAGCATGTCGAGGGTCTCGGGGCTGGACATGTGGCGGAAGGATTCCAGCGAGACGTCGCAGATGAGCTGGTCGCCGACCTTCATCGGCTGGTGGTAGATCAGGCGCTGATCGGTCTGCATGACCTGCCACAGGTCGTAGCCGGTGACGACGTGCTCGAACAGATAGCGCTGCGCGGTGATGCCGAAGACCGAGACGAAGGTCGGGGCGGCGATCAGGGTCTCCGAGCCGTATTCGCGGGCGGCCGCCTCGCTCCAGTGCGACGGGTGCGCGTCCTGCACCGCCATCGCGTGCTTGCGGACCTCTTCGCGCCCGACCTCGTAGTAGTCGTCGACCGTGTAGTGGAATCCGACGAGGGCGGCGTTGCGCTCGGCGATCTCGTCGGGCGACAGGTTCGGAGTGGGTTCGGCGTTGGGATCGGATCCGGAAAACACTGTCTCAAACCTGCCTTGTGGTCACGACGAATTCGGTGGGAGCATCGCACGTCGGCGCCGATGCGGGGCGGCGGGAACTGGGGCCGACGGGAACTACGGTGTGTGAAAAACAAAGGGACACCGTTTCCGGTGCCCCTCGTCGTCAGCGCGATTCCTTGTGCGCCTGGTGCGTCCCGCAGTTGGGGCAGAACTTCTTGATCTCCAGGCGGTCGGGATCGTTCCGACGGTTCTTCTTGGTGATGTAGTTGCGGTGCTTGCACACCTCGCACGCCAAGGTGATCTTGGGGCGAACGTCTGTCGAGGAGGCCACGTCGCTGCCTTCTTTCGGTGGTACTGCGGCCCGTCCGGTGCTGGCCGGTGGACCTGGTTCTCAAAACCGGCGGCCGCCGATTCCGATGTGTAGCGGTGGGGGGACTCGATCCCCCGACCTCACGATTATGAGTCGTGCGCTCTAACCAGCTGAGCTACACCGCCGCGCGGACCGAACTCGCGATCGGTTCCAGCGAGCCCCCTAACGGAATCGAACCGTTGACCTTTTCCTTACCATGGAAACGCTCTACCGACTGAGCTAAGGGGGCGTCGTCGTCGCGGATCCGGCGAACCCTGATCGTGCGATGACATGACGAGGTTACACACCCGTATCCGCGTCGGACAAATCGTCGTTGCGGAGGTGAAAACCCCACGTCGTGGCAGGTATAGGATTCGAACCTATGTAGCTTGCGCGACGGATTTACAATCCGCTCCCTTTGGCCGCTCGGGCAACCTGCCGGTGCGCTCTCCCGCACCGGTCCGGCGCGAAAGGGCAACGCCGCACAGAATACAACGCTCCCCCCGGGCCGACGCAAACCCGCTGCTCATATGCAGTGGAACCCGACCGGCTACGCTGAGCCCATGGCAGATTCATCGTTCGACGTGGTCAGCAAGATCGATCGGCAAGAGGTCGACAACGCGCTCAACCAGGCCGCCAAGGAGCTCTCGCAGCGCTACGACTTCCGCGGCACCAACTCGACCATCGAGTGGTCCGGCGACGAGGGCATCGTCATCACCTCCGACGCGGAGGAACGCGCCCAGGCCGCGCTCGGTGTCTTCCAGGAGAAGCTGATCCGGCGCGACATCTCACTCAAGGCCTTCGACGCCGGCGACCCCGCCGCATCGGGCAAGACCTTCAAGATCTCCGGCACCCTCAAGCAGGGGATCGACTCCGAGCACGCGAAGAAGATCACCAAGATCATCCGCGACGAAGGACCCAAGGGCGTCAAGGCCCAGATCCAGGGGGAAGAGGTGCGCGTCTCGAGCAAGAAGCGCGACGACCTGCAGGCCGTCATCGCCCTGCTCAAGGGCTCCGACCTCGACATCGCCCTGCAGTTCGTCAACTACCGCTGACGGGGTCTCGATACACGCCCTCGCCTAGCTGTACTTCCCTGTGAGGTTGTGAACGCGGGCTGAGGGGACTTGGCCGTCGATGCCGGTGTGGGGTCGGTGGTGATTGTAGTGGTGTAGCCAGGCGGTGTAGGCGGCGTCGCGTTCGGTTTCGTTGGCGTAGGGCCGGGCGTAGGCCCATTCGGCGGCCAGGGTGCGGTTGAATCGTTCGACTTTCCCGTTGGTTTGCGGTCGATACGGGCGGGTCCACTTGTGCTTGATCGTGGGTCCCAGGGCGTCGGCGAAGGCGTGGGAGCGGTAGCAGGCACCGTTGTCGGTCATCACCGCGGTGACCGTGACGCCGATACCTGCGAAGAACTCGCTGGCCCGTAACCAGAACCCTGCGGCGGTCTCTTTACGTTCGTCGTCGAGGATCTCGGAATAGGCGACCCGCGAGTAGTCGTCGACGGCGTGATGCAGATAGCGGTAGCCGCGCGAGCTTTTCGCCCCCGCGCGGCAGGCTCTTTCCCGGGCGGTGTCTGCGGCCCGGTCTTGTATCGAGCCTCGGCCATGGGCGCGCCAACCACCGCCATCGGGGATTCGACCTTGCTTCTTGATGTCGATGTGCACCAGCCGCCCGGGCCGGTCGACTTCGTATCGGACCGGGGCCGGGCGGCGCACCGGGAGTCCGGTGGCTTGATCGAGATGGGCCAGCAACGGCATGCGGTACCGCTTGAGGACCTGCTCGACGGTCGATCTGTTCAGGCCCAGGTGATAGGCGATCCGATGTGGCCCCCACCGGCGGGTGAACCGCAGACCGATGATTCGTTGTTCGACCTTGCGTGCCAGCCGCCGCGGTGAGGACTGGGGTCGGGAGCTGCGATCGGTCAACGGCAACCCCGCCCGGTAGCGGTCAGACCAGCGTTTGGCCGTTGCCGGTGAGCACTGAAACCGTTCAGCAGCACGCCGCAACGACCACCCCTGATCAACAACCAGCACAGCCAGACGTCGACGGCCCGTAGGAGTCAGAGGTGCATTAGCGTGGGTCATGAAGACCTCCGTGGCGAGATGGTGAGTGTGGTAACCCACATCCTGCCCGGAGGTCTTCGCCTCACCTCACCCGTTCACAACGTGTCGGGGAAGTACACCTAGCGGGGTCTCGATACACGCCCTCGCCTAGCGGCTCGGACGCACTCGACCACCGTCGGACGTACACCCGACCACCGTCGGACGGACCACTCGACCACCATTGGACGCTCGACCACCGTCGGGCGCAGTTGAACACCATCGGGTGGTCGACCACGGTCAGACGCCGCGGCGGGCCATCTCCTGCAGCCGGGCGATACGGTCAGCCGTTGGCGGGTGCGTCGAGAAGAGCTTCTGGAAGCCTCCCGCACCGCGGAACGGGTTCTCGATCATCATGTGCGACTGCGCCTCGATCTGCGGATCGGGCGGGAGCGGCGCCTGGTCGATCCCGCCGGAGATCTTGGCCAGCGCCGACGCCAGGGCGAGCGGATCCTTGGTCAGCTCGGCACCGGACTGGTCGGCCTGGTACTCGCGGGAGCGGGACACGGCCATCTTGATCACCGTCGCCGCCAAGGGGCCCAGCAGCGTCATGAGCAGGATGCCGACGAGGCCCGGTCCGTTGCCGTCGCGGCTGCTGCCGCCCATCCACATCGCCATGTGGGCCAGACCGGTGATGATCGCGGCCAGCGCGCCGGCCACCGACGAGATGAGGATGTCGCGGTTGTAGACGTGCGACAGCTCGTGACCGAGGACCGCACGCAGCTCCCGCTCGTCGAGCAGGCGCATGATGCCGGCGGTGCAGCACACCGCGGCATTCTTCGGGTTGCGCCCGGTGGCGAAGGCATTCGGCGACTCGGTGGGGCTGATGTAGAGCGCGGGCATCGGCTGCTTGGCCGCGGTGGCCAGGTCGCGCACGATCCGATAAAGCTCGGGGGCTTGGACCTCGGTGACCGGCTGCGCGTGCATCGACCGCAGCGCGAGCTTGGCCGAGTTGAAGTAGACGTACGCGTTGGTTCCCACCGCGAGCACGATCGAGATGATCAGCGCCGTCTTGCCGAACATCGCGCCGATACCGACGATGATCGCCGACATCAGGCCCAACAGCATGGCCGTCTTGACACCGTTAAAGAAATGCATCGCACTCCGCCTTCACTCGGCCGCGGGACCGCCCTGTACGGGCCCGTTGTTGCACATATTGCCAAACGACGGCATTACCCGGATCGTTCCCGACAACTGGGCCGAGCGCGTCACACCCCGCGGGCGAGAGCGCAACGGATCGGTGCTCGTATGTGGCACGAACCCGTTGCGCTGACTGGATTCGGGGCCTATCCGGTGCGCTCGACGGTGTAGGCGGCGAGGTCGGCCAGGGCGTCGCGGGCCGGTCCGGCGGGCAGTTGCTCCAGGTCGGCCTGGGCCGCGGCGAGGTACTCCCCCAGCTTCGCGTGGGCGGCGGCCATCCCGGCCGACGAGCGCAGCAGCGTCAACGCCTCGTCGACCTCGGCGTCGTCGGTCAGCGGCCGCGGCTTGCCGGTGCCGGCGTCGACGAGGAGTTCGCGCAGCCGCGGCGACGCCGCATCGCCGGCGTCGCCGAGCGCGTACAGGACCGGCAGGGTGTGTACCCCTTCCCGCAGGTCGGTGCCCGGCGTCTTGCCCGAGTCGTCGGTCGGCGAGGCGATGTCGATGATGTCGTCGGAGACCTGGAAGGCGGTGCCGATGACGTCGCCGAGTCGTGCCAGCCGCTCGACCGTCTCCGCGTCGGCGTCACTGGTCATCGCGCCGAACCGACCGGCGGCCGAGATCAGCGACCCGGTCTTCTCCCACACGACCTTGAGATAGTGCTCGACGGGGTCGGCACCCTCGCCGACGCCGACGGTCTCGCGCATCTGGCCGGTGACGAGTTCGGCGAAGGTGTCGGCGATGATCCGCACCGACTCCGGCCCGAGCGTCGACACCAGGCGCGACGCGCGGGCGAACAGGAAGTCGCCGGAGAGGATGGCGATGGAATTGCTCCACCTGGAGTTGGCCGACGGGGCGCCGCGGCGCACGGGCGCCTCGTCCATCACGTCGTCGTGGTAGAGCGTCGCGAGGTGGATCATTTCGACGACGGTCGCCGCCGTGATGACCTCGGGGGCGTCCGGGCGCGGGCCGAACTGGGCGGCGAGGATCGCGAACATCGGCCGGAAGCGCTTGCCGCCCGCCTTCGCCAGATGCGTGGCGGCTTCGGTGAGCAGGTCGTCGCCGGAACCGAGCTCGGTCAGCAGCAGGTCCTCGACCTGCGCCAGCGACGATTTCACGGCCAGCGAGAACTCGTCGGAACCCAGGTTCAAACCGGCGATGGTCGACTTCACGTGGTACACCTGCGCAGTGTCTCGGGGAGCCGGCGCGGACGCGTCCGACCCGCTGAGCCTATCCGACCGGGCGCCGCTCCATCAGCCCACCCGGCCCCGGCAGATCACGCGGTAGATACTGGTCGGGTGAGCAATGCCAGTCCCGCCCGGCACGAGTCGCCGACGACGATAGCGCGCACCGACGTCCTCGTCGTCGGCGCAGGTCCCGCCGGTTCGGCCGCCGCGGCCTACGCCGCGCGCGCCGGGCGCGACGTCGTGCTGATCGACATGGCCGTATTCCCCCGCGACAAGACCTGTGGCGACGGGTTGACCCCGCGCGCCATCACCGAACTCGTCAGCCTCGGATACGGGCCGCGCCTGGCGCAGCTGCCACGCATCGTCGGGCTCCACCTGCACGGCTGGGGTGCCGATCAACGGGTGCCGTGGCCGGGTAAGCGCTTCGCCGACCACGGCAGCGCCGTGCCGCGCATCGAGTTCGACGACGAGCTGCGCGCGCTGGCCGGAGAGGCCGGTGCGACCCTGTCGTCGGGCGCGAAGGCAGTCGACGTGGAGTGGGACGGCGACCGGATCGGCGCGGTGGTCGTCGAGGATCCCCACGGCCGACGGTCGATCCGGGCGTCGACGGTGATCGTCGCCGACGGGGTGCGCTCCGGCCTGGGCAAGGTGCTGGGCAGGCAGTGGCACCGGGACACCGCCTACGGCGTCGCCGGGCGCGCCTACGTCTCCTCTGGGCGCGCCGACGACGAGTGGATGGGTTCCCACCTGGAACTGCGCGGCTCCGACGGCAGCCTGCTACCCGGCTACGGGTGGGTGTTCCCGTTGGGCGGCGGGCGGCTCAACGTCGGCGTCGGCGCGCTGGCCACTGCGAAACGACCGGCGCATGTCGAACTGCGCCCGACGTTGAAGCATTACGCCGACATGGTCCGCGACGAGTGGCAGATCACCGGCGAACCGCAGCGTCTGACGTCGGCGCTGCTGCCGATGGGCGGCGCGGTCAGCGGCGTCGCGGGCCGGAACTGGATGCTGATCGGCGACGCGGCGGCCTGTGTCAACCCCCTCAACGGCGAGGGAATCGACTACGGCCTGGAGACCGCGCGGCTGGCCGTCGACCTGCTCGAATCCGGCGCCGACGACTTCACGTCGCGCTGGCCCGACATCCTCACCGCGCACTACGGTCTGGCATTCTCCGCGGCCCGGCGGCTGGCTGCGGTGCTCACCGTGCCGCAGGCGGTGCCGCTGCTCGGCCGACCGGGCATCCGGTCGCGGGCGTTGATGTCGATGGTCGTGCGCGTCATGGGCAACCTCATCTCCGACGAGGACGCCGACCTCATCGCGCGGGCCTGGCGAACCGTCGGACGGGTGTCGGTCCGGGTCGACGACCGACCGCCGTTCCGGTAGGCAGCGTCAGGGTCAGGTGCCCACTCGGCGCGATCGAGGTGCCCACTCGGCAGGGTCGAGGTGCCCACTCGGCGCGATCGGGGTGCCCACTCGGCGCGATCGGGGTGCCCACTCGGCGGAATTGGGCTTTCCACGGTGGTCGAGTGCCGACGAGGCGCTAGACGCGTTGGTCGAGTGCCGCCGAGGCGCTAGCCGAGAAGGTGTATCGAGACCGGTGTATCGAGACCGCGCTAGCCGAGAAGGCGTATCGAGACCCCGGCGCGATCGGGGTGCTCAGTCGGCGCGCGGGCGGATCGTCACGAGCGCCGCCGCGACCGCGGTGGTCAGAGGCACCGATAGCGCGATCGCGATGCCGCCGACGAAGGCGCGGGCCAATTCGATGGCCACCTGGTCGGTGGTCAGCAACGACCCGAAGGGCTGCGACGCCACCGAGAACAACAGCAGCAGTGGCAACGCGCTGCCCGCGTAGGCGAACACCAGGGTGTAGACGGTGCTGGCGATGTGGTCGCGGCCCACCCGCATCGCCGCGCGGAAGGTCGCGACGCGCGACGGCTCCCCCGCCGCGGCGAGTTCGAAGGTCGCCGATGCCTGGGTGATGGTCACGTCGTTGAGCACGCCGAGCGCGCCGATGATGAAGCCGGCGAGCAACAATCCCGTCATCGAGATGGTGCCCTGGTAGATCTGCAGGCTCATCGCCTGATCGCCGGAGAGGCCGGCGATGTTCATGGTGCGGATCGCCAGCCAACTCAGCAGTCCGGCGAGGACCAGGGAGATCAGCGTTCCCAGCAGCGCGGCCGAGGTGCGCATGCTGACGCCGTGGGCCAGGTAGAGCACGACGATCAGAATGAGTGCCGCCGAGGTGACGGCCACGGCCACCGGCGAATGTCCCTGCAGGATCGACGGCAGCGTGAAGGCGCCGAGCACCCCGAACGCGAATACGAGGCCGATGACCGAGCGCAATCCCTTCCACGCGGCGACCAGCACGATCGCGGCGACGAACAGCAGCGCCCAGACGAGAATCGCCCGACCGCGCGCGAAGTCGTAGAAGTTGTAGCGCGGCGAACCGTCGAGCCCGGGCGAGATGCTGAGCCGGATGGTGTTGTCCACGTGCAGGGTCGGCTGACCGGGCTGCGGGTTGTCGGCGGTGGCGGGGTCGAGTTTCGGCTGGTCGGGACCGGTACCCGACTGGGCGCGATTCGTCGGGATCTGCAACAGGACGAATTTGCCCTTGTCGGCGCCGGTGTCCAGGCGCACCGTCGACGCATAGCACGGGCCGTCGGCGACGGCGGTCACCTCGAGCGCGGACTGATCGACCGCCTGCCCGACGACGGGACTGCTGCAATCGGCCCGTGTCTGCGCGACGACGGTGCCGGTGTCGGTGCGGATGGGTCCGCCGTCGGCGGAGCGGAACTGCATCGGGATCGGATGGTCACCACTCCCCGACGGCCACAGCACGCCCAGCCCGATCGCGACACCGACCGCCGCGATCCCCAGGAGCACGATCACGATCTTGCGGGCCGCGTCCCCGATGGGCACCGGCCCGTCGACGCCGTGGCTGTGACCGTGATGGTGTCCGGGCGCGGGCGCCGGGGTGGGGGCCGGCGCGGTCGAGCGCGTGACGTTGCGCGGTCGTGCGGGCGGCTCCAGGTGGTGGCTCACGCGGCCAACGCTACTTCACGGCACTGTGCAGTGCCGCAATCCCGCCGGTGAGGTTGTGCCAATGCGCGCCGCGGAATCCGGCATCTCGGATCAAGCCGGCCAACCCCTCCTGATCGGGCCAGTCGCGGATCGATTCGGCCAGGTAGACGTAGGCGTCCGGGTTCGACGAGACGCGCGTGGCCACCTCCGGCAGCGCGCGCATCAGGTACTCCAGGTAGACGGTCCGGAACGGGCGCCACGTCGGCGTGGAGAACTCGCAGATCACCAGGCGCCCGCCGGGGCGCAGGACTCGACGCATCTCGCTCAGCGCGAGCCCGACGTCGTTCACGTTGCGCAGTCCGAAGGAGATGGTCACCGCGTCGAAGGACTCGTCGGCGAAGGGCAGCGCGAGCGCATCGGCGGCGACCTTCGGCACGTCCCGGCTGGCTCCGGCCTTGAGCATCCCCAGCGAGAAATCGGCCGCGATCGCGGCGGCACCGCTCTTGGCCAATTCGACGGTCGAGACCGCGGTCCCGGCGGCGAGGTCGAGGACGATCTGGCCGGGGCGCAGGCCCAATGCGCGGCGGGTGGCCGCACGCCACCGCCGGTCCTGGCCGAAGGACAGCACCGTGTTGGTCAGGTCGTACCGCTTGGCCACCCCGTCGAACATGGAGGCCACCTCGTCGGGCCGCTTGGCCAGGTCGGCGCGGTCGCCGGGGTGGGCACCACGGTCGGCGCGGTCGCCGGGGGAATCGCTGCGGTCGGCGCGGTCAGTCATGCCACAAACGGTAGCCGCAGGCGGGTGGCGCGTCGCGGGCGGTCAGCCGGCGAGCGGGGTCGGCGTCTGCGCCTCCCGCGACGCGACGACGGCCCGGTAGTGGCTCAACAGCTCGTCGCACACCGAAGACCACGTGCGGTTGCGCACACGGGCCAGCCCGGAGGCGCCGAACCGGGCCCGGGTCACCGGGTCGCGCAGCGAGTCGATGGCGCCGGGCAGCGCGTCGGAGAAACGGACCGGGTCGAGCAGGAATCCGGTGCGGCAGTGCGCGATCAGATCGCGCGGTCCACCGGCGTCGGGTCCGACGACGGGCAGGCCGCTGGCCATCGCCTCCTGGATGGTCTGGCAGAAGGTCTCATGCGCCCCGGCGTGGACGAAGACGTCGAAGCTCGCGTAGGCCCGGGCCAGTTCCGCGCCGTGCAGCGCACCGGTGAAGATCGCGCCGGGCAGCTGCTTGACCAGTTGGTCGCGCTGCGGACCGTCGCCGACGATGACCAGGCGGACCGTCGGGTCGGCGGCAAGCGGGGCCAGCTTCTGCACGTCCTTCTCCGGGGCGAGACGGCCGACGAAACCGATGACGAGCGGGCGCTGCCGATCGTCGTCGTGGTCGGCGCCGGACCACTGCGCGACGAGGTCGGCGTCGGAATGCTCCGGGCCGAACAGCCCGAGGTCCACGCCGCGACCCCAGCGGTGGACCCGGGGGATGCCGTGTGCCCGCAGGTCGGCGGCGGTGGCGCTCGACGGGGCCAGCGTCCGGTCGCAGGCCGAGTGCAGCCGACGGAGGTAGCGCCACGCGGCGCGCGAGGTGAAGTTGGCGCGATAGCTGGCGGCGAAGCCGGCGACATCGGTCTGGAAGACGGCCACCGACGGCAGCCGGAGACGGCGGGCGGCGTAGGCGCCCGCACCGCCGAGGACGAACGGGGAGGCCAGATGCACCACGTCGGGGGCGAAGTCGCGCAGCGCGCGGTGCACCGTGGGCGTCGGCACGCCCACCGGGAGCGACGGGACGCCGGGCACCATGATCGCCGGGACGTGGCGGACCGGGGTGCGTCGACCGGCGAGGTCCGGGCCGGACGGTTGGCCCCGCGGGGTGTCCGGCGCGATGACGAGCGCCTCGTGACCGTGGGCCTCGAGGTGGTCGACGACGCGCAGCACCGAATTGGTCACTCCGTTGACCTGCGGCAGGAAACTCTCGGAAACAATGGCCACTCGCATACCGTCAGTGTCGACGGGTCGGGCGGCGCATCGGTGGTGCGAACACGAAATCCCGATGAACGCGCGACCAATTCACACTCGCGGTTCGACGGCCTTCTCGTCGACGGATTCGCCGCCCGTCTCCGCATCGTCGAGACGGGCGGCATCGGCGCGGATCCGGCGGCGTCCGGCCTCGGCGACCACCACCATCAGGAGGGCGATCACCGCCCAGGAGCCGACGATCACCGATAGGCACGGGATGATCGCGATTTTCGCGCTGCGACCGGTGGGCCGGGCCAACCCGTCGGGGTTCGACGCGTCGTAGTCCACCGAGATCCGTTGCCCCACCGCGAGATCGGTCGGGTAGAGCAGGCCCAGCTGGGGATTGTGGAATTTGCCGTCGGCGGTGAAGAAACCGACCGCGGCGTGCCGCCGATCCGCCGAGGAGACCTCGGCCACCGTCGTCGCCTTGTGCGCGTTGATCTGGTGGTCGTTCTTCACGCATCCGACGAACAGGAAGCAGGCCATGAGGGTCAGCGTCGTCCCGACGACGAGCAGCGCGATCTGCACGATGCGCTGGGCGGTCGGGTTCATGGGCTCAGGTTACCCGGCGAGCCGCGCCGCGATCGCGGCGTGGACCTCGCGCAGCACGGTGCGGTCGGTGGCCACCTCGAGCACGATCGGACAGGGCGCCCCGGTGGCGGGAGCCGCGAGCGCGTCGCCCAACTCCTCGACCGTGAGCCGGCGGTGCCCGACTCGCACTCCCGCACAGAGTGCGGCCAGATCGGTGTGGTGCGGGGTGCCGAAGATCCGTTCGTAGGCACCGGCGTAGGCGTCGCCGTTGAACCGCGGATCGCCCTGTTCCAGGAGTCCGAAGATGCCGCCGCCGTCGTCGTTGGCGACGACGATCCGCAGGTCGGCCGGACGCGGCTCCCCCGGCCCGATGATCAACCCGGTGGTGTCGTGGATGAAGGTGAGGTCGCCCATCAACGCCACCGTGCCCGTCGAGCCGGGGCCTCCGGCCGCGTCGCCGTCGGCGGCCAGCGCGGCGCCGATAGCCGTCGAATTCGTCCCGTCGATCCCGGCCACGCCCCGGTTGGACAGCACCCGCGCGCCCGGGTCGATGACGGCGGCCAGCGCCACGTCGCGGATGGGGTTGGAGGCGCCGAGGAACAGTTGCCGTTCCGGTCCGACCGCCCGCCCGACGGCCGCGGCGACGTGCAGACCGGTCACCGCGGGGGTGTCGGCGAGGACGGCGGATACCGCCCCGACCGTGCGACGGTGCGCTTGCGCGCAGTCGGCGAGCCATGCGTCTCGGGGCGCGCCGACGGGTTCGGCCCGCGTCCCGGTGGAGACCACGTTGCCGGAGACGTCCGGCCAGCGCGGACCGGTGGTGATCGCGTGGACCGCGACGTCCGGGTCGGCGAGCAGCCGGGAGACGTCCCGGTGCAGGGTCGGCCGCCCGCAGATGATCGCCTGCCGCGGCTTGACGGCGCGCAAGGCCAACGGGTGCAGCGGGTTGTCCGGAACCGGTGCGGTCGGCTCGGCGACGGTCGGCAGTCCGGCCAGTTCCGGGTTGGCCCCGGCGCCGTGGCCCGCGATGACCACGGTGTCGAGACTCAGATCGATCGGCACCGGGATGTCGAGCCGGCCGGCCGGGGCGTAGGTCCACGGCTGGCCGTCGGGGCGGCCGGCGAAGGCGCCCAGATCGGCGTCGGACGGGTCCTGCGGGTCGGGGACGAGCGGTTCGCGCAGCGGGATGTCGAACTGAACGGGGCCGGCGTTGCCGGTGCGCGCGCCGCGGGCCGCGGCCAGAACCCGGCCGACCGCCGAGCGCCACTGACTGTTGGTGTCGACGCCGTCCTCGGCGAGTCCGATGCTGATCGCCGCGCGCACCTGGGTGCCGAACAGCCCGAACTGCTCCACCGTCTGATTGGCCCCGGAACCGAGCAGTTCATACGGACGGTTCGCGCTGACGACGACGAGCGGGACCCGGGCGTAGTTCGCCTCGAAGACCGCGGGGCTCACGTTGGCGACTGCGGTTCCGCTGGTCAGCACGATGGGCACCGGTCGACGTGAGGACACCGCGAGGCCCAGTGCGAGGTATCCGGCGGATCGCTCGTCGATGCGCACGTGCAGCCGGATCCGCCCGGCGGCGTCGGCGGCGTGCAGCGCGAAGGCCAGGGGCGCGTTGCGCGAACCGGGGCACAGGACCGCGTCGGTCACGCCACCGCGGATCATCTCGTCGACGATGACCCGGCCCTGCAACGTCGACGGGTTGATCGGCATGGCGTCCAGTCTGGCACGCGCCGGGACTAGGGTTGCGGCGTGGTTTCCGCTCTTCTCTCGATCACCTTCGCCTGCGGCTTGTTCATCGCCGCGGCCCACGTGATCAACCGGCGATTCGTCGCGCCCGTCTACGACGTGCTCGCCAACCTCACCGCCTTCGCGTGCGCATCGGCCGCCTCCGCCCTGCTCCGGCACTGGGTGCCGGCGGCCCTGTCGGCCTTCGCCTTCCTCTGCTGGGTGGCCTTGGCCGTCCGAACCTTCACCCACCTGCGCGGTAGTCGATCGATCTGAGGTGGTCGATCCGGGGTGGTCGAGATCTCGATACGACCGCTCCTTCGTCGCGGTCACTCGATCCGGCGGTGGATCCGAGGCGCCAGCCGAGGAACCGTATCGAGACCCCGCCAGCCGAGGAACCCGGAATCCCCGGACCGCAGGGGCCCGGGCGCCCACAATCAGAGCATGGGTTACTACGAGGACCACATCCTGCCGCACGTCGTCCAACTCACCTGCGGGATGCCGGCGATGCGCAAGATCCGCCGCAAGGCGACCGTCGGGATGAGCGGCGACATCATCGAGATCGGTTTCGGCGCGGGCAACAACGTCGGTTGCTATCCCGACGAGGTGACGTCGGTGACGGCGATCGAGCCGTCGGACACCGCGTGGGAGATGGCTGCCGACGCGGTGAAATCCAGTTCCGTGCCCATCAGGCGTGGCGGGCTCGACGGCCAACGACTGCCCTTCGACGACGACGTGTTCGACGCCGCGCTGTCGACCTACACCATGTGCACGATCCCCGACCTGCCCACCGCCCTGGCCGAGTTGCGCCGCGTCGTCAAACCGGGCGGCTCGCTGTATTTCCTGGAACACGGCCGTGCCCCCGACGAGAAGGTGCGGCGCTGGCAGCGCCGACTGGAGCCGCTGCAGAAACGTCTGGGCGGCGGCTGCCATTTGACCCGCGACATCCCGGCCCTGCTCGCCGACGCCGGATGGGAGCCGGTCAACCTGGAGCAGTTCTACGCGACCAAGACGCCGAAGACTTTCGGCGCGTTGTCGCTCGGCGTGGCATCGGCCGCCTGACCCGGGCGCACCCGGATCTCCGCCCCGGGTAGGACGCGCCCCACCGACGCGGCCGATAGGGTGACGGCCATGAGTCGCGAATTCGACATCGTTGTCTATGGCGTCACCGGCTTCGTCGGTGAGCTGACCGCCCGCTATCTGGCCGGGGCCGCCCCGGCGGGAACCCGGATCGCCCTGGCCGGGCGTTCGGAGGAGAAGTTGGCCGCCGTCCGGGAGCGGCTCGGCGCCGCCGCCGCGCAGTGGCCGCTCATCGTCGCCGACTCCGACCGGCCCTCGACGCTCGACGCGATGGTGGCCCGCACCCAGGTGATCTGCACGACCGTCGGCCCCTACCTGCGCTACGGCGAGGCGCTGGTCACCGCCGCCGCGTCGGCCGGCACCGACTACGTCGACCTCACCGGCGAAGTCCCGTTCGTGCGCTACTCCATCGACAAGGCCGGCGAGACCGCCGCGGCCACCGGCGCCCGGATCGTGCACGCCTGCGGCTTCGACTCCATCCCCTCCGACCTCGGCACCTATCTGCTGCACCGCCAGGCGCAGGCCGACGGCGCGGGCACGCTGGGCGATACGACGATGGTCGTAACCTCGATGCGCGGCATGGCGTCGGGCGGCACCATCGACTCGGTCCGCGTCATCGCCGAGCAGGCCCGCGACGCCGCGACGCGCAATCTGCTGCTCAACCCGCAGGCCCTCTCGTCGGGACCCGGCGAGATCCCGCGCGCCGACCGCCGCTCCGAGCCGAGCGACGCGGCGCTGGTGCGGGCGTCGACCATCGATTCGTCGCTGCGCGGGACCTGTGCGCCGTTCTTCATGGCCTCGTTCAACACCCGGATCGTGCGGCGCTCCGGCAGCCTGCTCGATTACGGCCCCGACTTCCACTACGGCGAGGTCATGTCCACCGGTCGCCTACCCGTGGTGTCGACGATCGCGTCGGCGGCCGTCGCCGCCGGCCTGGGCGTCGGACTCGGCGCGATGTCCTTCCGGCCAACCCGTGCCCTCCTCGACAAGGTGCTGCCCAAGCCGGGCGAGGGACCCGACGAGAAGTCCCGCGACAAGGGCCATTTCGCGGTGCAGACCTTCACCACGACGTCGAGCGGGCGCCGCTATCGCAGCGAGATGGTGGCCCAGGGCGATCCCGGGTACAAGGCGACGTCGGTGATGCTGGGCGAGTCGGCGCTGGCGTTGGCCCTCGACCGCGACAAGCTGCCCGAGCGTTCCGGGGTCCTCACCCCGGCCGTCGCGATGGGCGATGTCCTCGCCGATCGGCTCCAGGCGGCCGGCTTCACCATCGGCGTGCGCGAACTCTGACTTCCTCCCGCACTTTTCGCTTCCTCCCGCAGAAGTTTCGTCGGGAAGAACGGAAAAGTGCGGGGGGAACGCGACCTTACGGCTGACCCGGCCGCAGGGCGATGAACAAGGACTCGAGGTCGGCGCACAGGCGGTCGCCGTCGTGCAGCGTCCCGGCGATGAACAGCTTGCGGTCGTCGCGCTTATCCACCCAGGTGCGCATCGTCAGCTTGGTGTCGAGCGGGGTGAGCGAGCGGTAGTTCACCTTCAGGTACGCGGTGCGGCAGACGCCGTTGACGGCGAGGGCGCCGGCCATCCCGCCGAGATCGTCGAAGGCGAGGGCGACCTGACCGCCGTGCGCGACGCCGTTGCCGCCGAGGTGGTAGGGCCGGAACCACACCGTCGCCTCCACGCCGTCGGGGCTGGCAGCGGTGACCTCGTACGGCGGGAGCGTGATGTTGCCGCGCGCGGGCAGGTCGATGCGAGTGCCCGCCGGGCTGGTCCATTCGTCGACGAGGTGCTCGTCGAGTTTGGCGTTCAGATCGCGCAGCGTGGCGACGGCCTCGACCGCCAGCTCGTCGGTCGGGCAGGCATAGCGCACCTTGTCCATGAGGGTGCGGACCTGCTCGCTGAACTCGGCGTAGTGCGGCCCGCCGCGCTCGGTGGAGACGTCGAGCACGGCCCGGAAACCGCCCTCGTGGGGGGTTTGTGGCGACGTGTCACTCATTTCCCCACGTTAACGCCACGGCTCGACGGCTCCCACCCAGGCCCCCGGTCATTGCCCGATAGGCTGGGCGCATGAGCGATTCCAACCCGTTCGATCCGTCCCAGTGGCAGCCGGTCGACGGCTTCGAGAACCTGACCGACATCACCTACCACCGCCACGTCGGGGAGGGCCGGGCCAACGGGATCGTGCGCATCGCCTTCGACCGGCCGGAGGTCCGCAACGCCTTCCGACCGCATACCGTCGACGAGCTGCACCGCACCCTCGACCATGCGCGCCGCACGCCGTATGTCGGGACGGTGCTGCTCACCGGCAACGGGCCGTCACCGAAGGACGGCGGCTGGGCGTTCTGCAGCGGCGGCGACCAGCGGATCCGCGGCCGCTCGGGATACCAGTACGCGACGAGCCACGACGACGACGTGGCGGCGGCGGGCAGCGATACCGTCGACCAGGCGCGCGTGAAGGCCGAGGGCGGGCGGCTGCACATCCTCGAGGTGCAGCGCCTGATCCGCACCATGCCCAAGGTCGTGATCGCCGTCGTCAACGGATGGGCGGCCGGCGGCGGGCACTCACTGCACGTCGTCTGCGACCTCACGCTCGCCTCGCGGGAGCACGCCCGCTTCAAGCAGACCGACGCCGACGTTGGTTCGTTCGACGCCGGGTACGGCAGCGCCTATCTGGCCAAACAGGTGGGACAGAAATTCGCCCGCGAGATCTTCTTCCTCGGCGAGTCCTACGACGCGGAGACCATGCACCGGATGGGGGCGGTCAACCGCGTCGCGGACCACGCCGAGTTGGAGAACACCGCCATCGAGTGGGCGCGGGCGATCAACTCGAAGTCGCCGACGGCGCAGCGCATGTTGAAGTTCGCCTTCAACCTGGCCGACGACGGGCTGATGGGCCAGCAGGTCTTCGCCGGGGAGGCGACCCGCCTGGCCTACATGACCGACGAGGCCGTCGAGGGCCGCGACGCCTTCCTGGAGAAGCGGCCGCCCAACTGGGACGAGTACCCCTACTACTACTGAGTTCCACTGTTCGAGCCGCTGCTGCCGGAGTTGAGACCGAACCCACAATTGGCAGGTCGGAACGGTTAGGTTAGCCTGACCGACATGACTTCGCATCTGAATCGCGCATCCGCGGCAGCACTCGCCCTCGCCGCGACCCTGTCCCTCGGCTCCATCGCCGCCCCGGTTGCCGACGCTGCGCCCGCACCGGCCCGTCCCGGACCCGCGGTGCCGCAACCGGCCGGCTACACCATCAACGGCTACAGCGTTGGCGTCGGCAACGAGCGCGGCGGCAACTACCGCGGTGCCATCGACCAGCAGACCGGCGACCTGTGGATGACCCAGGTCGAGCCGATGAGCGGTCCCACCCGGTCGAGCCTGTTGAGGATCAACCCCAACACGATGGCCGTCAAACAGCGGTTCAACGTGCTGGAGCCCGCCAACACCGGCGGTCATGGCAAGTACGGCGTCCAGTACGAGATCAACGTGCCCAAGACCGGCAACGTCGTCTGGACCACCGCCGCCGCCGCCAACCGCGGTGAAGCCAACGTGTGGGACAAGACCACCGGCAAGCGGGTCGCCCGCCTGACGAACCTGCCGCACGCACACTGGGTGGAGTTCGCTGAAGGGCTTCGCGTCGCCATCATCTCCACGACCACCGGCCTGGCGTTCTTCGACATGGACACCTACCAGCGCATCGGCGACTGGGCGTTCCCGGGCAGCGGCAAGAAGCTTGGCGCCGGTCTGGCCGTGACCAACGCCGACGCCAATGACGCCACCATTTCGGTCACCTCGTACTACCGCGATCTCGCCCAGCTGCGCATCACCCGCAGCGGCGGCAGGGTGGAAACCAAGCTCAATTGGAATACTCGGCAGGCCATCGCCCAAGGCCACGGCAGCGTTGTCGCCGACACCAAGACCAACCGGCTGTACGTGAACAACCTGATGGCCCCGGTCGGCGGCCTGTCGGTGTACAACCTGGCCACCGGTCAGCACATCACCGACGTGAACACCGGCATCGGCACCAACTCGATGCTCATCTTCAAAGGCAAGGTGTACGTCGCGAACTACTTCCTCAGCTTCCTCTCGGTGGTCGACCAGAAGACCTTTGCCGTCCAGCAGGTGATGACCACCGGTCTGCTGCCGAACCAGCTGTTGGCGTGGAAGAAGGACACCTTCCTGGTGATCAACAAGAGCTCGGCCATCTCCGAGCTTCCGACCAGCATGGTCGGCGTCAAGCTGCCTCCACTGGCCAGCGGCGACTACGTCTACAAGGTCCGCCGCGTCGGCTAGCCTCGCACCACAACTGTGCGGACGTTTGTGACCACATACCGGTCACAAACGTCCGCACAGTTCGTTTGTAGTGGCCTGAGTCAGCCGATGATGTCGGCTAGGGCTTCCATCGTTTCGACGCGCTCGGTGTGGGAGCCGGCCACCGGGGAGGCCAGGATGACGCCCACCCCGGCGCGGGCGAATGCCTCGAGGCGCTCGGCGACGACGGAGCGCGGGCCGATGAGGCTCATCGCCCGCACCAGCTCGTCGGGGACCGCCATCGCGGCCTCCTGCTTCTTCCCGTCGAGGTACAGGTCCTGGATGAGCTTGGCCTCCTCGACGTAGCCGTAGCGCTGGACGAGCGAGTTGTAGAAGTTCTTCCCCCGCGCGCCCATCCCGCCGATGTAGAGCGCGGCGTGGTGCCGCACACCGGCCAGCGCGTTGTCGATCGCGTCAGCGTCCTCGGTGATCAGCGCCGCCGCCTGCACGACGATCTTCAGATCGCCCAGCGACGGGTCGCGGCGCGCCTTGCCCGCGGCCAACGCTTCGCCGAAAGCGGCGTCGACGTACTCGGGGTGGAACAGGAAGGGCTGGAACTCTTCGAACAGCTCGGCCGCGAGTTCGACGTTCTTCGGGCCGATGGCGGCCAACAGCATCGGGATCCGCTCGCGCACCGGATGGTTGATGATCTTCAGCGCCTTGCCCAACCCGCTGCCGCCGTGCTCCGCGTCGAGCGGAAGGGTGTAGTGCTTGCCGTGGAACTCGACCTTCTCGCGGCGCCACACCTTGCGGCAGATCTCCGCGTGCTCGCGGGCCCGGCCGAGCGGGTAGTCGTATTTCACGCCGTGGAATCCTTCGATGACCTGCGGTCCCGACGCCCCGATGCCCAGGATCGCGCGGCCGCCGGAGATGTAGTCGAGTCCCGCCGCGGTCATGGCGAGGTTCGTCGGCGTGCGCGAATACATCGGCAGGATCGCGGTCTGCAGTTCCATCTTCTCGGTCTTGGCCGCGATGAATCCGAGCTGGCTCACCGCGTCGAAGCTGTAGGCCTCGGGCACCGCGATGCGTCCGACCCCGGCCGATTCGAAGTCGGCGAGGTTCGCGATGGTTTCGCGGAAATCGCCCGCGTAGTTGATGGGCATGCCAAGGGTGATCGCAGTCATGTCCGCGATTCTGACACGGCGCGGTCACCCAGATTCGGTTGACACAGGACGACACAATGGTGAACACCAGGTGAACACCACTGCAACACATGAAAGCCGCAGGTCAAACGCCTAAATCCGCGCGTACGAAGTTAGGCGTATCGGCATTTCACCCGCCATGATCATTCTCATGACCGTAGAGATGCTGATCCTTGTGCTGCTCATCGTCACCGCACTCGGATTCGATTTCACCAATGGCTTCCACGACACCGGCAACGCTATGGCCACGTCGATCGCCACCGGCGCCCTCAAGCCGAAGGTGGCCGTCGGCCTTTCCGCGGTACTCAACCTCGTCGGCGCCTTCCTCTCCGTCGAGGTCGCGGCCACCATCACCAAGGACGTCCTGAAGATCCAGGGCAAGCACGGTGAGCTGATCCCCGGCCTGGACCCGACCAAGGCGCTGCTGATCATCTTCGCCGGCCTCGTCGGCGGCATCCTGTGGAATCTCTTCACCTGGCTCTTCGGCCTGCCGTCGAGCTCCTCGCACGCCCTGTTCGGCGGCCTGATCGGCGCCGGCCTGGCGGCCATCGGCACCTCGGGCGTCAACTGGTCGGGCATCACCGCCAAGGTCATCGTCCCCGCGCTGCTGGCTCCGGTCATCGCCTGCATCGTCGCGACCGCCGGCACCTGGCTGGTCTACAAGATCACCGACTCGCTGGCCGCCCACCAGAAGGACGACGGCTTCCGCTACGGCCAGATCGCCACCGCCTCGCTCGTCTCCCTCGCCCACGGCACCGGTGACGCGCAGAAGACGATGGGCGTCATCGCCCTGGCCCTCATCGCGACCGGCCACCTCTCCGCGGAGAGCGTCGGCCACGGCCTGCCGATCTGGATCGTCTTCACCTGTGCCGCCGCCATCGCGCTGGGCACCTACCTGGGCGGCTGGCGCATCATCCGCACGCTGGGCAAGGGCCTCGTCGAGATCGCCCCGCCGCAGGGGATGGCCGCCGAGGCCAGCTCGGCCGCGATCATCCTGACCTCGAGCGCCGCCGGCATGGCGCTGTCGACCACCCACGTGGCCACCGGCTCGATCCTGGGCACCGGCGTCGGCAAGAAGGGTGCGCAGGTCCGCTGGCAGGTCGCCGGTCGCATGGTCGTCGCCTGGGTCACCACGCTTCCGGCCGCCGCCGTCGTGGGCGCGGTCTGCTACGCCCTCGCCCACCTGCTGGGCAATCTCGGCGGTGCGATCGCCATCTTCGTTGTCCTCGTCGCCCTCTCCGGCTACATGTACTGGCACGCGCAGCAGAACAAGATCGACCACAACAACGTCAACGCCGAGTGGGACGAGGAGGCCGGTCTGATGCCGGCCGACGAGACCGCCGCCGCCCCCGAGCGGGCCAACGCCTAACCGCGGCGCCCATCCGCTCGCGCCAACCAAAGGAAGACAATGACCGTCGCAGAATCCATCCTCCGGGTCTTCATCATCGGCCTCGTCTTCGGCGCCGGCTTGCCCGCCCTGTTCGCACTGGGCCTCCGGTTCTGGGCCAACGGCTACAACGCCGACGGCACCGTGACCAACCACAACCCGGCCCTCAAGGCCCTCGGCGCCTTCCTCTTCGCCTTCGTGAGCCTGGCGATCATCGTCGGCATCCTGTGGATCACCCGACAGACGATCCTGTACCACTTCCACGTCAAGATCTTCCCGTTCGGCTACAAGTAACCGAAAGCAGAGAATCTCCTCATGGCTACGTTCGATTCGATCGTCGGCTGGATCCGTCAGGGCTACCCCCAGGGCGTGGATCGCACCGACTTCCCTCCCCTGCTGGCCCTGCTGACCCGCGTCCTCGACGAGAAGGATGTCACCCGCGTGGCGCAGACCCTCGCCGACGAGGCCGGCATCCCCACCGTGACCGAGCAGCAGATCCACGACGCGATCGAGCGCGTCACCGATCAGTCCCCCACCCCCGAGGAGATCAATCAGGTCGCCTCACGCTTGGCGGCGGGCGGGTGGCCGCTCGCGGTCACCGTCGCCGACTCCTGACCGGCCTATAATCGTGGCACTGCGCCGAGCGAGAGGAGTAGTCGTGGACAGGCCCCAGTTGCTGGCGTCGGTCGTCCGGTGGCTGCGCGCCGGCTACCCGAACGGCGTCCCCTCCGGCGACTACATCCCGTTGGTGGCCATCCTGCGCCGCCAACTCTCCGACGACGAGGTCCAGGAAGTGGCCAATTCGCTCGCCGCCGAGGCGGCCGCGGCAGCCGCCCCGGAGCCGCCGAGCACCGTCGTCACCGATGTCCCGGAGATCACCCGGATCGACGCCGGCGTCGAGATCAACAAGCTGACCGACGAGCTGCCCAGCGAATCCGACCTCGACCGCGTCCGCTCGGTCCTCGTCGGCGCCGGCTGGCCCTTCGACGACGAGCCGCTGCGCCGACGCGGGTCGGACGACGCCGACCCCGAGTAGACGCCGTGCCAGTCCTGGCCGCCCTGCCCCTCCCGTTGGGCCCGGAACTCGCCGAATCCTTCGCCGACCTGGTCGCGATGGCCGCCGGCGCACACTGCTTCCTGCCGGTGGTCGACGACTCCACCGCCCCCGACCGGGTGCTCCTCGAAACAGCGCTGCGCGTGGGCGAGCCGGTCGACGACCCGCTGGCCTGCCTCGTGGTCGCGACGTCGGGGTCCACCGGCACCCCCAAGGGGGCGGTGCACACCCCGGCGACGCTGGCGGCCTCGGCCGACGCCACCCACGCACGGCTCGGCGGTCCGGGCAACTGGTTGCTCGCCCTTCCCCCGCACCACATCGCCGGGATCCAGGTCATGCTGCGGGCGCTGCGGGCCGGTTTCACCCCGATGATCGCGGATCTGCGCGACGGCTTCGACGCCCGGCGCTTCGCCGCCGACGTGGCCCTGTTGCGCGGCCCGCGCCGCTACACCTCACTCGTCCCGACGCAGCTCGTCGCGGTGCTGGAATCACCCGAGGCCACCGCCGCCACGGCCGAACTCGACGCGGTGCTCCTCGGCGGGGCCACCACCCCGGCCCCGTTGCTGAGGCGGGCGCTCGCGGCGGGGATCCCCGTCGTGACGACCTACGGCATGAGTGAGACCGGTGGCGGCTGCGTCTACGACGGGGTGCCGCTCGACGGGGCGTCGGCATCCATCGTCGACGGGCGGGTCGTGCTGTCCGGGCCGATGGTGGCGCACGGCTACCACCTGCTCCCCGACCATCCGGCCTTCGCCGTCCCCGGATCCTTCCGCACCGACGACCTGGGCAGCGTCGACGACGGGATGCTGACCATCCTCGGACGGGCCGACGACGCGATCAGCACCGGCGGGCTCACCGTCGTGCCGCAGGTCGTCGAAGAGGTGTTGGCGCAGGACCCTTCGGTCGCGGAATGCACCGTCGTCGGCCTGCCCGACGACCGGCTCGGCGAGCGGGTCGTCGCCGCCGTCGTCGCCGCTCCCGGCGCCGTCCCCGACACCGCCGCGCTGCGCGCCCTGGTCGCTTCCCGCCTGCACCGCCACGCCGCCCCGCGCCAGATCGTCGTCCTGCCATCCCTGCCCCGGCGCGGACCGGGCAAAGTGGACCGGCGAGCACTGCGGGAAATCCTGGCCGCGACGTTGCGGACGGGTGCCGCGGCGGCCGCGGATTGAGACGCCGGGCATGGTTGAATGACCGGGTGGCCACTGTCTCGCAATGGATCAACGGCGCTCGACCGCGCACCCTGCCCAACGCCCTGGCACCGGTGATCGCCGGTATCGGCGCCGCCTACCACGTCAACCGGCACCCCGATTGGGTACACGTCCTGGCCGCGTTCGTGGTGGCGATTGCCTTGATCATCGGGGTCAACTACGCCAACGACTACTCCGACGGTGTGCGCGGAACCGACGACGACCGCGTCGGCCCGGCCCGACTGGTCGGTTCCGGCACCGCATCCCCGAAATCGGTGCGGACCGCGGCCGTCTTCGCCTTCGCCGTCGCGGCTGTCGTGGGAGCCTGGCTGTCGCTGAACACGCACTGGTGGTTGATCCTCGTCGGCGCGGCGTGCATCGCCGCGGCCTGGTTCTACACCGGCGGCTCCCGCCCCTACGGCTATGCCGGCTTCGGCGAAGTGGCCGTATTCGTCTTCTTCGGCCTGGTCGCCGTCTGCGGCACCCAACTCGTCGTCGGCGGCAAGATCGACCTGATCGGCGTGCTGATCGCCGTCGCGGTCGGCTCCTTCTCCGCCGCGGTCCTGGTCACCAACAACCTGCGCGATATCGACACCGACGAAGTCGCGGGCAAGAAGACGCTGGCCGTGCGTCTGGGCGACTACTCCACGCGCTACCTCTACGCCTTCCTGATCACCGTGCCGTTCGTGATCACTGTGCTGCTGGCCTTCCACCACCCGTGGGCGCTGGTCGGCCTGTTCCTGGCCCCGTTCGCCAACGGCGTGGGCCGCACCGTCGTGGGCGGCGCGAACGGCCCTGCCCTCGTGAAGACGCTCGGCCACACCGGTCTCATCATGTTCGGTTGGGCGCTCGTCACGGCGCTGGCGTTCATCTGGGGCCTCGACGGCGGGCCGCACGCGGAAATCCTCTGATCCTCTAGACGGCAAGGCGCCCGCCCCGAGATGTTCGGGGCGGGCGCCTTGTCTTTGCGCGGTTGATCGCCGCGCCGGGTCGATCCGGCGCCTACCGATCAGGCACTGGCACCGGAACTCAGTTGCGCGGCAACGGCGTCGATGAGCGCCTTCTCGTCGGGGGCGAGGGCCATGATCGCGCGGACCGGCGGCGTCCCCACGCGGAAGGCCGCGAGGATGACATGCCCGGTCTCGATGGTGCGACCGCCGTCCTCGGAGGAGAGGAAGCGCGCCCCGGCGACGGTGTCCTTCGCCGCCCGGCTGAATCGGGCGCGACGGCCACGGGGACCGCGACGGCCGCGTCCGTGATCCCACGGACCCTCGGCACCGGCGAAAGCGAACGGATCGAACTCGCCGCGGTCGAAGTCGCGGGGATCGAATCCCGGGCCCCAGGGACCCCGGCCGGCGAAGTCGCGGGGATCGCCGCCCCATTCGCGCGGTCCGCCGCGTCCGTGCGGGCCGCCTCGACGACCGTGCGGTCCGCCGCGGTGCTCGCGATCGTGATTGTGCGGGCCGCCGCGTCGGCCGCGGCCGCGCGGGTCGCGCCGTCCCCAGCCCGACGACAGGTCGTCGCCGAAGTTCTTGGCGACGGCGTCGCGGACCTTGTCGAGGTCGATGCCGAGCATCTTGAGCGCATCGCGGTCGGCGGTGTAGCGCTCCTCGTCGGAATCGGACTCGTCCTCGTCGGAGGGATCGATGCCACGGACCGCATCGCGTGCCGACTCGAGGGTGATGTTGTGCTCGGCGAGCACCCCGACCAGCGGGTCGCGGTTGTTGCAGAGCACGCCCAGGATCAGGTGTTCCGGGCCGAGGGCGGAGTTGCCGAGGTCTTGGGCCTCGGCGATGGCGAAGGGGAAGGCCATTCGCGCATCGGAAGAGATTCGTGAGCCAAACATGTGGCACTCCTTCTGTGGTTGGTGGATGGACTTGTGGTGACGGTTGCCGATGGCAGGGAGGGGCTCAGGAGCACCGCGAGCATCACGACGGGGTATCCCCCTCGTCGCGTCGCGCGTGCTTCTGGTGCACGGCTTGGCGGCTGATCTCCAAGATTTCGGCGATCTGCTGCCAGCTCCAACCGGCCCGCCGCGCGTTGTCGACGTGGATGTCCTCGAGGCGGTCGGCCAGGGTGCGCAGGGCGCGTACCGCGGCCAATCCGCGAGCGGGGTCTGTGTCGGCGACCGCGTCGGCGGTCGGGTTGATTTCCTCAGTCACGATGTCAGGTTATGTTGACATTTAAGAGTTGTCAAGAATTATTGACAGATCGCTTTCGTTCCCGCCAATCGCCGACTGGGCACCCCACCCCCGCCGAGCGCCGGGTCGAGTGACCGCGACGAAGGAGCGGTCGTATCGAGACCTGGGCACCTCACCCCCGCCGACTGGGCAGGTGGACAATGGGAGTCGTGACCGACTACCGCACCGCCACCACCGTCGACGACTTCCGGGCCAACCTCGCGGCCGTGCGTAACCGGATCGACGAGGCGGCGCGCGCGGCCGGTCGCGACCCCGCCGAGGTCCGCCTCCTGCCGGTCTCCAAGACGGTGGAGGCCGACCGTCTGCGCAACGCCGTCGAGGCCGGATGCGATTGGTTTGGGGAGAACAAGGTGCAGGAGGCCAAGCGCAAGCACGCCGACCTCGACGACACCGGCGTGAAGTGGGCCGTGATCGGCCACTTGCAGACCAACAAGGCGAAGGATGTCGCCGCGATCGCCGACGAGTTCCAGGCCCTCGACAGCCTCCGTCTCGCCGAAGCCCTCGACCGGCGGCTGCAGCTGCTCGGGCGCGGACTGGACGTGTACGTGCAGGTCAACACGTCGGGCGAGGAGTCGAAATTCGGCTTGGCCCCCGACGACCTGCCCGAGTTCCTGCGCGCGGTGACCGCTTTCGAGACGCTGCGCGTGCGCGGACTGATGACGTTGGCCGCCCTTTCCGCCGACGAGAAGCGGGTCCGTGGCTGCTTCGCGTTGCTGCGCGAGTTGCGCGACCGGGCGCGCGAGGACGATCCGGCGTTGATCGGGCCGGGCGAGCTCTCGATGGGGATGTCGGGGGACTACGCGCTGGCCATCGCAGAGGGGTCGACCTGCGTCCGCGTCGGGCAGGCGATCTTCGGCGCCCGCGCCACGCCGGACAGCCACTATTGGCCGAGCTGAACCGGGGCCTCGACGCTCCGATTTCGTCTGACGGGGTCTCGATACGAATTCTCGGCTAGCTGTACTTCCCCGACACGTTGTGAACGGGTGAGGTGAGGCGAAGACCTCCGGGCAGGATGTGGGTTACCACACTCACCATCTCGCCACGGAGGTCTTCATGACCCACGCTAATGCACCTCTGACTCCTACGGGCCGTCGACGTCTGGCTGTGCTGGTTGTTGATCAGGGGTGGTCGTTGCGGCGTGCTGCTGAACGGTTTCAGTGCTCACCGGCAACGGCCAAACGCTGGTCTGACCGCTACCGGGCGGGGTTGCCGTTGACCGATCGCAGCTCCCGACCCCAGTCCTCACCGCGGCGGCTGGCACGCAAGGTCGAACAACGAATCATCGGTCTGCGGTTCACCCGCCGGTGGGGGCCACATCGGATCGCCTATCACTTAGACCTGAACCGGTCCACCGTTGGCCGAGTGTTAGAGCGTTATCAGATGCCGTTGCTGGCCCATCTCGATCAAGCCACCGGACTCCCGGTGCGCCGCCCGGCCCCGGTCCGATACGAAGTCGACCGGCCCGGGCGGCTGGTGCACATCGACATCAAGAAGCAAGGTCGAATCCCCGATGGCGGTGGTTGGCGCGCCCATGGCCGAGGCTCGATACAAGACCGGGCCGCAGACACCGCCCGGGAAAGAGCCTGCCGCGCGGGGGCGAAAAGCTCGCGCGGCTACCGCTATCTGCATCACGCCGTCGACGACTACTCGCGGGTCGCCTATTCCGAGATCCTCGACGACGAACGTAAAGAGACCGCCGCAGGGTTCTGGTTACGGGCCAGCGAGTTCTTCGCAGGTATCGGCGTCACGGTCACCGCGGTGATGACCGACAACGGTGCCTGCTACCGCTCCCACGCCTTCGCCGACGCCCTGGGACCCACGATCAAGCACAAGTGGACCCGCCCGTATCGACCGCAAACCAACGGGAAAGTCGAACGCTTCAACCGCACCCTGGCCGCCGAATGGGCCTACGCCCGGCCCTACTCCAACGAAACCGAACGCGACGCCGCCTACACCGCCTGGCTACACCACTACAATCACCACCGACCCCACACCGGCATCGACGGCCAAGTCCCCTCAGCCCGCGTTCACAACCTCACAGGGAAGTACAGCTAGCGCCTCGAATTCACTCGACCACCGTTGAACCCACCGTTGTCAGCACTCGACCACCGGCACAGGACCACCACCTGCTGCAGTCGACAGTCGCGCTATTCGTCGACTAGCGATTCGGAGATGTTGAGTCGGGCCGCGCGCATCGCGGGCGTGAGGGCTCCGACGAGGCAGAGGCCCACCGACACCGCGACGTAGAGGACGGTCGACGCCTGGGGTGAGTACTGCACCGCGATCGACGTGCTGGCGGCGAGGATCTTGTCGCTGAGCAGGTGCAGGAATCCGCCGAGGACCAGCCCGACGAGGGAGCCGACGACGGCGATCGCCACCGCCTCGGCCAGCACCATCGCGAACACGAAGCGCCGCGACGCCCCCAACGCCCGCAGCACCGCCAATTCGCGTCGGCGCTCGATGACGCTCAGCAACAGGGTGTTCAGCAGGGCCACCGCCGCCGCGACCGCGACGATCCACTGGATGGCGACGGTGAAGGCGCCGGACTGCTCGACGGTCGCCCGGGTCGCCTCGATCGCCTCCTCCCCCGAGTACACGTACAGGGGCAGCCGGTCGTCCGAGTAGTGCGACGCGACGGATTCCAACCCGGCGCGCACCTGCGCGAGGTCGGCGCCCGGCGCGGTATCCACCTGCAGGAAGGTCGATCCCGGCCGGTGGAACCACTCGCGCAGCAGGTTCAACGACATCGCCGCGCTGCCGGAGTCGATGGCGATGTAGTCGACGACGTCGCGCACCACCAGCGAGTGGTAGCCGGTCGGCGTGGCCAGCCGCACCTCGTCGCCGGTCCGGTATCCGAGATTGCGGGCCAGTACCGAGGAGAGCACGATCCCGTCGCCGTCGAGAATCTGCCGCAGCGCATCCGGCGCCGTCTTGTGCATGAAGGGGGCGCTGAGCCCGTCGGCAAGCCCCTGGACCATGATCCGCGCGTCGCCGACGTTCACCGTCGCCCACTGGGATCCGCGCACCGTCTCGACGCCCGGGACGGCGCGCGCCGCATCGACGACCTCGTCGCCGAACACCGGCCCGACGGGGATGCCGTCGCGGCTCGACGTCGACAGATAGAACCCCGGGTCGCCGAGCCCCTGCAACGAACCGGAGATGGACGCCACCATGTTCTGCAAGGCCCCCGACGTGCCCATCCCGACCGCGATGGCCACGGCGACCGTCATGATCGTCGCCCACACCCGGCGCGACGCCCGCGCGGTGTTCACCGCGGCGAGGGTGCCGGCCGGTCCGAAGAGCCCGGCGACGGCAGTGGCCGCTCGGACCAGCACCCCGGTCAGGGCGAAGCACAGCAGCAGACCGCATGCGCCGTAGACGGCACCGGCGATGATCGCACCGCGGCCGGGCACGGTGGTGGCCAGCACCCAGGACGCCGCGATGCCGACGAGTCCGCCCACCCCGGCGATCACGACGATGCGACGGGACAACGGTCGGTCGACGTCCCCGCCGGCCGCCGACATCGCCTCCACCGGCGCCACCGAGAACACGGTCCGCGCCGCGAGCGCGGTCGCCGCGACGCAGGCGAGCACGCAAGCGCCCAGCGCCACGAAGGGTGCGAACACCGGCAGGTGGTAGCTGACCGCGGCGCCGACGGAGTTGACCGTCATCTCCGGCAGCCGACCGATGGCCCACCGGCCGGCAAGGATGCCCACCGGGATACCGATGAGCCCGCCGACGAGACCGAAGACGGTTGCCTCCCAGAGCATGTCGCTGACCAACTGCCCGCGGCGGGCACCGAGGGCGCGCACCATCGCCAGGGCCGCACGCCGCGACGCGACGGCCATGTTCATCGTGTTGAAGACCAGGAATCCGGCGATCACCAGGGAGATCACCGAGACCAGCAGCGTCGAGTCGCGGGTGACGGCGGTCGCCGTCTCCGCCTGCTTCATCCGGAAGGCGGGGTCGACGACGCTGGCCCGCCCGGCGACGATCTGCTCGGCGCGAGCGCGCACGGCGGCGACCGAGGCACCCGGCTTCGCGACGATCATCAACGAGTCGACGCGGTCGGTGAGCCCGGTGATCTGCTGGGCCAGCGGCAGGAAGGCGAAGAGGAAGTCGCCGCGGTTCAGCGCCTCGGTCCCCTGGCTCGGCGCGATGGCGAGCACCTCCGCGTCGACCCCGTTGATCCGCACGCGGTCACCCCGGTGCAGCCCCGTACCGGGTCCGGCGATCACCCCGGTCCGCAACGCGTCCAGGTCGAGTTCGTCACCGCCGGTCTGCCCGCGGCGCAGCGCATCCCGCAGCTGCGGCGACATCTCGGTGACGCGCTGGTCGGAGCCGATCAGCAGGCTCACCCGCGGTGCCGCTTCTGGGGCGGCGCCCATCCGATCCACCCGCACCTGGGCACGGATCATCGGCACGACGGCCTTCGCGCCGTCCAGGTCGGCGCGCAGTTGCCCGGCGATATCCGCGTCGAGCCCCGAGTCGGAGACGGCCGCGACCTCGAGGGCGGCGTCACCGGTGAGCGCGGCGGTGAGGTCGCGGACCGACCCGGTGAGCGAGCCGAACGTGCCGAACACCGCTACGAGCAGCGCCGAGGCGACCACGATCACCGAGAGCGACGTGACGACTCGCAGCCGGTGGGTGACGATCTCGCGCAGGTTCATCAGCCGCACGCGGGTCAGCCCGGCGCGCAACCTGCGACCGGCCCCGGCCACCCCCGTCACCTGGTCAGGACCCGTCCATCGCGCACGGTGATCACCTGGTCGGTGACGGAGGCCGCGTTCGGGTCGTGGGTGACCATGACGACCAGGCGGTCCGGCCGGTCGTGCGCCAGGGTGGCGAGCAGTTCCAGGACGGCCTCGCCGGTGCGGCTGTCGAGGTTGCCGGTGGGTTCGTCAGCCAGCAGGATCGCCGGGTCCATGATGAGCGAGCGCGCGATGGCCACGCGCTGCATCTGCCCGCCGGACAGCTCACCGGGCCGGTGATCGACCCGGTCGCCGAGGCCGACCAGGTCAAGCAGCTCCAGGGCCCGCGGCTTCGCCTTGCGCAACGACCGGTTGTCCAGCAGGCGCGGCAGCGCCACGTTCTCCCACGCCGACATCGTCGGGACGAGGTTGAAGAACTGGAAGATGAATCCGACCCGGCGGCGGCGGAACTCCGAGGCGGCCGCATCGTCGAGATCGGTCAGCGACACCCCGTCGACGACGATGCTGCCCGAGGTCGGCTGGTCGAGTGCGCCGAGCACGTGCAGCAACGTCGACTTGCCCGCGCCGGAAGGGCCGACGATGGAGACGAATCGCCCACCGGCGAG
Organism: Gordonia sp. X0973; assembly: GCF_013348785.1. NCBI lineage: Bacteria > Bacillati > Actinomycetota > Actinomycetes > Mycobacteriales > Gordoniaceae > Gordonia > Gordonia sp. X0973. The sequence goes on from NZ_CP054691.1 coordinate 3,087,732, forward strand.
GTCGAGATCGACGCCGTCGAGCGCGCGCACCTTCGTGTCGCCGAACTCGTATTCGCGCACCAATCCGCGGGCACTCACCAGCGGCGGACGGTTGGCGTGCGCGACGACGTTCGGGCTCACGCGCGCCCCGCCCCCACCTCGTCGCCACCCGGCCACCGGCCGTCGGCCCAGAAGGCGCGCAGCTGCGCCGATTGCTCGTCGGCGGTCAGCCCGTGCTCGGCCAGCCACTCGTCGTCGAAGTAGGTGGACCCGTAGCGCTCCCCGGGGTCGCACAGCAACGTGACCACCGAACCGGGTCGTCGCGCGGCGACCATCTCGGCGACGACGGTCAGCGCCCCGTGCAGGTTGGTGCCCGTCGACGGCCCGACGCGCCGGTCGATCAGTTCCGAGAGGAAGCGCATCCCCGCGATCGACGCGGCGTCGGGAACGGCGATCATCCGGTCGATGACCTGCGAGACGAAGGACGGCTCGACGCGCGGGCGGCCGATCCCCTCGATGCGCGAGCCACCGTGGCCCGCCGCGGCGCAGAGGCTGCCGTCACCGGCCTCGTATGCGGGGTAGAAGACGGAGCGCTCCGGGTCGACCACGCAGAGCGACGTGTCGTGGCCCTGGTAGCGCAGGTAGCGGCCCAGGGTGGCCGACGTGCCGCCGGTGCCCGCGCCGACGACGACCCAGGTCGGCACCGGATACCGCTCGGCGGCCATCTGCTCGAAGATGGATTCGGCGATGTTGTTGTTGCCGCGCCAGTCGGTGGCCCGCTCGGCCATCGTGAACTGGTCGATGTAGTGGCCGCCCAGCTCCTTCTCGAGTTCGGCGGCGACGGCGTAGACGTCGGCCGGGTTGTCGACGAAGTGGCAGCGCCCGCCCTGTCGCTCGATGAGCCGGACCTTCTCCGGCGACGTGGCCGCCGCCATGACCGCGACGAAGGGCACGCCGATCAGCTTGGCGAAATACGCCTCGGAGACGGCGGTGGACCCGGATGACGCCTCGATGACCGTCGTCGTCTCGGTGATCCATCCGTTGCACAGGGCGTAGAGGAACAGTGAGCGCGCCAGCCGGTGCTTGAGCGATCCGGTCGGATGCGTCGACTCGTCCTTCACGTAGAGGTCGACGCCCGCGGGACGGCCGTCGTCGTCGGTCCAGCGCGCCCAGGACGGGAGGTCGACGCGCAGCAGGTGCGTGTCGGCCGAACGACGGGTGTCGGCCCCGATCAACGCCACCGCGCGATGCACCCAGGCACGGTCGGCGCGGTGTTCGACGCTGCGGGCCATCGCGGGGCCTACCGGCCCGTTCCGCGCAACCGGCCGTGCAGTTCCTCGCGACGTCGGGCCCGCACCTCGTCGTATCCGGTGATCTGCGCGTTGACCCGCTTGCGCAGGGACTTGAACAGCAGCATCCCCAGCGGCAGGGCGATCACGACGGCGAAGGCCGCGGCGACGATCGGCGGGATCGTCACGTGCACGAGCGATCCGACGCCGTAGATCGCGAGGGCGACGAGGGCGACGAGGACCAGCCGGGCGCCCGCATAGGCGACCACTGCGCCGATCAGCGAGGCCAGGGTCGGCTCATGCGCCTGCTTCTCGTCGGGGATGTCTTGACCAGTCACGCCTTCACCCTAGCCTGGCCGCGTATCGCGGCAGCCGCGCCGCCGTAGAACGGCCCGGGAAATCACGAAATTATGCCAAACCGGACAATTTGACCATTTCTTTACTTATCGATGACGGTTCGAACAACCGGTAGTTGTCCCTGTAGAACGGTCGCAGCAGCGAATTTCGACCACGAAGGGAAATCCCATGACGATCACCGCTCACGAGCCGTCGACGATCACCGCCGCCAACGCCACCCAGTTCAACCTCAAGCCCGCCGACGTGGCAGCGATGTTCAGCGTGAACCCCAAGACCGTGGCCCGCTGGTCCTCGGCCGGGATCCTCAAGTCGATCCGCACCCCCGGCGGACACCGGCGCTACCGCGAGACCGACGTCGTCGCACTGCTCAACCACCGCGACGACCTGCCGCTGTAACCACCGGCGCGACGTCGGCAAACAGCCGACGGAGCGTAGGCGGGCCTCGCGTATCCTGGGACGGATAGGAGGTCCGCCGTGCACTATCTGCTCTTACTCATCCTCGTCGTGGCCCTGGGCTACGTCCTGTGGCATCTGACGCGCAGCCCCGGCGACCCCGCGTCTCGTGCTCCGCGCCCCGCATCCCGCCCGTCGGCGCCGCGCGGCCCGATCGGACCCGACGACGATCCCGACTTCCTCCTCGACCTGCGTCGCAAGAACCAGGATCGCGACTCCTAAGACCCTCGGCTCGTCCTCTTAGGTGTTTGGTCCGGATTCCGGACCGAACACCTAACAGATCGCGCGCCTAGCTGCCGACGCCCGCGTAGGAGTGCAACCCGCTGATCACCAGGTTGATCGCGAACAGGTTGAACAGCAGCGTGGCGAAGCCCGCGACGTTGATGGCCGCCGCGACGTTGCGCATGTTGGCGGTCGCGCGCGCGTGCAGATAGGCGGCGTAGACGACCCAGGCGACGAAGGAGACGACCTCCTTGGGGTCCCAGGCCCAGTAGCGACCCCACGCGGACTCGGCCCAGATCGCGCCGCAGATCACGCCCAGGGAGAACAGCGGGAAGGCGAAGACGACGCAGCGGTAGGCGACGCGGTCGAGCCGATCGGCGGCCTCCGGGCCGAACCAGCCGAAGCGCTGGTTCAACAGGTAGAGCATGCTCGCGATCCCCGAGACCAGCAGCACACCCGAGCTGATCGAGATGATCGAGACGTGGATGACCAGCCAATACGACTTGAGCGGCACCGTGAGCTGGTGGCTGGTGGGGGTGGCCAGGAACTTGTCGTTGATGACCAGCATGATCACCACGGCGGTCAGGACGAAGCCCAGGTACTTGCGGTTGGCCGGCGCCCGCAACGCGATGAGTCCGCCGGCCACGCAGGCCGCCATCGTCAACGCGATGAACTCGTACATGTTGCCCCAGGGGGCGCGGCCGGTCGCGAACCCGCGGGTCACGATCGAGCCGACGTGGGCCAGCGCGCCGACGACGCCGACGGCGTAGCCCATGTTGATGACCCGCTGGCTGTTGGACTGCTTCTCGGCGGGCAGCACCCGACCGGGGCCGACCTCGTCGACCGCGACCGTCGGACCGCCGACCTGCGCCATCGCCGGCATTTGCCCGACGACCCGCCTGCTCGCCGCATAGCCGGCGAAGAGCAGCAGGATCGCGATCGCGTACACGATGATCGCGGTGCCGTAGAGCACGCTGGAGTAGCGGGTCATCGTCTCGTTGACGTGGATCGCCACCTCGGGATCCGCCAGGACCTGTGTCATACCCATCACCTCTTGCCGATCAGCTCTTGTCGCCGGAGCGCGACACCAACTCGCGTGCCTGCTCGGAGAAGCCGTCGCCCCATCCCGCCTGATCGGTGCGGGCCAGGCCGGCCACCGTTACTACAGTACGTCGTTGACCGTCGGCGCCGTCATCGACCACCCGGATACGCGCCCACACGCGGCGGCGTTTCACCAGCAGCGAGACGACCAGACCGGCGACCATGACCAGCGCGGACACCAGCACCCACAGCTGCGCCGGGTCGTTGGAGACCTGGATCGAGATCCACCGCTTGTACCCGTCGAAGGAGACGGTGGTGCCGTCGTCGAGCCGCAGCACCGAGCCGGGCCCGGTGCCGGGTTTCAGGTTCGCCTGGCCGACGCGCTTGAGCTGGCCGCTGTGCATGAGGTCGGTGTCGAGTGCGTAGGCGTTCTGCGGGCGCCCGGAGTCGAGTCCGGTGTCGCCGCGGTAGACGCGGATCGCGACATAGGGGTTGCGCGGCTCCGCCGTCGACGAGGACAACAGCGTTCCGTCGAACTTGGCGGTGGGTGCGAAGATGCCCTCGATGCCGATCTGGTTGCGACGGCGGACCTTCTCCTCCGGGTACATCCCGCCCGGCGGGTCGACGCGGACCGCTCCCGACGAGAGCATCGTCGCCAGTTCGTCGGGGGCGAACGGCGTTGTCTGCGTGCGCTTCTCACCGTTGGGGAAGGTCACCGTGAACGTCGGGGCGAAGCCGTGGCCGAGCAGGTAGACGCGGCTGCCCGCCAGGCGCAGCGGCTTGTTCACGCGGACGTCGGCCAGCGGCCAGGTGCCCGGGTCGGTGGTGGGCGAGCCGTCGGTGTAGCGCATCTTGCTGTCGAACATGGCGGGCTGACCGTCGGGGGTGTAGGAGACGGTGAAGTCGTCGGCCCGGATGCAGAACGGCTGCAGGTCGGTCCCGTCCACCAGACGCCCGCCCCGGAAGGAGTCGTACACCGCCGTCGACGTGTTGCACAGGCCTTGCTCGCCGTCGGCGACGAGGATGCGCGTGCCCTCGTAGCCGTACATCTTTCCGACGGCGATCGCGATGAGCAGGCTCAACAGCGCGAAGTGGAAGACGAGGTTGCCGAACTCGCGCAGGTATCCCTTCTCCGCGGACACCTCGTAGGTCCCGACCTTGCTCTCGTCCGGCGAGTAGACCGTCTTGCGCCAGCCGCGCAGGTTGGTCTCGATGCGCGCCGCGAGTTCGGCCGGCTCGACGTCGCCGTCGACCTCGATCTCCTCGTGTCGCGGCATACGGGCGAGGTTGCGCGGCACCGGGACCGGGCGGGCGCGCAGGCTGCGCAGGTGCTCGGCCAACCGCGGGAGCAGACAGCCGACGAGTGAGACGAACAGCAGCACGTAGATGGCCGTGAACCAGCCACTGGCGAAGACGTCGAACAGCTGGAGTTTGTCCATGACCTGCCCGAGCCGCCCGTGCGCCTCGATGTATTTCTGCGTCTTCGCCGCGTTGAGCGGATGCTGCGGCAGCAGCGCGCCCGGCACCGCCGCCAGCGCCAGGAGGAACAGCAGGGCCAGCGCGGTGCGCATGGACGTCAACGAGCGCCACGTGTTGCGCACCGGGGCGATGACGTAGCGCTGCAGCGGCGACGGCGTGAACCCGCGGTTGGGCTCGCGCGACTCTTGCTTCGGCGATTCGACGACGGTCACAGCGACAACCCCGCACTCGTTCCGAACTGCGTCTGCAGCCACACGATGAAGTGATCCCAGATCCCGGTCAGCACGGCGAATCCGACGACGATCAGGGCGATGCCGCCGATGATCTGGATGGTCCGGGAGTGGGCGCGCACCCAGCCGAGGCTGCGCACCGCCCACGCCGAGGACATGGCCAACAGGAGGAACGGGATTCCCAGTCCGAGGCAGTAGGCGACGACCAGCACCACACCGCGCGCGGCGGTCGCCCCGTCGGTGACACCGGCGGTGGAGATGACCGCGCCGAGCGTCGGGCCGATGCACGGGGTCCAGCCGAGGGCGAAGACCGCGCCCAGCAGCGGCGCGCCCAACACCCCGGCGGAGAACCGGGTCGGCGCGAAGCGACGATCGGTCTGCCAGATGGGGACGACGCCGATGAACACCAGGCCCAGCAGGATCGTCACCAGTCCCCCGACGATGCGCAACCAATGCTGGCCCTGGGTGCCGACGCCGACCGCGTCCTTGAGGCCGAGCACCGTCACGGTGACCGCCAGGAACACGGCGGTGAAGCCGAGGACGAACAGCAGCGCCGCCCCGACGACGAGCCAGCGCCGCGACTTCCGTTCGGCGCGCGCCTCGTCGACGGTCACCGCCGGCGCCTGGGCGCCGACGAGGCCCGCCAGGTAGGAGAGGTAGCCGGGGACCAGCGGCACCACGCACGGCGACGCGAAGGAGACGAAACCGGCCAGCATGCAGGCGAGCACGGCGAACACCAGCGGCCCCGACTCGGCCGCGGTGGAGAAGATATTCGACGTGGACACTGCTCGACTCAGCCCGCCGGGTTCGGGGCGGGCACGGGAGCGGGGGCGGGAGTCGGTGCGGGCTCGGCGGCCACCTTCTCGACGGCGGCCTTGAGTTCGAGGGGTTCCACGGCCCGCAGGTACACCGCGGCCGGGCGGTGCAGGCGGTCCAGGATCACCGTCGTCGGCACCACCGAGGTCGGCGTGGTCAGCGCGGCCAGGTGCGCGCCGGAGAAGTCGTAGATCGACGGGTAGTCGATGCCGCGGTCCGTCGCGAAATCACGCGCGGAATCCCGGTTGTCGCGCAGGTTGATCCCCAGGAAGGCGACCCCCTGCCCGCGGGTCTGGTGGTAGGTGCGCAGCAGCCCGTCGGCCTCGCCGCGGCACGGCCCGCACCACGACGCCCACACGTTGACGACGACGACCTGCCCGTCGAAGTCGGTGAGCGCCACCGGTTTTCCGGTCTCCAGGTCTGGACCGGAGAGGGGGGCGACCGGCTTGCGCTGGGCGGGGTCGTAGGTGATCACGGTTTTGCCGCCGGGCGAGACGAACTGCCAGGTGTCGCCCTGTGCGACCGCGTCCTTGCCGGTGCCGCACCCGGCGAGCAGCGCGCCGCCGAGCAGGGTCCCGGCGAGCACGGCACCCAAGCGGATCACGCGACTGCGGCGGGCAACACGGTCGGTCACGCTCACGCCCCCATGACCATCGGGTCGGAGGCGCCGGCGGGCTCGGAGTAGACGATGTCGATCAGCGCGTCGCCGTCGTAGACGAGGCTGGTCACCGAGGCCAGCGAGCACTGTCGCTGGCGCGGATCGTGCCAGAGCCGCTGGCCTTCGAGGAAGCGCCGCAGCGTGTAGACGGGCAGCTGATGGCTCACGCAGACCACCTCGTGACCGCGCGCGGCGTTGCGGGCGGTCGTCGCGGCACCGAGCATCCGGTGCGCCAGCTGGATATAGGGCTCCCCCCACGACGGGGTGAACGGATCGCGCAGCTTGGGCCAGTGCCGCGGCTTGCCGAGCACGCCGTCGCCGCCGATCGACACCTTCAACCCCTCGAAGACGTTGTCCGCCTCGATCAGGTCGTCGTTGGTGACGATCTCCAGGCCGTGTGCCGCGGCGACCGGGGCCGCCGTCTCCTGGGCGCGCTGCAGCGGGGAGGCGAATACCGCGGTGATGTCGTGGTCGGCGAGGGTGTCGGCCACCGTCTGCGCCTGCGCGCGGCCGGTGTCGGACAGCCGGAAGCCGGGCAGGCGGCCGTAGAGGATGCCGTCCGGGTTGAAGACCTCGCCGTGGCGCATCATGTGCACGACGGTCTGCTCACCGGTGCGCTGCCCGTTGCCGCGCCTGGTCTTGTCGGTCATCGGTTCTCCCCCTGTGCTGGCGCGGACGCCGCCGCGGCGGCCGCGGCTGGCAGCGCGGCGGCGATGGTCTCGAAGGCGTCGTCGTCGAGGGCGGTGGAGACGAACCACGCCTCGAAGGCGCTGGGCGGCGGGTAGACCCCGGCGTCGAGCAGCGCGTGGAAGAACGGGGCGAACCGGTGGGTCTGCGTGGCGCGCACCCCGTCGTAGTCGGTGATCGCGACGTCGGGTTGATCGGTGAAGAAGACGCTGAACAGGTTGCCCGCGTACTGGACCCGATGGCTCACGCCGGCGGCGCTCAGCGCATCGCCCACCAGCGCGCCCACCCGCTGCGCGTTGGCGTCGAGCGTCGCGTAGGCCGCCGCGTCGGCGGTCCGCAAGGTGGCCAGACCGGCGGCGACGGCCACCGGGTTACCCGAGAGCGTCCCCGCCTGGTAGACCGGGCCGGTCGGCGCGAGGTGGGCCATCACGTCGGCGCGACCGCCGAACGCCGCGGCGGGCAGCCCGCCGCTCATGACCTTGCCGAAGGTGTAGAGGTCGCCGCCGATCCCCTCGAGACCGAACCAGCCGGCCGGGCTGACCCGGAATCCGGTCATCACCTCGTCGATGATCAGCAGCGCCCCGTGCTTGGAGCACAGTTCCCGCAACCCCGCGTTGAATCCGGCGCCCGGGGCGACGGCTCCCATGTTCCCGGCGGCGGCCTCGGTGATCACCGCGGCGATCTGGCCGTCGTACTCCTCGAAAGCTGCGGCAACGGCGGCGAGGTCGTTGTAGGGCAGCACGATCGTGTCGTGCGCGGCGGCACCGGTCACTCCGGGGGAGGTCGGCAGGCCGAGGGTTGCGACGCCGGACCCGGCCGCGGCCAGCAGGGCGTCGACGTGGCCGTGATAGCAACCGGCGAACTTGACGATCTTGGGGCGCCCGGTGAACCCGCGGGCGAGGCGGACCGCCGACATCGTGGCCTCGGTGCCGGAGTTCACCAGCCGTACCTGCTCGACGGGGTCGACGCGGGAGACGAGTTCCTCGGCGAGTTCGACCTCCGCCCCCGTCGGCGCGCCGAAGGAGAGCCCGCCGGTCGCGGCAGTGCGCACGGCGTCGACGATGGCCGGATGCGCGTGGCCGAGGATCATCGGACCCCACGAGCAGACGAGGTCGACGTAGACGTTGTCGTCGACGTCGGTCAGCCGACAGCCCTGCGCCGAGGCGATGAACCGCGGGGTGCCGCCGACGGCGGAAAAGGCGCGCACGGGCGAGTTGACCCCGCCGGGGATGACGTGGCTGGCCCTGGTGAACAGTTCCGCCGACGCGGCAACAGCATTCGCACGTTGGTCGGGGTGAACAGTCACGGCCTCCAGTGTGGCAAAGACCCCGGCCAAACCCCAATTCGCTCAGCCGCGTCTAAGGTACGGGCGCCGGGTGACGGCAATGGCCCGGCGGTCAGCGCAACGCCGCCGTCACCGCGTCGGCCATGGCACGCTGACCTGCGGCGTTGGGATGCACGGTGGTTCGGATGCGCGATCCCATCATCGGCTCCACCCACCGCTGCTCCAGCCCCGCACAGGCGTCGTGCCCCTGCGACACCGACCACATGTCGACGTAGGTCGCGCCGTGGGCCCGCGCGGCCGTCGCGATTGCCCGATTGAGCCGCACCGCCACCTCGTTCACATAGGCCACGTCGCCCGTCGCGATCCGCATCACCGGAAAGCAGCCGCGGTGTTCGGGCAGGATGCGCGGATACCCGACGACGAGCAGCCGGGCATGCGGCGCACGGCGGTGGACGAGGGCGACGGCATCGTCGAGCGCGGGCGCGACGTCGTCGTCGACCCGCTCGTCGAAACCGTTCCCGAACTTGGCGCGGCACGGCTGGCCCAAGAGGTCGTCGACAGCGGCCGACGCGCAGTCCGCGACCACGTCGGCGAACAGGCGGTCGTCGTTGCCGCCGATCAGGAGCGTGACCAGTTCGGTCCGCGCGCCCAGCACGTCGACCTGCGGGGGTACCCCGAAGAACTGGTCGGTACTCAACGCGGCCGTCGTCGCCGCCCCGCAGGAGACGTCGGCGAAATCGGCCGGCGCGACGCCGCGACGGGCGGCGACGAGCCGGCCGAAGTTGAGTTGGGAGCGCAGACACATCGCCGGCGAATCCGGCACCGTGGGATCGATCCCGGAACCCGCCGCGAAACTGTCACCGAGATGGGCATAGCGGGCGCCGGCGGACTGGGTGGGCGGCGTCCCCGTCGACCGGTCCGACGCGGGCGCGGCGGTGCGGTCACCGTCGTCGCCGCAGGCACCGACCAGTACCGACACCGCGGCCACCGCAGCGATGATTGCCGTCCGCCCGATCCGCACATCGTCGAGGGTAGGCCGCCGCCGGTCCGGTTAGGCCACCCCAACCCCGCTTTGCGCATACGGTAGGAGCATGGCTGCCGAATCGGACACCGAGACCCCCGACCCGACGACCCCCGACCAGCACACCGACAAGACCACCGTCGACGGTCTGCGCGCCGCACTCGACGGTCCGTGGGCCCAGACCCGCGACGAATTGCGGGAGGCCCTCAACCGGCGCGACCTGCTGGCCGACCCCGCCCTCGACCTCGGACCCGCGCGGGCGAAGATCCTCGCCGAGATGAAGGAGCTCGCATCGCACAACTTCGCCGCGGCCGGGTTCCGCACCGAGCACGGCGGCACCGGCGACGTCGGCAAGGCCATCGTCGGGATCGAGATGCTCGGCTACGCGGATCTTTCGCTGATGGTCAAGTCGGGCGTGCAGTGGGGGTTGTTCGGCGGGGCCGTCGAGAACCTGGGCACCGCGCGCCACCACGACAAATACGTCGCCGACCTCATCGACCTGAACCTGCTCGGCTCCTTCGGCATGACCGAGACCGGGCACGGCTCCAATGTGCAGGCGCTGGAGACCACCGCGACCTATGACCCGGCGACGCGGGAATTCGTCATCGACTCCACCACCGAGCTGGCCCGCAAGGACTACATCGGCGGGGCGGGTGAGCACGCGACCGTGTCGGCGGTGTTCGCCCAGCTGATCACCGGTGGGCCGGGCGAGGAGCCGCACAGCCGCGGCGTGCACTGCTTCTTCGTCCCGATCCGGGACAAGAACGGCAAGGACCTGCCCGGTGTCACGACGTCGGACTGCGGCTATAAGGGTGGGCTGCGCGGCGTGGACAACGGCCGCATCATCTTCGACAAGGTCCGCATCCCGGCGGAGAACCTGCTCAACCGCTACGCCGACGTCGCCGAGGACGGCACCTACCAGTCGCCGATCGAGAGCGACAACCGCCGCTTCTTCACCATGCTCGGCACGCTGATCCGCGGCCGCGTCTCGGTCGGTGCGACGGCGGGCGCTGCTGCCCGCAAGGCGCTGACCCTGGCGATCCGCTACGCGTTGATCCGACGGCAGTTCGACGCCCCCGACTCCACGCACGAGGTGACGATCCTCGACTACCGCGCCCACCAGCGCAAACTGCTGCCGCTGCTGGCGAAGTCGTATGCGGTGGCGTTCGCGCAGAACGAGTTGACCGCCGAACTCCACGACGTGCAGTCGCTGGACCCCGACGACGTCGAGCCGCACCGCCAACGCCTGCTGGAGAGCTGGGCCGCCGGCCTCAAGGCCTACGGCAGCAGCCACGCCAGCCACACCATCAACGTGTGCCGTGAGGCCTGCGGCGGCGCCGGCTACATGGACGAGAACCAGCTGCCCATCCTGCGCGGCGACATCGACGTGTTCACCACCTTCGAGGGCGACAACACGGTGCTCACCCAGCTCGTCGGCAAGGAGATGCTCGGCCTCTACTCCGAGGAGATGCGCGGGCTCAACGCCGCCGGGTGGGTCAAGTTCGTCGCCGGTCTCGTCGGTGACGTGGTGGCCGAGAAGACCGCCGTGCGCCAGGTGGTGCAGACCCTGCTCGACTCGTCGGACGAGAACCCGGACAAATCCGATCTCACCGACCGGGCGACGCAGATCCGGCTGTTCCGCAACCGCGAGGACCACCTGCAACGCACCTGTGCGCAGCGCCTGCGTCGCGCGGCCGACGCCGACGACCCGTTCGCCGTCTTCAACGACGCGCAGGACCATCTGTTGAAGGCGGCCAACGCCCATATCGAACGCCAGGTGCTGGAGAGCTTCATCCAGGCCATCGACGACTGCGACTCCAAGTCGGCGGCCGAGTTGCTCGGCAAGGTCTGCGACCTGTTCGTCTACTCGGCGCTGGAGGCCGACCTCTCCTGGTTCCTGATGCACCGCCACGTGTCGGTGGAACGCGCCAAGGCCATCCGACGCGGGGTCAACGAGCTGTGCGAAGACCTGCGCCCGCATGCCCGCGGTCTCGTCGACGCCTTCGGTATCCCCGAGGAACTCCTCGTCGCACCGATGCTCGAGCACGGCTGAGAGTTCCCCGGGTCGGACTACTTCTTGCCCAGGAGGTCGAACATCGCGTAGGAGGCGAGCTTCGCGCCGTGCGGGATGGCGGCCAGGTCGACCACGTAGTGCGGGTTGTGCGCGTAGGGCATTTCCTTACCCGCTTTGCGCGTCTGCGCATACACCTCGGGATCGGCGACGCCGACGAACATGTAGTTGAGTTCGATGTCCTCGTGGGGGCCCTTGAGCAGATGGGCGTCCTCCGAACCCATCCCGGGCGGGAAGTCGGTGATCACCTTGTCCTCGCCGAGGATCGCCCGGAACATCTTGGCCTGCGACAACGCGAGCGCATCGGAGTTGACCAGCGGCGTCGACCCGCCCTTTTCGGTGTATACCGGCATGAGGTCGTCGCCGACGTTGTAGGTCCGCGCGATGCCGTCGGAGACCGCGTGAATCCCCTTGAGCAGCGTCTCGCGCACGGCCGGCGAGAACCAGCGGGTGTTGATCTTCAACGTCACCGACTCCGGGATGACGTTGTTGTCCGCACCGCCCTGCACCGAACCGACGGTCAGCACGGCGGTCTCCTGGGGAGTCACCGTCCGCGAGACGACGGCCTGATACTGGGTGATCGCCATCGCCGCCATGAGCACCGGGTCCTTGGTCAGCTGCGGCATCGAGCCGTGGCCGCCGACACCGCGGAAGGTCACGTCGAGCTGGTCGGTGCCGGCGAGCTTCGTCCCCGGCGAGGACAGCATCATGCCGATCGGCGCCGGCGCCGTGTGGAGGATGACGATGGCCTCCGGCTTGGGCATCTTGTCGTAGAGGCCGTCGTCGATCATGGCCTGGGCGCCGGTGATCGTCTCCTCGGCGGGCTGGCCGATCAGCACCGCCGTGCCCGCCCACTTGTCTTTCAGCTCGACGAGCACCTGTGCCATCCCCAGCATCCACACCACGTGCGCGTCATGGCCGCACATGTGGGCGACGGGGACCTCCGCACCGTCCTGTCGCACCACCCGCACCTTGCTCGCATAGTCCAGGCCGGTTTCCTCGGCGACCGCGTTGGCGTCCATGTCGGCGCGGTAGGCCACCGTCGGGCCGTCGCCGTTGCGCAGGATCCCCACGACGCCGGTCTTGCCGATCCCCGTCTTCACCTCGAAGCCCAGCTTGCGCAGCCCGTCGGCGAGGATCTTCGACGTCCGCTCCTCCATGAACGCGAGTTCCGGATTCTGGTGGATGCCTTTGAAGATGTCGACCAGGCGGTCCTTCTCGCCGTCCACCACGGCGTCGACGGCCGCGACCGTCGCGGGCGGGACGACGCCGTGCGAGATGGTCTTGGTCATGTCGACTCCTTGCGGTGCTGCGGAGGGGGCGGAGGTGAGACCGAGATCCTCGTCGTCGCCGCGACTGGCGATCTCGTTGACCGCGACCACGCCGACGGGAACGGCGGCCGCGGCCGCCGCAATCGAGATCATCTGACGGCGGCTCAAGTCGGCCAATTCGTTCTCCTAGGATTCACCGCTGCCGGGAAGTGGCGTGGCAGGTTGACTGTTGAAACTGCAATCTTGGGCTCGGTGAAACTATACCTGCGCGGAGTCGGCCTACAGCCCCATCTGCACGGCCATGTGGGCCTGGGTGAGTTCGGTGCGCAGGCGGTCGACGTCGCGGGCCCAGGCCTGCGCGAGCTTGCCGCTCGTCGTCTTGATTCCGATGCCCTTGCGACCGCGCGGCACGGCGGGCAACTCGCCCAGGGCCGGCGCCTTCTGCCAATCCTCGACGGCACTGCCGCGGGCCTCGGGATAGATCACGGCGATGTCGGACAGGTTGATCCGACGAGTCCCGCAACGCAGCGTCTTATCGGTCAGCTCGACACTGGCGTAGGTGCGGGCGGCGGTGATGAACATGTAGGCCGAACCCGTGATGATGACGAAGAAGATGCCCATCACCACCCAGTGGACCTGTCCCGGTCCGAGGATCTCCATGAGGAGGATGGCGCCGATCAGCACCGGGCCGATCGCCATCGCCCACCAGCCGCTGCCCGGCTCGGCGAACAGTACCTCGCCGACGTCCTCGGGGACGGGTGTGAGCGAGCCCTGCTCCTCGTCGGATGGCTCCTGCTCCTGGGCGTCACTCACGCGGACCTCCCGAATCCTGCTGCGGCGGCAGCTGTGGCGGCATCGGCCAATGTCCGACGGGTGGCTGCGGCGTCCGGGCCGCGGCGCGGAACTCGGTCATCTCACGACAGTAGGTGTCCGCGTCGCGGCGCATCAACATGAACAGGGCGAAGAGCGCGCAGGCCCCGGCGATGATCTCGGGCGCCTGCGTCCAGGTGCGCGGGCCGAAGAAGGCCATCAGCGCCCCGACGACGACATAGGCACTCAGGCCCGACAGCAGCAACCGCGCCCAGTTGCGCCCGTCGCGGACGAAGTACATGGCGACCAGCGCGATCGCCGCGCCGATGACGACTCCGACCACCAGCGAGGCGATGACCATGCCGGTGGAGCTCATCAACTCGAGCGACCGGCGCTCCGCGTCCGGTGCGTCCTTGGGCAGCTTCTCCGCGTATTGCAGCACCGTGTCGCGGGCCGTGCGATAGGAGCCGATCTGCGCGACGGACAGCGCCGCGATGACGACGAGCCACAGTTCGGTGGCGATCGCGATCGAACCCGCGAGCACCGGCCGATCCGGCTTCGGATCGACCGGCCGTGGCTGGCCCGGCTGCGGCGCCCAGGGTTGGGGAGAACTCATGGTTCCAGGCTACTGATCGCGCAGCCATCCGGCGGCCTCGGCCGCCCAGTAGGTCAGCACGATCGACGCGCCGGCGCGCCGGATGGCGGTCAGCGACTCGGTGACGGCGGCCCGGCGGTCGATCCAGCCGCGCTCGGCGGCCGCGGTGATCATCGAATACTCGCCGCTGACCTGGTAGGCGGCGACCGGGACGGTCACGTCGGCCGCCACGTCGGCGAGGATGTCGAGGTAGGCCATCGCCGGTTTGACCATCACCATGTCGGCACCCTCTGCCAGGTCGAGGTCCAGTTCGCGCAGCGCCTCGGCGCGGTTCGCCGGGTCCTGCTGGTAGCTGCGACGGTCACCGGTCAACGAGGAGTCGACGGCGTCGCGGAACGGCCCGTAGAAGGCGGACGCGTACTTGGCCGTGTACGCCAGCAGCGCGGTATCGGCATATCCGGCCTCGTCCAGGGCGGTCCGGATCGCGGCGACCTGGCCGTCCATCATTCCGCTGGGCCCCAGCACGTGCGCACCGGCGCGCGCCTGCGCGACCGCCATCGCGGCATACCGCTGCAGCGTCTCGTCGTTGTCGACGCGACCGGCGGAGTCGAGCACGCCGCAGTGACCGTGGTCGGTGAACTCGTCGAGGCAGGTGTCGGCCATCAGGACCGTCGAATCGCCGAGGTCGGACCGCAGCGCGGCGAGCGCCCGGTTGAGGATTCCGTCGGAGCGGTCGGCGCCCGACCCGACGGCATCCTTGTCCTCCGCCCGCGGGACGCCGAACAGCATGAGGCCCCCGACCCCGGCCGAGACGGCCTCGGCGGCGGCGGCGCGCAGCGAATCGACGGTGTGCTGAACGACTCCGGGCATCGAAGAGATCGGCTTGCACTCGGCGATCCCGTCGGCGACGAACATCGGCAGCACCAGGTGCCGCGGCGCCACCTCGGTCTGCGCTACGAGGCGGCGCATCGCCGGGGTCGTGCGCAGGCGGCGCGGACGGATCGTTGGTTCGGGTGTCACAGCGTCGAGCCTAGTCGTGCGCCCCGCCGACCGGTGCCGACGTCAGCGCGGCCCGCAACCCGTCGGCATCGACCGCGCCGCGCGCGCCGATCAGAACGAGCCGACTGCGCGGCACGTCGTCGGCACCCCATTCCCCGCCGACGACGATGCGCGCCTGGCGGCCGGTGGCCTGCAGGATGCACCGGGACCGCGGCACCTGGGACAGGTACACCACGCCCTTGACCCGGTACACCCCTTCCGGGACCCGGGAGAGGATGGCTTGCAGGCGTGCGAGGTCGAGCGGTTCGTCGATCTCCACGAGCGCCGACTCGAAGACCGCCCCGGCCTGCCCCGATCCGTTGCCCTCATCGGCGATGTCGCCGTCGGGACGTTCCAGCCCCAAGACCACGTCCAGCGGCACCTGTGCCTCGACCGCGTTGATCGTGCGGGCCCGCGGCGCCGTTCGCCTCACCTCGTCGGCGCGGACGGTCAACGTCTCCTCGTCGACGGTGTCGGCCTTGTTCAGCACGACCAGGTCGGCGACGCCGAGCTGCCGCGCGACGAGACCGGCGACCGCCGGGTCGTCGTCGATACCCGCCCCCGCGTCCACCACCGTCACGACGCCGTCCGTATAGGCGTGCCGCGCGACCTCCTCGTCGGCGAGCAGGCGCAGGATCTCGCCGGGGTCGCTGACCCCCGACGCCTCGACGATGATCGCCTCCGGGGCCGGGTCGCGCAGCACGACGCGACGCAGGGCCGCGAGGAATCCGGCGGCTGTGCTGCAGCAGATACAGCCGTTGGCCAGCGCGACCACCTCGTCGCCCGCGACGCCGCCGAGCAGTTCGGCGTCGAGGTTGATCTCGCCGAAGTCGTTGACCAGGACCGCGAGCCGACGGCCGTTCGCCTGGGTCAGCAGCGAGTTGAGCAACGTCGTCTTGCCCGCGCCGAGGAATCCGCCGACCACCGTCACCGGGACCGGCGCCCGATCCCCCACTATTTCGCGTCGCGACGAATCGGCTTGCCCGGGCGGGCCTCGGCGATCCGATTGCCGTCGGCGATGATCGGCGTCCCGTTCACGACGACGTGCCGCATCCCGGTGGACAGCTGGGCCGGTTGGGTGAACGTCGCGTTGTCCTTGATCGTGTTCAGATCGAAGACGATGACGTCGGCGTCGGCCCCCACCTGTAGGCGGCCCTTGCGCCGCATCTGCGGCACCGACGACTCAAGGACCCGGGCCGGGAAGAGACTGGTCTTGGCGAGCGCGTCCGGCAGCGGGATCACCTTGCGCTCGCGCACATACTGCGAGATGAACTTCGAGAAGCAGCCGGCCGAGCGGGGATGCGCGAACGCCCCCTCGGGCAGCGGCCACACGTCGCCCTGCACCACCCGCCCGGTGGTGTCGATCCACGGCATCCCGTCCGAGGCGATCGAGCCGCCCGGGTACAGGACACTGGCGTCGAGGATGTCGCCGTCGCCCTGCGACTGATCCGGGCGCAGGAAGTGGATGACGATCGTCGTGCCCGGGGCTTCCTTCTGGAGCTGGTCGATCTCGGCCTGCGTCAGCGGCCTCCCGTTGAGTTCCATCCAGGAGGCGTCGGGCACTCCCCAGCGCTGCACCCAGTCGTCACCCCGGAACTGCTCGGCGCCGACCGTCGACGACCCGGCGCCGAACGGGTAGGCCTCGACGGTGACCGGTGCACCCGCGGCCTGCGCACTCTTCACGAACTCGACGCAGTCGTGCCCGTCGCGCGCCGACGTCGAGTTCAGGTGGCAGATGTGCATGTGGGCCCCGGTCGACGTGGCGATGGCGACCAACTCCCCCAGCGCCTCGAACGTGCTCTGCGGCTCGATGACCGAGAGGTAGCGCACGTGCGTGTAGGTGGGCACCTCGTAGCGCTTCGCCAGCTTGGCCAGCGCCCAGTACTCCTTGCGGTTGTTGCCGGGCGCGTATCCGGCGTTGATACCGATGCCGAGGCCACCCTCTTTGAGGCCCTGCTCGACGCGCGCGATGATCGCGTCGATCTCCTCCGGCGTGGCCAGCGAGTTCTGCCACCCCGGCTTGGCGAACGCGGCCTGGAACCATTCGATGGTGCCGTCGGGCTCGAGGCCCTCCTTCTCGGCGATCCGGGCATAGGTCCACGCGGCCGAGGCGCCGTAGTTGATCGGACGCCCCTCCTCCGCGACCAGTTCGTAGTACCGCGAGATGGGCAGCAGCCCGGATTCGAGTTCGAGCGCCGTGGTGACACCGTCGAAGGCCTGCACCCACGCGGCAGGCAACTGCTGGCCGTGGGCGTGCAGGTCGATGAATCCGGGGGCGACGACCTGTCCGTCGGCATCGATGGATTTCGGCGCGTCGAGCGGCTGCTCGGAGATCGAGGCGATCTCGCCGTTCTTGATGCCGATGTCGCGCACGCCGTCGAGCCCGGTTTCCGGGTCGACCACCCGTCCGCGGCGGATCACGAGGTCGTAGGGGCCGGGCCGGTTCGGCTCGAGGACCTTCTTCGTCGAGGGCCCCGGCTGAGCGCCCGTGGGCTGACCGTCGTCATCGGTGGAACAGGCTGCGACGGCCGGCACGACGGCGGCGGTCACCGCTGCCGCGGCGAGGAATCCCCGTCTGCTCACTCCACGAATCTGTCCCTGCTGGCCCACTGCGCTCTCCTTCGACGGCTCCCGATCACACCTGACCCGGGGGCCAACGCTACCCCGAACCCATGCGGAGTCGGGCAAGCGAGAAGCGCGGGGCCGTCAGGACCGCGAGCGGCGCGACTTCTTCCGCGGCGGGGGCAGTGCACCCTCGGCGCGCAGTCGCGCGGCGTGGGCGGCGAGGGCCTCGACCAGGTCCGGCACGGACGCGGTCTCCGGGCGCACGTCGACGCGCAGCCCGAACTCGACGGCGGTCTCGGCCGTCTTGGGTCCGATGCAGGCCACGATGGTCCGCGCGTGCGGCTTGCCGGCGATCCCGACGAGGTTGCGGACCGTCGAACTCGAGGTGAAGCAGACCGCGTCGAAGCCGCCGGTCTTGATCATCTCGCGCGTCTCGGCGGGCGGCGGTGCCGCGCGCACGGTGCGGTAGGCGGTGACGTCGTCGATCTCCCAGCCGCGTTCGCGCAGCCCCTCGGCGAGGGTCTCGGTCGCGATGTCGGCCCGCGGCAGCAGCACGCGGTTGACCGGGTCGAAGACCTCGTCATACGGCGGGAAGTCCTCGAGCAGGCCCAGCGACGACTGCTCGCCGGACGGGATCAACTCGGGCTCGATGCCGAAGGCGCGCACCCGCTCGGCGGTGGCCTCGCCGACGCAGGCGATCTTCACGCCGGAGAACGCACGGGCGTCCAGACCGAACTCGGCGAACTTCTCCCAGACGGCGCGCACCGAGTTCGTGGAGGTGAACACCACCCACTGGTAGCGGCCGTCGACGAGGCCCTTGACGGCGCGCTCCATCTGGGCTGGCGATCGCGGCGGCTCGACGGCGATGGTCGGCACCTCCTTGGGGATCGCGCCGTGCCCGACGAGGCGTTCGCTCATCTCGGCGGCCTGCTCCTTGGTGCGCGGCACCAGCACGGTCCAGCCGTACAGGGCCCGCGACTCCCACCAGGAGAGCTTGCCGCGCTGGTTGACGACCTTGCCGATCGTCAGCAGCAGCGGGCCGACGAGTTCGCCGCCCAGCTCGGCCGCCGTCTCCAGCGTGGCCTCGATGGTGCGCTGGGCACAGGTGGTGCCGTTGACGGTGATGGCCACCGGGGTGGACGCGGACAGGCCGTGTTCGACGAGCGAGGCGGCGGCCTGCGCGAGGTGGCTGGCGGTGCCGTGCAGGACCAGCGGCGCCGGGGCGGCGGCGAGGCCGGCCCAGTCCACGTCGCCGCGCATGTCGGCGACGGTGTAGCCGGAGCCGAGCGGCATCCCCGCGTAGCTGGGGACGACGGCGGCCGCGGGCAGCCCGGGCAGCACCTCGAAGGTGACGACGGTGCGCGCGACGGCGGTGACCTCGGCGAGAACCGCGTTCGAGGTGAGGGGGTCTCCGGCGACGACGCGGACCACGTCGACACCGGTCTTCGCCGTGGTGACGAGCGTCTTGGCGACCTCGGCGGGTTCGCCGAGCGCGGGATGGACGTGCACCGGGCTGGCGGTCGCCTCGTCGGCCTCGTCCGGCTGCGCCTCGTCGGCCGCGGCCCTGGCCGCCTCCGCCGCCGCGTCGACGTCGGCCTTCGCCTTCGACCGGCGCGCGGTGGGCGCGGCCTCGGGAAGGTGTGTCCGGCCGATCAACTCGACGACGCCGCTGGGGACGTCGGGATCGATAAAGGCGGTGGTGGCGTTCACCAGGGCGCTGCGCGCGCGCACCGTCAGCAATTCCGGGTCACCGGGCCCGGCGCCAACGAACAGGATCCGCCCCGGGGTGACCTTCTTAGTCGTCCGGCTCATCAGTCGCACTCTCCTACCCCCTACGGGGTGGTAGTTCGTCTGCTAGGCCAGAAGCGACGCGGCTCCTGACTCCAGCATTTCCGCTGCGAGCGCGCGCCCCACGTCGGCCGCCTGCGCGACCGGCCCGACCACCGAACTCCGGATCACATCGGATCCGTCGACGGCGGCGACCGCCGCGCGCAGCGACAGCTCGAGGAAGATCCGACCGTCGTCGTCGAGTGACTCGACGACCTCGGCGTAGGCCCCCACCGGCGCGGTGCAACCGGCCTCCAGGGCCGCCAACAACGCGCGCTCGGCATCGACCGCGGCACGAGAGGACGGATCGTCCAACGTGGCGAGCGTGCTCACCAGCTGGGCATCGTCTGCGCGGCATTCGACAGCCAGGGCGCCCTGAGCCGGTGCCGGTAGCAGCACCACCGGGTCGAATGCCTCGGCGACCTCGTCGGTCCTGCCGATGCGAGCCAACCCGGCCCGGGCGACCACGACTGCGTCGAGTTCACCGTTGGCGACTTTGCCCAACCGAGAATCAAGGTTGCCTCTTAGGGGGCGAATTTCCAAACCGAGACCCAATGCTCTAAGCTGCGCGATCCGTCGCGGGGCCGACGTGCCGACCGTCGCCCCGACCGGCAGCTCGCCCAACACCCGATTTCCGGCGCTGACCAGGGCATCTCTGGCATCTTGACGCGTCGGGACGGCCGCGATCACCAGGTCGTCCTCGGGGGCGGTCGGGAGATCCTTGTACGAATGCACCGCGACGTCGATCTCGTCGTTGCGCAAGGCGATGCGCAGCGCGGTCGTGAACACACCGACGCCGATCTGCTCCACCGGCGCGGCCGAGAGATCCCCCTCGGTCTTGATGATGACCAGCTCCGCGGGGTGCCCGGCATCGACTAGGGCCTGCGCGACGTGGCCCGCCTGGGTGGTCGCCAACAGTGAACCGCGGGTCCCGATGCGCAGCACCGGTGGCGTCATCGATGACCGTCCCGGTCGGCCTGTTCGCCCAGTGCGGCCGGCTCGACATCCGGCGCGGCCACCGACTCGGCGGCACCCGGGCGCAACTCGAACAACTCGCGCAGCGCCTCGGCGTACTGATCGCCGTTGGCCGTGGCCGCCAGCTGTTTCACGCGCACGGTCGGCGCGTGCAGGAGTTTGTCGACGACGCGGCGCACGGTCTTGGCGACCTCGTCGCGCTCGGCGTCGGACAGGCCGGGCAGCCGCGCGTCCAGCCGCATGATCTCCGCGTCGACGACCTCGCTGGCACGTTGGCGCAGCGCGGTGACCGTCGGCGTCACCTCCGCGCGGCGCTGGGCGGCGAGGTAGTCGGCGAGCTCGGCCGCCACGATGGCGCGCGCCCCGACGACGTCGGCCTCGGCGGCCTGTGCCTGCGAGTCGCCGCGCAACCCCTCGATGTCGATGAGTTCGACGCCGGGCAGCCGCGCGGCCGCCGGATCGACGTTGCGGGGCAGTCCGAGGTCGCAGATCACCAGCGGCGTCGTGATGGTCCGTGCGGCCAGCGCGTGGTGTACCTCGGCGACGGTGACGACCGAGCCCACCGAGCCCGAGCAGGTCATCATCACGTCGGCCTGCGCCATCGCCGCGGGCAGCGCGTCGAGTCCGACGCCGACGGCGGTCACGCCCGGGTGGTTGGCGTTGATGTTGTCCGCGAGCCGCTGGGCCCGCTCGACGCTGCGGTTGACGATCGTGATCTGGTCGACGCCCTCGCGCGCCAGGTGGGCGGCCGAGAGCCCGCCCATCGCACCGGCGCCGAGGACGACTCCGCGCCGGGCGTGCGCGCCGACGGAGTCGAGCACGCCGTGGGCCCGGTGCAGGGCCACCGAGACCACCGAGGCCCCGGCCCGGTCGATACCGGTTTCGGTGTGGACGCGTTTGCCGACGCGCAGCGCCTGCTGGGCCAGCTCGTGCAGGACCCGGCCGGCGGTGCGGTGGGCGTCGGCGCTCGCATACGCGCCGCGGATCTGGCCGAGGATCTGTTGTTCGCCGACGACGAGGGAGTCGAGCCCGGCGGCGACGGTGAAGAGGTGTTCGGCCGCCGACTCCGAGTAGCGGACGTAGGCGTGCGCGGTCATCTCGTTGATGCTCAGGCCCGAGTGCTCGCCCAGCACGTTGCCCACGGCTTCGAGCGCGGGGTGGAAGGCGTCGACGACGGCGTAGATCTCGATGCGGTTGCAGGTCGAGACGACCATGGCCTCTGACATCGTCGGCGCGGCTAGCAGCTTGTCCACGATCTTGGGCCGATCGTGCTCGGATATGGCCAACCGCTCCAGCACCCCGACCGGGGCGCTGCGATGCGAAACGCCGAACAACAGCACACTCACAACGGATTCACCTGTTCCCCGCCGCTGCGAAGGACAGCAGCTGTAGTTCCAAGGCTAGGTCAATCTGCCGGATCGACAGGCCGTCTTGGGGTGTCAGAGACACCGGCGTGACATTGAGGATCTGCTGCACACCCGCCGCGGCGAAGGCGTCGCACGCCGGTTGGGCGTCGTGGTCGCCGGTCGCGATGACCCCGATGTCGAAGGGTTCGCCGTCGGCGCCGAGCCGCGCGATCTCCGACAGCGGCGCGATCACCGGGCCGTCGACGTCCAGGCGGGTGCCGACGAGGGCCGGATCGTCGTCGAAGAGGGCGTTGACGGCGAACCGCGGGTCGCGGGCGGTGTGTGCCAGCAGGGCGCGGCCGAGCGAACCGACCCCGGCCAGGGCCACGACCTGCACGGCGTCGCTGTGCAGCGCGGTCGCGACGGTGGCGATGAGTTTGTGGACCTGGTAGCCGACTCCGCGGACGCCGTGCCCGCCGACGTAAGAGAGGTCCTTGCGCAGGATGAGCGGGTTGACTCCGGCCGCCTGCGCCAGATCGGCGCTGGAAATGACCGTGACGCCGCGCTCGGCGCGCTCGCGCAGCGCGGTCAGGTAGTTCGCCAAACGAGCCACCGACGGGCCGGGAATCTTGGCCGTCGGTCTGCCGTGCGACAGCGACGTCATTGGTCCAGGGTATCCAGTCGCCGTCGAGGGTCCGCCTCAGGGGCCGCTGGCGCCCCCGTTGCGCCGTGTGCGGCTACCGCGCGAGATCGGCGCGCAGCCGCGCCTCGTCGACGGTCCAGTAGCTGTGCTCGGCCCCGTCCAACAGGACGACGGGGAGCCGGTCGCCGAACTCGCCGCGCAGTGCCGGGTCGCCGGCCGCGGCCTGCGCGTCGACGTCCAATTCGTCGAACCCGACGCCAAGTTCGCCGCAGATGCGCGCCAATTCGGTCCGGGCCGTCGCGCAGGCGGAGCACCCCTCGCGGGTCAGCAACACGATTCGCATGTCGCCCTCCTCACGTCCCTCAGTCTGCCATTGCGGTTAATCTGGGTGAGGCAGCCAGACTATGGCGACCTCCAGCGACCACCGGAGTGAGCGACGTGAGTGACCAGGCCAACGGGGCGCCGGAAGATTTCCCCATCCGGGATCGTGATCTGGATCCCGAGCCCGACGCCGCCTATGACCCGGGTGCCGACCCGGATTTCGAACCGGAAGCGCAAGCAGACGAACCGCACCCGGAGACACCCGAACCCGCCGACGTCGTCGACGACGACGACGATGACGATGACGCCGACGACACGACCGACGGGGAATCCCGGGAGGCGGAATCCGAGGGCGACCGGCGCGTCCGCGAATGGGTGTCCGTGGCGGGCGGGCGGTTCCGCCAAACCGCCGCCGAACTGCGCCAGAACCTCGCCGGCGAGGCGGCCGCCAAGGCCGCGCTGGAATCGCTGGCACAGCGCGCCGAGACCCGCCCGGACGGCGCCGATCTGACCGCCGCGGCATTCTTCGACGTCGACAACACGCTGGTCCAGGGCGCGTCGATCGTGCATTTCGCCCGCGGCCTCGCCGCCCACAAGTACTTCTCCTACAGCGACGTCACCTCCGCGCTGTGGGCGCAGATCAAGTTCCGCATCACCGGCAAGGAGAACGCCGAGGACGTGGCGCAGGGTCGCGACAAGGCGCTGAGCTTCATCGCCGGGCGGCCCACCGCCGAACTCGTCGAACTCGGCGAGCAGATCTACGACGAGTACATCGCCGACAAGATCTGGCCGGGCACACGGGCACTGGCGCAGCGGCATCTCGACGCCGGGCAGCAGGTGTGGCTGGTGACCGCCACCCCGGTCGAGTTGGCCCAGACCATCGCGAACCGCCTGGGGCTCACCGGCGCACTGGGGACCGTGGCCGAGTCCGAGGACGGCATCTTCACCGGACGCCTCGTCGGCGACGTGCTGCACGGGCTGGGCAAGGCGCACGCCGTCCGGTCGCTGGCGATCCGCGAGGGGTTGAACCTGCAGCGGTGCACCGCCTACTCCGATTCCCACAACGACGTGCCGATGCTCTCGCTGGTGGGAACCGCGGTCGCGATCAACCCGGATTCGGATCTGAAGGAGATCGCCAAGGTGCGCGGGTGGGAGGCCTACGACTTCCGCACCGCCCGTAAGGCCGCAAAGTACGGTGTGCCGACCGCGGTCGCCCTCGGGGCCCTCGGCGGCGGTGCCGCCGCCGCATTGCGACGCGGTCGCAGGTCCTGAACTGGGCAGATAGCACCGGCCAACAAATCCTACACCAGTCACAAAATTCCTACACGAGTAACAGATCCTTGATCTCGCAAGGTACTTCCCGAATTCTCAACCGCTGGAACCGAATTGGGGACTAAGGTCTCGCTCGTGAAGCCGATTATCACTGGAGTGATGTCGCTGGGCATTGCCGCCAGCCTCCTGTTACCCGTTACGACCGCCGCCGAAGCCGCGAGCCCGGCCAACCACCGACAGGGCCATCGCGGCCCGGTATCGGTCCCCTCGCCGCGATGGACGTTCATCCCCGCCGACAAGACGTCGGCACCGCTATTCCGCTCACTTCCCGGACTACCCGTGGGCGCCACCCCCGTGGCGGAGACCAAGCCCGGGCAGCCCGGCCACTCGTTCAAAGATCCCAAGAACCCGCCGGTGCCCTACGGCTATTCGACCAACGAGAAGGAGCAGGCCGAGGCCGGTGCGCGCGCCGGAGCGATGCGCGGCCTGGTCGACGGGGCGATCGCCGGCGCCATCACCGGCGGCATCATCGGCGCACTCCCGGGTGCCGCCGTCGGCGGTGTCATCGGGCTGCCGGTCGGCATCGCCCTCGGTACCGCCATCGGACTCCCGCTCGGGACATTCGTCGGCACCGCCATCGCCACCCCGATCGCGACGGTCATCGGCGGAGCCATCCCCATTATCGGGCCTCTGATCATCGCCCCGGCGATCATCGCGGCCGGCGGTGCCATCGGCGGCGTCGTCGGTGCCATCGGCGGCGCAGTCGTCGGCGGTGTCGCGGGCGTCGTCGTCGGCGCCATCATCGGCGGAACCGCCGGATTCCTCGTCGGCGCCCTGATCGGCGCGCCGATCGGTGCCCTGTTCGGTGCCGCCGGAGGCGCGGCCCGCGGCTACGCCGACGGTGTCGACCGGGCCCGCCGGTACAAGAACGACCTGGACTACCGCCACCAGCGTCTCCACATGCGGATGCGCCACGAGAAGAAGGCCCCGACCCGGGCGACCACCATGCAGGCCGGGGTCGGGCTGCCCGGTGCCCCGGCCGTGACCTTGCAGCTGCCCAAGCCGGTCGCCAAGCAGGTCACCGACGCCCGGCTGGCCAGTGCGAACCGCGGCGTGCAACGGGCCATCGCCGACATGCAGCGCAACCCGCAGCGCGGGATGGACGAACTGAACAAGTCGGCCCTCGACCTGGGCCGCGCGCTCGGCGTCGTGCGCTAGCGGAGTCCGCACCGACAAGAAACTCGCCGTCCCGATGACTCATCGGGACGGCGAGTTCCTCTGTATGGGTAACCGGGCCTGCGGCGGGACGTCAGCCCAGGTAGACGCTGCCGCGGCGGCTGAGCATGCGGAACAGCGTCTGCTGGATCTCCTCGCGCACGTGGTCGGTGAGGTCGAAGACCACCAGCGGGTCGTCGGCTGCCGCCTCGTCGTAGATGTCGGTGGCGATCGGCTTGCCGAAGTGGATATGCCACTTCGACGGCAGCGGGATCACGCCGAGCGGGCCCAGCCAGGGGAACAGCGGGGTGATCGGGAAGTAGGGCAGGCCCAGGACCTTGGCGAGCGGCTTGAGGTCGGCGAGCATCGGGTAGATCTCCTCCGACCCGACGATCGACACCGGGATGATCGGGGCGCCGGTGCGGATGGCGGTGGTGACGAAGCCGCCGCGACCGAAGCGCTGCAGCTTGTAGCGGTCCCGATACGGCTTGCCGATGCCCTTGTAGCCCTCCGGCCACACCGCGGTGAGTTCACCGGCGCGCAGCAGGTGCTCGGCGTCGTTGTTACACGCCAGCGTCGCGCCGATGCGACGGGCGACCTCGCCGATGAACGGGGAGTCGAAAGCCATGTCGGCCGCCAGGATTCGCAGGTGGCGATGCCGCGGGTGGTTGTCGTGTACCGCCACCGACGTCATCAGCGCGTCGATGGGGATCGCGCCGGCGTGGTTGGCGACCAGGAGCGCTCCCCCGTCGTCGGGGAGGTTTTCGATACCGGAGACCTCCACCCGGAACCACTTGTCGTAGACCGGGCGGATCGCCGGGAACCACACCGAGTCGGTGAAGTGCGGGTCGAAGCCGAAGTCGTCGACCTCGTAGTCGCCCGCGAGGCGCTCGCGCAGGTAGCCGGCCGTCCCGGTGAGGGTGTCGGCGATGCCGGTGCGCAAACCGTCCAGGCTCAGCAGCGGACTGGGCTTCGACGGCCCGACGTGCTCGACCCCCAGCGACTCGTTGTGGATGCGGGCATCGTCGCTGATCGGCGTGACCTCGGCGGCCTCGCTGCCGAAGCCGTCGGTGTTGGGATGTCCGGCCTGCGACGGGTGGCGGCGCTTGCCCGACTGGCGCCGCGCCGCGGCATCGGAGACGGGTGCGGAACCCGGCGTCGCGTACAACTGGATGACTTTCGCCGTCCGCGGATCGGAGGCTCGGTTACCGGACACTGGATTCACCCCGTTTCATGCGCGAGACCCGAAAATTCGACGCGATTGCGCCATTGCCCTCCAACCTTACGGGCCGCCCCGCGCCAGCGGGAGTGTTGGACCCGACCCGTAGGAAAGATCACATCGCCCGTTCAGGCAATCGGCTGGCGAATCACAGCAACTGGTGTGCCGTGGAGACCAGCCGATGCTCCAGGTCGCGCCAACGCTGCGGGGCGATCACCATGTCGGAGGCGCCACGTGCGATGAAGTCGTCGAGGGTTTCATTCGTCGTGAACCGGGGCTCGAACCCCAGGGTGGTGCGCATCCGCGAGTTGTCGACGACGCGGCCGTAGGTCAGGTAGTCCATCTGCGACGAGCGCAGTCGCGCGGATCGGACGTCGGAGAAGACGCCGGTGATCGGGGTGACCAGGCCGGTGGGAACCGGCAACTCGATGCGGCCGGCTCGGCGGATCGCCTGCGTGAGGGTGATGACGCCGTCGCCGGCGATGTTGAACGTCCCCGCGGGCGCGGCGAGCGTGATGTGCTCGAATGCGGCGAGCGCGTCCTCCTCGTGGAGGAACTGCAAGCGCGGCTGGTAGCCGATCACCGTCGGCACCACCGGGGTGGAGAGGTAGGAACCCATCCGCGTCTCGATCTGCGGGCCGAGGATCGCCTGGTAGCGGGCGATGGTGACGCCGATATCCGGCCGGCGCCTGGCCAGTCCGCGCGCGTACCCCTCGATGTCGAGGAGGTCGCGGCCGTATCCGGCGGTCGGCTCGCGCACCGCGCGATCCCCCTCGCTGAAGGCGACGGGGTCTTTGCTGCTCGCGCCGTAGACCATCGCGGTCGAGCGCAGGACGAGGCGCTTCACCGACGGGCTGCGCTGACAGGCCGCGCAGACCTGCATGGCGCCGACGACGTTGAACTCCTTGATCGCCGCCGAATGGGCGGTCATATCCATGATGGAGGTCGCCGCGTGGACGACGGTGTCGACCTCGTGGGCGGCGATCGTCTTCGCGATCACCGGGCGCCGGATGTCCAGGCGCAAGAATTCCGCGCGCCCCATCCGGCGCAGCAGCGCCTTGCTGGGAACGCGCGAATCGACCGCGAGAACCTTCTCGATCTCGGGGTTGGCGGCCAGCCGGGCGACCAGGTGGCCGCCGAGGAAGGTCGACGCACCGGTGACGAGGACGACGCGCGGGACGGCCGCCTCGGTCTTCGTTTCGTCAGCCATGCGGGTTGCCCCTTACGCCACTAGATGTTCCGACAGGCGGTCGCCGTGATCGCTTACTTGCCGAGTTTGCGCCGCTGAACGCGGGTGCGGCGGAGCAGCTTGCGGTGCTTCTTCTTCGACATGCGCTTGCGGCGCTTCTTGATCACAGAACCCATGGGAACGCTTCCTAACGTTTGCTCATTCTTCTCCGCGGAGCGGCCGCGGCGGGAATGCCGCTACTTTACCGGTCCGCCGGGGACCGGCCCTAATCGCCCGCTGCTAATCACACTGATCGCCCAACCGCCGCACGATGTCGACACGACGGAACCCCGGCCCTCCACCTTCCTAGGTAGATAGGTATATAGGTAGGCTAGACATTGCGTATTTAGTGGGGCTAAACTATAGTCATGGTCAAGCCGATGAAGTACAACGAACTCGCCGCGAAACTGCGGGCCGCCGGGTTCACCTCACGGCAAGGCAAGGGCGATCACCAGGTCTGGTCGAAGGGGAAGCACACCGTCGTCTTGACTCAAACCCGCGAAGTCTCACCCGGCCTGGTCCGCAAGGCACTCAAAGCCATCGAGGAGGAGGACAAGTGAACATCACCGCGACCGCACACCGTTGGGATCACGGATGGGAACTCTGGCTCAACGACGAAGCCGCCACCCAGGTCACCACCCTCGACAACGCCGTTGAGCAGGTGCGCGACTACCTCGACACCGTCGACCCGGACACCGATCACAGCGATTGGGAGATCACCATCGAACCCGCCATCGGCGACCTCGCCGACGCGGTACGTGCCGCACGCTCCGCAACCGTGCACGCATCTGAGGCTACCGTCGAAGCGGCTGCGAAGTCCCGCGCAGTCGCGCGCCAGCTTCGTGACGCCGGCTTCTCTGTCACCGATTCCGCGGCAATCCTTGGGGTCTCACGAGGACGCGTCTCCCAACTGGTCAAGACCTAAGACGTTTGAATGCCCACGCAGAACACACCCAGAGGCTGAGGCTGGCGCGCCTTCCCCTGCGTGGGCTGTCCTGGGTGGATGTCGACACGACGGAACCCCGGCCGAACACGGTGGCCGGGGTGGTCGAGGAGAAATAGTGTCGGCGTGCTTCTAGCCGACGTCGAAGTACGACGTCTCCAGATAGTCGTGGACCGCCTTGGCGTGTACGCGGAACGAACGTCCGACGCGCACGGCCGGGAGTTCGCCGTTGTGAACCAGGCGGTAGACGGTCATTTTGGAGACGCGCATAAGCGCGGCGACCTCGGCGACGGTGAGGAACTGCGATCCAGCCGCGTTGCCACCGTTGCGGTCACCAGAGTCTGCGGGTGCCATTGATACTCATACCTCTCACAGCACGAGTCGTGGCCGTTGGCTTCCCCTCCGACGGACATCTGACACGCACGTGCTGAAGGCAGCTTAGCGTGGCTGATGTGAAAATAGCGACGGGAGTTGCGGACAAGTATTGATTTGTTGCCGGAGTGTGGCCATTCTCGGCGAGTCACCTGGGACTTTGCTCGATTCCCTGCTATGTGCGGCCGTCGCGCCCATCTCCGCCGTTACCTGCGGAACCCTCAAGTTCTGATCGACGGCTGAGTTGAGCGCTCTTCGCCGCCGCCGCCGCGGTCGCCGAGTACATCGACGACCGCAGGCCGCCGCGCTCCAGCTCGATGATCGCCGCGGCCGTCGTACCCCCGGGCGAGGTCACCGCGGCCCGCAGGTCCACCGACGTCATCCCCGACTCGGTGAGCATGGCACCCGCGCCGCGGATCGTCTGCTTGGCCAACTCGGCCGCCTGGGCTCGCGAGAGCCCCAGGGCCACGCCGGCGTCGATCATCGACTCGGCCAGCAGGAAGACATAGGCCGGCCCCGACCCGGAGACGGCGGTGACCGCATCCATCAGACGCTCGGGCACCACCATCACCTTGCCCACCGCGGAGAGGAGGGAGCTGACCAGCTCGATCTGCTCGTCGGTCACGTAGCGGCCCGGCGAGATCGCGCTCATCGCCTCGTTCACCAGCAACGGCGTATTCGACATCACCCGGATGACCGGGGAGCCGGCCGGCAGGGCGTTCTCGTACTTGGCGGTCGGCAGCCCGGCGACCAGGGTGACCGTGACGCGCTCGGCGTCGTTGTTGTCCTCCACCCGCCCGATCTCGGCGAGCACCCCGTCGACCGCCTCGGGCTTCACCGCGATCACGACCACGCGCGCGTTCTCCACCGCGCCCGCGACGTCGGTGACCAACACCTTGTACTCGTCGGCGAGTTCGGCGGCCCGCGCCGCCGACCGCTCCACGACGACCAGGTCGCGGGCCTGCTTCCCGGCGGCCAGCAGCCCGGCGAGCAGTGCCTCGCCGATCTTGCCCCCGCCGATGATCGCGACGCGCTCCGACATTGACTCTCCGTTCCCCGGTTGCCTGATTCCGCTACACCCTAGTCCGACGGCGGCGTCTGCGGCCCGTCGACGGGCTTGGCCGGGATCAGCGCGAGCTGTCGCGACTGCCCCACCACCATGCCGGCCGCGTCCAGAACGGTGTGGTCGGACTCGAACATCCCGGCACCCACCTCGACGCTCGAGTTCTCGAAGCGGAGCCATCCGCCGTCGGGTTGGGCCGGGATGCGGCGCAGATAGGTCGAGAGCGTCACCGTCGGCGCCCAGCCGAACAGCCCCAGATTCATCACCACCGGCGGCGAGATGTCGCACATCATGGTGACGAACGGGAGGTCGGCGGCGCCATCCTTCGGCCGCACCCATCCGCGGATGGTCGGTGCGCCCTTCCCGCCCGACGCCGCGGGGAAGGTCGTCGGATCGAGGGCGAACTCGACGACCGGGTGCATGTGCATGACCGCCGTCATCGGGGAGCCCTCCAGGTGGAAGGCATCCGCGGGCGGCGCCGGCGGCATCTCCCGTAGTGGATGCGACGCCTGATCGCGCGGTTCCCCGCTGTCGAGCATGCCGAAGACCACCGACGAGGTGATCATCGCCGCCCCCTCCTGCACGAGGTCGACGTCGACGACCGAGACCGTGCGCCCCTGTTTCACCAGCCGGGCGACCAGCTCGACGTCGGCGGGGGCGGGCGCGCTGAGATAGGTGCTGGTGACCGCGACGGGCACCGGGGTCGTGCCGTCGGCCATCCGCAGCGGCGGGGCATCCAGACCGGCCCACTGGCAGTAGGCCGCGTGCGCCGCGTTGACGATCATCATCTGCGCCGACCCGCCGTGGACCTTCGGGCCGATCGTGAACACCGGGTCGATCGTCGCCCGATAGGTGAGTTCGCGGTCGGCCCGCGCGGCGACGGTCAACGCCAACACGTCGTCGAAAGGGCTCACGGGCGCCACTCCTGCAGGCTCAGATCGGGGCCGTCAACCACTCCGGGCCGCTTCAGATGGGTACGCGCGAAGTCCAGGGAGCGGGCCAGCATCGCGGCGCGCTCGTCCCGGGACCGCGCGCTGCTGGTGGTGACCTCGAGGACCACCGCCCCGTCGAAGTCGCTGGCCGCGATCCGACGGCAGATCTCGCCGCACGGCTGACCGCCGTCGCCGGGGATCAGATGTTCGTCATGGGCGGCACCGTCCCCGTCGGTGAGGTGCAGGTGCCGCATCCCCGAGGCCATCCGCTCGAACAATGCCAACGCATCCATACCGGCAGTGGCCGTGTGCGAGAGGTCCAGCGTGTAGTTGGCGTAGCCGTCGTCGGTCGGATCGATCGACTTGCCGAAGGCCGACGCCGACAGCCCGGCACTCCCGCCGCGGGCCTGCAGTCGGCGCACCGAGCGCTCCCCCGCGCCGAAGAACCGGTCGGCCCGCAGCGGGAACATGTTCTCCACGGCGACGGCGATGCCGCTGTCGGATTCCAATTCGCCCACCAGGTCGGAGAACGCGGCGACGTAGGCCCGCTGCCACCGGAACGGCGGATGGACGACGACGGTCGGGGCGCCGAGGGCGTCGGCGGCCTCGACGCATCTGGCCAGCTTGCGGATCGGGTCGCGCCCCCATACCCGCTGCGAGATGACCAGGCACGGCGCATGTATCGAGAGCACCGGCATCTGGTAGTCGTGCGAGAGCATCTCGACGCGGCGGATGTCCTGGCTGATGGGGTCGCCCCACACCATGACCTCCACCCCGTCGTATCCGAGGTCCGCGGCGTAGCGGAACGCCGCCTCGATGCCCTGCGGGTAGACCGAGGCGGTGGAGAGCCCGACCGGCACTTCCTCCAGGATCACGAGGTCGCCAGCAGGATCAGCGGCCCGATGGTGATGAAGAGCCCGACGCCCAGCGCGAGCAATGTGGTCGACAGGTCGTGCCTGCGGCGCACGACGTGGACCAGCGAGACGATGCCTGCGATCACGATCGCCGACAGCACCAGCGCGAAGTAGACGTTCCACCGCCACAGCTGGACGAAGCCCCAGAAGGCGGCCGCTCCCAGGACCAAGCCCGCGAGCATCTGCCCGATGACGATGACCCACTGCGTGCTGGCCGAGTGCTTCGACGCCAGGGGTGCCTCGTCGACGACATCCGCGGTCGACTTGCGCGCGAGGCGTCCGGAATCGACCGTCTCGGCTTCGGCCCGTCCGGCCCGCACCCGACGGGAGCGCCGCGCGTCCCGCGACTGCTCAGCCTGCTCCGTCTGGACGTCGACGATCTCCTCGTCGTCGGTCGTCGCCGCCGCATACACGGGCGGCGCGGTGGTGCGCTTGGTGCGCGACGGGGTGATCGCCGGGGCCGAGTCATCGGCGGCGGGCTCGGGCGACCGCCTGGGCTCGGCCGCCTTCGGTGCGACGAACCGGCCGGTGACGGGGTCGACGAGGGGTTGGTCCACCACCGGGATCGCATCCTCGTACAGGTCCTCGGCGTCGACCGGCACGAGCGAGGTGGTCTCCTCGGACGACGACGGGATCGCCCCGGTCGGCACCGCCGGAATGGCATTGGTCGTCTCGGCCGTCACCTCGATCACCGAGTCGGTGAACAGCGCGGTCGACTCCGGCTCCGGCTCGCCACCCGCGTCCTTGCCGCGTTTGCGCCGGCCGAACAGCCCCCGCTTGCGCTCGCCGGCGGACTCCTCGGTGGCGATCACATCGTCGAAGTTGCGATAGGACTCGAAGTCGACGTCCTCGTCGGTGCGCAGGAACGACCCCGTCTGCGGTTCTTGCGACGCCTCGACGGCCGCCGTCTGCGCCGTGGCGCCCTCGACGGCCGGGATGATGCCGGTCACCCGGTTCGACTCCTCGACGCTGGGCTCGCCCTCCTGGCCCGCCGCGGCGGCGGGTTGCCGATAGGCGGGCATCCCGCTGGCCGTGCGGGGCTCCACCCGCGCGGCCGGTGCGGCCGGGCCCGGGTCCGGCTGGGGTCGGACGGCGCGTTGCACCACCGGGTTGGCCGATCGGGGGAAAGCGACGCGCGGGATCTCGCCGGTGTCCGCAGCAGCGGCGGCAGCCGCGTCGCGGGTGCGTGCCAACAACTCCGAGACCGGGATGGGTCGGGACTCCGGATCATCCTTGGCCATTCGCCTACATCCTCACTTGTCGTCGGTCATCGCGGGCTGGTCGAGTCGAGCACGGGCAGTTCGTCGTCGAACGCGTCCGAATCCAAGCGGCGCAGAATCACTCCTTCTCGAAGCGCCCACGGACAGATATCGAGTGTATCTAGATCGAGCGCCCGCATAGCCGCCTCGGCGACCAGCGCGCCCGCCACCAACTGTCCCGCCCGACTCGCGTTGACACCTTCGAGATCGGCCCGATCGGCACGGGTCATCCGGGAGATGAAGGCGATGAGCTGACGCAGGCCGCTGGCGGTCAGTTGCCGCCGCACCCGCAGACCTGCACTCGACGGTGCCGCCCCGGTCAGGCGCGCCAGGCTGCGGAAGGTCTTCGACGACCCCACCGCCAGGTCGGGCGGGCCGGGGGCGCGCAGCTCGGCGGCCACCGGCTTCAGCTCGGCGTCGAGCCAGTCGCGCAACACGTTGATGCGCCGCCGGTCGGGCGGGTCGCCGGGTAGCCAGTCCCGGGTGAGGCGCCCGGCGCCCAATGGCACCGAGAGCGCGACGTCGGGCTCCTCGTCGACCCCGTTGGACATCTCCAGCGAGCCGCCACCGATGTCGAGCGCCAGGATCCGCCCGGCACTCCAGCCGTACCAGCGCCGTACCGCCAGCGACGTGAGCCGGGCCTCGTCGCGCCCGGACAGCACGCTGATCTCGACGCCGGTCTTCTCGCGGACCTCGGCCAGGACGTCGTCGCTGTTGGTGGCGTCGCGGACCGCCGAGGTCGCAAAGGCCATGACCTGCTCGCAGCCGGAGGTGCGCGCGATGCCGGTGAATTCGCCGATCGCGGTGATGAGATCGGCGGAGGCCTCCTCGGCGAGCCGTCCGTCCGGCTCGATCCGCTCGGCCAGCCGGAGCAGTGATTTCGTCGAACTCATCGGATTCGGGTGTCCCCCGCGGTGCGCATCGACCACCAACAGGTGGACGGTGTTGCTGCCGATGTCCAGAACTCCTAGTCGCACGTCTACCCACGGTAGTGGCTCGGCGGCGCCGACCGTGATTTGCCCGGGCGTGTCTCACCGACGGCATCATCCGGTCCGCACGGCACTAAGTTGGTGGGGTGCAGCCCGAAGCAGACCTCGATTTCCCGCGCGAATGGTATGAGTTCGCCGATCCCGCCGATCCCGAGCACTGGGTCCGGGCCGACCTGACGTGGTTGTGTTCGCACTGGACCTGCGTATTCGGCACCCCCGCGTGCGCCGGGATCGTCGCCGGCCGCCCCGACGACGGGTGCTGCACGCACGGCGCCTACCTGTCCGACGCGGACGACCGGGCCCGCCTGGAAGCCGGTGTCGCGATGCTGGCCCCCGACGACTGGCAGTTCGCCGACATCGGCGGCGGCGCGGACCCCCTGGGCCCGGACGGCTACCTGATCGAGGACGAGA